>CANSLJ010000063.1 GCA_947647735.1 uncultured bacterium | reverse complement strand
AAATCTCCTTGCTGTGTGATTGTTTTTCGCAACTCAATTATACCATAAGCAAGCGATTTATGCCTTTTTTATGGACTAAGGTATTGATTTTTCAAGGTTCAACACACCAAATGGTGTGGGAAGTTTGAGTTTATAATAAATCACTGGGACTCCTTCAAACGCCAGTCCTTCCTTCCTGCACAATTCGTAAAAATCGCCGTTCCTGTTATTGTTCTCCCATTCAAAATAGATTTGATACAATTTCATGTAATACTCAAACTCTTCCACAAGCTGCGGATCTACTGTTTTTTCTGAAAGGATTTTCTTTGCTGCACCTACAATATTTTCAAATTCCTCTTTTGTAATGCGGATGCTCTCCGGAAAATGATGCTGCCCCCACCATAAGGAATCAAGCTGCTCCCTGAAATAGAGCTGAACCGTCTGCGGATCACATTTTTCATGCATGTATGCGCGTTCCAGAATGGGATAAAAATCATGTTCCAGCTTTGGATCGTGGGGATTGTAAATGTTTCCAAAAATCTGGTATGCCCACCGCATCTGCGGCATCTGATTCTTCTCACATTCACGGCTTAAATAATCGTCAAGCAGCTTTGTTAATTGAAATGGCAGATGGCGTCTGGGCAGGGCATCCCCCGGAAATTTCATCTCGTCCAGGTATTCCCTGCAAAACCGAAACAAAATAGCGTCTGCATCCGCATCCGGTACATTTTCTTTAAAAAATTTTGTAAATGAGAACAGAAAGGTGTTCGCCTGCTTTTTCAGTCCCTTTTTACACAGATCCCAGTATTTTTGTATCTCTGTGATAAACTGCTCATAATCCATGTCCTAACTCCTCTGGAAGATTCTTTCCGAACAATTCTCTGATCGGAAATTCTGGAACCAGTTTTGAATAATCAGTGGCATGCCGAAGTTCTCCAATCTGTTAACAGGAATAATCCTGCTCTAATTCCTCCTGCGTGGGGAATCTTGCTTCATCCTCGTCAAGAAAGTCACCAGTACAGGCAAAGCGGAGAAAATCATGAAAGTCCTTCCCATCAGGCTTTCCAACTGTTTTTATAAAACCTCCGCCGTAACATTGGACGTCCTGTTTCCAGATACGTCCGTAAGGATAAACTAGCTGGCCGGTGCCTGTTCCGGCTTCTTATCCGTCCCCACCAGATCATGCACCCCGTCCCATATTCCCAGCAAGCCAAAGCCCGCCATGCCAATCCCGATCAGGAGCCGGACAATGCCGATCCCTTCTTTCATTTCAGAAAGTCCGATCACGATCAGACCAAAACCCAGAAATGCAGCATAGCCTCCCAATATAAGAGGTGTCAGCCGCAGCCGTTTTCCTGTTCTGTTATTTTTTCTCATCATCTGCTCCCTGCCAGCTTTCTCATTTTCCTGTCCTGCCGACCTGTTCCTAAAATCCCACATGAAAAGCCAGACCAGTCTGTTCCTGAACCTTTTCAAGAAACGCCCGTTCGGCCACTCCCTTTGTCAGCAGCATAAAACAGACCGGTTCCAGCCCCAGAATCAGCAAAGCCTCCAGATCTTTGTGGACATATGCCATCCGCAACGGAAAATCGTCCAGATCCATCAGTTCCGGATGGTCCGAGAGAGGTTTAAAATCATCCTGAATCCGCTCTGCGATGTTTTGAAAATATTCCTTTGAAAACCTTGCAGGGAAGAAATCGCTGAACAGGCAGGTTGTTTCCCCTGTATGTTCATGCCAGGCCATTCCCTCCCATTCCTGGATGGAGTGGATTGTCAGAAATAACCCATATCCTTCCAAGTGTTGGTTAAACCAAGGGCCTTGATCCTGCTTATGGACGTTTAAAGGAGCGTGGATAAAAGGGATATTCCGCCTTTTCCAGTATTTCTGATAAGCTGCCACAGTCTTTCGTTTTCCCTCCTCATCCCCCTCCTCACAGGCGGTTTCCAGATCATCCAAATATTCCCAGGATATTCCTTTCGGATCATTTTCCTCCCACATATACAGCTCGCCCGAAGTTTTGCCCTTTTGTATCCCGACCACGCTGTCTTCTCCGGGAGAAAGAAAAAATCCCAGATAGTTTCCCTCGCGGTGAAGAAGCTCCAATGGACGTAGATAACCGCTGGTGACTAACAGATCTGCCATGTGCCGGTAAATGTCCCGGATAGGAACGGGGAGTTTTACATGGAGCCGCTTCTCTGCCGCCAGGATTTCATCCTCCGAATAGCATTTCCATTTTTTCAGGTCGTCCATAAGCTTCGGGCTGATGAACTGTCTTAATATCTTTAGTTCCTTTTCGATTGCGTACATAGTCTCACCTTTGAAACAGGCCCGCCGCCTGCATTTCCTTTTCTTTTTCTTCCATCCGTTCCCGGCCCTGCCCGTTCCAGGACCAGAACAGCATTCCGGTCTTTTCTTCCACCTGTTCGGCAAAGGAATAGGGAACCGGCTCCCTGTCACCAACAGATACTTATCACTCCAATGGAGCTCCTCCGGGCGGCAGAACCAGGTATCTTTCTTATCGCACATATAGTCGCCCAGCACCAGGTAAAGTTCCCGGAGAGGCTGCGGCAGCTTAAAGTTCAACCGCTTTTCTACTGCGTCTATTTTTTCCTCTGTATAGATTTTGCCTGCCTCCCGTTTGGGCTGCCAGCAAAACTCCCTGATCAGTTCCAGTTACCATGTTCATTGCTCCTTCATTTGGCAGTATATGTTACTTATCTTTTATCAGCCCGTATATGCCCAGAGCAACACCTGCAATCATCACAATGATTCCAAGATACTGTGGTAGCTGCATATAACCTGCCTGTACCTCCACATGGGCAATCCCCAATGTGCCAACCGAATACATAATGGCTCCGCCCACAAATGCAAAGCCCCCTGACACAATTTTTTTCATGCCGTTTCCTTTCCACACACGATACCCTTAAAAACCATCTATGCTGTATACAGGTTCTCTCTTTTTAACATCGCAAATATCTTTTTCCGCATGTCTTTACTAATCTTTTCAACAGCCGCAATATACCCGTCTTTATCCTGTTCCAGCCATGTACAGATAAAGCTCCGGTAAAACTCCTTTTCCACTTTCGTTTTTCCCGGCCCTGCATAGACTGCAGAATACATCTGCATAATATCTTCTTCTGATAATTGATATGTCTGGACTGTATGCTCAAGAAAAGAGTGTGCGTAAGCGGCTCCCAGCTCGCGCAGCATCTCCCTCACTGGCCCCCGTACCATATCCACATATCCCTTTTTTATCCCATAAGCCACGAGCCTTTCTGTAAACGTGCATACCTTTGATAAATAGCAGAGTTCCACATTTTTTCTGTACGGAAATCCCATGATGTATTTATTCGCAGGCATTATTTCCGGCATTACGTCTGTTTCTCCTGAAAGCCAGGACCGGAACGCCTGCTCTTCTACAGCATTGCTGTTGATAAATTCCATCTGGTAAGCCCAGGCTGCTGCCTCCTCTTTTGCAATATCGGCGCCTTTTCCTTCCGAATTCAAGAAGATCAGGATATACCCTTTTCCTACATGGTTTGAACCCCGGAATACTTTCCTGGCAGCCTCTTCGTTCTGGAGAACAAGGGTTTTAAAATCCTGTTCTTCTTTTTTGCTCAGGCCCATGCCGCTGGCCTGTATATATTCTTTGATTCCTTTTTCTGCTTCCCGCTTTTCTTTCCATGCTCCGTTCATATGATTCTTCCCTTTCATCGCAGTTTCCCGGCCAGCTCTTCCAGCCCCGCTTTTGTCATAGGCGGAATCAGGATATGATCCGCATCAAACTGCCGGATACC
>CANSLJ010000062.1 GCA_947647735.1 uncultured bacterium | reverse complement strand
CGCAGCGGCGAGATTGCCCCGGTTGCAGTATTTGACACAGTGGAAATTGACGGCTGTGAGGTATCCAGGGCGAGCCTCCACAACCTGACCTTTATCAAGGGACTGGAACTGCACCCCGGATGCCGTATTCTGGTTTCCAAGCGCAACATGATCATCCCCCATGTGGAGGAAAATCTGGACCGCGGGAACTATCAGGACATGACACCGCAGACCTGCCCCTGCTGTGGGCAGCCAACACGCACCCATTCCAGGGCAGGCGACAAGGGACGCATGGTGGAAACGCTCCACTGTGACAATCCCGAATGTGGCAGCCGCATCCTTCAAAGATTCGTGCATTTCGCAGAAAAGAAAGCCATGAACATCAGGGGGCTTTCCGAGGCGACGCTGAACCAGCTTATCCGGCTCGGCGCCTTAAAGGGTTATCAGGATCTGTACCACCTTGACCGCTACCGGGATGAGATCATTGCACTGGAGGGCTTCGGTGAAAAATCCTATGAAAACCTGATCGCTTCCATCAATGAAAGCCGCAGTACAACCTTTGTACGCTTTGTTGTGGCAATGGACATCCCCCTGATCGGCAGGACTGCCAGCCGGATACTGGACAGGCATTTCCACGGCAGCCTGCGGGAGCTGAGGCTGGCTGCGCTGGACCGTTTCGATTTTACCTGCCTTGAGGGGATTGGCGATATTATGAGCAGCAACCTCCATAAGTGGTTCCGCAATTCGGAACATCTCCTGTTATGGGGCAGCTTACAGAAAGAATTACACTTTGAAAACGGTTTGGATGCACAGACATCCGGAGAGGAGAACAATATGAACAAAACAACAAACAACACATTTGCAGGATGCACCATTGTAGCGACAGGAAAACTTGAGAACTTCACCCGCGACGGGATCAACGCCAAAATCATCAGCCTCGGCGCCACGCCCGGCAGCTCCGTCACCAAAAAGACGGATTACCTGATCTGCGGCGAAAAGGCAGGCAGCAAGCTGGCAAAGGCAGAGCAGCTCGGCGTTAAAATCCTGACTGAACAGGAATTTTTGGATATGCTGTCGGCATAGGAGGGCATTATGGGAAAAAATGTTGACTGGATCATACACTATATCCTTGACGATCCCGGCCCTTATCCTTACCTTTGCAATGCCCATACACACGGAATGGAAAAATACCGGCACCCGGATTTCCAGATGGTGCTGAACCTTCCCCAGGAACATATCTGCTATCTTCTGAACACAATGGGTATGCGGGTACAAGGCGGGGAGACCTTCCATGACGGCGATATGGTTTCCGGTATCTATGAGGACTGCAGCATACGGCTGAAGAAGGTCCATGAAACCGGGCGGGACGTTCTGCGGCTCATCATTCCGGATAAGCATAACCGCTTTCCGGAAGACGAAAACTGCATGGAACCCTACCGGCATCAGGAACTGGAAATGTTTGAAAACTAGGAAATATACTATCTGAAAAAAGCTGTCTGAAAAACGGCAGCTTTTTTCAAGTATCCGGGCAGCCACAGGGTACTTATTCTATATACGGGTTCTGTTCGCAATCCGTAAAACAATTCAAATCGCAACTGACAAAACGGCAGAATCATGCTATAATTTGAGAAAGAGAGGTATGCTATTTATGGCAAACAAAACGAACACTATTCAGGAACTGAACCTTGCAGACAATTTTTTATTTGAAAAAGTAATGAGCGACACGGAAATATGCCGCATGGTACTGGAAAAAATATTAAATGTCCCCATTAAAAAGGCAGAGTTCCCTGTTACCAAAAAAATCACTGACATAGCACCTGACAGCGGGGACATCCGCTTAGATGCCTGCATCAATGATGGGCAGGAAACCATTTACTCTGTTGAGATGCTGTGCTGCAAAGATGTGGAGCTTCTCAAAAAAGCAAGGTATTTACAGTGCAATATCGACTCGGACATAATCCTCCCCGGAAAAAGATGCACAAAGCTGAAGAAATCGTACATCATCTTTATCTGCACCTTTGATCCATTTTCCGACGGGCGGCACATCTACACCTTTGAGAACCGGTGTCTGGAAGATCTGTCGCTGGCGCTCGGTGATGAAACCACTGAGATATTTTTGAGCACCAGGGGTAAAAAGGATGATGTGGATGATGAGATAAAGGATTTTCTGGCTTATGTCGAAAACAGCACTGACGCCTGTGCGCAGCAGACCTCCAGCCCGATGGTCAGAGCAATCCATAAAAGAGTAACTGAAATAAAGCTGGACAAGGATATGGAACTCCAGTATATGACTTTATTACAGAGGTAAGGGGGAATATAATGTCAGAAGGAATCGTTTATCAGAATAAGGATATTTTATTTAAGATCCTCGGCCAGACTTATAAAGAAAAAAGTTTTGCGGCATATGGCATTGACCTGCCGCCGATCAGGGAACTGCTTCCCACAGACCTGCCGAAGATTGCTGCAAATGAAAAAAGCATTGACAACCTGTTTCTGCTGGAAGACGGCACTTATGCGATTGTAGATTATGAATCGGTATACAAAAAGGCGAATAAGATAAAATACCTGAATTATATCGCACGGATAATGGAAAAATACTTTAAGGAAGATGAAACCTTCAACCTGCGCCTGATCGTTATCTACACCAGCGATGTGCAAAGCGCGGAGCCAACGCTTGAAACGGACTGTTTTACCCTGCGTACTGAGCAGGCTTTCCTGTCCCATATAGACGGCGAGGCAGCCTTTGATGAAATTCAGGGCAAACTCCAGTCCGGCATCCCTCTGGCAGATGATGACCTGATGCGGCTGGTGATCCTGCCGCTTACGGTTCCCGGATCTGAAGGGAAGCAGGAAATGTTGGAGAAGGTTGTGGATCTGGCAGAACAGATAACGGATGAGGAACAACGTATTTTTACCCTCTCCGGCGTGATCGTAGCAAGTGATAAATTCATCAATAGGGAATATCTGGATCAGATAAGGAGGAGAATCAGTATGACACAGTTAGGACAGCTTTATGAGAAGGAAAAGATTGAGTATGCTAATCAAAAAGTAAGGGAAAATGATTTAAAAAGGGCGAAATCTTTATTGAACGAAGGTATTGATATAGTAAAAATCATGAAGACATATGGATTCACCGAAGAGGAACTCCTTCATCTTCAGGATGAAAATGTAACTGTATAAGAGGTACACACAATGACTTTATTGCAAAGAGACCGGGAAAATATCGAATTAGGGCGAGAAGAAGGCAGCAACCAGATGGCTTCCTTAATCAAGATACTTCTTTCTGAAAACCGTACTGACGAATTGAATTGTGCTTTAGAAGAACCGGATTTCAGGAACAGGCTTTTTGAGGAATATGATATTTTATAGCAGCAGATATAATAGCAGGGGAGGTATGTATTTCCCCTGCTTTTGCATATTGGAGATGAAACATATGACTTTATTGCAGAGAGACAAGGAAAATATCGAATTACCCTACGTCCAAAGCAGGTTTTCTTATCTCGTATGGACAGCAGGGCAGTATTCAACGCCATACGGCAGAAAATCCATTCTGGCTCAGTACTTACAGACGACGATTTGATGGCGCTTGTCATTCTGCCCCTGACAGTTCCCGATTCTGAAGGGAAACAGAAAATGTTAGAAAAGGTTGTTGACCTGGCTGAACAGATACCGGACGAAGGGCAGCGGATTTTTACCCTGTCCGGCGTGATAGTTGCAAGTGACAAATTTATAAACAGGGATTACATGGATCAAATAAGGAGGCGCATCAACATGACACAGTTAGGACAGCTTTATGAGAAGGAAAAAATTGAATATGCGAACCAGAAGGTAAGGGAAAAAGCCATAGAAATTGCAAAGGCTTTGCTGGAAGACGGCACGGAAATTGTAAAAATTATGAAAGCTACCGGGCTTACAGAGGAGGAACTTCTCAATCTTCAAAATGAATTATTAACAATATAAAAATGGATGCAATGATTTAGGACCGGTTCTCGCCGGTCCTTTTCTATTATGAGCCATCCTTTGTTAAGAGCGTTTGCGGAAGGATTTGAACCTTCGGTGCGTTGGCGCACACCACCTTAGCAGGTCGCAGGATGTCCGGGGGACATCCGCTTTGCCACGACCGGAGTGGAACGTAGAGGCACCATAAACCACTCGGACACGCAAACGGAAAGTGGATGGGGCAGGAATCGAACCTGCGGTGTTTCTCTGTGACGGATTTACAGTCCGCTGCCCTCGCCGCTAGGCATACCCATCCATAATGTGACCAGGGGGAATCGAACCCCCGTAAGCAGATCCACAGTCTGCCGGACTACCACTATCCTATGGCCACAGTAGCTCCTGCAGGACTTGAACCCGTCATTTCCGGCTTGAGAGGCCGGCGTCCTGACCTTTAGACTA
>CANSLJ010000061.1 GCA_947647735.1 uncultured bacterium | reverse complement strand
CATTCTCGAAGCCTGTTGGCGGCGTGTAATATTGCAGCTTCACAAAACCATACCTGCCAGCATCAACTACCACGATGTCCATATCTTCAAGCTCTGAAAAGGCATCCGCCACTTTCCGGCATTTTTTCTGTTCTTCTTCTGTAATGTATGTTTCTTTCTCCATAAGCACCTGCATCTCCTTACACCTATTTTTTTATACATCCGTCAGAATGTCAATCCTTGAAATCCTTTCCATAAGAGTATTATCCGGTTCAAACTCCCGTAACAGGGAAGTATCAGCGAAGATAAACTTCTCTTTATATTTGTTCATAATATCCATCAGCATTAGGTAACATTCATGGTGATAGAGGAAACTAACAAGGCAGAGCAGTTCACTGTCCTTTAATTCCTCTATCCTGAAATAATTTTCAAAATCATAGCGGTCTGCAAATTTACAGAAAGCCAGCTTTTCCAACAGCAGCGCTTTTCCCATTCCGTCCAGTTTCTCATATCTTTCCCGCAGTTCCTTTTTATCCATATCCATGTACTCCTTTTTGCTTTTCATCTCCGATTTTGGTAACTATAACCATCTCCATTATAGGAGCATAATAAAACATATTCAAGTAGAAAGCAGAGGAAAATACCGCACATTATGATTAAATTCGACAAACTTTTTCAAACCTTAAAGGAAAACGGAATCAGCCAGTACAGCCTTTATACCCGCCACGGTGTCAGTCGGTCACAGATTCAGCGGCTGAAAAATAACCAGTCCGTTACCACCCACACGCTGAACATGATATTGAATATTTTGGGCGAAGGCTTTTCCCTGAATGACATCGCTGAATTTACACCGGATACAGAACAGACGGAAGAATAAACTGTTCTGTTTTTTTCCGCCTCTGGACATTGTGTCCAGAACTCCGTTAAGTGATTCCTTTTTCTGCCCACCCGCCGCCATACATATCGTGCTGAACCTCCTGTTGGTAGTAATGGCTCATGGTTGAGGGGGCATTGTAGAGGGCAGTGATCAGATATGCCCTGATGTTGGTAATCTTTGTTGTGGTTTCCCTCATACAACCCATGACATACTCCACATGGCTGCTGTTCAGTTTCAGGAAACGGGATTTTACAAGCTCGTAAGGGTAATCTTCCCCGTTAATGCGGAGTGTCCTGCGCTTCACGCATACCACATCACAGACGGTTTCATAGATTTCCTCATACATCTCCTTATCGTCATTCCCGCCGTACCTCATGTGGTGTTCGTATTCCAGATTGTCACGGATAAGAGCCATGTATGCGCCTGTTTCGTCTATCACATCAATCATATCAGCTTTTCCCTGCGCCCCTGCGTTATCCACATTATCCACGGATTGATTGATAGGATTTGGATAACTCATATCCGTATGGTTCTGATCGTTATAGTTAGTATTGTTATAATTAAGGGCAAATCCTTTTACTTCTTGAAGTCCAGTTTCTTTACTTACAGAAGTCAGATTTTTTTCCCTCTTGAAGTCAGTTTCCTTTACTTCCAGAAGTTCAGATTTTTTACTTTCAGAAGTCAAATTTCTTTCCTTCTTGAAGTAAAGATTTTTTACTTCTATTGAAACATCAGTATTTACAGCCTCCCCGCCGCTTTCTTTTCCCGGCACAGAGGTAAAATTTTTCACAAATATGATGTCTGGCTTTCCAAGCCCCCTGCGTTTTTTCTCAATCAATCCAATTCCATTATCCGTATCCAGTTCCCGGATAACTTTTATGCAGGTAGGCTTAGAGCATCCTAAATCCTCCATGATATTCTCCACGGAATAAATAATATATGCCCGGTTTTCATCGTCAAGCCACCCATTTTTCATAGACAGTGACATCCGGTCAAGCATCAGCCCGTACAGGAGCTTAGCATCGCTGCTAAGCCCTTTGAAACGCTCGTCCTTTATCAGCAGGCGGGGAACACGGTAAAAAGAAAACTGCTCTGCTTCTACGCCATAATAATAATCAAACTTCAATGGCTCGCCCATTTTACCGCCCCCTTTACTGGTTATTCTGCCATTCCTCCAGAAGCTGGATAATGATACTTTCTATATCGTCATTGGAATAGTCCTCCGAAAAATACCTGCTTATCTTTTCGCCCTTAATCGTTACCTTTCTTTCCTTCGGCTTTTCCTCTCTTTCTTTCCTTCGGCTTTTCCTCTGCCAGTATCAGCCTGACCATTGCCAGCGTCAGCTCCCCGCTTTTTCCGTATTCTTTCAGCTTTGCCGCCTGTGCGTTGGAAACCGAAACGCCCGTTTCCTGAAGAATGACCGTTACATACTGCTGCTGTTCTTCTGACAGAAAAGAAATGTCAACCCCCCTGCGCTATCCCGATCTTTTTTGCGTCCACCATGCCAAGCAGATCGTCCGATAGCCTTGCAAGCCATACATACCTCTGGACGGTCTTTCCACTCTCCCCGGCAGCTTCCCCCACTTCCTCAAGAGTGCTGCCGCCTTTGCTGCCCTGATGCTTCATCGCTTCGTACTTCATGGCATACGCCTTTGCTTTTTCGCTCGGTAAAATGTCCTCCCTCTGGATATTGGAATCCACCATGATGATTGTAGCCTCATCGTCCGTGTAGTTCCTGACAATGACCGGCATCGTGTCAAGCCCTGCCTTTTCAGAACCCCGTTTCCTGCGGTGTCCGGCTATGATCTCATAGCCGCCCTCTGTCCTCGGTCTGACAATTCCGGGTACAAGCACACCATATTTGCCAATACTCTCCGTGGTTTCCTCCATTTTTTCATCATCAAGGACACGGAATGGGTGTCCTTGAAATGTATGTAAATCCGACAGCCTCGCATGGATAATCTGCTCCCCTGACGTGCTGCCGCCGAATAAATCCTCAAAGGTGTTCAGCCGGACTTTTGATGCGCTCCCTGTCTTACTGCCCATTGCCAAGCACCTCCTCTGTCAATGACTGGTATGCCCCGGCAACCTTGCCTTTCGGGTCATGCTCGTAGATGCTGATGCCCTCTGCGGAGGTTTCTGCCGCCCTTACCGACATGGGTATGCTGTTCTCAAATATCCGCACTTTACTTCCGTAGGTTTGGATAAGCAGTGCCGTAATATCCTTTGCGTAATTGGTACGGTTATCTACCATTGTCAGCAAAATGCCCTCAATCTCCAGTTTCGGATTGATCTGCCGCTTTACCTTGCCTATGGTCTTGATAAGCTGCTCCAAGCCTTTCACGGGCAGGTATGCCGCCTGAACCGGAATCAGTATGCTGTCGGCACAGGCAAAGGCGTTTATGGTAATCATGCCCAAAGAGGGCATACAGTCGATTAAAATATAATCGTACCCGTCCTTTATCCTGTCCAAATAAGAACGCAGCATAATCTCCCGGCTCATCACGTTCACAAGTGAAACCTCCAGACCGGACAGCTCAATGTTCCCCGGCATCAGGTCAATTCCTTCCTCATGCTTCAAAATACCGTAATCTGGTTCCATTTCTTCATCGTTGATCACCTTTTCCAGTACGTTCGCAAGGGTGACTTCCAGCTTGTCCGGCTCCGTGAAGCCCAGGCTTGCGGTCAAGCTGCCCTGTGCGTCCGCATCTATTACTAAGACTTTCTTTCCCTGTTTTGCCAGCCCGATCCCTAAGCTGCTCGTTGTGGTGGTCTTGCCCACCCCGCCTTTCTGGTTTGCTATCGCTATCACTTTACACATGGTTTTATTCCTCCGTTTAGTTAGATTTTTCTTTTACATTGGCTTTCTGCACTTCCACATAAGCCCGGTAATACCTGTTTGTACCCTTGTTCCGGTACAGCTCGGAAACTTCCGTCACAGCCACTTTGGGCTGTCTTTGCAGGAGCTTCTCGAACCACTTAATATCATTCTTCGTTCCCATCAGTCGAATTTTCAGCACGTTTCCTCTCCATTTCTGCAAGGATCTCCTCAATGGACTTCTGCTTTTGGCAGTATTCCGGATAACGGAGTTTAACGCCCTGCCAGAAGTACATCGCGTAGCCGCAACAGAAAATATTGCTTACGTAATACTCCCTGCACTCGTCAATCTGCTCGTCCTTGCGCTTATAGTCATCAATGCTCGGCGTTCCGTCCGTGTAAAGGTTAAAGGCAAGCCTTACCACCTTTACGCTGCCGCTGGTCTGCCAGCCCTGATGCAGACACTCTGTTTTGACGCACCCGGACTTCATATCGTAAATCTGGCTGAAATGGTTCCTCGTGTCCTCAGAAATACCGAGAATGTAGATCAAAGCCTTGTGATAGCAGTCCTGATACCTCGCCTGTTCCAGTTTTTCATAATAAAACTTCTCATGTTCCTCGTTTGCAAAAACCATGTGTGTGTTGTTGGCGCTCTGCGCCCCTGCTCTTAACGCTGTGTTGTTCATCCCGTGAACCTCCTTTTCCTTTTCATTGAATAAAATGACTGTTACCAAATGTGCATTTTAATTTGTTGGACTAGCCCAATGTAACAGCTTCCTCTAAATGGCTAAAATCCTCTTTGAAAGGCGTAAAAAAGAGCGTTTCGACTATTTCCGAAACGCTCCTTAGGAATCTGTGGATTTAC
>CANSLJ010000060.1 GCA_947647735.1 uncultured bacterium | reverse complement strand
GCTCTCGAAATCGAGGGGCAGATGTCTCTTTTTAATGAAATCGAATCCTGTGCGGGTCTTGATTCACATGAACCAGATCTTATTGAAGTAGAGAAACATCTCCGCAAAAGGAAATACGTAAGCGTCAAATAAGAACGTGTAGTGAAATATATAGCGTTCTCCTGTAAAATCTGGGTTAGAGTTTTTAGAGTTCACTCCAAAAACTCTAAATCCAGATAAAGGAGAATACCCATGGACATTTCCACTTTAACTCCGGATAAACAGGTAAAACTTCAGTACTGGCTGGATGTGATCCGGCAATGCAGAGCCTCCGGCCTGACGAATCAGGTATGGTGCGAACAGCATGATATCTCTTTAAAAAGCTATTATTACTGGATCGCAAAGATCCGGAAGCTGGCGCTTGAGGAACTGCCCCGAAAAAGGAATGGATCCAGGCCGGTAATGGAGCAGACTGCGTTGCTGCCGGATGCGGCTCCGGAATTCACGGAGGTATCTTTTTGCGGCAGGCAGGATTCAAGCGCCGCTCCTGCGGCAGTGCTCCATATCGGTACTGTGACGGTTGAACTCTTTGAGAATACTCCCTGCGTCCTGCTGGAAGCCATCCTGAAAGCAGTGCGGTCATGTTAGGAGATCTCTCCCGGGTGGAAAAGATCTATCTACGCACCGGGTACACGGATATGAGGAAACAGCTGGACGGTCTGATCGATATTATCCAGTACAGCTTCCAGCTTGATCCTTACAGCAATTCCCTGTTCCTTTTCTGCGGGAAACGGGCGGACCGGATCAAAGCAGTCCACTATGAAGGGGACGGCTTCTGCCTTTTCTATAAGCGCTACGAAAACGGCCGCCTCCAGTGGCCGCGCACGGGCGAAGAAGCCAGACAGATCTCCCATCAGCAGCTCCGCTGGCTGTTGGAGGGCCTGAACCCGGAGCAGCCCAGAGCGGTTCGCAAATGGGATCCCCCAAAACCCGGGAACCCCCAAAATTCCTTATAAACACTGGAAAATCCTGCTGTTTTATGGTATAATAAATCCAGCAGAACAGGAAGGTTTTCAGCCCATGCCGGATACAGAACAGGAGTACAAAAAGCAGATCAAAGAATTGGAACAGCAGGTCCAGCTCCTGAAGGAGCAGGTTGATTTCCTTACCCGTAAACTTTACGGAACAAAATCAGAGAAGACGTCTGCCCTTGAAATAGAAGGACAGATGTCTCTTTTTAATGAAATCGAATCCTGTGCTGATCCAGATGCCCATGAGCCGGACCTGGTGGAGGTCGAAAAACATCTGCGCAAAAGAAAATATGCCGGCCAGCGGGAAAAACTGATAAAAGACATTCCCCGCAGCAAAGTGCTCCATACGATTGATGAGAGTGAACAGATCTGTGAAAAGTGTGGAGGCACCATGGTAAAAGTCGGTGAGGAGTTTGTCCGTACTGAGGTACGGTTCATTCCTGCCAGACTCAAAGTGATCGATCACTACCGGGAAACCTATGAATGCAGGACATGCCACAAAAACGGGACGCCTTATATGGAAAAATCCCCGACGCCGCATCCCCCGGTCATGCATTCCCTTGCGTCTGCTTCCACAATCGCATGGCTCATCCATCAGAAGTTTGAACTGGGCATTCCATTATACCGCCAGGAAAAGGAATGGGAGGCCCTGGGCCTTTCCTTAAGCAGGGCAACGATGTCGAACTGGCTTCTGGCCGTCTACCGGGACTGGCTCTCTCATGTGTTCTCTCATTTGAAGCGGGAACTTCTAAAACAGGGGCATTTGCATATCGATGAGACCCATGTGCAGGTGCTGAAGGAACCAGAGCGGAAGAACACTTTGGACTCTTACATGTGGGTGTACTGCAGCATCAGGGACTAGGCAAGACCAGTCCGGTATTTTGAGTACCAGCCGGGAAGGGCGGAAAATATCCGGAAGCGTTTTTAAAGGGCTATACCGGATATATCCATACGGATGCTTATTCCGGGTACAATGGGGTGAAAGGGGTTACGCGATGCCTGTGCTACACCCACCTGCGCCGTGCTTTTGTGGACGCGCTGCCAATAGACCTCCATGGGGCGGAAACTTCAAAGCCTGCGGAAGCGATCCTGCGGCTGAATAAGCTGTTTGAGATAGAAAAGGAACTGGAGGGCATTCCCCCGGAACAGAAGAAAAAGGAACGGAACAACCGCGAAAAACCACTTCTCAAGGCTTTCTGGTCATGGGCAGAGATAAACTCTGCCGGGGAACTGCCAAAGTCGAAGCTCCATACAGCTTTCCAGTATGCCCTGAACAACCGGCAGGAATTTTTTAATTATCTTGAAGATGGGAACTGTTCCATTAGCAATTCCCTTGCGGAGAATTGTATCCGCCCCTTTGTGATCGACCGGAAGAACTGGCTGTTTGCAGGAAGTCCGAAGGGTGCTGCCGCAAGTGCAGGAATCTACACTTTGGTCGAGACAGCGAAAGCCAATGGACTGGATGCAATGAAATACATCAAATATATCCTGTCAGATATGCCGGGAAGTACATTTCTTGAAAATCCGGAATATCTGGATGACTATCTACCATGGGATCTCATGGTACAGGAACGGTGCCGATGACCACTGCCCTTTTAGTATAAGAGGGTGGTGGTTATTTTTCTATACACTGTTTTATTTGACGCTTACGTTGATTCCGTTTACACATCGGAATGAACCCTTGCATCCAGACATTTTAAGGAATTTGAGCATTTCTGTACCCCAAAAGACCTATTGCTGTTTGACAGGGGCTATCCATCTTTTAAAGAAATCAATGCGGCGCGATCAGATGACTGTTACATAAAAATACCTTCTCACAGCTGTTTCTACAATGTCAAGCTGGTTAGGCTTACAATGCCGGACGAAACGGAAGTCTTGATCACCAATCTGGGGCGCAGAGCATTCAAAAAGGCTGATTTCATGGAGCTTTATGCCATGCGGTGGGGCATAGAAACAAAATATAATACAATGAAAAATAAGATTATGGCTGAGAAATTTTTAGGGAAAACAGAGCTTTCTGTTAGGCAGGAATTTTTTGCGATGCTGTTTTGGAGTAACTGTGCATCTGCGGTTTCGCTGACGGTAGAAGATGAAATTGCTCTAAAAAAGCAAAAGTGCAAATATGAATACAAGCTAAACAACAACCTAATTATCGTATACCTAAAACACAGGCTTCCCCGTATCTTATTATCTGTATTAAGTGAAAGGCTGGTCAGCCAGTGCAAAGAAGTACTTTACCATGCATTGAAACAGCCTGTTCTCGTAAAACCCGGAAGGGATTTTAAACATCCGGCTGAAAACCATCACAGTAAAGCTGGAGTTCTTAAGTACCCTGTTTGATATTAGTCGCTTAAGTTGTTGGCATTGAATCCCCTTGACTTCGCTAAATGGGTATATGCATATTTTTTACCACATTAACAATGTCTTTCCATCGTCGTTGTAAACGAATGCTATCATAATAATCAGTATCAAGATTAGTAAGAATGGCATCAACTTCTTTTGTGAAATCCTTACACAGAGCTTTAGAATACTCATCATTGCTTCGACCTAAAATATTGCTAAGTCGAAGAATATTATCTTTTCTGTTTTGATAATTAAGGTGATTAAGACTGGTTTCTAATGCGTCAGGCAGACTACTTCCAGAGATGCGTTTAATCAGTTCGAGCCCGGAGATATCGGATTGCAAAAGATTCCCCAAATGATTAACAATAAACTCATGATACAATTCATCTATATCAATTTGCTTGATTATTCCAAGCAGATATTTCTTGCGTGATTCGTATGTTTTGTCATTAGAACGAACATTGTCATGCCTGTGCAGAATTTTGTTCTCATGGTACGTGGTAGGCACTTTGAAAAGATGACTAAGCAAATACGTATGATAGTCGAATCCAATACCTTGCTTTCCTATAAAATTCGGTATATATTCGAAAATATGTTTCATAGCTATATTCCCACATTCAGGATATGTAGAAATTGACTTGGAAGTCTTAAGTATTGGACGGTTAGTCCCATAATAGTTGTATTCCTTATATTTTGTATTTTTAAGATTGTCTGCAACGTCTTTATCGACATGCATCATTTGAAACAGCTCGTCTAGTAAAGAAGCATCATTGACGGACAAATCTTTAATATCTAGATTCCAATCACCATAATAATCACTTCCTGTAATTAGAATTTCATCCTTGGGGTCAAACACATCGTAATCCCGAATCTCCAAAATGTTTGAGACATCGCAAATCCGTTTTCCCAGCAGGTCATTTTCACGCTTTAATGGATACTGCCAACTGAAGTTAAGCTCATTGACAAAACAATCAGAATCCCTTCTGTGAAATGAATCATTTCCAGATAGAATAACATAGAGATAAAGCATATTAAAAATTCTACCGTAATCGCATGGTTGTGGAGCGATAAGTGAATATATGCTTTTATCACCGATAGCATCTGTAATAGTTTTAGCCAAATGATTCATGTTATCAGAATTGAAAATCTTGATATTTACATAGTCCAATTTACAGTAAGGTTCAAGACTTCTAATATTCTGATTATATGTATCAAAATCGGAATTGTCCAATATGAGTATGGTATTGTCTTCATTTTTACTATGAGATTCAATCTCTTGACAGAGAGACGAAACTGAGGATGCGACAAGTCTGTTAGTTGGAATTGTAAAAATATTCATGAGTATCTCCTAAAAATAATACATATCAATAGTATACAATATAATCTGATAGTGTCAAGTGACATAAAAAACAGAACAAAGAAAAAAGGTAAGCGTCAAATAAGAAAGTGTATTGAAATCTCTGGATACAGCCTGTAAGCTAT
>CANSLJ010000059.1 GCA_947647735.1 uncultured bacterium | reverse complement strand
AAGAAGTTGTAAGCTAGAAAGGAGAAAACCGAAATGGAAGATAACAAAACATTAAAGATCACATTAGTGAAATCTCCTATTGGTGCAATCCCGAAGCAGCGTGCAACTATCGTTGCAATGGGGCTTCGCAAAATGCATCAGACAGTTGAAATGCCTGATAACGGAGCAACCAGAGGAATGATTCAGAGAGTAAGACACTTAGTAAAAGTAGAAGAAGCTTAAATAGAGAAGGAGGTGTCATCAGGATGGATTTATCTAACTTGAGACCTGCGGAAGGTTCCAAAAAAAGCGATAATTTTAGAAGAGGTCGTGGACACGGCTCAGGTAACGGCAAGACAGCCGGTAAAGGCCATAAGGGACAGAAAGCTCGTTCCGGAGCTCCCAGAATTGGTTTTGAAGGTGGTCAGATGCCTTTATACAGACGACTTCCCAAGAGAGGCTTTAAGAACAGAAACAGAAAAGAGATCGTAGGCATTAATATCAGTGCTCTTGAAGTATTTGAGAATGATGCTGTAGTAGATGTACAGGCATTAATGGACAAAGGCATTGTGAAAAATCCCAGAGATGGAGTGAAAATCCTTGGAAACGGAGAACTTACCAAGAAGCTGAACGTGAAAGCGAATGCTTTCAGTGCAGCGGCATCTGAAAAGATTCAGGCACTTGGTGGAACAACAGAGGTAATGTAATGCTTACAACATTAAAAAATGCATTTAAAGTAAAGGAAATCAGGCAGAGAGTCCTGTATACGCTGGGAATGCTGGTGATCATCAGACTTGCGTCCCAGCTTCCCGTACCGGGAGTAAACAGAGATTACTTTGCAAACTGGTTTGCCCAGCAGACGGGAGATGCTTTTAATCTCTTTGACGCGTTTACAGGCGGCTCATTTTTGAGCATGTCGGTTATTGCACTTAATATCACACCCTATATCACTTCTTCGATCATCATCCAGCTTTTGACGATCGCGATCCCGAAGCTGGAAGAGATGCAGAAAGACGGTGAGGAGGGCAGAAAGAAAATTACGGCGATCACCCGTTATGTGACAGTGGCTCTGGCGGTGATCGAATCCAGTGCTATGGCGATCGGCTTCGGCAGACGTGGTCTTTTGCAGGATTACAATGCGTTGAATGTTATTACGGTAGTCGTTGCGCTTACCGCCGGCAGTGCGTTCCTGATGTGGATCGGTGAAAGGATCACGGAAAAGGGTATCGGAAACGGTATTTCCATCGTCCTGACCATCAACATTGTTTCAAGGCTGCCTCAGGAGCTGGTACAGTTGTTTGAGCAGTTTATATCCGGCAGGGAGATCGCACCGGCAGTCGTGGCTGCGGTGATCATCATTGCCGTGATCGTTTTAATGGTAGTACTTGTTATCGTACTCAATTCCGGAACACGTAAGATTCCGGTACAGTATGCCAAGAAGATGCAGGGCAGGAAGATGTACGGAGGAAACTCCAGCAACATTCCGCTGAAGATCAATACTGCCGGCGTTATCCCGGTTATCTTCGCATCTTCGCTGATGCAGTTCCCGGTGATCATCTGTTCTCTCCTGGGAGTGAGCGGCGGAACAGGGTTCTGGGGCAAGGTGCTCAGGGGCTTTAGTTCCAGCAACTGGTGCAGGCCCAGCGAGCCGATCTACAGCATCGGCCTTGTGGTATATATCGCACTGGTGATCTTCTTTGCTTATTTCTATACATCCATCACATTCAATCCGATCGAGATTGCGGAGAATATGAAAAAGCAGGGTGGATTCATTCCGGGCATCAGGCCGGGCAGACCGACCAGCGAGTATCTTTCAAAGATTTTGAATTATATCATCTTTATCGGTGCCTGCGGCCTTACTATCGTATGCGTGCTGCCGTTCTTCTTCAACGGTGTATTCGGCGCAAGCGTATCCTTCGGCGGTACGAGCCTGATCATTATTGTCAGCGTTATCGTGGAGACATTAAAGCAGGTGGAATCGCTGATGCTGGTTCGCAATTACAAAGGATTTTTAAATGATTGATAAAGCACGACCAAAGGCCGTTGCTATGGATATGGGATGGGGAGTGCCCCATCCCATAATCAGCATGAGAACGAAGGATCTGTGCCTGCGCGCACTTGACACGGATCCTGTGATTCATAAATTTGAATCTGTGCGGTAAAACGTGCGCAGAAATGAGGTACAGGATGAAAATTATCATGTTAGGGGCACCCGGTGCGGGAAAGGGAACACAGGCACAGATGATCGCAGAAAAATATCATCTGCCTCACGTTTCCACAGGCGATATTTTCCGGGCAAATATAAAGAACGGTACGGAACTCGGCAGGGAAGCAAAAGGTTATATGGATCGCGGTGTACTTGTGCCGGATGAACTGACAGTCAGGATCCTTCTGGACAGGGTGGCGCAGGAAGACTGCAAAAACGGTTATATTCTGGATGGCTTCCCGAGAAATATTCCTCAGGCGGAGGTACTGGACAAAGAGCTGGAAAAGCTGGGAGACAAGATCGACGTGGCGATCGATATGGAAGTACCGGATGAGAGCATCATTAAGAGAATGATGGGAAGACGTGCCTGTACTGCCTGCGGGGCAACTTATCATATAGAAAACGTACCGCCAAAAAAAGAGGGCATTTGTGATAAATGCGGAGAAGCGCTGATCCTTCGGGACGATGACAAGGAGGAGACAGTGAAAAACCGCCTGAACGTTTACCATGAGCAGACACAGCCCCTGATCGATTTTTATACAGAGAAGGGCATTCTGAAAACGGTAGACGGTACGCAGGATATGATGGACGTGTTCAAAACGATCACGGATATCCTGGAATAGAGACAAATTGTAAAGAAGGCATGGGCAATGGCAGTTAGTGTAAAATCAGCAAGAGAAATCGAGCTTATGCGGGAGTCCTGCAGGCTCCTTGAGACAGTACATGATGAGCTGGGAAGGATGATCAGGCCGGGGATCTCCACACTGGATATTGACAGAGCGGGAGATCAGATGATCCGGGATCTGGGCTGCATTCCCAATTTTAAAGATTATAACGGTTATCCGGCGTCGATCTGTGTTTCGGTCAATGACGAGGTGGTACACGGAATTCCCCATAAGGACAGAATATTGATGGATGGCGACATCGTCAGCCTGGATGCGGGGCTTATATATAAAGGATATCATTCCGATGCGGCAAGGACATATGCAGTGGGCGAGATCAGTGAGGAAGCGCAGCTTTTAATAGAAAGAACAAGGCAGAGTTTCTTTGAGGGGATCAAGAAGGCGAGAGCTGGCGGCCATCTTCATGATATCTCCAATGCCATTGACAGCTATATCAGCCAGTTCGGATACGGCATCGTCAGGGATCTGGTGGGACATGGAATAGGAACCTCCTTACATGAGGATCCGCAGATCCCAAACTTCCGTCAGAGGAGAAAGGGGATCAGGTTGGTGCCGGGAATGACCCTTGCGATAGAACCCATGATCAACATGGGGCGGGCTGATGTGGAATGGTTGGATGATGACTGGACTGTTGTGACAGAGGACGGAAGTATTTCCGCACATTATGAAAATACGATTCTGATCACGGAAGGCGAGCCGGAGATCTTAACGCTCAGCCATTAAAAACAGCAGAAGTGTTGTAAGAGATTCTGCGGAACTGGAATAGAACTGGAATAAAAAATAATTATGATTGGTTGTATGGCGATATCCCTTGCGGGACATGATCGGGATAGGATATATCTTATTGTTGGAGAAGAAAAAGAGTATGTCTATCTTGCGGATGGAAGGGAAAGATCCTGCGGGCATCCGAAAAAGAAGAACAAAAAGCATATTCAGGTGATAAAAAAATATAAGAACCCCGTGGTGGCGGAAAAGCTCCTTCGGGGTGAGAGTGTTGATGTGAGTATCATTATTCAGGAGGTTAAAGCATGTCAAAAGCAGATGTAATTGAAATTGAAGGAACTGTGGTGGAAAAACTCCCCAATACCATGTTTCAGGTAGAACTGGAAAACGGACATAAGGTGCTGGCACATATCAGCGGCAAGCTGAGACAGAATTTTATCCGTATCCTGCCCGGTGACAGGGTGACATTGGAGCTTTCCCCCTATGATCTGTCAAAAGGAAGAATCATCTGGCGGGATAAATAAGCGACGCATGAAAGAGGAAATATATCCTATTCAGACACGCTTTCGCTTGGAGAAAAGCGCAACGGTACTAAGCTCGAAAATACCTCGCTAAGTACCGGCGTTTTTCTACAGTCTTCATAGGATATATTTCCTCTTTCATGCTGGTAATTTCTGAAAAAAATGCTTGCATTAGCAGAATGAATTTGGTATAATGAGAAACGGTCTTTTTGAAAGGAGGGAACACGATGAAAGTTAGATCATCAGTAAAACCGATTTGCGAAAAGTGCAAAGTTATTAAGAGAAAAGGGAAAATCAGAATAATCTGTGAGAATCCAAAGCATAAACAGGTACAGGGCTAAGAGCCTGTTCCATGCTGAACCTGTTCAGCAGCTGATCAGTTCAGCGCGTTGAACTTGATCAGCGTTTACTTTTTGATACCGAGAGGTATTCGGAAAGGCTGGATTTATTCCGGCTGGTCGAAGAATGGCTCGCGGAGCGTGACATTCTTACAGCGTAAGAACGGTTTACCGTTCGTCGCTTGGCATAAGGGCGGTTCATGAAATGAAACGTGCGTTGCCTGGCCCAGTCAATTAGTAACTTGATTGCATAAGAAAATGCAAATCCAAAGAAACAAAGAAAGCGGAGGAAAATGGAATGGCTCGTATTTCAGGTGTAGACTTACCCAGAGACAAACGTGTCGAAATCGGACTTACCTATATTTATGGTATTGGACGTGTGAGTGCAACAAAGATCTGTGCGGCGGCAAAGGTGAATCCTGATACCCGTTGTCGTGATCTGACAGACGAAGAAGTAAAGAAGATCAGCGAAGTGATCGATGCAGATTATATGGTAGAAGGTGATCTGAGAAGAGAGATCGCCCTGAATATCAAGAGACTGCAGGAAATCGGATGCTACCGTGGTATCCGTCACAGAAAAGGACTTCCTGTTCGTGGTCAGAATACAAAGACCAATGCAAGAACAAGAAAAGGTCCGAAGAGAACCGTAGCAAACAAGAAGAAATAACAAATTGTAAACGATTCAAAAATGCAAATGCATAATATAGGAACATATTATGCGTGTAAAAAGAAAGTAGGTTAGTTTAAAATGGCAAAAAAAGTTGCAGCTAAAAAAGTGACAAAAAGACGTGTCAAGAAAAACGTTGAACATGGACAGGCACATATTCAGTCTTCCTTCAATAATACGATCGTAACATTGACGGATACGGAAGGCAATGCTCTGAGTTGGGCAAGTGCCGGTGGTCTTGGTTTTAGAGGTTCAAGGAAATCTACTCCCTATGCAGCACAGATGGCAGCAGAAACAGCGACAAAGGCAGCTCTTGTGCATGGCCTGAAGAAAGTTGATGTTTTTGTAAAGGGACCCGGCTCAGGACGTGAAGCGGCGATTCGTGCGCTTCAGGCATGCGGGCTGGAAGTGCTTAGCATTCGTGACGTAACCCCGGTTCCTCATAATGGATGCCGCCCGCCGAAACGCCGTCGTGTATAATCGTTTTTGTTAACGTTGGAAGAATGTACGAAAATACGTATTGTAAACAATGTATAGAAAGAGAGGAAAATAATTAAATGGCAGTAAACAGAGTAC
>CANSLJ010000058.1 GCA_947647735.1 uncultured bacterium | reverse complement strand
TGCCTGTCCATCTTTGGCGGACAGATGACCCTTGGGACGCTGGCATCCTTCCTGCAGTTTTCCCGTTCCTTCAACCAGCCGATCTCGCAGCTTTCACAGCAGTTAAATTCCATCATCATGGCGGCTGCAGGGGCGGAGAGGATATTCGGGCTGCTGGATGAGGAGACGGAACAGGACGGCGGATATGTAAAACTTGTGAACGCGAAATATGATGCACAGGGGAATCTGTCAGAGGTGCCGGAGAGGACTGGAATCTGGGCATGGAAGCATTACCATAAGGCGGACAATACCACCACTTACCAGCTCATGGAGGGGGATGTGGTATTTGACCATGTGGATTTTGGCTATACGGAGGAAAAGGAGGTTCTGCACGATATTGAGATATATGCAAGGCCGGGGCAGAAGGTTGCCTTTGTGGGAGCCACCGGCGCCGGGAAAACAACGGTCACCAACCTGATCAACCGTTTTTATGATGTGCAGGATGGAAAAATCCGTTATGACGGAATCAATATCAATAAGATTAAAAAGGATGACCTGCGGCATTCTCTTGGGCTGGTACTGCAGGATACACATCTTTTTACAGGCACCGTCATGGATAATATCCGCTATGGAAAGCTGGACGCCACGGAGGAAGATGTGATTCGGGCGGCAAAGCTGGCAAATGCCCATGATTTTATAATGAAACTTCCCGACGGGTACCAGACGCAGTTAAAGGGCAGCGGGAATACTCTTTCCCAGGGGCAGAGGCAGCTTTTGGCAATCGCAAGAGTAGCGGTGGCAGACCCGCCGGTGCTGATTTTGGATGAGGCCACATCAAGCATTGACACCCGCACGGAAAAAATCGTGCAGGACGGTATGGACCGGCTGATGAAAGGCAGGACGGTATTTGTGATTGCCCACAGGCTTTCCACCATCAGGAACTCAGATGTGATCATGGTGCTGGATCACGGGCGAATTGTAGAACGGGGAAACCATGAAAGCCTGCTGGCAAAGAAGGGGATGTATTACCAGCTTTATACTGGGAAGCTGGAACAGGAATGATTGGAAAGGAAGCATTATGTTATTGAAAGTAAATGAAAAGTTAGAAGAAGATACAAGTGAATTGGCGTATTGTTATGACTATGCATTGTGTTATAAGTGGTAAGAATATAGAAAGGATGGAAGTTGATATGAACACAGTAGAAAAAATAAAAGTATTGGAATCGAGACTGCAGAAGCTGGCTTCAAGTGAAAAAGAGAATTATGGGGTGTGTAGAAAGATTAGAAGGGAGATCCACAATCTGCAAAGGAAATCAGAATTTGGCGGGATGTCCTGAAACACATAAGCTGGAGTAAAAAATGTTAAACGGAAATGATAAAGTCACTGCAATCGCATTGGAGGCTAAGAAACAGGGGGTTTCTTATGGAATATTCAGCACCATGCTCACAGAGGAAAAAAGGCAGCAGATTTATAACAGTTATGAAGTCTATCTAAATGAGAAACAGAGGGCAGAGAAAGCAAGGCTAAAAAAACATAACTATAAAAAGGACAGATGAGTCTGCTACTAGATAATGTGTTAAGGGAGGTTTTGTAGGATGAACATGATAACAGTTGAGCACTTGACCAAGCGCTATGGGGATTTTACTGCAGTGGATGATCTGTCCTTTGAAATTGAGGAAGGGCATGTCTATGGCTTTTTGGGACCAAATGGGGCTGGAAAATCCACTACAATGAACATTATGACAGGCTGCCTGTCCGCTACAGAAGGCCATGTCACGATTGATGGTTATGATATTTTTGACGAACCGGATAAGGCGAAAAGGCTTATGGGCTATCTTCCAGAGCAGCCGCCCCTTTATTTGAATGAAACCCCTATGGAATATCTAAAGTTTGTAGGGGAGGCAAAGGGGCTGAGAGGCAGGGAACTGGCTGACCAGATAGAGGCTGTCATTTCGCAGACCAGGCTGGAAACGGTGAAAAACCGACTGATCTCGAAGCTGTCAAAAGGGTATAAACAGAGAGTCGGGATAGCCCAGGCATTGCTCGGAAATCCCAAAGTGATCATTCTGGATGAACCGACAGTGGGTCTCGATCCGATTCAGATCATTGAAATCCGTGATCTGATCCGGCAGCTTGGAAAGGAACATACTGTGATTTTGAGTTCCCATATTTTGTCGGAAGTCCAGACAATCTGTGAAAAGGTTCTGATCATCGCCAAAGGGAAACTGGTGGCATTTGACGAGCCGGAAAAACTGGAAAGACTTCTGATGGCATCTGATGCGGTTTCTTTTATCGCAGAAGCAGAAGATGAAGAGATAGATGAGATTTTGGAGGGAATGGACGCAGTTTCCGACTGGCGGATGAAAAAACTGGAGGATGGAAGTATTTATACGGATGTGCAGATTGAGTTCGGGGAAGTCTCTGATATTTGCAGGCATCTATTTTTTGCATTTGCCCGGAAAGGGAAGGCGCTTTTACAATTAACGTCGAAAAAGGCAAATCTGGAAGATGTATTTATCGAACTGACCGAGGGAGATAAGAAAGAAGATGAAACGGAGGTGGCGGATCAATGACGGCCGTATTTAAACATGAACTGTCAAACTATTTTCATTCCATGACGGCTTATATTTTTGGGGCGTTTTTACTGGCATTTGTAGGGATTGGAGCCATGATCTACAACATTCAGCAGGCAGTGGCAAATTTTGAGTATGTCCTGAGCTTTGTGAGCCTTGTTTTTGTGGTAATCATTCCTGTCCTGACAATGAGGGTGATTGCGGAAGAACGGAAACAGAAGACTGATCAGCTCTTATATTCCCTGCCCATTACGACTACCCATGTGGTGGTCGGAAAATATCTGGCCCTGCTGGTCATTTACCTGATCCCGCTGTGCATCATTGCCGTGTATCCGCTGATCTTTGCCCAGTATGGTGATGTGTACTTAATGACATCTTATGGATCGATAGGGGCGTTTTTTGTTATGGGTGCGGCTCTGATAGCGGTTGGCATGTTCCTGTCTTCCCTGACAGAAAACCAGGGATTTGCTGCAGGGATTGCGATAGCCGTACTCATTCTGAATTATTACAGTGTCAGCCTTTCAGAGCATATTTCCTCAACGGCATTTGGCTCAGCGGTGACGCTGTGTGTCCTTAGCTGCCTCTTGGGAGTGTTGGTCCGCTATCTGACAAAAAATGAGCATCTGGCATATGGAACGGCGGTTGTTTTGATTGCCGCAACAGTAATCACTTATTTTGCGGACAGCACCCTGTTTGAGGGGCTTCTGCCGGATATTATGAAAAAACTGTCCCTTTTTGAACGGTTTGATACCTTTGTATCCGGTGTTTTTGACCTGACTGCCATTATATATTATTTATCCGTCATTATCTTTTTCCTGTTTTTGTCTGTGCAGTCACTGGAAAAAAGGAGGTACAACTGATGAAAAAAGAGACTTTCAGAAACCGTATAGCCTTGCAGGGAGGGGCTTATTCACTGGTTATCACAGCTATTGTACTTGCCATACTGATTGCGGTAAATATTCTGGTGTCTGCAATACCTAAAACCCGGACACAGTATGATATTAGCTCAACAAAGCTGTATTCTGTCACAAGTAATACAAAAGTGGTGGTAAATGCTTTGGATAAGGATGTAACGATATACTGGATTGTGCAGTCGGATAAGGAGGATGATGTGATAGAAAATCTGCTGGACAAGTATGCAAGCCTGTCAAAACACATCAATGTGGTAAAGAAGAACCCTGATATTTATCCAGCATTTGCCGAACGGTACACTTCTGAGGCTGTACAGAATAACAGTCTGGTTGTGGAGTGTGGGGAACGCAGCCGCTTTATTGGCTATAATGACATTTATCTTATGGAAGCAAACATGAATTCTTACTCTTATGACGCTTCCTTTGACGGGGAGGGCGCCATCACGTCTGCCATTGATTATGTGGTAAATGAGGAACAGCCAAAGCTGTATCTGCTGGAAGGGCATGGGGAGGCAGAGTTGCCGGAACAGTTTCGGGAGCAGATGGAAAAAGAGAATATGGAGCTGGAAACTTTTTCCCTGCTGACGGCAGATGCCATTCCTGAAGATGCCGATGGGATTCTGGTCTATGGGCTATCCAGTGATATTTCAGGGGAAGAAAAAGACCTTCTTACGGAGTATGTATCGGGTGGCGGTAAATTAGTGGTGATGGCAGGTCCCACAGAGGATGGGACACTGACGAATCTCTGTGGTATTTTGGAAGATTACGGGGTGAAAATAGTTGACGGAATCGTGGTGGATACGGACAGGGAGCATTATGCTTTCCAAACACCTTTTGTACTGCTGCCTGATTTAAAAAGCAGCAGGATTACAGATCCATTGATTGAGGAAAGATATTTTGCAATCATGCCCATTGCACAAGGTCTTATGGCAGGGAATGCGGAGCATGTGACAGAACTGCTTACCACTTCCGATATTGCTTTTAGCAAAGCAGCAGGGTATAAACTGGATTCTTATGAAAAGGAAGATGGCGATATTGATGGTCCTTTTGCCCTGGCTGTCTCGGTGGATACGGAAAATAACGGGCAGATTATCTGGTTTGCGTCATCCCATTTTCTGGATGAAATGTATAACGCATATTCGTCAGGCGCAAACCTTGATCTTGCAATGAATGCCATGTCTTCCCTTGTGGGAGAAAGCGAGGCTGTTTCTATCCGCAGTAAGTCGCTGAATTACCATTATCTCACCATTAGCGATTCCACGGCTTCCTTTCTGAAGCTGATTATGATCGGCGTGTTCCCTCTTGTCTATCTGGGAGTCGGGATTTGTGTGACCATAGGAAGGAGGAAGCGGAATGAAGCGAAATAAAAAACTTGCGGTGCTGGTGGTACTTTTAGTCTTTATCAGTCTGGCAGCATTCGGAGTGAACAAATATGAGGAACAAAAGGAGATCATCAAAAACAGTGATGAGATTATCCTTGAAATAGCAGGGGATAAGGTAAACACACTTTCATGGGAATGTGATACAGGTTCCTTTGGATTTTATAGAGACGGGGAGGGAAAATGGCTCTATGATGAGGACGAGGCTTTTCCCGTGGATGAAGAAAGAATCATGGAGTTATTGGACCTGTTTGAGGAATTTGGCGTTTCCTTCATAATAGAAGAAGTAGAAGATTTCGGTCAGTATGGTCTGGACACTCCAGTATGTACAATCCGCATGGAAACGGGAGAAGGGAATTATGAAATCCAGCTGGGCAATTTCAGCGCTATGGATTCAGAACGGTATGTTTCCATTGGGGATGGTAAGGTCTATCTGGTGAAAAAAGATCCGTTGGAGCAGTTTAACATAGAGATTAGCAATCTGATTAAGCATGATGAAATTCCAGTGTCAGAAAGTGTGACTGAGATACGGTTTTCCGGTGGGGAGCCGGGGCGGATTGTTTATGAGGAAAACAGTGCCAATACTTATCTGGAGGAAGATGTTTATTTCATGGAACAGGGAGAGACGGTTTTACCTCTTGATACATTCAGGGTAAAGGCTTATCTGGATACTGTAAGAAATTTGGATTTAAAAGATTATGTGAATTATAATGCCTCAGAAAATGACATATCTTCTTATGGTCTGGATACTCCGGAACTGGCTCTTGTGATTGAGTACATAGTAGATGAGGAAGAAAGCGGTACAGAGACAACAAAATCATTTGTCCTGAACATCTCAAGGGACCCGGAGGAACGGAAAAAAGAGGAGAACAACAGGGAGGAAGCCGATGAGGATGCAGAAGAAAAGGAGGTAACTGCATATGCAAGGGTAGGGGAATCACAGATTATCTATCAGCTTTCCACAGAGGAATATGAAAGCCTTATGGATATGACATATGACTCCCTGCGCCATCAGGAAGTGTTTTGGGCTGATTTTAAAGATGTTTATCAGTTGGATATTCTTTTGGAAGAAAAATCCTATACCATTACATCGGACGAGAAGAATGATGAGAGAAGCTATTATTATTTAGAAGAAGAACTGGATATAGCAGAGATTAAGAGTGGCATAAGAGGCTTGATGGCGGAAACATTTACGGAAGAGATACCTGACGGGAAGGAGGAAATCAGCCTGACCATCCATTTGGAGAATGAGAATTACCAGAAAATTGTTATACAGTTGTACCGTTATGATGGAGGAAAATGTATTGCAGTGGTTGATGGAAAGCCAGTGGCATTTGTGGCGAGGTCCAGTGTGGTTGATTTGATGGAGGCAGTCAATGGGGTTGTTCTGAAATAGTGTAAAAGCTAAAATTATGGATACGGATACAAATTCAGTACAGATAACGATAAGGACAATTCGATGTCATAATTTGTCGATGGAAAAGATAAGCTGTCTATTTTTCATATATATTATACAGATATTCATGGTTTAGAATATAACCCGACTGCGAAAATTAGTCGGGTTATATTTTTACGGTTTTCAGGACGATTCGGTTGATGTGTTCTGTTTTTCGTTGATGAGGGCATTTGCGGTAGCGGTAAGAATCTTTAAGCTGCTTTCATCACACAAGGAAAGCAGTCCCAGCAATTCATGGTATGTAGAATTTGTTTTCTGGCTGTCTTCTGAAAAAATACAGTCGTCTGCGGATATATTCAGTGTCCGGCAGATATGATAAAAATTCTCAATACTTGGGGAACAGCGGCAGCGTTCCAGATCCTTTTCAAAAGATATAGAAAGATCCAGAAGCTCCGCACAGGTTGCCTGCGTCAGATGCAGTTTCTTTCTGGCTTTTTTCAGGTCTTCGGAGAAGACCTTGCATTGCTGAAAATCCGTGCAGCTTTGATTGACAGGGACATCATAATCACCTCCTAAGAGTAGTGTATTGCCACACTTTTCAAATGTAAAAATGGCAATACCATGCTTAAATTCCAGTTGCAACGGAGCATAGAGGAAAAACTGGAGGACGAAAGAATGGAGAAAAAACAGACAGATTCGGTACAGAACCGATTTACGGCATACCTGATGGCAGCGGTGGCAAACAGGCGCATTAGCTATATGGAACAAAGGAACCGGCAGAAGGAGTGGGAATACATACAGGTGGATCTACTGGAGAAGAACCATGTGGATTTTGATGCACAGTACCATACATACCTGGCAGAGCAGTCGCTCTTGCGCTATTTTGGGTATGGGGAATGTTTAGATTGTATGCCTGAAATAGACAGCATACAGCTTGCCAAGTGTATCAACCACTTAAAGGAGCGGGAACGGGGGATATTGTTCGCGCGGGTATTCGGGGAACTGGATTTTACGGAGCTTGGCGGGAAGTTCGATATGGAGCCAAAGCAGGCAGAAATGGCGTATTACTATATCATCCGCAAGCTGCGCAAAGGGGTAGTGTCAAATAAATTATGAAAAAACCAAGTTAAAAAAATAGGCTCGAATGACCATGAAAATTGCAGATATTGGTGGTTTTAAGACCTTGGGGCGTTGCACCAAACCCCACAAGGGACTCATCCCATAGGCGCGAACTTAACAAGAAGCCCTGGTAAAATTGCTGTATGGAATTCTTCATTTTGATTATTTCGTCATCGTTTCCGCTGGGGCAGGAATCGTATATATTCTTCTTTTGTGAGGTCTATAAAAAGACCCCACGACAAA
>CANSLJ010000057.1 GCA_947647735.1 uncultured bacterium | reverse complement strand
GGAGAAAAGTTATGAAGAGGCGGTGAAATGGTGGCGGAAAGCAGCGGAGCAGGGATATGCAAAGGCTCAAGATATTTTAGGCAGTTGTTATGTCGATGGCATTGGAGTGGAGAAAAGTTATGAAGAGGCGGCGAAATGGTGGCGGAAAGCAGCGGAGCAGGGATATGCAGAGGCTCAATATGGTTTAGGCAGTTGTTATTTCAATGGCACTGGAGTGGAGAAAAGTTATGAAGAGGCGGTGAAATGGTGGCGGAAAGCAGCGGAGCAGGGACATGCAAAGGCTCAATATGGTTTAAGCTATTGTTATGCCAATGGCACTGGAGTGGAGAAAAGTTATGAAGAGGCGGTGAAATGGTGGCGGAAAGCAGCGGAGCAGGGACATGCAGAGGCTCAATATGGTTTAGGCTGTTGTTATTTCGATGGCATTGGAGTGGAGAAAAGTTATAAAGAGGCGGCGAAATGGTGGCGGAAAGCAGCGGAGCAGGGATATGCAGAGGCTCAATATGATTTAGGCAGTTGTTATGTCGATGGCACTGGAGTGAAGAAAAGTTATGAAGAGGCGGTGAAATGGTGTCGGAAAGCAGCGGAGCAGGGACATGCAGAGGCTCAATATTTTTTAGCGCGAATATGAAACAAGCTATTCCAGTGTATGTTTATTTACTCCGAAGGGGGAAGGCAGAGCCGATAGAAACCACGACAGAAATAACATATACGGCGGGAAATATTCCTTCCCCTCCACCATATTTGTTGATGAGAATGGAAAGGTATTGGTCGGGCAGACAGCCATGAACGGCCACAAGGAAATGCCGCAGAACTTCCACTCCGAATTCAAGAGGGATTTGGTGGTCACCCTGGGCCAGTTTGTTTTATAATTGGAAGGTTTTAACGACATAAGACATATATCTTTTTCACGCATCTCTTCCAAAAGTGTTTTCCTAGTATAGTCTTATCCCTCAGTATTACCATTTTCGGACAGTTTCAAGCAAGATCACGCATTTTTTCCCGTCACTAACAGATGCCGGCGTAATTTCAAATGTTGTGATATATTTTTTCAATGTAATCAAGGCATGAGCTTTAAATCCCAAATAAATTTCTTTTTTGAACGGGTATCTCCTGTAATTTGCGCCATTTGCACAAAAGGAACGACAAAATGAAGTCTTCAAAAGTAGCAATGAGGGTCGTTTCCAGAAAAGTTTGATTTACCTTCACATTACACTTTTTTTCCTCCGAGAGCGTACTGTATAATTTACCATGATAAACCTTCATTCTTTTTAGGTACAATATTGTTTCCATCCCTTTCATTTATAATTTATTCATTACACAGTGCGCTCAAATAATAATAAATATACTCATAGGAACGCGCAATCGTTGCCGCAGCATCCACGTAGGTGCTCTGCATCATAAAAGCGCTGGCTTTCTCATGCCATTTCTCCGTTTTTTCTTTGGCAATCACCATCAATTCATGTATGGATACAAAGGAACTGACGCCAAGCCTCTTCTCTGGTTCCCGCCCATATTCCCCTGTCACCTGCATAAAATCTTCCAATTCATCCTCATCGAGGAACTTAAGCTGCCCATTATAATAATATTGCAGAATCCTTAGTTCATTCAGCGTCTGAACGCCTGTCATTAATTCATCAATCCGGTTATCAAGTTCTTCACACACATTCATCAGTTGGTTGTTATCTCTGTTTGCACGGCGGAGCTCTCTTGATAAGGTTTTTAAATAATTGAAAATAAACTGTGACTTAATTAAAAATGTCCTGTTTCCAAAATGAGACAAGAGCATGCTGCGTACATTTGCTATGCCGCACTTTTCCGAAAGTATCTCTTTTATCCCATCTCTTGTCATCCCTTCTGAGAGCTGCTGGCATATTTCCAAAATCCCATATTGGCCTAATAAATCAATTAAACGCGACCTTGCTTCAATGTCTCCGTATTCCATAAAAGGGGAATCAATACTATTGGCAAAACTTTCCGCATCAAATAAAATATCAATGATCTCATCTCTAGGAATAGACGCAAGATGGTCCAACACCAGCCAATCCTTCTCCAATAATGCAGAAAACCCTTCTACTGCTTTTGCGCAGACCGGAAAAGATGCGTAGACAAGACGTTTCATATTGTCATTTTTCATAATGCCTTCCGCCACAGAAGATGCCGCTTGCACAGGCGTCATATTGCCATCTATATGCCATATCCCAGTAACATCAGGTTTGGTTAGTATGCCAACTGAATTGATTGGCGACGACATGTAAAAGCCGCCCTGTTGGAAAGCTTTCAGCAACTCCTCGTCAAATCCCCCCATGCTTCTGCTGAATGCATAAATAATCGCATCCGCCATGGAAGCCTCCCTGATTGTATCCTCCGACCCTCGGATGTCGAGGAAGTCCAATGTATTCTGTGCGTCTGTTCCATATTTGGAATTCAGCCCTGGTGTATCGATAAATTCTAGCTTCTTCAAAACTTCATTTGGATAATGGACAATCAGATATTTCACGTCATTGATTCTCGGATTCTCCTTTTCATATATCCTGACAGACCATCTTGCAAGATTTTCATACGCATCCTCCATGGTCTCCCCATTCCTGAAGCATACAGTTATGAACGGTTCCTTCGCATATTTAAACCAACAGACCGTATAAGTTGTTTCCAGATTACCCGTATATACTAAGTTATCCCCGATGAGCGCATTCATAAAGGTAGACTTCCCTGCCTTCATGATACCAGTAACCGCTACCCGCAGCGGCATATCCAGCCTTTCTTTCATCTCCTCAAGTCTTTTTTTCAATAATTCCGTTCCAGGACATCCGCTGCATAGCCTTATGGTATCTTCAATTAGCTGATACACCTGACTCTTTAATGGCATGTCATTTCTCCTTAGTTTTTCTTTTTGTAGATGATAACTTCCTGTCCACGCAGAAACTCCCCTTTATAACAATAACCTGGCCTAACTACTTCCGCTATCACTCCGTCTAGTTCATCATCCTCAGTTTCTATGGTATCAACAATCGTCTGGCGTTCACTCGAGAACATTCCCTCGTCTTCCATGATCTCCACCCCAGTTTTGATTAGCAGACTGGCTGTCTCTCTCAGTATGGATTCCACGATGCGGATTGGCGGGCTGTTTTCCTGTTCTCCTTGTTCGTACAAGAATCCCCACTTAATTAATTGATTGTCGCGGAATGAGATAAGGTTTCTTATCATCTCTTCCAGTTCCTTTTCTGCCTTGTCCTCTGCGTTTTTTTGTGTTTCCATAATCTGGCTTTCCTGCTCTGCTATTCGCTTTTCATAAAACTGTGCCTGGTTCCTTAGTTCTTCTAACAGATTTTTTTCTTTTTGGTGCTCCTGCCAGATGTTTTCGGATAAGCTTACTGCCTGGTCGGTCTGCTCTTTCAGCATATCTATATACTTTACTGCCAATCCGCTGTTCACAAGTCCCTCTAGGAACTGTACCATTCCATTCGGCAAATCAATGCTTATTTCCCCTGGGTAATAGCCTATAGAGGAAAACAATCTGTGTAGGCTGCCCTGCAAATCCGTTAGGCTCTGATATTGGTTTTTTTTACGCATTTTTATTTAACCTCTCTCTTTTTGCCGTATCCGCACAAGCGCCTATGCCAGGAGCGCTCGCACATACCATCTGCCGCTTAAAGAAAACTGTATTCCATTTCTTTTTTCTCCGCTTCGGGAACCAGAGTAGAAACTGGTATATCCCCAGTGTTTCCCTGAAAAACGCTATCCTGCTCCGTATTATTCAGGCTTGCCACCGTATCTTTCAATTCTTCCAAACGTACCATATATTTCTGAATGGTTTCCGCATTTCTCTTAAGTTCTTCCAGCTTCTCTTGGTCAGGTTTTGTGGAATTCACTGTTATCTCAATCTGTTTGATGTTATCTTCCAGTTCTCGTTTTTTGGCAGTAAATTCTGTCTCAAAGCTGTTAATAACTCTTCCCTTAAGGGTAATCATCCCTTCATTCATTATCTTAGTCAGCAGGATACGGGACTCATTGATATGGTTGGTCAAAGCCTTTCTGACAACAGGGATATCCACATCACGCCCCTGTGTCACTGCATCCACGCACCCTTTCGCGCCGCCAAGGAAGCCACCGATAGATGTTCCTGTCATGCTGCTGCTTATAGCTGTGTAAAAAATTGCGTCGGCCACCGTCGTTCCCAGTTCAGCGGCTATTACCGCAGGTCCGGCAAATACTGCCAATGCGGCTCCCAATAGCCCACCTATTACCATACCGATTTTGCTTCCTCCCACGATGCTCCTGGAAATTTTTGTACCTTTACGTATTGCATCTTCCGATGCCTTCCTCTTAGGAAAAACGACATCCAAATCTTTCTTAGGGGTAAAGTTCAGGCCATCCAGTGCCCTCTGGCAAGAATCCACATTTAATCCCAATGATATATTGACTCTGTTGACCTCTTCAACAGTTTTATCTATCATCTGGTCTTTCAATTCCAGAAGTCTTTCGCTCATGATATTGTTTATTTCATTATATACCTGCTTGTAATACTCCGGCTCACATATTTTCACCCCCAGGGCAGTAATCCTGTCCTCAAGGTGGTTAGTTGCCTCTAGTTCCATACTGGAAAGTGCAGCAATATTGTTATTTTGCATTATAGCAAAGGATTCCGCCAGTTCGCTTTTCCATTGGAGGTTCGTGCTTTCAAAACTTTTATATTTCTCAATTTCCTTTTTCAGGTTAGCTATCAGTTCCAACATCTTCTCCTTGTTGGACTCTAAAAGCTGATACTGCGCTACGATATTTTCATCGATTTTAAAGGTTTCTTGCCTCACCTGTTCCAAAAACGGTAGGAACATGATTTCTCCACGTTTAGCCGCAATGGTTGACCACATAAGCCGTTCGAACTCAGGAAAATTGCTGCTTGCCAGTGCCGCCTTGCTCTGTGTTTCCAGATAACGGATTTTGGCCGTATTCGAGATGGGAATCAGTGTCACTTCGTCTATGGATATCCCAAGCGCTGCACTGATTTTGTATTGGTTATCTTCCATGATTTCTTTGTATCTGGGATTCGTATCCTTCTTGGTGAGAGGAAACAGAACATTCTTGCAATACTTATATCCACGCTTCAGGAAATTCAGTTCTGTCTCGGTCAGTCCCGAAGAGGCATCGCTGACAAACAGCAGCAAATCAGCATTCGGCAGGAAGCCATATGTAGTCTCTGCATGGCTAATATTAAGGGAACCCACGCCAGGTGTATCGACAAATACTATCCCCTCTTTCAACAGCGGATTGGGAATTTCCACTTTTAGTAGACGTACATTCTTAAAATTGGAAGGATTACCCTGCTCCGATACATAGTTGGGAATTTCCGTACGGTGGATTGTTTTTGTGGTGGGAAGCATTATTCCCTTTTTACGTTCTTCCGTCACTACTTCGACTTTCTCTTCCTCCCCATATCGCACAATTGTAATGGCATTGGTGGCCACGCTGGCATTGACAGGGAAAATCTGCTCCTTCTCCCCCAACAGCGCATTTAGCATGGAAGACTTCCCACGCTTCATCTCCCCCACCGTAACTACCATCAGCTTCTTTTCCAGGAAATCTTTCTCCGTCTCTGCAATCGTCTTCGCTGCAGCGTTGAAACCTAACCGTCTGGCTAAGGCTGCGCCTTCCTGGAAACATTCCGCTGTATCTTTCTTTAGTACAAACAAATCAGGCATGTCTTATCCTCCTGTCATCTTTTGATTTTTACATTTTATAAAAATTAGAGTAAAATTTTTTATTGATTTTCTCATAGAAAGGATACAACGATGGTTCCATCAGTTTTGAAAACAGCCCCGCCATTTTCTCCTCCCCGGCAAAAGGTTTGTTTTCCAAAACGGCAAGAACCATTTCATCATAGCATCTGTACAACCTGTTGCACAATGCAATATATTCATCTTTTGTTCTTATGTCTTCCAGCGCCTTATGCTTGAAAAAGCCAACTGGCTTGGAATAATCTACATCCTTCCAGTTTTCCTGTATAGTATAAACGGTAAAGTCAAGCATCTTTTCGGGCATTTTCCACGGGATGGTGGCAGAACAGTATATTGGATAAAGGGCATATCCGCTCTTCACCGGCATACGGTTAAAATAGGGAATTACGATATACAACTTCCCTCTGACTTTCTTAAGGCATGGCCAACCTGATGCAAGCTCCGCCGGAATTAATTTTCTGCACAGCTCACTGTGATTAAATGTATGAATCACTTCTTTCATCCTGCTTTGTTCCATGTAATTTGTTCCTCCTTATCCCTGCTGGGCTTCCAGTATGGTAGCGCAGGAAGCTTCTAACATAAAGCACCCGCTGTCTTCCCATGCATCCACAAACAAATCCGCTGGGACCATCACGCCCTGTCCGTTCGTAACGCCCGAATCATTGATAATTATCTTGACATCATCGGGATTGCTTTCATCCATGCCAATTACCTGTACCGTATGGTTGGCATCCATGCCTGGTCCAAACATCTCTTCATTCTGTCCACTCCAAATTTCATCTGCATCCAGACACACAATAATCTGATTATTTTCCAGAAGGCTGCTTCTGAGGTCATCCAACGTATTTTCTGTGCTCTGTTCTACATCAACCCCATAGTATTCTAACAGCTTGCCTACATCCTCCATGCTTGTCCCATTGTCATACCAACCATGCTCCTCGGCAATTGCCCGTAGTTCTCCTTCATCAAATTCTCTGTCCAGAAGGTTTTCCAGGACAAATTCTTGGGATACTACTGCACATGTATTATCGGATTGCACATGCCATGAATCCAATGACTCAAAAGGAGTACCTATAATACCATCCATGTCCACATCCGTCGGGGCGAAGTGGCCGAATTCACTATACGCCTCAGCATCCGATGCTTCCAACTGTTCCAATGATTCCATATCCGACATATCGTATTCCCCAACATCCCATTCCGCTATCATGTCAAAAAATGAATCGCCATCAGTATCTTCTAGAAATACAGTATGATCAAGCAGTCCGTCCCCATCGGTGTCGGTTTCTTCAGTGATTGAATAGTAACCGGGTTGGGAATCATGGTCTAAATCCACAAATGTTTCCGTAACTACTATGTCTGCCATTCCATCCCCGTTTGTATCAATGTTGTGTTCCACAATGAATGTATCCGCAATGCTGTCACCATCTGTATCTGCTGCAAACAGGTTTTCTTCACCTGGTTCCAGTGCACTTAATAAGTCGTCAAACATTTGAGGTCTCCTTTCGTTTTTTCCGGTTCTGTACTTTTTCTAGCATCAGTTTATAACTTTTTTAAAAATAAAGATGCAACCCCATGCCTCTATTATGTAATAAAGTGTTGAATAAAAACCATATGAAAAGAGAAGAGTTTGTATCTACAACTTATTATACATGAAAAATTCTGTCCTGGATAGACTGAAATCTTATTTTGATGAATATTTTTCGGATGCGACGTTACTGTTCACAGGCAATGTCATTTAGTTAAGCTTTTCAGAACTGGAATCGGCCATACAACACTATAACTTACTCATACTTCGCATACTAAAAACAGGCATATCGTTGGAAACTATGCCACCCTGGGTGTCTGAAAACGGTTACGCCAGTTTTCAGGCAATTTGTTGATAAAGAGACATACCAGTTCTGCTATCTGGGTTTCTGATGCATTATAATACTCCCTTATGCTGTCAAGCAGTGTATCTATCATAAGTACGATAGCGCAATCCATGAGTTCGTTAATGATCTCACGCTGTACGCCGTAAAACAGATCCTCAAGACTTCGGCTG
>CANSLJ010000056.1 GCA_947647735.1 uncultured bacterium | reverse complement strand
AGCAAGGGCTTACAGCCAGCGTCCCGAGCCACCCGTTTTACGGGTGGCGGCGACTCGGATGGAACGGAAATGGCGAATGGGCGAGCCGGGAGGTGAATCTGTTCGCCGTGGCGGAACGGGCAGAATAAATCGCGGCAGCACCATATATGACAGGGGAGCGTAGAGTGGCAGAGCAGCAGATACAAAACAAAGAAAAACTGAAGATCGTGGGAACCTTTCAGCAGAGCAGAAATTACGGTTTTGTCGTGCCCGATAACCGGAAGCTGAGTGAGGATATCTTCATCCCGAAGGAAAAGATAAATGGTGCGCTGGATAACCAGAAAGTGGTGGTTGAGATCACTGCGCCGGCGAAGGAGGAAGAGCATAAAAGCCCGGAGGGAAAAGTCATCGAGATTTTGGGGAATACCGATGATCCGGGGATAGATATACTGTCTGTTGTCCGCGCCTATGAACTGCCGGATGCTTTCACCGAGCGGGAACTGCGGCAGGCGGAGAGGGTGGCAAAGGATGTTTCCGAGGCGGATCGAGCAGGGCGTATGGACCTGCGGGAAATACAGATGGTGACGATCGACGGGGATGATGCGAAGGACCTTGACGATGCGGTGAGCTTGTCCGTGGCGGGCGGCGTCTATGAGCTGGGTGTGCATATTGCCGATGTCAGCAATTATGTGCAGGAATATTCCGCATTGGATCGGGAAGCCTTAAAACGGGGCACCAGCGTTTATCTGGCGGACAGGGTGATACCGATGCTGCCGAAGGCGCTTTCCAACGGCATCTGTTCCTTAAATGAGGGGGAAGACAGGCTGGCACTGAGCTGTCTGATGCAGATAGATCAGGAGGGAACGGTTCTGGATTACCGGATCGTGGAATCTGTGATCAGGGTGGATAAGCGGCTGACCTATCATATTGTAAAGCAGATTTTGGAAGATGACGATATAACAGATACAGATGAAACAGATACGGGGCAGGAGCGTGAGGATCTGCGGAATCTTGTGCCGATGCTGCTGGAAATGGGAAAGCTTGCCGCGCAGCTGCGGAAAAACAGGGAAAAACGGGGCTCCATTGATTTTGATTTTCCGGAGAGTAAGCTCATTTTGGATGAGACGGGGTATCCTGTGGAGATCATGCCTTATGAACGCAACGCTGCGACGAAGCTGATCGAAGAATTCATGCTGCTGGCAAACGAGACGGTGGCACAGCATTTTTACTGGCTGGATATTCCCTTTTTGTATCGAAGCCATGAAAGCCCAGAGCAGGAAAAGATCAGGAAGCTGGCGCTTCTGATGCGGAATATGGGGTTTGGCATGAAAACGGGAAGGGAGGAGATCCATCCAAAGGAGATCCAGAAGCTGTTATGGCAGGCGGAGGGAAGCGAGTCGGAAGCCCTTGTCAGCAGGCTGGCACTGCGCAGCATGCGGCAGGCGAGGTATACACCGGCATCCCTCGGGCATTTCGGCCTTGCCAGCAGATACTACTGCCATTTTACTTCCCCGATCCGCCGGTATCCGGACCTGCAGATCCACCGGATCATCAAGCAGCAGCTGCGGGGCAGGCTGGATGAGGAGAAGCAGGCTCATTACCGGGAGATCCTGGATGCGGTTGCGGTACAGTGTTCTGCGATGGAGAGGCGCGCGGGTGAGGCAGAGCGGGAATGTGCGAAGATGAAAAAGGCGGAATACATGGAAGCTCATGTCGGTGAAGTGTTTACGGGCGTGGTTTCCGGCGTCAACTCTTTCGGTATTTATGTGGAACTGGAAAATACGGTGGAGGGACTGATATCTGTCTCGGATCTGCAGGATGATTTTTACCGTTATGACGAGAATGGCTATCGGCTGGTGGGAGAGCACACCGGCAGATGTTTTTCTCTGGGACAGCGCCTGCAGGTGAAAGTAAAACGGGCGAATAAAGCGCTGAAGTATGTAGATTTTGTGTTGGGAGATTGATCATATGAGCAAAGAAGGAATGAAACTGGTAGCGAACAATAAAAAGGCATACCACGACTATTTTATAGAAGAAAAGCATGAAGCCGGTCTGGTGCTCCACGGTACGGAGGTCAAGTCTCTGCGACTCGGAAAGTGCAGTATCAAGGAGGGCTATGCCAAAATTGAAAATGGGGAAGCTTATGTATATGGCATGAATATCAGTCCTTATGAAAAGGGAAATATTTTTAACCGTGATCCGCTGCGTCCTAAAAAACTGTTGCTTCACAAGCAGGAAATCAGAAAACTGACAGGGCAGCTCGCGGAAAAAGGTTATGCGCTGATCCCTCTACAAGTATATTTTAAAGATGGTAGGGCAAAACTGGAATTGGGGCTTGCTAAAGGTAAAAAGAACTATGATAAGAGGGAGGCAATCGCTAAAAAAGACCAAAGGCGGGAATATGAGAGGGCTTTCAAAATTAAAAATTTATAGACGTTTTCCGGTGGGTGTGCTATACTTGTAACAGATATAATATTATCCGGGTTAGTCAAGGTTTCGACAGGGGTCTTGCAGCTGGAGAAGCTATCCGCAGGCGATGCGTTAAATCGCAAACCTAAATATAAACGCTGATAATAAATTAGCATTAGCTGCCTAAGTGCAGCTTGTCTGACCTGATGTACCTGCACATCGGGACCCAGGCATCGACTTAGCAGGAAACGACATATATTAAGCTTTGCGTATATGGGCGTAATATGAAGCTACTAAAGCCATGAGGGTGTCAGTTTTCGTATGGTGGAGGGAATGTCAAATAACTGACTATGATAGTAGAAGGACAGGGAATGGGCTTTTGGACGCGGGTTCGACTCCCGCCTAATCCATTTGGTCAGTATGCTGTAGGGTAGGGCAGCAGTACAGGGAGAGAAAGTATTGATAAAAACAAAGGGGCATGCATCATGGCAAAAACGGTAGTGGAATCAAAGTTTTCTAAGGGAAAGGTTAATAATGAGATCGAGCTTTGCAGAGTGAATGATAAAAGTGTGAAGATAGCGATTGAAAGAGCACTTTTGGGGGAGCGGATTTCCTATTTCATTAAATGGGAAAAGCCGGGTTTTTTTTCTTCGGAGAAAAAGGATAGCTGTATTTTCTGTGTCAATGAATGGCAGATAGAAGCTGCTGAAAAAGCAATTTCCGATCTTGGCGATGAGATGGAAAGTAAGATCAAATATATAATGAAGCGGATTGATAAAACGCTCTTTTAGGAGGCATATTATGAATTATCTGGCACCATCCATATTGTCTGCGGATTTTTCAAAATTAGGTGAAGAGCTATTGGCCGTGGAACATAACGGCATTACCATGTTACATATTGATGTAATGGATGGCATGTTTGTGCCGAGTATTTCACTTGGTTTCCCAGTGATCGAATCCATTCGTAAAGACAGTAAAATGGTTTTTGATGTACATTTGATGATAAAGGAGCCAGAACGTTATTTGGAACGCTTCGCGATAAGCGGTGCGGATATTATTACCGTTCATGCGGAAGCATCATTGCATCTTCACAGGACTATTCAACAGATTAAACGACTTGGGAAAAAATGTGGCGTGGCGTTAAATCCAGCGACGCCTCTATCAGTACTTGACTATGTACTGGAAGATATAGACATGGTGCTTCTTATGACGGTGAATCCAGGTTTTGGTGGGCAGGCATTTATTCCGGCAATGTATGAAAAAATTAGGATACTTCGGGATAAGATCACGGAAAAAAATTTGAATATTGATATTGAAGTAGACGGCGGCATAAAAGTCTCCAATACAAAACAGGTGATTGAGGCAGGAGCCAATGTGCTTGTAGCAGGTTCTGCTGTATTTGAGGGAAATATCGCAGGCAATATTGAGGAATTCCAGAAATTATTATAGTATTTGGCGGGATGTACGAATGGCTGATATAACAAAGGGGACAGAAACAAAAAAAGAATATATAGTAGATGGTTTTTTGTTCCTTTCTGAGGAGGATGCAGCAGCGGCTAGAGAGGAACTGAAAAAGGCCAGATATTTGGAGCGGCATCTAGATTATCAGGGGGCAGATATGATTCTGCAATTGTACCGGAAGGCTTTGAATGAAAGGACATTCCAGACGCCAGTGGGACTTGCCTTTGTAAATGAGTTGCGTGGCAGACTGATTGAAGCGGGGATTGAAGAATTTGATATCGAACCGATTCCCGTTTATTATGATGTTGTACAGAATAAAATGAGAAGTGGTTTTGAGCCTGTGAAGGAGGAAATGCAGGAGAAGCCAAAGAAGGAGACAACGAAATTTGCCGTTTCCGTGATATTTAATGTGTTTTTGGCGTTGCTTGTGGCAGGAATGTTTTTTTTGGCAACGACTGGAAACAATCCCAATATCCTGAATTATGAAAATGCGATTGTGAATAAATATGCATCGTGGGAGCAGGAGCTTACAGAGAGAGAGAAGGCAGTAAGGGAAAAGGAACTGGAGTTAGGTATTGAGTAGGAAAAGGCGTTAGGATGGAGAAATGTAAGATATTAGTAGTGGACGATGAGAGCCGTATGCGGAAACTGGTCAGTGATTTTCTTGTGAAAAATCAGTATCAGGTGCTGGAAGCGGAGAATGGAGAAAGGGCGCTTGATGTTTTCTTTGCAGAAAATGACATCGCCCTTGTTATTTTGGATGTTATGATGCCCAAAATGGACGGATGGCAGGTTTGTAGAGAAATTCGTGCAACGTCCAAGGTCCCCATCATCATGCTGACAGCCAAGAGTGATGAGAGAGATGAATTGCTGGGCTTTGAATTAGGAGTAGATGAATATATATCCAAACCGTTTAGCCCTAAGATATTGGTGGCGCGGGTGGGAGCTATTTTGAGAAGAACGTCACAGGTATCTGCAGAAACAAAATTGGAGTCAGGCGGCATTATAGTGGATAAATCCGCTCATATCGTGACAATAGATGGTAAAGAAGTGGATTTGAGTTTCAAAGAATTTGAGCTGCTTGTTTATTTTATGGAAAATCAGGGAATTGCACTTTCTAGAGAAAAAATTTTGAATAGCGTTTGGAACTATGACTACTTTGGGGATGCTAGAACTATAGATACCCATGTAAAAAAGCTACGCAGTAAATTGGGAAATAAGGGCGAAATGATAAAAACAATCTGGGGGCTTGGATACAAGCTGGAAGTAGATTGAAATTGTTTATTTTTTATGGGCCATATTGTTTATGAATTATACAATATGGCCTTATGTATTTTTATGCGAAAAGCATAAAATGGTTTTCTTGTATCATATGGTAAAAATGTACAACGAAAATTATGCGATTTAGATAAAAGAGGAAAAGAATGGAAGTATGTATTGACTAATTTGCGAGTAAAATGATAGAATAAATCAAAATTAATGGACAGATTGTCCAAAACAGAAGAAGTGAAAATATAATAGGGGGGAAAGATATGTTTGGCTTTTTAAAAGGGAAAAGTAAAGAAATTATAATAGGATCTCCAGTGAAAGGAAAAGCGGTGCCGATATCCGAGGTGAACGATCCTACCTTTGCGGAGGAGATTCTGGGAAAAGGCGTGGCGGTCATACCCTCAGATGGTGAGATATGCGCTCCCGCGGCAGGGGAGATCGCTATGGTATTTGATACGATGCATGCCTTTTCCATGACAACGAAAGAGGGCGCGGAACTTCTGGTCCATGTAGGGCTTGAGACGGTGAGCCTGAAGGGAAAAGGATTTACAGCACACGCGAAAGCCGGTGATAAGGTGGAGAAGGGAGATCTGATCCTGACGGCGGATTTTGATGTGATAAAGGGAGAGGGGCTGGATACCATTATCCCGGTGATCGTATGTAATACGGATGAATTCAAGGGAGTGGAGGCTCTGGCGGGAAAAGATGTGAACGCGGGGGACGATATCCTGAAGATTTCGCTGAAATAGGTTTTTTGGCAGCAGGCGAGCTGCCTGAAAATAAAAAAGGGGTTTAAAATAAGGAGGGAAAGTTATGAAGTATCTTCAAAAGTTAGGGAAAGCCTTGATGCTTCCCGTAGCGTGCCTGCCTATCTGTGGTATTCTGATGGGTATTGGTTACCTTCTCTGTCCTGCGACCATGCAGGGTGGTGAGATCACAGGTTTTGTGAACCTGCTTGGCCTGTTCCTCGTGAAAGCCGGGGGGGCGCTTATTGATAACATGGCTATCTTGTTCGTTATCGGTGTGGGCGTAGGCATGGCTGAGGACAACGACGGGACAGCAGGCCTTGCGGCACTGGCATCCTGGCTGATGATGACAACCCTGTTGAATACAGGTTTTGTTACAACGATCAGACCGTCTATAGCTGACAACGCAAGCTATACACTCGCATTTGACAAGGTTGCAAATCCGTTTATCGGTATTCTGGCAGGTGTGATCGGTTCTATGTGTTACAACAAATTTAAAGGCACAAAGCTTCCGGATTGGCTCTCATTCTTCTCCGGCAAGCGCTGTGTGGCGATCGTTGCAGGCGTTGTTTCCATTCTGGCGTCCGCAGTATTACTGTTTGTATGGCCTATCATTTTCAGCGTTCTGATCTCTGTCGGCCAGGGCATCGCAGGCATGGGAGCGATCGGCGCAGGTATTTACGCGTTCTTAAACCGTCTGCTGATTCCGACAGGATTGCATCACGCGCTGAACAACGTATTCTGGTTTGATACCATCGGACTTGGCGATCTGTCCCACTTCTGGGCAGGTGAGACCTCCGCGGACGTATCCTGGTCACTGGGTATGTATATGTCAGGTTTCTTCCCTTGTATGATGTTCGGTATTCCGGGTGCGGCACTGGCTATGATCCAGTGTGCAAAGGAAAACAAGAGAAAAGTTGCGATCGGTCTGGTTGCGTCTGCAGCACTTTGTTCCTTTGTCTGCGGCGTGACAGAGCCTTTCGAGTTCGGTTTCATGTTCCTGGCACCGGCTCTGTATCTTGTATATGCTCTGTTATACGGTATCTTCACAACCATCACTGTAATGCTCGGTTTCCGTGCCGGTTTCAGTTTCTCCGCAGGTGCGACGGACCTTCTGTTCTCCGCATCCCTGCCGGCAGCGGCTAAGACATGGCTGATCGTTCCTCTGGGCATCGCGGCATTTATCGTGTTCTATGTGGTGTTCCGTTTTGCGATCACGAAATGGGATCTGAAGACACCCGGACGTGAGGATGATGACGAGGAAGCTGAGAAGAGCGCAGTTCTCGCAAATAATGATTATACACAGGTTGCTTCCATTATTCTGGAAGGTATCGGCGGCAAAGCGAATGTGGCTTCCATCGATAACTGTATCACAAGGCTTCGCCTTGAGATCAAGGATTACACTGCAGTGGATGAAAAGAAGATCAAATCCGCAGGTGTTGCAGGCGTTATAAGGCCCGGCAAGAATTCCGTACAGGTGATCATCGGCACAAAGGTTCAGTTTGTGGCTGATGAGTTCAAGAAACTGTGTAAATAAATGTAATAACCCTTTTTCGGAGAACAGCCGCTTGCAAGCGGCTGTTTTTCGTGGCATACTATTTCTATGAATATCAATAAAAAGCATAAAAAATTTGCGATCCGGAGCCAGTTTTCCTTTGTGTTCATCCTGACGATGATGTTTGTTCTGTTTCTCTGCTGGCTGACAAACTCCGCTTACCTCGGACGGTACTATCTGTGGAATAAGGAAAATGCCATTTATAATGCCTATCTGCAGTTTACCAGAGCGGCGGATGAGGACATATTGAATACGGATGAATTCGATATCACATGGCAGAGGATATGTAATAAATATAATATCAGTGTGATCATTCTGGATGCGGATTCCAAAACGGTAAAATGTTCCGCCGGTGACGCGGAGTTTCTGATGCGGCAGCTCATGGACTGTTTTTTTAACAGGGAGAGCATTGAGAAGAATCAGAATCCCAGGATCATAAAGGAAGAGAATAATTATACGATGCAGATCGTGGCAGACCCCCGTATCGGAACCGATTTTGTGGAGATGTGGGGAGTGCTGGATAACGGCAATCTGTTTCTGATCCGGAGCCCGATGGAGAGCATTCAGGAGAGCGTGCGCATCTCCAACCGTTTTCTGATCTACTCCGGTATCCTGGTGATCCTGTTGGGGTCTCTTATTTTAGACAGGATGGCAGGCAGGATCTCCAGACCGATCCTCAGGCTGGCAAATATTTCGGAGAAGATGGCACATCTGGATTTTGATGCGAAGTATGACGGAAGCGGCGCAGAGGAAGTGGAAGTGCTGGGGAAAAACATTAATGAACTTTCGGAAACGCTGGAGAGCACCATCTCCGAACTCAAGACTGCCAATAACGAACTGCAGCGGGATATTGAAAAAAAGGAAAAGATCGATGAACTGCGGAGGGAGTTCCTTTCCAATGTATCCCATGAGTTGAAAACGCCTATCGCCCTGATCCAGGGATATGCGGAAGGATTAAAGGAAGGGATCAACGACGATCCGGAGAGCAGGGAGTTTTACTGTGATGTTATCATAGATGAAGCGGCAAAGATGAATACGATGGTAAAAAGACTGCTGACGCTGAATCAGCTGGAGACGGGCAATGATATCGTGACAATGGAACGTTTTGATCTGGCGGCGCTGGTAAAGAATTATCTTCAGTCTGCCGATATACTGATCAGGCAGGCAGGGGCGAAGGTACGGCTTTCTGCGGAGGAAAAAGTGTATGTCTGGGCGGATGAATTTAAAGTGGAAGAAGTGTTTATGAACTATTTCACAAATGCCCTGCATCATCTTGCCGGGGAAAAGATCATTGATATCAGGATTCTGCAGCAGGAAAAAACGGTGCGGCTTTCCGTTTTTAATACGGGAGAACCGGTGCCGGAGGAAAGCCTGCCCCACCTGTGGGAAAAATTCTATAAGGTGGATAAGGCGAGAACCAGAGAATACGGCGGCAGTGGTATCGGGCTTTCCATTGTAAAAGCGATCATGGATTCCTTTCATCAGAAATATGGCGTGATCAATTATGATAATGGTGTGGAGTTCTGGGCGGAATTTGAAAAAATGAAAGACAGTAGCCAAAAAACGGAGAAAGAGGTATAATGTATGCGGTGGCAATCGCAGATTTCCTGAGCGGGCGCTGCGATAAGTTATAATAAAGGCAGGAAATGAATATGAAGATGAATAAGATTAGAAGAATCATTGTATTGGGAATGGTATCCTGTATGCTTATGGGATGCGGCAATGAGATCCCGGAACTGACAGAGGAGGAGGCGGCTCTGATCGCGACATACGCGGCAGATGTGACGCTGGGACACAATAAGGAGTCCAGTTCCAGACTGATCGATACGGAGGCGGAGACAGCCCGTCTGGAGGAACTTTCAGAAAAAATAGATAAGATGAAGAAAGAAAAAGCCGAGGAGGAAGAGGAAGAGCAGGAGGATGTAAAGTATACAAAAACCTCTGAAAATGCGGCGGAAAATGTGCAGAAGCCTGAAAATATAGCGGAATTTATCGGCTTGGACGGCCTTCAGGTAAATTATGAAGGGTATGCGGTTGAAAAGAGTTATGCTGCGGATGATACGGAGGAATGGGAGCCTACACTGGATGCAACAGTGGGAAAAAACCTGCTTGTCATAAAATTAAAGGTGACAAACATTACGGATGCGCCGGTGGTGGCGGATGTGCTTTCTAAAGATATGCTGTTTTCCATTGAGGGAGACAACGGGATAAACAGTATGGCGCTTGTGACGATGCTGCTCAATGATTTTGCCTTTGCACAGGATGAGATCGGGGCGGGGGAGAGCAGGCAGTATGTTCTGATCACACAGATCGACGAGGAGATCACAGAGCCGGGTTCTATTTCCCTGCATATGAAAAAAGGTGATGAAAGTATGATCGTGGCATTGCAATAACGGTAAAAAAGTCCATATTTGGGGGATTTTGAAAAAAAATTAAAAATTTTGAAAAAAGTTGTTGACAAAGTCGGATGTTGGTTGTAATATAGATTTTGCTGCTGACGAAAAGCAGCACAGAACCTTGACAAATAAACAGTAATGCAGCCCTGAAAGATTCCAAAAAAGCTGCCGCGGGCCCTTAGGGGACCGGAGGGAAGCGGAGCGGAAGCCCAGCGGACCGAGAAGGCAGCGGAATGATTTCAGAGAAAGAAAAAAGACGAACAGAACAAACCTAAAGAAGCAGTAAAAAAGGAAAAGCCAAGTTTAACTTGACCAAAGCCGGTAACGGGAAGTTACAGGCGATAGGAAGCAAACTAAAACAAGAGAGTTTGATCCTGGCTCAGGATGAACGCTGGCGGCGTGCTTAACACATGCAAGTCGAACGGAGTCAACATTTTCAAAGCGAGTAGTTTACTATGAGCGGAGATGTTGTTGACTTAGTGGCGGACGGGTGAGTAACGCGTGGGTAACCTGCCGTATACAGGGGGAT
>CANSLJ010000055.1 GCA_947647735.1 uncultured bacterium | reverse complement strand
TTCAGGATCCTTATGCAAGCCTTGATCCCCGTATGACGGTGGGTGATATCGTAGGAGAAGCGATAGATGTCCACAAACTTGCGGCAAATGAAAAAGAACGGTTTGACATGATCATCCAAATGCTGGAGAGAGTGGGATTGAATTCCGAACATGCAAATCGTTATCCCCATGAATTTTCCGGCGGACAGAGACAGCGTGTAGGTATTGCGAGAGCACTTGCGGTAAGTCCGGAGTTTATCGTCTGTGATGAGCCGATCTCCGCACTGGACGTATCCATTCAGGCACAGGTCATCAATATGTTTGAGGACCTGCAGGAGCAGATGGGACTGACTTATCTGTTTATTGCCCATGACCTGTCTGCTGTAAAACATATATCCAACCGTATCGGCGTTATGTATCTCGGCAGAATGGTGGAGCTTGCGGACAGCTATGAACTGATCGACAGGCCGCTCCATCCTTATACAAAGAGCCTGATCTCGGCAATTCCGATCGCTGATCCGAAGGAAGCGAGAAAGAGCAATCGTATTGTGCTGGAAGGAGATGTACCAAGTCCGTTAAATCCGCCTTCAGGATGTACTTTCCGGACAAGATGCCCTTATGCAACGGCAGAATGTGCGGAAAAGGCACCGGAATGGAAAGAAGTAGAAAAAAATCATTTTGCAGCCTGTCATAATCTTGACAAATGCAATTAAATATGGTAACACTGAAAAGTGATACACTTTTTTATCAATAAAATTTTAAGGAGGAAACATTATGAAAAAAAGAGTAGCAGCTCTTTTTCTGGCAGCTGTTATGGTTGTCAGTGTAACAGCGTGCGGTTCTTCATCAGAAGGAACAGCACCGGCTGAGGGCAGTGAAGCAACTGAAGAATCCGGTGATGCAGCTACAGCTGAATCAGACGGGGGGGCAGCTTCCACAGGTGAGAAGGTTCTTTCCGTACAGATCGGACCTAACCCCGAGACACTTGATCCCGCATTAAACAGTGCAGTTGACGGCGGTAACATGATCCTGCATACTTTTGAATGTCTTTTGACTGTTGACCAGGAGGGCAAACTTGCTCCCGGACAGGCTGAAAGCTGGGAGGTATCTGAGGACGGCCTTACATGGACTTTCCATTTAAGAGACGGCCTGAAATGGTCTGACGGTTCCGACCTGACAGCAAACGATTTCGTATACAGCTGGCAGCGTGTCTGCGATCCTAACGTGGCAGCTCCTTACGCAGATACTGTTCTGAGTATGGTAGAAGGTTTCGACGAGGCAATTGCAGGCGATATCACAAAACTGAACGTGGTAGCTGTAGATGATACTACACTGGAAGTACATCTGTCTTCCGCATGTTCCTACTTTGGTTCTCTGGCAGCATTCGCAACCCTGAGCCCTGTACAGCAGGCAACGATCGATGCAAACGGCGATGCGTGGGCAGTAGATGCAAGCACCTATATCTGTAACGGTTCCTTCTACATTTCCGAGTGGGTTCCCGGTTCTTATATTATGTGCACAAAGAACCCTAACTACTGGAATGCAGATGCGATCAAGCTGGATGCGATCAAGTTTAACCTGATCGAAGATGCAAACGCTTCCTACAGCGCATACCAGACAGGCGAAGTTCTGTTCATCAAGGATGTTCCGACAGAAGAGATTCCTTCCCTGGAAGGCAACCCTGAGTTCTATGTTGATCCTATCATCGGAACTTACTATCTGAGCTTAAATACTCAGAAAGCTCCTTTTGATGATGCTAATGTTCGTAAAGCATTAAGCCTTGCGATCGATCGTGAGTATGTTGCAGATACACTGATGCAGGGAACTTATACTGCAGCAGGCAACTTCATGGGCCCGGGCTGGATTGATACAGACGGTTCTCAGTTCATGGATAACGCTAACGGCGGACAGCCCTATATCGATGTAACAGCTTACGATGCAAATCTGGAAGAGGCAAAACAGCTCCTTGCAGAAGCAGGCTATCCGGATGGTGAAGGTTTCCCGACCATCACTTACAGCACAAACGATGCAGGTTACCACAAAGTTGTTGCAGAATATCTGCAGCAGGCATGGGCAGAGCTTGGTATCACTCTGAACGTAGATATCGTTGAGTGGGCAAGCTTCACACCTATGAGACGTAATGGTGACTACGAAGCATCCCGTAACGGCTGGGTAGGTGACTACAGTGATCCTTCCAACATGCTGGATCTGCTGTACTCCACAAACGGCAACAACGACGGTAAGTTTGACAGTGCAGATTACGATGCAGCTATGGAAATTTCCAGAACAACTCTGGATACAGCTGAGCGTTCCGAGGCACTGCACAACGCAGAAGATATCCTGATGGATCAGGCAGCTTGTATCCCGGTTGCTTACTACAATGACTTCTGGCTGCAGAGCGATAAGATCACAGGTATGTGGCATTCCGCATATGGTTACTGGTACTTCATGTATGCTGATATTACAGAATAAAGTAAAAAATTATCGAAGATAATTTTTTACGATACTTCATATTTTCGTAAGAAAATGTGAAGGTTCCCGTAACGATAAATAGCAACGAATAAGAACAAAATTAATTTCCCCGCATTTCTTTCAGGAATGCGGGGTTTTTCTTATGTTTTTTAGAAAGTAATAGTGATATCAATAAGATTGTATAAAGTGCACAATTTTTTTTGGCGAGATTTATCGTTTTTGCATAATTGCAATATAACCAAGCATATGATATGATAGGAACAAGATAAGTTCCAGTGTAAAAATGTGATAGGACAAAATCTTACTCAAGGAGTAGGATTCTGTCCTTTTTTGTGTCCTTAAAGGAACTATCATAATAATGTTAAAGGAAAAACAAGATGAAGTCAAAAGATTTGAGCTACATTCATCGTCTGCAGAAACCTGACTCAGCTATCGATGTGGTCATTGATACAGATGCTTATAATCAGGTCGATGACTTATATGCTTTAGCGTATTTGCTGCTTTCAGATGAAAAATTAAAATTGAAGGGCATATTTGCCGCACCATTTTACAGTCCTCCCGATATGGGAAGGATGCGTCAGAACAATAGTCCCAGTGAAGGTATGCATCAGAGTTATGATGCAATTATGGAATTATTGGATGTCATGAAAAGGGAGGACCTGAAAGAGATCACTTTTCATGGCTCAGAGACAAATTTAAAAGATGAAGTTACTCCTGTGGGATCCGATGCCGCGCGGGAACTGGTTCGCCTAGCAAGGGAACATACTCCAGAAGAACCGCTCTATGTGATTGCCATTGCCGCTCTTACGGATATTGCGTCCGCTATTTTACTGGATCAGTCCATAGTAGATAAAATTGTAGTTATATGGCTTGGAGGGCATGGCTTGGACTGGCATTCCTGTACCGATTTTAATGCATCCCAGGATATTGCCGCAGCGCGTGTGCTTTTCGGATGCGGCGCAGCTGTTGTACAGCTTCCGTTAAACGGGGTTGTGGCTGAGTTCCGTATTTCCAGAATTGAATTGGAATACTACCTTAAGGGTAAAAATACTCTTTGTGATTATCTTTTGAAATGTTCTTTGGATATTATGAAAGATGCACCTATATATAACTGGTCCAAACCTTTATGGGATGTGACAGTCGTTGCATGGTTGTTGAATCCGGAATTTATGGAGGACCGCTATGAACACAGGCCGGTCTTTGAATATGATCTCCACTATGGTACAGATCATAACAGACACTTTATCAAATATGTATATCACATCAACAGGGATATTTTATTTGAAGATATGTTCCATAAATTTATTACAAAAGCCTGATAATCAGCAAAGCTGATATAAAAAATAGAAAAGGAGGATATTTTATGAAATTAAAAAAATTATTATCAGGACTGCTTATCGCAGTTATGTGCATGAGCCTGGCGGCATGCGGAAGTGAATCGGAAACTACGGAGGAACCGGCTTCGGAAGTATCTGAGGAGAGTACAGAGGGAGAGACAGTTATCCATTTAATGATGAGTAATTCTCAGGAGATCGGTGTAAGTGCCGCAGTTGAGGCATTTAACGAAGAATATGCCGGTAGGATCAGGTGTGAAGCGGATTATATTTCCTTTAACGATGTATTTGAAACATTGGAAGTTCTTATGAGTAACCAGTCCACAGAATATGATATTTTTGCGGCAGATGGCCCTAATGTGTCCGCATATGTGAATCGTGGATATTTGCAGCCATTAAATGAATGGATCACTGATGAAGAGATTGCTATGTTTACTGATTCTATGATCACAGAAGGAACGGTTGACGGACAGTTTTATGGTGCACCGATGGGAGATTCTTCTCTTGTGATGTATTATAATACTAAATTACTGGAAGAGGCAGGCCTTGAAATTGATTTTGATGCTGTTACGCCGGACAACCGTCTGACATGGGAGGAGCTTGTTGCATACGCCAAGCAGGCGCTTGCAGTTTTAGATCCGGATGGAAATAATGGAATCTATGGCATTGAATTCCAGCAGGTAGGCCGTGTATATCAGATGAATGTGCTCGCAAACTCTCTCGGAGGAGCACAGATCAGTGAAGATGGGCTGAGTGTAGACGGTATTATCAATACAGATCCCTGGTATGAAGCGCTTGAATTTTATCAGACAAACGTTGAGGACGGTATTTTTACAAGAGGGATCGGAGCAACAGATACTTCTAACTATTTCCAGTCAGGAAAGATATTGTTTTATCTTGGAACAACTGCTTTGCCGGCAACTTTTGAGAAAAACGGATTTGCAGACTATGGTTACACATATGTTCCCTGCTTTGAAGGGCATGAAAATGATATAAGAACTTCCTGCGGAAGCTGGACGATCGGCATGAATGTATATTCTGAAAAACAGGAAGCGGCTGCAGAATTTATTAAATATCTGACAATCTATGACGGCGCTGATGTTTATATTAATGCATCCGGTATGGTGCCGGCGTTGAGCAGACAGTTTACAGATGAGTTAAAGGCGGATAAGCCATTCATGGAGATGGCGGAATATGAAGCTTTAAACACCTCGCTTGTAAGAGCTATTACTCCTGCATATAATGAGTACAACACAGCAATGGACGCAATGTGGGACAATGTCAGGAATGGAGCAGATATCAAAGAATCTGTTGATAATTGTATTGCTGAGCTTACGACAGCTTTCAAAGAGTATGAATAAAGCATAGTAAAAAGGGGCTGCATCCGAACGTATCAATAAGATGGTGCAGCCACCTTATTATAAGGAGATAAAAGGACAGTGGCTATGAAATCCAATTCCAAAAAACTGAATGAAAGTTCTGCACTCAGAAAGGCAGTGCCTTATCTGATGCTGGCGCCGGCACTTATTGTTATTTTTATATTTAAACTGTTTCCAATGGTGTCTGTTATGGCGGAATCCTTCATACGTGACGGTGAATTTACTTTTCGCACATATGAGATTTTGTTTGGCGACAGAACTTTCTGGCAGGCCCTCTGGACAACGATCAAAATGAATCTGGTTATGATACCATTGCAGATTGTGCTATCTTTCATTCTTGCTCTTTTAGTAAACAATATGATCAAAGGAATCGGCATTTTCAGAAGTATTTATTATTTGCCGGTTACCATGGCAATTTCTGTCGCAGCGATCACATGGGATTTGATGGCAAACTATAACAGCGGTGTATTTAATAGTATCATTTCTTTTTTGGGGCTTGAAAAACAGGGGCTGTTTACGGATGCCAAACAGGCATTATGGTTTATTGTCATTATGGCAACCTGGAAGGGATGCGGTATGTGGATGATGTATATTCTGGCTGGACTAAAAGGAGTGGATACTTCTATCTATGAGTCCGCAAAACTGGATGGAGCAGGATACTTCCGCACATTATTCAGTATTACGCTTCCATTAATTAAAAGAACGATGTTGTTTGTTATCGTGGCAAACACTTCCGCAAATATGTTATTGTTTGCGCCGATGAAACTAATTACGGAGGGCGGCCCTCAGAACAGTACAAATGTGTTAATGTATGAAATTTATAAGTCAGCATTTAGAAATGGCAACGCTTCTCGTGCAGGTGCAATAACAACGATTCTGTTATTGATCGTTCTGGTTGTTGTTGTGATACAGTTCCGTATGCTGAATGAAAAAGATAAAGATTAGGGGGAACAGGAATCATGCATAAATATGATAAAGTGAAAAAGGTACTGTTGTACATTGTTTTGATATGTATTGCCGCTATCGCAATATTTCCGTTTTTTTATATTCTGATGGCATCTTTCCGTACCAATATGGAAATTTTTGAATATGCCCTTCCGTTTACATGGAAAACACTGATTCCCCAGGAATGGACATTTAACAATTATATTGCTATTTTTAAAGAATTTAATTATGGTCTGGCGCTAAAGAATACATTGATCGTTGTCGTTATTCTGGTGCCTCTTGTGCTGACGATATCAGCGCTTGGCGGATTTGTCTTTGCTTTTTTTGACTTCAGGGGGAAATCTGTGTTGTTTTCTCTGTGCCTGATCTCTTTTATGATCCCGACGGATGCGATCGCGCTGCCGCTATATGACCTGATCTCTGATATGGGGCTGGTAAATACATATTGGGGCATGATCTTTCCGAGTGCGGCAAGCGGGCTGGCAATGTTTTTATTTACACAGTTTTTTAAAGAAATTCCGAAGAGCCTGTTGGAGGCGGCCCGTATCGACGGCGCAAACTGGATTCAGATATTTGCGGGTATTGTACTGCCGTTATCTGTTCCGGTCATTATTACAGCAGGCCTGATGGTATTTGTAAATGAGTGGAACAATTTCTTCTGGCCCCTGCTCGCGGCAAGGAAAGAAGAGATCCGTACACTTCAGGTTGCATTGTCCTATTTCTCCGATGAGAATGAAGTGTTTTTCAGTTACATTTTTGCGGGAGCTGCCATATCTGCCATTGTGCCGGTACTTTTGTTCCTGCCTCTTCAGAAATATTTTGTACAGGGAATTTCCAGCAGCGGCGTGAAAGGCTGATACTGACCGTTGCAGAAAAACAGGTTTAAATCTGAAATGAAGAGGAGAAGATAGATGCAGAATTTTTTGGCGCAGTTGAGTGAAGGAACAGAGATTTTAATAATCCTATCCATTATTCTTTTTGCAGGATTCATTATGACGAGGCTGACCAACACTTTGAATCTTCCGAAAGTAAGTGGATATATTTTAGCAGGAATATTGATCGGTCCCTGTTGCCTGAATTATATTCCAGAGGATGTCATAGAGCATATGGGATTTATAAGTGATCTGGCGCTGGCATTTATCGCTTTCGGGGTAGGAAAATTTTTTAAGAAGGAAGTGTTGTTTCGGACAGGTAAGAAGATTATCATTATAACATTGTTTGAGGCATTGGCGGCAGGCATACTGGTCACTTTATTTGTAAAGCTGGTTTTTGGACTGGAATGGGAGTTCAGCCTGCTGCTGGGAGCGATTGCAACGGCAACAGCTCCGGCAAGTACTATGATGACTATTAATCAGTATAAAGCAAAAGGGGAGTTTGTGGATGTACTGTTGCAGATAGTAGCTCTGGACGATGTAGTCTGTCTGCTGGCATTCAGTGTTGTTTCGGCTGTTGCCAGTGGAAAGGCGTCCGGAGGAGCAAGTATTAATGATATAGTAACTCCTCTGGTATATAACCTCCTCGCCATATTATTTGGATTTTTCTGCGGTTATTTTTTAAGCCGGCTTTTGATACCGACCAGAAGCAAGGATAATCGTCTGATTCTGGTTATCGCCATGCTTCTCGGAATTTCCGGCATATGCGCGGCAGTCAATATTTCACCGCTGCTCTCCTGTATGGTGTTCGGCGCGGCATATATCAATTTGACAGAGGATAAAAAGCTGTTTCGACAGATCAATAATTTTACGCCTCCGATCATGTCCATCTTTTTTATTGTGTCGGGGATGAATCTGGACTTGCACGCATTAAAGACAGTAGGTATTATAGGTATTAGTTATTTTGCGGTGAGGATTGTCGGAAAATATGGCGGTACCTATATAAGCTGCCTTTTGACAAAAACGAGCCCGGATATCCGGAATTACATGGGTCTGGCGTTAATTCCCCAGGCCGGGGTGGCAATTGGGCTTGCGTTTCTGGGGCAGAGAATGCTGCCCAAAGAAACCGGAAATCTGATGCTCACTATTATTTTGTCATCTTCCGTACTCTATGAGATGATAGGGCCTATCTGCGCCAAGCTGGCATTAGTATTTTCGGGATGCATACCGTCAGAACATTTGCTGAAACCGGATTCCGGGCTGGAAGAGAGATCGGAAAAACCGGAAAAGGAAACAGATGAAAAGGAAGTGCAGGATGTTGTAAAGTCCAATGCCGGAGAGGAAAGTTTTATTGAAATTGTGGAGGAAATGAATGCCGGTGTGGACGAACGGGACGACGAGGATATTGAAAAAGTGATACCTGTTCCGGAAGAAAAAGAGAAGGATAAAGAAAAGAAGAAAAAGAAACATCGAAAGATGGAGCGTAAGGGTACCTGAAAAGGAGATAGACAGTTGTTTTGCTGTAAAAATAAAGGGGAAAAAGAATGAAGTCCGATTTGAAAAAAATATTGAGTGAACATCGAATCGTTGCAGCACTGTGTAACGAGAAGGAACTGGATGATTTGTGCCTGTCAAATGTAAAAATCGCATTTATATTATGCGGCGATTTTAAAACATTGCCGGATATTGCTCTGCGCATTAAAAAGGCTAATATTATTTCTTTTGTTTATATTGATTTTGTTGACGGACTTTCTACAAAAGAGGCTGCGGTTGATTTTGTGAAACATTATACATGTGCAGATGGGATTGTCACAACAAAATCCAATCAGGTGAAACGAGCGCATGCGTTAGGGCTTTTAGCCGTACAACGGTATTTCGTTTTTGATACAATTGCCATGTATAATATTAAAAAGCAGATGTCGTTGACAAATGCGGATGCGGTGGAGGTTCTTCCGGGCGTTATTCCTCTTGTCAACAGGCACCTTTCTTCTAATGGACAGGATCCGTTAATTGTAGGAGGTTTTATCAATACACAGGAGGACATTGAAAATGCATATAAGAGTGGTGCGCTTGCTATAACCACTTCCATACCAAATTTGTGGTATCTGTAAGAAGCTGTGATAACTGATCCCAAAAAGCCGTCGCATTAAGACTGTAGAACGATGTATTCAGACAGAAATTGAGCGAAATGAACAATATTATTTTATTCATTTCGCCCAGCTTTTTCAGTTCATTATAAAATTTCAGATTATTTCAATCTACATTACATCAACTTTCTGAACAGATCTTTCAGATCCTCCACACTGGCATCTTTAGGATTACCCGGTGCACAGGCGTCCGCATAGGCGGAATCTGCAAGGAACTGTAAATCTTCCTCTTTTAATGCTTCTAATTTGGAAGGAATACCCACATCTTCAGAAAGTTTTCTGACAGCGTCAACCGCTGCTTTGCGATAGGTTTCCTGATCCATGGAATCCACATCTTTTACGCCCATCACTCTTGCGATTTCACGATATTTTTCTCCGGTGCAGTCCGCATTGTATTCCATAACAATGGGAAGCATCATAGCGCAGGCAACACCGTGGGGCGTATCATAGACAGCGCCCAGCGTATGAGCCATGGAGTGAGCGATGCCGAGGCCTACATTGGAGAAGCCCATTCCTGCGATATACTGTCCGAGAGCCATACCTTCACGGCCTTCTTTTGTGTTTTCCACAGCGCCGCGCAGGGATCTTGCGATAATTTCGATTGCCTTTAAGTGGAACATATCCGTCATTTCCCATGCAGCTTTTGTGGTATAGCCTTCGATGGCATGGGTCAAAGCGTCCATACCGGTGGAAGCCGTCAGGCCCTTGGGCATGGAAGCCATCATATCCGGATCAACAATGGCGATGATGGGCATATCATGGGGATCAACGCAGACAAATTTCCGTTTCTTTTCCACATCCGTGATAACATAGTTGATCGTTACTTCTGCAGCAGTACCTGCTGTGGTGGGAACCGCGATGATGGGTACACAGGGTTTTTTGGTGGGTGCGACACCTTCCAGGGAACGTACATCTTCAAATTCGGGATTGGCGATGATGATACCGATCGCTTTTGCGGTATCCATGGAGGAACCGCCGCCGATAGCGATGATATAGTCCGCACCGGAAGCTTTGAAAGCGGCAACACCGCTCTGTACGTTCTGGATGGTCGGATTTGCCTTGATATCGGAATAGATTTCGTAATCCAGTTCGTTTTGTTCCAGAAGATCAGTCACTTTACTTGTTACGTTAAATTTAATGAGGTCCGGATCGGAACATACAAAAGCTTTTTGGAACGCCCGTGCCTTTGCCTCATTTACGATCTCTGCGATCGCCCCCGCTCCATGATAGGATGTTTCATTGAGCATGATTCTGTTTGCCATAAAAAATCTCCTTCTCTGATAATAATAAATTTTTTGTACTTCTTTTTTATTTTAACATGGAAAAAAATAGGTGGAAAGGGAAAACTGTCGAAATATTAATTTACATCTGGTCTGCGTATCAATTTAAACTGCTTGATAGTATGTGTGCTTAGAGTAAAATTATAGTTGGCAAAAATAAAAGGAAGAGGCCGAAACCCCTT
>CANSLJ010000054.1 GCA_947647735.1 uncultured bacterium | reverse complement strand
GAGTATAACAAAAATCCTTATAAACGTAAACTATTATTGCTAACCGGATATAGTAGTAGAAGGATAAGTCAATTGATAGAAGACAAGATGAATAGCTGAAGGAAATTAATCAAATAGACGAGTTAGGAAAATTATTTTAAAAATAAAGAAAGTATGTACAGATGTAATGATTAAAATCAGGAGGAATAATGGATAGATTAAAACAATATGAAGATTTATGGACTGTTAATAAAAACAGTTATCATATCAGAATGTCAGGTGAGGATTATTACATTATTGATGAAAATAACATGATGTTACTTATAGAAGAGGATGATAATATTTATCTTTCATTAATTAGAATGATGATTGAACATGATGTTAGAGTTATAGAGTATGATTTGGAAACAAAAAATAAAACAAAACTATCAAAGCAGGACGCGATCAAAAAGATGGAAGCTTTTTTGAGTCGAAAAGTAAAGGTATCAATCATATGGAAAAAAGATATGTCGATAAGCAAACAATTATTAGAACTGAAAAAAATAAGTAAAAATTTGTTTTCAACATCAGTAACACAGCTGATGAAACAAATTGACGTGAAAACGAATGAATGGACGTTTTGTGAACTTTCAAGAAGAGATGCAAATGAATTAAAAAATATGGCTGTCTGTAAGGGAATAAAATTAAAAATTGAAGAATGATTAAAACTTTAACGGAAACAGAAAAGCCTGACCACGGAACACGGGATGCAGATGCGCCTGTGCCGGTGCGACATGGGAGTCGCGACGCTGAAGGAAAAAGTGCTTCTGGATGACCTGACGGGAATCTGCATGGAAGGGAGCGGAGGACTCCACATCCTGGCAGCCGGGGAAGTGAAGCTGGAAGGACAGACGGTGAACCTTAACGGAAACAGAGGCGTGACCATATATGAAGGGAAAGCCGTTCCGGACCTGGAAAAATTTCTGAATGCAGAAGAAAGCGCCCCGGCACCGGAAGTGATTATAACTGCCGCCGGAATGGTGGTGGTCGGAAGCGTAACGATCTTGGGGGCATTCATGGCAGGTGCGGTCGCCGGAGCAGGCCGTATCGGACGCCGTCAGCGGAAGGCTGGGAGACACGGAAAAATATGTCAGGAAAGCTCTCGCAGGCAGCGTCGTCGGATTTCTGACCGGAGCCAGCGGTCTGATGATGCAGGGAGCCAGCCTGGGGAAGGTTCTGTCGCTGGGATTCGGGGAAGGCTTCCTGGGGAGCACTGCAGCGCAGGGACTGCTGAACGAAGACGGAGAGATCAACTGGGCGCTGGCGATCGGGGACGGGATGTTCTCGGCGGTGATGGCGGGGCTGGTGTGGAGAGGAGATAGCATAAATGGAAAATCTAATGAAACTCAAGTAAAAATCTATTGGATGATCCTGAGGTTGCAAAAGCTCGTGCAGCTCGGTTAGAATATTTAGAAGCTATGGAAATAAAAAGAGCAAAATTAAATTCAGAAGTTGAAGAATATTTAAATGCAGGAAAAGATTTTAAAGAAATAGCGGAAATTAAAGTGGAGCAAAGAAATTTAGACAGGATTAGATCTTATGTGGAAAGAGAGGATTACGAGAACCTTGAAAAACTGTATAATAGAAATTTGATAGAATACGGTCGAAAAGAGGGGCCGACTGCAGAACAGCTATTTGAAAAATATGGTTCTTATGAAGATGTGATTTATTCCAGTGTTAAAATAAATAAAGGAATGAATGCGATATTGGGTATAGATGATTAGTGGAGGATATAATGAGAATAGAAAAAAGCAACCAGGATACCAAGTGGTTTAAAAAAGAAGGATTGAAAATAAAAATAAAAAATAAAGGAGATAAATCAGAAATCTGGGTTACGCTTGATAAATATAATATTTGTTTGAAATTATTAATGTTTGATTTTATAAAACAATTAAAAGAAGAGATGATGCTGGATATTACTGTTGATAAAATGCTGGGAAATCAAAGAATATTTGTTATAAACTCAAATTATGATATGGAAATAATGAACTATATTGAAAGGTTTATAGACGAATGGAATATTAGAATTAGCAAAACTACGGTTTCTGATGCTGATATTATTCCAGATGAAATATGGTATGAATAATTTTTACGTTTGAAGTGAAGTTAAAAGGACAGACAGTGAACCTTAACGGGAGTAGAGGCGTGACCATGTATGAAGGATCGTCAAATTAGAGTTTCGGAGGTTAAGAAGAAATCAGGTGTTGTAAAATAATTATGAACAAAATTAAAGATGATGATAACAATTATTTTAAAACATAATATATGACTGAAGTTTACAGATCACTGCCGACTTGATGGTCGGCAGTTTTTTTGTACGTATTTATATGCGGCCCGGTTTTGAACCGGGCTCTTTATGATGGGATATAAGACAGTGCAGGAATGATATGAGCAGGAAGAAAAAAGAGCAGACAGGCAGCACCGCCTTTCGGCTCTTTTGGTGCTTTAAAGGGGAAAGAAACAGATGCCGCAGTCCGCCTCCGGGTTTGAAATTCAAAAATTCAAACCCGGAGGAAAGGAAAATTGAGAAATTATAAGGACAGCGATTATGCCCTGAACCGATACAGTCAGGGGATCGTCTATAAATTTTCGGACGGCATCGTAGAGATAACCCTGGAAGATTACCTGCGTGACAACCCGGATAAGACATAGGAAGATTTTGCAGAGCTGAAAGCTCTGTCCGATGAGATTTATTACCAACAGGACAGGCAGGAGTACCGTGTAAGCCATCGGAACGTGAGTATCAGCGGGATGGAAGATATGCTTGTTGCTTCGGCTCCTTCTGTTGATACGGAACTGATTCAGAAAGATGAAGAGAAAAAGGCGCTGGAAGCAGCCATCTGTCTGCTGGAGAGCGGAAAACTGACAGACGTACAGAAGAGGCGGTTCTGTCTCCACTTTTTTCAGGGGCTTTCCACAAGGCAGATTGCGAAGCTGGAAGGCGTCCATCAGCGGGCGGTCTGGGACAGTCTCATGTGGGCAGAGAAAAAACTGAAAAAAATTTATGAGGAATGACTCGTCACACCCCCTGTTTTTTCACGTTGGGTGAAAGGAATTTTTTGAGCGTCCTTTCACCCGCACATTGAAAACTTCATATGGGTGTGGCGGATACACGTTGACAGGCCGGGAGACCGGAAGCGACAAGCCAGGACGCGCCAAGACGATATGTCGGAGATTCTGTCTCAGGCATACTCTGAGCGATCCAGTCCGCGGCAGTGACGTCCCGTGGTGGGGCGGATTGCGATGATCCCTGTCACTTATCATGGTACTTCTGCCGAAAAACGGCAGCCCTGAAAAACGGGAAAACGCATCACCCCTGTTTGAGAAAGAACAGGGGGCGGCTTTTATGGTGTCCGTGGGATGTCACAGATATTCCTTTACCAGCGGAACGTCAGCCACACCTTTGTTTTAAAACTACTTCTATCGGAGCGACAGATACCATGCGGCGGAACCGGCCCCTTTGTCAACAGAGAACCAGCCTTTGCCGTTTTCCGCCGTATGCATGTATCGCTCCTTCAGGATTCAAAGGAGGCTTAAAATTGAGTAAGGAATGGATTGTCTGCACGGCGGACATACGGAACAGGATACACGAGGCGGGGATTTTCCGGCCTGACGAAAGAATTGTGTTGACTGCGAAAAACTGCGTGCTGCTGGAACATTTTACGGGAAAGGCATACAGCTACCGCATGGTGGATTTACATACTTTGAAAGCAAAGAGACTGTTTTCAAGATCCACGCCACTGAATGAGGCAGGATACCGGAGAGCCATAGAGAAAATGGCGACGCAGTCAGAAAGCGGGACAGCATTTGTACAGGATGAGGTTCGCGGGCCGGGGAATTACTTGCCCATATCTTCTATGACATTCTGCCGGAGTACGGACTGACGTTAAGAGAGAACCAGCTTTCTCTTTCCCTCGCCATGCTGGAAGCCATGGAGAAAGAAAAGGTGGCGCTGTGTGAGGCCGAGGTGGGGACGGGGAAAACTCATGCCTATCTTATGGCGGCGGTCATTTACCGTCTGTTTCATGGAGAAGGGCAGCCGGTGATGATCTCCACGTCTACTATTGCCCTGCAGAAAGCATTGACGGAAGAGTATATTCCCCAGATTTCGGGGATTCTTCTGGAACACCGTATCATTGAAGAACCTCTGACATTTGCAGTGCGTAAGGGGAAAAACCATTATGCATGCGACAGCAGGGTAAAGACTTATTTATCCTCAATCAGACATAATAACCGTCCGGAGGACAGGAAGCTGATGGAGATTCTGACCGCTCTTTTTGTGGGAGCCGCTTCCCTTGACCTGGACGGCCAGCCCCTGACAGACTATGTAAAGAAAAGGATCTGTGTGGAAAACTGCCGGAATACCTGCGAGTTTTCCAGTGTATGCCGTTACCGCACTTTCCTCAGAAGATCCAACCAGGGGAAGGCAGATTTCCAGATTGCCAACCATAACCTTGTACTGGCAGATATGTTGAGCAGGAAAGGCGGCAGAAACCGTCTGCTCCCGGAGCATGGCATCTTAATCTTTGACGAAGCCCATAAGCTGCCGGAGGCTGCCAGACAGATGTACGGGGGCAGCTTTGAAAATGTGGAGCTGGAGCGTGTGGCGGCCAGCATCATCAGGGCGGTGGCAGGCAGACCGGAGAAGAGAGGGGCGCTTTCACTATGTGAGGAAATGCTGGAACTGAATACGGCTCTGTTTGAAAATCTGAAAAAATTTGCAGGAACGCGGTATGACAACAACCGCATGGAAGTCATACTCACACCGTCCATCCTGCTGTCTCTGAAAGCACTGTCAGCTGTGGTAAAAAGCCTGTCAGTGTTTTTCTATACCGCAGACCGGGGAAACACGGCATATAAGCATATTTCCGGCAGACTGAATCAGAAGCAGGAGAAGCTGGCGGTACTTTGTGACTATGAGAATTTTATCTGCTGGCTGGAATACACAGGAGTGACGGCCTGCAGGCTCTGCGTTCTGCCAAAGCACCTTGACTTTCTGCTCCATGAGGATCTGTGGAGCAGAGGGAAACCATATCTTCTGACTTCGGCCACTCTGTCCGTGGGCGGCGACTTCAGCCGCTACATGCATCAGACAGGGATTGACCTGCTGAACCGGAACCGGATTCTGAGTGTGAGCAAGGCCTCTCCCTTTGATTACTGGAACCATGCCCTGCTGTATCTGCCGGAGGATATGCCGTTTCCCAATATCAGGAAAACAGCTTACCGGAAGGCGGTGGCAGACAGGCTGGAAGAACTGATCCGGCAGAGCCACGGGCATACGCTGGCGTTGTTCACATCCTACCGGATGATGGAGATGGTGTATCAGGAACTTGCAGAAAGAATAAAAGATTTTCCGCTGTTTTCCATGGGAAAGGGAAGGCTGGAGGCCATCCGGGAGTTCCGCAGGAGCGGGAACGGGGTACTGCTTGCCAGCGACAGCGCTGGGGAGGGGATTGACCTGGCTGGGGATATCCTTTCCTCCCTTGTGGTGGTGAAGCTGCCATTTCCCGTGCCAGACCCGGTATTGGAGTATGAGAAGTCCTTACATGAGGATTTCCATGAGTATCTGGCGGAAGTCATTGTGCCGGGGATGCTGATGAAGCTGCGCCAGTGGATTGGGCGGGGCATCCGCAGGGAGACAGATACCTGCGTGTTCTCCATCCTGGACTGCAGAGCCGGCGGGCGGTATAAGAATGACATTCTGGCGGCCCTGCCGGACATGCCGGTGACGGAGAGGATGGAGGATGTGGGGATCTTTATCAGGAGCAATAAGCCGGAGAGCTATTTTATGGATCAGAAATGACCGGGCAGAGATTTTGAGCGGATGTCGGCCAGGGCATGGAAAACTGCAGGAAAAAAGGACAATCCGGGTTGGCATAGGACAATCTGAAAGAAAAATAAAATGAATACGGGACAGCAGACAGCTGCAGAACAAAATCAGAGCAGTGTATCTGCTGACTGCAAAACCGGCATGCCGGAAGGAAAGGAGAGGCTGTCATGAAGCTGACAAAAGAGATGCTTGCAGAAATGGCACAGACCGATATACGCACTGTGGACATTTCCGAACTGACCGATCTGCGGGATATCAAAATTGACACTTCACAGCCGGTGGAGAAAAAACTGGCTGCCTTTGCTGAACAGACAAAGAACATCTATGTGAACCGGATTGGAGATTATGTGGTAAAGGTCAGGTTTCAGGAAAGCGGGGCAACCATAGATGACAAAATGGCGGAGTACCTGCGGAGGATGTCAGAAATCTACATATAAAAAAGAATGAGAGAGTCCGAAATGAATTTCAGGACGGATTTCAGAAAAGTTCGGAAAAGTCTCCGAAAGAGGCTTGAAGAATGACAGGATTTATGTTAATCTGATGGCAGGACAAATCAGTGGAACTCCTGGCTCCCAGTTTGATGAAAGCCATCGGCTTTTCTCTGGCTAAAAAAGTCAGGAGTGATACCATGAAAAACGAATATTCAAAAAAAGAATCAAGACATTTCTATGCGGCCATGTATCTCCGGCTTTCCAGGGAGGACAGCGATGTGGGAACCACCGCTGACACTGGAAGCGCAGGAAGTGCGGAAGTCACATTCAGAGCCGAGAGCAACAGCATCGGCAGCCAAAGGGAGCTGATCCGTTCCTTTATCAGGGAACAGGAGGACATAGAGCTTTTTGACTGCTATGCAGACGACAATTATTCCGGCAGCAACTTCGAGAGACCAGAATTTAAAAGAATGATAAGCGACATCAGGGCGGGCAGGGTGAACTGCGTCATCGTGAAAGACCTGTCCCGTTTCGGGCGCGATTATATTGAGACCGGGAGGTATCTGGATCAGGTATTCCCGGCTCTGGGGGTGCGTTTTATCGCCCTTACCGACCGGTATGACAGCTTTTCGGCAGATGCCGGGGAGCGCAACATTGTACTGCCGGTAAAAAATTTCATAAACGACAGCTATTGCCGTGACATATCCACCAAGGTAAAAAGCCAGCTTGCGATAAAACGCAGGAAGGGGGAATGCCTTGCGGCTTTTGCCGTGTATGGCTACCGGAAATCGGCGGAAGACAGAAACAGGCTGCTGGTGGACGATTATGCGGCGGGCATTGTCCGCAGGATTTTTGCGTGGAAGATTGAGGGAATGGCTGTTTCCGCCATAGCGGAAAAACTCAACGGCCTGCATATCCTGTCTCCAAAGGAATATAAGAAATCCCTGGGGCTGAATTATCGGGGAGGCTTTACCAGGGGCAGCGACTCCAGGTGGAGCAGCCCGTCTGTCCGGCGGATACTGACCAACGAAGTGTACCTGGGTCATCTGGTACAGGGCAGAACAGAGCGGGTTAATTATAAGGTAAAGAAATGTGTGGAAAAACCGAAGGAGGAATGGATACGGGTGGAAAACACTCATGAACCCATTATCTCTGCCGATGATTTTTCCATTGTTCAGAATCTTTTGAAAGCGGACGGCCGCATCAGTCCAGAGAAGAAAGAAATCAGCCCGTTTATGGGGCTTCTGTTCTGCGGGGACTGCAGGGAGCAGATGGTGAGGAGGGTCAACCGCTATAAAGGGACGGAAAAGATCTATTATATCTGCTCCACCAAGAACCGTGGGGAGGGATGCAGCCGCCACAGCATAGAAGAAACCGTGCTGAAGGAACTGACCGGGACTGCCATCCGTCAGTATGCCAACGATTTTCTGGAGCAGGAACAGCTTTTCGCACAGGCAAAAGAGCGGGAGGCAAACCTGCAGGCGGTCATCAGCTATAATAAGGAAATCGCCCGTCTGAAAAAAGAGCAGGATAAATATTACAGCCTGTGTGCCGGGCTGTATGAGGACCTGGGGACGGGAGTCATTACCAGGGAGGAATTTGAACGGCTCCACGGGGAATTTCAAAGGAAGGCAAAGAGCCTGTCAGCTTCGGAGGAAAAGCAGGAGCAGCTTGTCCGGGAGATGTTCAAATCGGGCGTATTGAGCGCAGGGCGTCTTGCATCGTTTAAGGATTCCCTGGAACTGAAAGAGATTGACCGCCATACCCTTGCAAGCCTTGTGAAAAGGATCTGGGTGTATGAGGGGAAACGGATAGAGATTGAATTTTATTTTACCGATCAGTATCAGGCAATGAAAGATTTTCACAGGGGGGCATGATATGGGAAGGACATCGAAGCGCGCCTGTGCTGCCGCCGGTGCAGAATCCATCATGCCAGGAACCGTACAGGGAAAGATGCAGGGAGTAAAATATTATAAAGCGGGTATCTATGCCAGACTGTCTTCGGATCGGTATTTGAAAAAGAATGAGTCTGTGGAAACGCAGATTGAGATTGCCAAAAGGTATGTGGAGGACTGGAACCGGCATCATGGAGATAAGATAGAGATTGTTGGCGAATACGCCGATTTGGGAAAAACAGGGACGAATTTTGAACGTGACGATTTCAAGCGGCTGATGCAGGACATCCGTCTGGGCGATATTAACTGTGTGATCGTAAAGGATCTGTCCAGGTTTGGCAGAAACTATCTGGAGGCAGGGAATTATATAGAAAAGATATTTCCGTTTCTGGGAGTCCGTTTCATTGCGGTTGCAGACGGGTACGATACCGGGACGGACGTCAATAACACAAAGCAGATGGCATCCGAAATAAAAAACCTGGTGAACGATATGTATGCAAAGGATTTTTCGGCAAAGGCAAAGCTGTCCCTGAAACAGCGCAGGGAAGCAGGCTCCTATGTGGGCGGCCCGCCGCCTTATGGATATGAGGCGTGCCTGGAAGGAAGGCTCAGGAAACTAAAGCCGGATGGGAATACGGCGGAGATTGTCAGGCTCATCTATAAGAAATTTCTTGAAATGGGAAGCTATCAGGCTGTGGCAGACGAACTGAATGACAGAAGGATCAACCCGCCGACCGTTTATAAAAAATGCAAAGAGGTCTACTGTCCGGCTGAAACGGCATATAAAGGGTGGGACAAGAGCGCGGTGGAGCGCATCCTGAAAAGCGCTACCTATACCGGCGGGCTGGTGCAGGGCAGGACTTCCCTTACCGCAAGGAAAGAGGAAAACCGTGTCCGCAGACCGGAAGAAGAATGGGTGAGAAAGGAAAATACCCATGAGGCCATTATCAGCCAGGAGCTTTACGGGCAGGCACAGGAAATCCACCGCAGGATTCAGGAGCGGACACGCAGCCACAACCATCCCGCAAAGGGATGCCCCATCGGGGAGAATATCTTCGACAAGGTTCTGTACTGCGGCGTATGCGGCAGGAAAATGACCCGGCACAGTTATGTAAAGGACTATGGGGACGGCAGGCGGGAACGGAAAGGCGGTTATTTCTGTCTGGACAGCGTCAGCACTAAGAGGGAAACCTGTCCGGAATCCAACCGGATATCCAGGATAGAGCTGGCGGATATCCTGTCTTTCCTGTTTCGGGCGGAATTTGCCACTCAGCTGAAAAAGCAGAGGGATTATGTGGAGCAGGGGCAGGCTCTGGTTCATCAGAAAAAACAGGAACTGGAACGACAGCTGCGTCAGACAGAAGGAGCAATGGCGGCATTGTCGGAAGAAGAGGGCGAAAAATATATGGCATACCGGCTGGGCAGTCTTCCCCAGGAGGAATATGTCCGTTACCGGCTCTGGAAGGAAGAACGTCTTCGGGAACTGGAGAGACAGAAAAAGCGGTATCAGGAAGGGGGGAAGAAGCTGGAACGGAAAGGAGATATCTATCTGAGGGCTGTCCGCTCCCTGATCAGGCTGAAAAGCGGGAACGCCCTGACCAGGGAGCTGGTGGAGGCGCTGATTGAGAAAATTTATGTCTATCCGGGGAAACGGGTGGAGATTGTATTTACTTACGGAGATATCCACAGGGAAGGGGTGGAGTAAAGTGGGAGAGAGACGAAAGACAGCCATCTATCTGAGGGTTTCCACAGAAGATATGCATTTTAAGGCGAACTACAGGGGACAGGAGGAAAGCTGCAGCATCAGCCACCAGAGGACGTATCTTCAGGAATATATCAGAAAGGACAAAAGGCTTTCTGACAGTGAGGTGGTGGAATTTTGCGACGACGGATTCACAGGCACCAACATGGAGCGTCCGGGGATGCAGGAAATGCTGAAAGCAGTAAAGCAGAATCAGATTGGGTGCATCCTTGTGAAAGACCTTTCGCGCTTTTCCAGGAACTATATTGAGGCGGGGACATATTTAAACCAGGTGTTCCCTTTTATGGGCGTGAATTTTGTAGCTGTAAATGACGGCTATGACAGCAGGGAGCAGAAAGGCATGGCGCTTGCTTTTGACACGGCATTCCAGACTCTGATTTATGACTTGTACAGCAAGGACATTTCCATCAAAGTAAAAACGGCTTTTGACAGTAAATGCGCAGCCGGAGAGTATGTGTTCGGACAGGTTCCCCTGGGATATGAGAAGAGCAGGGAAGTGAAAAATACCATTATTGTCAATGAGAGGGAGGCGGAGATTGTTCGTTCTGTTTTCTCCATGGCTGTGGATGGCATGAGCAGCGTGCAGATCGCAAGGCGGCTTTTTGAAGAAAAGGTTCCCACGGCAACACAGCTGCGCTGTCCTGACAGAAGTACCCTGAATAAAAACCATACATGGAGCAGTACCATGGTCCGGCATATCCTGGGTAATCGTTTTTATCTGGGTGAGATGGCGTATGGGAAAAGTGTGCGTAAATCGGTGGGGAGTAAAGAAGGAAAAGCTGTTCCTAAAAGCGAGTGGAAAGTGTTGAAAGACCACCACGAGCCGCTGGTGACGCCTGAAATCTTCGCCCGTGTCGCTCTGGAAACTCCCGGGCATTCCACGAAGCGTAAGAGGGAGAAGCACCCGCTGACCGGGAAGATTTTTTGTGGCGGGTGTGGATATTCCTTAAGCTACAAGCCACAGAGCGGAAATACTACACGCCATTTCTGGTGCAGAAAGTATTCCCTTTTGCAGATACCGGATTGCTGCACCTATTTTAATGCGGCTGTTCTGGAGGAAACGGTGCTTACCCTGTTGGACCGGGAACTGATGCGCAGAGGCGACCAGATCAGGCAGCGTAGGGCTTTGGAGCAGTTCCAGAAGGAGAATCTGGAGAGGCTTGCGGGGAGAGGCAGGGAGTACCGGAAGGAATACCATGATATGCAGAGGGAGAGGGATTCCCTGTACGAGAGCTACGCTTTCGGTCAGATGGATGCCCGGGAATACCGGAGCAGGGCTGACCGATTGACTGCCCGGATGGAAGAACTTTCCGGCAGGATTCAGGAAGTGGAGGAGGAACACGGCCAGATGGAGGAAGAGGCGGGCAGGGATAAGCAGGATATGAAACAGATTATCCGCTATTCTCATTTGGAGACATTAACCCAGGATGTGGTGGATGTCTTTATCCGGAAGGTGACGGTTTATAAGAATAGGCGGGTGGAGATTGAGTGGAGTTTTTCCGAGTAAAAAGGGGCTTTCATCACGAAAACAACTTGACACTAATTTAACATCAATTTACGCTGAACTTGACACTAATCTAACATCAGCCCTACGAAAATACCAGGTTTTCCAAGACTCTCGACAAAAAATAAGTAAAAAAGTTCGTGACACTAACTTGACATACACGGGGTATGGGGCGCTGTGTGTGAGGGACAGTCTGCCGGTTTGAGTAGATAATAAAAAATTTATTGACGTGTGTAAATAAAAATGCAATAATATGTGTAATGAAAAATGCAAATCGCGCAATTGGAGCATAAAATGAAAAAATTAGTAGTTAAAAATACAGAAATATCTATGAAAAAAATTGAAGATAGGGATTATATATCATTGACAGATATGCTGAAAGCAAAAGATGGAGTTTTTTTTATCTCACTTGAGAGTAAAAAGTTTATATGCTTAAGAAGCCAGTAAATCCTCACAGATTTC
>CANSLJ010000053.1 GCA_947647735.1 uncultured bacterium | reverse complement strand
TTTACCAACGCCTGCTTTTCGTTTATCTTTGGTACCGGAACCTCTCTGACCTCCAAATCCCCTGTCTTTGTCACTACTAATGTTTTCATTTTCATACTCCTTATGTCCCGCATGCGATATATACATCTCTCTGTCTCTTCTTCCATGCAGAAATCTTCTGTCCCCGGAATGCCTTCTCTGTATGCGCAGTTTCGGCTCTCCGTACCTGCGCTACCTCATCCCCGCATACAGGGGCTCCAGCGCCCCATACAGCTTTTCAAACATCTCCTGCTTCCCACGGTACAACTCCGCCAGTTCCCGCCTCGGGCTGCGCTTCTCCTTCATCCGCAAAAATCTGTCTACCGCCGTAAAATCCTCAAAGATGCCCGCTCCGACGCCGCCGATCACAGCTGCTCCCATGGAACCGCCCTCCTCCAGCATCTCCGGCACCAGTATCTCCATCTCAAAGATATCTGCCATGATCTGCTGCCATACCTCTCCCCGGGCGCCGCCGCCTACCACAGTCATCTCTTCTATTTTGATATGGCTCTTCAAAACATCCAGACAGACCGCCAGGTTCATCGTAATCCCTTCCAGCACGCTGCGCAGAAGATCACCCCTTGTGTTCTCCGACTTCAGGCCGACGAAAGCGCCTTTTGCGTCGGGGTTCCAGCGCGGAGCGCGCTCCCCGATCAGATAGGGCAAAAAATAAAGCCCGTTTGCCCCCGGTACGCTTTCCTCAATCTCCCTGTTCATACAGTCATAAGGCGAACACCCCTGATCCTTCGCCATCTCCTGCTCCCAAAGACATATCTGCTCCTTTGCCCAGCTGTAGGAAGCCCCGGCCGCCTGCATCGTCCCGTTGGGTGCATAAAGTCCCGGCACCGCATGGGCCCAGTTGACGATCCGCATCTGCGGGTCAAAGACCGGCCTCTGTGCTGTTGTTGTCACCCACGCTGAAGTGCCCAGACAGCAGTAGGTCCTCCCCTCCGCGATGGAACCTGTCCCCACGTTGGCAGTCACACCGTCTCCGGCCCCCAGCACTATCGCCGTCCCTTCCTTCAATCCTGTCAGCTTTGCCGCCTCCCCCGTCACTTTCCCTCCGATAAAGGTGGACGGCCTGCACTCCGGCAGTTTATCCTCCGGTATCCCTGCCGCCCGCAGGATCTTCTCCGACCAGCAGAGCCGGCTGATATCAAAACAGCCGCAGCTGTTGGCATCCGAATAGTCCGTATAGAAATTTCCGGTCAGTTTAAAGACGATATAATCTTTGGCGTTCAGCATCTTATAGGTATCTTCATATACTTCCGGCTCATGCCTCTTCACCCACATAAGCTTCTGGATACCATAGGACGGCGTATTCCGGTGTCCCACGATATTGTAAAACTCCCACTGGCTGATCTGACGCTCTATCTCCGCCGCCTCCTCATGGGCTCTCTGATCCGCCCAGATAATGGAAGGACGCAGGGGTTTTCCTGCACGGTCCACACACAGGCAGCCCATCATCTGCCCGCTGAAGGACACCACCGCCACGTCGTCCTGCGAAACTCCCTGTCTGTCGATCAGCAGGCGCGTCGTCCTGCAGACCGCTTTCCACCAGTCATCCGCGTCCTGCTCCGCCCAGTTCCCTCGAAAGATATGGACATCATAATTTTCGGTCACGCTCCCCAAAAGGCTCCCCTGCTCGTCAAACAGAGTTGCCTTATCTCCGGAAGTTCCGATGTCATGTGCTATCAGGTATCTCATCTCCGCACTCCTTATTTCAATTCCGCCTCTGCCATAAACTGTTCCAGAATTTCAATCCCGGCGCTGGTACCGATCCGCTCTGCCCCGGCATCGATCATCCGGCTGCACGTTTCCCAATCCCTGATGCCGCCGGCAGCTTTTACTTTCACAACATCCTCTACCACACTTTTCATCAGCGCCACATCTTCTTCCGTTGCCCCGCCCGTGCCGAACCCTGTACTTGTTTTGATAAAATCCGGCTTAACCCTTCTGGCAATCTCCGCCGCCGTACGGATCTCATCTTTTGTCAGATAACAATTTTCAAAGATTACCTTGACCAGTATGTCCCTGTTCCTGCATACATCCGTAATGCGCCGCATCTCCTCCTCAATATATGCAGTGTTTCCCATTTTCAGTTCGCCGATATTCAATACATAATCTATCTCATCCGCCCCGTCCTCAATCGCTTTTTTTGTTTCAAACAGCTTTGTTTCTATGGTCGTCTGCCCCAGCGGGAAGGAAATCGCAGCCCCGACATGCACCCCCGTGCCCGCAAGAATCCCTTTGCAATATGCCACCGGAGACGAATTGATCGCCACCATGGCAAAGCGATGATCCATCGCCTCCCGGCAGAGCCTGTCCAGATCTGCATGGCACGCATATGCCTTCAGAAAAGTATGATCCACCATACCGGCAAGCCGCTCCTTCGTCATCATTCCACTGTTCATATCTGTTCTCTCCTCCTTCTGTACCGCCCTGCCAGCCTTCCATTCCGCAGGTGATTTTTCCGTTCCTGTCTTCACTTCTGTTATAGCCCGTCCTTTACAGGGCAAGATAAAAGATTTTCTCCACATCATCAGGCTCCAGTTCCCAGAATGCTCCGATCCTGCCGCCCTTGCAGGCTTTTTCTGCCATTTCCCTGAAATACCTGTCGTCAATATTTATTTCAGACAGCCTTACCGCAAGCCCAAGGCCTCCAAAAAATTCCTCTAGCTTTTCTATTGCCTGCTCCACAGCTCTCTCCTGATCATCCGTCATCACCCCCAGCACTCTTCTGGCAAAACACACAAACTTATCAGGATGCTCCCGCCACACATACTTCATCCACGCCGGAAAGATAACTGCCAGCCCGGCGCCATGGGCGATATCATATAGGGCACTCAGTTCATGCTCTATCTCATGGGAAGCCCAGTCCTCCGCATTGCCCTTTCCCAGCAGGCCGTTATGCGCAACATTCCCCGTCCACATAACCTGCTCCCAGGCATCCAGATCGTTTTTATCCGCCATCACCCGGGGGATCTGTTCTATCAATGTACACATCGCCCCCTCACACAAGTGATCGGAAAGCGCGTTCCCCGCTGTCGGAGAAAAGTAACGTTCCATAATATGCGCCAGAATATCCACGCCGCCTGCTGCGATCTGATGAATCGGCAGGCTGCGGCACAATTCCGGATCCAATATGGAAAACTTCGGATAACACAACGGACTGCAAAAAGAACGTTTCAGCATGCCTTCTTCATTGGTCAAAACCGTACCGTCACTGCTCTCCGAGCCGGCTGCCGGTATCGTCAGCACCACTCCAATCTTCAATGCCTCCTCCGGCAAAGCCCTTCCCTCATAAAAATCCCAGACATCGCCCGGATATGGAACCCCTGTCGCAATAGCCTTGGCAGAATCGATCACACTGCCTCCTCCGACTGCCAGTATAAAATCTATCTGCTCCCTTCTGCACAGTTCAATTCCCTCCCGTACCAGCGAAAGGCGCGGATTGGGACGCACGCCACCCAGTTCTATGTAATCTACTCCTGCCTTTCGCAAAGCCTCTGTTATACGTTTATAAATGCCGGAGGCCCTGATACTGCCTCCCCCGTAATGCAGGAGTATCCTGTTCGCATACTGCCGCACCATTCTCCCCGCATTCTCACACTCACCTCTCCCGAACAGAATACGGACAGGATTATACCATACGAATTTTTCCACAGTATCCCCCCTATAATTCTATCTGCACCAGTGTTGCCGGCATCTCATGTTTCGTGTTCACTTTATCCGGACCGGTCACAAGATCGAAGCAGGAAGCGATGATCCTTCCATCCCATACAATAGGCTCCCCCGGCTGATCCAGTCCGCCATCTACTCCTGTACAATCCGGGCTCTGGGCGATCCTCTCCACTTTTCCCTCCGGCGTCACTTTTGCGATCGCATTGGCTGAGAAATCCGCAATATACAGATTTCCCTCCTCATCAAAGATCATGCCGTCCGTGCTCTGAAGCTGTGTGCTGTCCTGAGCAAAAATACTGTTTTCATCCAGACTGCCATCCGGCGCAAAGGTCAGCCTGTATACTGCCCCGTCGCCGAAATTTCCTACATACAGCGCACCGTCCGGACCGAAAACAATACCATCCGCACCATACTGGCAATCCGGATTCTGTGTCACAAATGTAGCAAAGATATGTTTATCCTCCAGCGTGTTTGTGATCTGAATATCCTTTTCATCCAACCCGAAGCGGTACACACAGCTTACAAGCTTTCCGTCCTCCCGCTTCACCGGATGCAGATAGCTCTGGGTGACATACATATAACCGTCTTTGATGCGGATACCGTTTGGATGCTCCATTCTATCCGCCACAACGGTTGTCTCCAGGATCTCTCCCTCATCCGTCACCTTTACCTTAAGCACTCTTCCCTTATATAATAATTCCGGCCGTTCACTCCATCCCTGATTATCACACAGATATATATTCCATTCTTCGTCAAAGGCAATTCCCATATTGCGCGCCACACCGGTCTCCGGATGTACCGGCACATCAAACCATTTTGTCACATTCCCTTCTTTATCCAGACGCACCACTACACCTGACATATCGTCCTCCGCATAATTCGGACAGGACAATACCAGATTTCCATGGCGGTCTATCGCCATACCATCCGGCGTACAGATATACTCCGGTAAAACACTGAACAGTCTACTCTCTCTCATTCCCATTCTCCTCTCCCTGAATCAAACCACCTGTTGAAACTCTGAAGCCACAGCCGCCCACAGACAGCCGCATACCGCTTCCTGCCCGTTTACTTTTTGAGGATAGTGTACATAAGCCTCATAGCTGTCCTGTACGCACAATCCCTCACAGGCTCCGTATATATCCACCAGTCCCCGGCTGTTTATTACCGCCCGGCTCATCACACCTTCATAGCCCCTGGCCGCCGCCTTCTCATAATTCTTCCCCTGAACGTCTCTCCTCTGCAGCGCTCTCCGAAAAGCGTAAGTAAACATAGCGCTACCGGAAACATCACACCAGTTCTCCCGCTCTTTTGGCAGATCGACCACCTGATACCACAATCCGCTCTCCTCATCCTGCAGCACAAGCAGTCCATCCAGCAGTTCCTTCAACTGCTTTTTTGCCGTGTCCCTTACCGGATGCCCGGCCGGTACAACATCCAGAATCTCAGATAAGATCAACGCATACCAGCCCAGTCCCTCGCTCCAGACATAACCGGACCGTCCCTCCTTCCCCGCCCAGGAAGCCAGACTGTCTTCGCTGTAGGCATGAACCAGCAGTCCGTCGTGACTGTGACAATAGCGATAGATCAGCTCCAGCTGACGCTGCGCTTCATCAAAACAGGAAGGTTCCTGAAAGGCACATCCATACCGACAGTAAAACATCTGCCCCATAAACACTCCGTCCACCCACATCTCGCCGGGATAACGGGTCCTGTCATGAAGAAACCCTCCCTCCCGGGTACGGGGATAATCCGCGAATGCCTTATAAATCTTCCGGCACCCGGCTGCATAGCGTTCTTCCCCCGTCTGTTCATAGATCCATACCAATGCCGCACCCGTCATCATGTCATCCATGCTGCACCCTGTAAAACCCCGTATCCTGCCGTCTTTTTCCACATGGCTTTCGCAAAATTCTCTGATATAATCAAATAGGACCTTATCCCGGGTATGTTCCCACAGCTTGCTCATCCCGATCAGCAGATAGCCCTGCGGGTAACTCCAGGGACGGTAAGGATACTCATCCGCCTTCGGATAGCGTTTTATAATTGTTCTCACAAGATCTTCCGCAAGTTCTGTCCTCATATTTTTTTATCCTTTCACTGCTCCGGCGACAACGCCTTTCACGATATATTTCTGTAAAAACAGATACATCACAAATATCGGAATGATCGACAAAAGGCAGGCGGCTGCCGCAAGATTCAGATAAGATATCTGCTGCCCGATAAACGACTGCTGTGCCAGCGGCAGTGTTGCAACAGCCGGTTTGGAAATAACGACCAGAGCCATCTGATAATCATTCCAGATCGCCAGCGCTGAAAGAACCACCACCGTCATGGTCACCGGTTTCAACAGGGGAAATACGATCTTCCAGAAAGTCCGCATCCGGCCGCAACCATCGATCAATGCAGCTTCTTCCAGTTCAAGAGGTACTGTCTTGATAAAACCACAATACAGAAAAATATCAAATCCCAGTTGAAAACCGACTGATACCAGAATATAAGCCGGCAATGTATTAAGCATTTTCAGAGAGACCAGATCCTTGTAGATAGGAAACATCACCGTCTGAAACGGAAGCATGACAGCCGCCAGAAAAATATACTGCCATATGGCATAAAACCGGCTTTTCTGCCTTCTTACAATAATATAGGCTGCCATGGAACAGACGACCACCAGAATCGCCACTCCGCATATCGTACAGATCAGCGAATTTTTAAAAGCCAGAAAGAAATTGGATTTTTCGACTGCCTCCGTAAAATTTCCCAGATACAATGAGTCCGGCAAAGATAGGGGATTGGAGAGCATAGTCGCTTCCCGCGGCTTGAATGCATAAATAATGAGGATATAAAAAGGCGCCACAAACAGTGTAACTACCATCCACATAATAATATTAAGCCATAAGGGAGCCTTCCCCGAAACAGTTCGCAGGCGTTTTTTCTTCATCACATCTGCACCTCCCTTTTACGCAATGCTTTTGTCACTGCACTCGTGATCCCGACCACTGCAATAAGCATCACAAGCGCCGCCATCTGTCCGTATCCTGCACGATTATTGGAAAAGAAATGATTGTAGACAAAGATACAGAACGTCTCGGAAGCCTTTCCCGGTCCTCCGTTTGTGGCCACTTTCGGATAATCGAAAACCTTAAGGCCATACCCCAGCCAGAGCGTAACGCAGGTGGTAACAGCCGGCGCCAGCATCGGGAATGTCACATGCCAGAAAGTATACCAGGCATTTGCGCCGTCCACCCTTGCCGCCTCTTTCAGTTCTTCCGGAACAGACTGCAATCCCGCGTTGTAAATAACCATTGCCAGGCCGGTATCACGCCAGAGGCACATCATCGCAATCCCCATAACTACTGTTTTTGTGTTGGTGAGAGGTGTCGGAACACCGAAATTTACCGGAAAAACATCCCCGTATATACGCCCCCAGATAAAAGCCGTAATAACAAGGCTTGCAATGATGGGCGCAAACATGGCGCTTTTCAAAAAACGCGCGCCCCGGATGTTGGAATTCAAGCCGACCGTGATCGCCAGAGCCAGTATATTAACCCCGACACAGGTGATAACGGTATAGAGCATAGTGTTCTTTACCGCATTGGCAGTCTGAGCATCTCTGAACAGCGCTGTCAGGTTCGTCAGGCCGTTAAACTGATAGGTTTTGGAAAGTCCGTCCCAGTTGGTAAACGCAATACCTACGGCCTGTATAAAAGGGATCGCGATCACCGCCGCAAAGATAACGAATGCCGGCAGCAAAAAAATAAAATCTGTCAGCCTGGAAATCCATTTTCTTTTACCTGTCACAAAATTTCCCTCCTTTGCAAAATATTGGCTGCGACAGCCTGTCTTTTAAAAAATATCCGGTCCCCAGAGGGACCGGAATACTTTCCCTTTCTAAAACTTAAACCGATCAGCCTCCTGTCGCACGAATGTTGTCATATGCCGACTGCCAGTTTTCGATCACTTCCTCCGGTGTGATACCCGCTACGCGCCCTTCGATATACACTTTATCGAAATCCTGATAATACTGTCCGGCAAGCCCGGGGTTCATCTCGAAGAAATAAGCGTGATCTGCCAGAGTAGCCGTAAAATATTCCATCAGAGGATCTGCATCATCCGGCATTACGCCGCTCAAAGCACTGATGCAGCCGGAAGCGTTTGTCCAGATCTTACCCGCCTCTTCCGTCATACAGAATTCGGCAAAGAGCAGGGACTCTTCCTTATGCTTGCTGTCCTTGGATATCATAAAGGAATCATCCGCATTGGCAGGCATATAATTGGAATTCGCATCATCGGACCAGGGATAGATGGTAAAGCCGAACTCATCGGTATTACCCGCCGCCTCCTGTGCGATACGGATATCAGAAACTGCCCAGGTTCCCTGCATCATCATTGCCGCATCACCGCGCCCGAACTGTGCATACTGATCAGAGGCCTGCTGGCTTGCAGCTTTGTTGTCCACGATCGAATAAGTCCCTACCAGTTTCTGCCCGTAATCAACGATCTCCAGAAATTCCGGATAATCAGAGAAGGACTTCTCCCCGCTCATCAGATCTGTAAAAAGTGTAGGATTCTCAGGCAGGATACCCGTATAAGTCAGTCCTTCAATGATGATATTCTCAGGCCACTGTTCCGCATAACCGGAAGCCAGAGGTGTATAACCTGCTGCCATCAGCTTTTCACAGGCATCCAGAACGCCGGAACGGGTATTCAAAGATTCCGGATCCACACCCACTGCCTCCAGCTGATTCTTATTATAATAGAAGCCATAGCCGCCTACATCCAGAGGAACACCATAGATCACACCGTCGATCGACAGAGATTTGATGCAGTTCTGATCGATGCCTTCCGGGAACAGAGAAGCATCCAACGGCTCTATAAGTCCTGCTTCGATCAGCTCAGGTGTCTCAAACGGCCGATAGTTGATAAGATCCGGTGCATTATCGGCAGATACACGCTGTTTGTACTGATTGATAAAATCATCTCTGGAGAGGAACTCCACCTCAACATTGATATTGGGATATTTTTCATGAAAAGCTTCCACCAGTTTTACCAGCCCGTCCTGTTTTCCCTGCTCACCCATATGATGCAGGAATGTTAAGGTAACCTCTTCGTCCGAAGATGTATCCTCCCCGGACGGTGCCTCTGCACTCCCGGATGCCTCAGCATTGGATTCCGGCGCTTCAGATGCCGGAGCCTCTCCCCCGCTTCCGCAGCCTGCCAACAGCGTTAATACCATGGCAGCCGCAAGAAACAAACTTACCAGTTTTTTCATTATTTTCCTCCTTTTTTGTTATAACTTTACTGTTTTTCAGCTTCTAACCATATTATACTTGTTCAACAAAATAAAACCATTGGGTAATTTTTGCATTTTATTCGTTATTATGACTAATTCTCTTCTCTTTCAAAAAATCGTATAACGTAAAAGAGAGAGGCTCTTATGCACTCTCTCACATATAATCCTTCGGCGATTTTCCTGTTGTCTTCTTAAACAATTGATAGAAATATGCGTAATTATCAATACCGACCATATTCGATACCTCATAAACCTTATACTTCCCCTCCCGCAGCAGCCGGATAGCTTCATCAATACGCATTTCATTTACAATGTCCACAAAAGTTTTATCCGTATTTTTTTTGATGAGCCGGCTCAGATGCGCCGCCGACAGCCCTACATAATCAGCCAGTTCCGGTAGCGCGATCTTGCGATTCAGATTCTTTCGGATAAATTCCAGCGCTCTTCTCACCGCCGCATCATACGGTCTGATAGGTTCGATCTCCGGCAGTTCCTGAATCGGCTGTTCCTTTTCTTCCCCTGATGCGGGGCCGTCAATCCTGTTCACCACCCGCCGCACGATCTGGATCAGCTCTTCATTCTCAATAGGCTTGAGCAGGATATCCGATGCCCCCAGCCGCAGTGCTCTCTGCGCAAACTCAAACTCCCCGAAACCTGTGATCATGATAAAAGCAGATCCGGTATATTCCTTTTTCAGTTCTTCCAGCATCGTCAGCCCGTCCATCAACGGCATCTTAATATCTGTAATGATAATATCCGGATGGTGTTCTCTGGCAAAATCAAAAGCATCCTGTCCGTTTGAAAAGGCCCCCTGCACTTCACAGCCCAGCGCATCCCAGTGAATCGTTTTACAGATTGCCTCCTTTACCAGCGGATTATCATCCACCACGATCACCCTTTTCATACTGCACACTCTCCCTTCCCATATCTTTCTCCAGCTCTGCCGGCAGGCGTACCACCACCACGGTGCCCTCCCCTTCCCCGCTGCTCAGCGAAATTCCGTATTGCTCTCCGTAAAGGATCCTGATCCGTTTTTCCACGCTCAGAATCCCGAAATGCCCCCTCTCCTGTTCCCCGGAAGTATAATCACAATACCGGCGCAGGGCTTCTTCATCCATACCCGCTCCGTTGTCACTGATCTTGATCAGCAGTTCCTCCTCTCCCTGATCTGAGGTTTTCAGTTCGCTGGTAATATAGATGACTGCACCTTCACTCATACCTTCCACTCCATGCACTACCGCATTTTCCACCAACGGCTGCAGCAGCAGAGAAGGAACTTTGCATTGATCCGCCAACGGCTCCAGATCAAACTCCACCTCCAGCCGATCCCCCATCATAAACCTTTGAACATCCAGATAGTCCCGGATATACCGCATCTCTTCCTCCAGTGTTACCGTCGCCTTCTGGCGGCTGATCGCGACCCGCATCAACCGTCCCAGCGCTGTACAGACCGACGCGATCTTATCCTGCCCCTCCAGCTTGGCCGCCGCGTTGATAGACTCCATTGCATTGAAGATAAAATGAGGATTGATCGCCGCCTGAAGCGCATGATACTCCGCCTGCAAAACTCTGTATTCCGCCTGCTCGGTTTTAAGCTTCTGCCGGGCCAGGTTTTCAACGGTATCCCGAAGGTGCAGTGTCAGATCGTTAAAAGCTTCAGAAACCGCCCCCAGTTCGTCTCTGAACACCGGAACTCTCTGAAGCAATTCGCCCTTCTGTAACTGTTGAATAGACCTGCATAAAGTACGGATGCTCTCAGTCAGTCTGCGCGAAATGGTTAAAGATACCAGAAATGCCCCCACCATCATAAACACACAGATCATTGCAATAGTTTTCCGCATTCTGTGGATCGGTCGGAACAGCTCCTCCTCTCCCACGATATAGGCCGCACGCCAGATCCCCTCCCGCGACTCCTGTGTACAGACCAGATACTGCTTTCCCTCCGCCTCTATCAGCATTTTGTTTTCCTTCGCCGCTGACAACAGCCGGTCATAAGGAATATCTGTGCTGTCACCAAACAAAAGCTTTCCATCATATGAGATAAGAATATGTGCCTGTCCATTCTCCTCCAGAGGACGAAACTGGTCCTCAAATACCGCTTTGTCAATTCCCGCGATCACAATGCCTTCATCTCTCAGACTGGAGGTGCTGAAAATCGTCCGCATCATATAGACCCTCTCAGGCTCCTCCTCAAAGTCAATCCATTGTGCCCCGCGCGGAATCTCATCCCAGTGCTCCTGCGCATAATCCATCACGGCAGAACTGAACCCGTGCGTGCTCTGAGCTCCATAATTAAAATAATGCCATTTACCGTTCTCTCCACAGGCATAAATATCTTCGATGGGAACGCCTGTCATGTTCTGTCTGTTGATCACACCGGCCATTTCTCTGCGGATATAATACTCCTCACTGTTCTCATTGTTAATATATTTTTCAAATAGTCCTACATTCTGCACCTCATGCAGAACAACACCGGCATACTCCTCCGCTCTTCTGGAGATATTCTCTGCGATCTGATCCACCAGCACCCGGCCGTTTGCCCCGACACTGTTGATCTGCGCATCCTGATAAATTGTCTGGATCAGTACGCCGGCCACCCCCAAGCCAACCGCCATCAGGCTGACACAGCTGAACATAATACGCCAACGGATGCTGTAACGGTTTTTCTTCCTACTCTTCATAAAATACATTCAAACGCCCTTTTCTTATTCCCCTGCAAAATCTTCTTGATCTTTTTTATCTTATCATGCATCGGCAATATATGTCATGGTGAATTTATTTTATTTTCCCGAAGTTATTACAGCCGGGTCTTTCGAAACCCGGCTGTAATCTTCTCATTATTTTATAAGGACGCCATAACCTCTTCCCGCGAAGGAATGGAAGGTGAGGCCCCTTTTCTCGTCACTGTAATGGAGGACGCTTTTGCGCTCATTTTCAAAATATCAGGTACCGGCATGCTCTCCAGAATACCGGAAATAAAATATCCGGTAAAAGTATCGCCTGCCGCCGTTGTGTCTACCGCCTTAACAGGAAAGATCGGCTGATGGAACCTTGCGCCGGAAGCATCCGCATACATCGCGCCGTCCCCTCCAAGGGTCAGTACAATTTTCGCCTTCGGATATTTCTCCAGCATAACATCCACGATCTCTTCCGGTTCTTTTCTCCCGCTGAACTGGGCGCCCTCTATCTCATTTAATATGAAATATGTAACTTTTGACATATCACAGCAGTCCAGCCTGCTGTCGAACGGCGAAGGATTCAGGATAATGACCATGCCTTTCTCGTATGCTTTATCCATAATATAATCTAAGCTACTGATCTCATTCTGTAAAAGAAGATAGTCGCCTTTCTCAAAGTTACTTAAAACTTCATCAACAAACGCTTTATCTATTTTCCGGTTGCTTCCGCCAAAAAGGAGAATACTGTTCTGGGCATTTTTATCAATCTGGATGATCGTATGTCCGCCTTTCCCCTCCACTTTTTTAATATGATCTGTCCGGATGCCATATTCCCTGCAGACAGGCAAAAAGCCGTCGCCGTCATCGCCGATCATACCGGCATGGTAAACGTTAACGCCGGCTTTTGCCAGCGATACGGATTGGTTGAACCCTTTCCCTCCGAGGAAAATTTCCATACTTTCGGAAGATTGCGTTTCGCCTTCCTGTGTCATGTGATCTACCCTGTAAGTATAATCCACATTCAGAGAACCAAAATTCAGAATTTTACTCATATGTACCTCCTTAAATTTTTGCCATATGATAAAACGATATACCTATTGAATTCCACATAAATATTTATATTTTAATAAAACGTTTTATCTTGACTTTCCCTTACGATAAACATATAATAAATATGTTTTGATAAAAAACAAATAATTTACTATGAGGAAAATCACTTATGATCATTTTAAA
>CANSLJ010000052.1 GCA_947647735.1 uncultured bacterium | reverse complement strand
ACAGATAAAAGAAACAGGTAAAAATAAGTGGTAAGCATATGAAAAAGGATTTTTTATATAGAACGGCGGAAAAGATATTTATACAGTTTATAGAAAAGGACAGAAGCGGAAAATGGTTTTCGGTACAGGTAAAAGAAAATATAAAAAAGTTATATCCCTTTTCCGGAAAGGAGAAGGTCAGGGAACATTACATATTGAAGATACGGCTTTCTTTGCTGGTATGTATCCTTGGCATCCTGTTTGCGGCGGGATTGCTTTTATCAGAAGTCCTGCAGCCGGTTGTAGAGGAAAACAGAGTATACAGGCAGGGATATAGCGGGGATATGCAGGAGATCCCGGTGAAAGTTACAGCCGGTGATGAAAGAGAGCATGAACTGGTCCTGAAAGTGAAAGAAAGGCTCTACGGGAAAGAACAGCTGGAAGAAATGTATGAGGATGTACTGCCGGTGCTGGAGAATATGATCCTGGGCGAGAACGAAAGTCTGGAGTCTGTTAAAACAGATCTGCATCTGACAGCGGAGGTTCCCGGGTATCCCTTTCAGATCGAATGGGAAAGTCAAAATTATCATGTTATTGACGCAGAGGGGAAATTGCAGGAAGCAGAGCTTCCCGAAGAAGGTATACAGACAGGGCTGAACGCGGTTTTTACTTATGAGGATTTTCGGGCTGAATATTTATTTTATATACAGATTTATCCGAGAACGCTGACCGAGGAGGAGGCAGAGGTGAGAAAGATCTTTGAAGCCGCGGAGAAGGCGGAGGCGGAAAGCCGGGAGAAGGAGATACTGCAGCTTCCCTCGGAGTTGGAGGGAAAACCGCTCGTCTGGAGCAGCCGGGGAAGCGGGATGTGGATCGGCATACTTTTTCTGGCGATAGTTGCGGCGGGACTTGTATATTATCTGCGGGATGAGGACCTGAAAAAAGAGGTATATGAGCGGGAGGAGCAGATGAGGCGGGAGTATCCGGAAATAGTCAGCAAGCTTTCCGTGTATCTGGGAGCGGGGATGACGCTTAGAACGGCATGGGAGAAAATCTGTGCGGACCAAGAAAAAAGAAAAACGGATCGTTTCGAAAATCCCGTGTATGAGGAGATGAAAATAGCCTGCCAGGAGATGAAGAGCGGTATTTCTGAAACATCGGCGTATGAACGGTTCGGGAAGAGATGCGGCATACCGCTCTATGGCAAATTTTCAGCTTTGCTCACACAAAATCTGCGGAAAGGGAGCACCCGATTAAGTTCACTGCTGAAGGAGGAGAGCAGAGCGGCTTTTGGGGAAAGAAAAAACTCTGCCAGAAGGGCGGGGGAGGAAGCGGGAACGAAACTGCTGTTACCTATGATGATGATGCTCTGCATTGTCATGCTGATGATCCTGCTGCCGGCATTTATGACATTTTAAGGACAACTGTGTTACAGAAAAAATGGTTTCGGAAGAAAAAGGAGGAAAACGAAAGGATGAAAAAGACATTTAAAGATTTTTTAAGGGAAGAAGACGGAATGGGAACGGTGGAAGTGATACTGATCATCGTAGTGCTGATCGGACTTGTCATGATCTTTAAAACCCAGTTGACAAAGATCGTCAATGATATCTTCTCCAAGATCGCATCGCAGAGCAGCAGTATATAACATGAAGGCGAAGGCATATCTGACAATTTATCTGGCATTATCTCTCACGGCATTACTGTCGGTCGTTATGGTACTTCTCACAGGAATCAGGAAAAATACGGCACGCATGGAGGAAGAACTTGCGCTGAATACGGCGGGATGGTCTGCGCTGGCGGAATATCACCAGGAGCTTCTGAAGCAATATGATCTGTTCTTTATCGACACTTCCTATGGCAGCAGCCATCCGGGTGTTGAAACAATAGGGGAACATGTAAAAAGCTATGCAAATAAAAATCTGGAGCATACGAATTTACTGGATGACCGTCTGGATCTTATCGGTATTCAGGAAGCGGAGATCGCAACGGACAACGGGGGGCGGGTTTTAAAACAGCAGATCGTGGAATATGAGGAAAACTATTTCGGGATAGAGGCATTGGAAGATCTGCTCTCAGAATACGGGATGATGGATCGGGATCAGGTGACGGAAGAGGAACTGATCCGGCAGCGCGATGAAAATGAAAAAAGGCTTGCAGGGGAACCGCCTCCGGTAAAAAAGGTGACGAAAAAGAAATATAACCGGGATACCGGGGAGGTGGAGACCTATGAGGAAGAGGAGGAAGTGCCGATCGAAAACCCTGCGGAGCATGTGAATGCACTTAGAAATAGAGGGATTCTGAATCTGGTGGTGGAGGATGCATCGAAAATTTCCGGAAAGAAGGTTTCATTGGAAGAATATCTCTCTTATCGTGAGGATATTTTACAGGGGACAGGGATCCTGCAGGAAAAGATCGAGGAAAACGGTATGCTGACGGAAATAAAGGAGAGAGTGCTTCTGGATGCTTATATCTTTCAGAAATTCGGGTATTACGGACAGGGGAAAGAAAATGCCGGACTGGACTATCAGGTGGAATATCTGCTGGAGGGGAAGGGGACGGATGTGGAAAACCTGAAGGCGGTGGTAAATAAGCTGCTGATATTCCGTGAGGCTGCCAATGCGGCGTATCTCTATAAGGATGCGGCAAAAAGAGCGGAGATATCGGCGATGGCATCCTCCATTGCGGCGGTGGCGATCGCGCCTTATCTGCAGCCCCTTCTGGAGACATCCATCCTGTTTGCCTGGGCTTACATAGAAAGCGTTCAGGATGTAAAACTTCTGCTGGCCGGCGGAAAAATACCGGTTTTAAAAGAAGCATCGGACTGGCAGACAGGGTTGAACAGTATTTTGGATTTCAGCGGCGGCGAACTGAAGAAAGATACCGCAAGGGGGCTGGACTATAAGCAGTACCTTACAATGTTCCTTCTGACAAAAAAGGAGAATGAACTGTTGTTTTCCATGATGGATGTGATGGAGATGGATATCCGGAAAACACCGTATAATGAAAATTTCCGGATGGATGGCTGTGTCAGCGGATTTCGGGTGTCAGCGGAGTTTGCGGGAAGCGCCGGAGGAAAATGTTCTTTTCTGAGGGCTTACTATTATTAGCCAGGGGATAACGATCAGGAAAAGGACGGATAACAGCAGCTTTTTGTGATAAAAATGAAAATATACTATCAAAGTTATAATAATAAAAATTCTCTCCGGGCAAAGGCTCATATTTTCATTAGGATTCCCCGATCAGACAGATCAAAAAGCTGTTGTTATCCGTCCCTTTCCTGATATCTGTATTTGGAAGACCGTTTTGAAGTAAGCGGGAGCAGGGATTGGAGATGAAAAAGACGGTAAACGGAAGAAGAAAAAGCATAAAAGGCGCGATGACGGTGGAAGCATCTCTTATCATGCCGGTATTTATCATGTTGTTTATGAATCTGCTCTCCGCGATCGAAGTATACAGGATCCACAGCAGCGCGGCGTACAGTTTATGGGAGGAAGGCAGAAAGACGGCAAAGTATTTCTATCTGAAAGAAGCGGCAGAAGAAATTTTTCAGGATTCGGAAGAAATAGATGTTTCACAGCTTGGAACACTTCTTGCGTCTCTGTCAAGTGAAAGACAGGTCGTGAGAGGGCTGGAAAACTATCCGGTTTGGGAGAGAATAGTGAGCGGCGGAAAAAGCGGCTTTCTGGTATCAGGAAAAGCGGAGGAAAACGGCAGGATCAGTATAGACTGCAGCTATCGGATCCATCCGTTGTTTGCAGCTTTTACACCGGTGTCAAAAAGACTGGAAAATCATTATTACGGGCATGCGTGGATCGGCTATGTCCTTGGGGAGGGAACGGATGAGGAGGGGGAACCTTATGTTTATATCACGGAGACCGGAACGGTCTATCATAAAAACAGAGGCTGCAGCTACTTAAATCCCAGTGTTCAGGGTGTTAGGGCAGGAGAACTGGAGGGGATGCGAAATAAGGGCGGCGCCATTTATTATGCCTGTCCGCTCTGTGATGATATGACGCCGGGAGGAATCTGTTATATTACGGATTACGGGACAAACTACCATACCAGCGTGGCCTGTTCCGGGCTGAAGCGGACGATTTATGAGGTGAAACTCAGTGAGGCGGGGGGAAGAGGAGCGTGCAGCAAGTGTGGCGGATAAGGAGATATCCGGAGAAAATAAGCCTGCGGAGAGGGAAGGAACGGATGAGGATTTTATGTGGAGGATTATAAAAATAACGGGTGTATTTATATTTTTGCTTCTTTGCAGTGTACAGGATATCAGAGAAAAAGAAATCTCTGTTAAAATGCTTATTCTATCGGGAAGCTTATTCTGGACAGCATCTTTGTTGTTTGAGGAGATGTCTGCCAGAGAGAGGATCTGCAATATACTGCCCGGGCTGGCCGCATTTTTGCTCGCATTTCTGACAAGGGAGCAGATAGGCTATGGAGATGCGGCATGTCTTGTCGTTCTGGGAAGTGTGATTTCGGCGGGCGTCCTGCTCGGGGCTGTTTTTGGGGGGCTGGTTCTGCTCAGCGCCTGCAGCGTGATATTACTGGCAGGAAAAAAGGCGGACCGAAAGACAACACTGCCCTTTGTTCCCTGCTTATCAGCGGGAATGGCGCTGCAGATCATTATGAATACGGTTTAAAGGAAAAACGGTACGGAAAGGAGATCAGTATGAAAAACACATTACATGGATATATGACAGTAGAGGCGTCCCTTATGATGCCTATTATATGGTTTTCCCTGTTTTTTATGATTTTTACAGGGTTTTTTCAATATGACAGGTGTATTGCGGAACAGGACGGCAGGTTGATCGTCATGCGGGCATCGGATCTTCGGGAACAGGACGAGGCAAAGGTGATACGGAAGGTGATGGAGAAAGGAGAGCTTGCGGGAAAGAAAAAACTTTTGTTCAGCAATCCGGTTCAAAAGGAATTTCATATGTCGGGGGATAAGCCAACGGTCCGGATAAGCGGAAAAGTAAATACGATCCTGGGCAGCCTGATCAGAAAAAGCCCGCTGCATATCTTTACATACGGGGCGGAATACGAGACAGAGCATTATGATCCGGTACGTTTTATCAGGTTATGCAGGAGGGTGGAAGGATATGCAGAGAGCTGAATTTGTAAATGATCTGCGCTGCAATTATCTGACGGTTCCCTATGAAGGCAGGGAGGATGATTTTGCGTTGCGTATGCTCACAGAAAATGTGACAGAGGGTTTTCTGCCGGTGGAACTGCGAAGGATGGATGGGCAGGCCTATCTTTACTATAACATTTCCGGGATGCAGAATATGGAGACGATCTATGCGGAAAAGACAATAGACAGGGAAGGATTTCAGACTTTTATGTGGCATCTCCATGAGGCGATAGAGCAGAGCAGAGAGTTGTTTCTGCCGGGGGAGGGAATCTGTCTTGAACCCTCTGTCCTTTTCTGGAACCTGGGGATCAGAAGATGGGAGTTTGTCTATCTGCCCGGACTAAATGACGGGGAGATGACAAGGATGCAGAGCGGGCGTGAGCAGCTGGCGGAATTTCTGGTTATGCGGATAGATTATGCGGATAAAAAACTGACGGATATCGCATATCGATTCTATGAGGAGATCTGTGCGGGGAGAATGCATCCGGATATTTTTCTGGAAAGAGAGGATATAAAAACCGGGGAAGGATGGGAGGATGAACAGGCGCAGGAAATAGGGAAAGCCGCGGATATTCTGTCACAGGGTCAGGAAATGGAGGAGTGGGAAGAAAAAGAGAGGGAGGGAAAACCGGAGGCGGAAAAGGCATCCGGAGGCGGAGGGCCTCGGGGAATACTGGTTATTTTATGGTGTGCGGCAGTTGCGGGTACACTTTTCCTCGGAAGAACAATGCAGGATGTCTTCCTGCCCGGCGGGGCTGTGATCGGTTTGCTTACGGTATTGCTGCTCATCTCGCTGCTGAAAGGGAAACGTTCCCGGAAGGATTCCGAACCCGGGCAGGAGGATATGATATATATGGAGGAGGAGAATATTTATATCCCGTACGAGACGGAGGATAAAGAAACGGGAGAAACGATGGAGGGAGAAAAAACGGTTTATATGGATATCATCAGATCGGAGCAGGAAAGAAAGCTCTATGGAACCGGAAAGTTCCGGCGGCAGAAGATCTGTCTGGACGGGCTGCCCTGCGTTATCGGAAAAGATCAGACACTGGCTGACCATATTATTACGGATGAATCGGTAAGCCGGATGCATGCCAGATTTTTTGCAGATCAGGAAATGATCTGGATGCAGGATTTAAATTCTACAAACGGCACTTATCATAACGGGCTGAGGCTGCGGCCAAATGGGAAAGCTATGCTGGAGCCGGAAGACGAGGTGGGCTTCGGGAGAGTGCAGTTTGTTTTCAGATAAAATATTTCGGGCGGGAAGATGATAAAAGGGTGTGATGTGACAGATCCTGCTTGTAAAATGTGGTGATTTTAAGTAAAATGAAATATGGAAACGGAGAGGCGTATGAATAAAACGGATTTATATGCATGGAAGACAAAGATCACCACAACAGGATTTATTGTTATTAATATTCTTCTTTTTATAGTCAGTGTATTCAGCGGCGATCTGCTGTATAATGAAGGGGCATTCAGTTTACAGTATTTATTGCAGGGGCAGCAGTGGTGGCGTTTTATCACATCCATGTTTCTGCATGCGGATATGGATCATCTGATAGGAAATATGCTGATGCTGTATCTGGCGGGAGAACTTGTTGAAAAATATATAGGGAAGTGGAAGTATGCGTTCCTCTATTTTTTCAGCGGGATAACCGGTTCATTATTATATGCGGCTTATGAATATTTGACGGACAGCTATGTGGATTCTATCGGAGCAAGCGGGGCGGTATTCGGCATTGTGGGAGCTTTGCTTGTTATTGTGGTACGGCATAAGGGAAGATATGGGGATATTACGATCGGAAGAATGCTGTTTATGATACTCTATATGGGATACATGGGAATCCGCGCATCAAATGTGAATAACGCGGCCCACATCGGCGGGCTGCTTGGCGGAATCCTGCTGACATGTTTTTATATGCTGGGGAGAGATCCGGGCGGTGAAAGGAGATATGGATGAAGATTAATATTTACTACGGAGGGCGGGGACTTATCGACGACCCGACGCTCTATGTGATCGAGAAGATGGAGGAGGTTTTTCGGGAACTTCATGTCACGGTAGAAAAATTTATGCTGTATGATATGAAAAACAGTATTACCATGTTGCCCCAGACGCTGAAGGATGCGGATGGCATCATTCTGGCAACCACGGTGGAGTGGTATGGCATAGGCGGCTATATGATGCAGTTTCTGGATTCCTGCTGGCTCTACGGGGATAAGGAAAAAATAGCGAAGATCTATATGTGTCCGGTGGTGATGTCCACAACGTACGGGGAGAGAGACGGGGAGCTGAACATGGCATCGGCGTGGGAGATCCTGGGAGGACGCCCCTGCAGCGGAATCTGCGGTTATATTGAGGATATTGCGATTCTGGAGAACAGTGAGGCCTATAATGCGCTGATCGAGAAAAAGGCGGAGGATATGTACCGCACGATCAATAAAAAGGTACTTGCGCTGCCGGCCAGCAATCAGGCTGTGAACAGGTTTGTGTCCATCACAAAAAATACGGACCTGACGCCCAAGGAGGCGGAACAGCTTTCACAGTACGCTTCGGATGACAGTTATGTTCAGAAGACGAAAGAGGACATTAAAGAGCTGGCGAGTATTTTCAGGGATAAACTGGGAGGGGACGATCAGGATGATCAGGCAGTATTCCTGAAGGCGCTGAGAGAGCATTTTGAACCGATCGCCGGATTCAGAGGAAGTTACAGGATCTTTTTCGATACGAAAAAGCTTCCGTTGTTTATTGAGATAAAACATAATGATCTGATATGCAGTTATGATCAGGGGGAGAAGGCGGATGTGGAAATTCGTATGACGGAAGAGACCATGCATGATATCATACACGGGCGGATGACTTTCCAGAGAGGCTTTATGAGCGGTGTTATGAAAATGAAAGGCGATTTTAAACTGCTTCGCCAGCTCGATCAGTTGTTTGTATTTGTCAGGAAAAAATTATAGAGGCGGAAAATAACCCCGGACGGTCCGGGAGAAAGGAAAATCCGACATCATGCTGGATGATCGGACCATATAAAAAAGATGAGAGACGAAACATGTATTTTCTGTAAAATTGCGGCAGGGGAAATCCCGTCAAAAACATTGTATGAGGATGACGAGTTCAGGGTGATCCTGGATCTTGGACCGGCGACAAGAGGGCATGCGCTGATCCTGCCGAAGAACCATTACAGAAATCTTTTTGAACTGCCCGAAGAACAGGCGGAAAAGGTGATGGTACTGGCGAGGAGAATGGCGCTGCAGATGCGGGAGAAACTGCATTGTGACGGCTTTAATCTGGTACAGAATAATGAAGAGGTGGCAGGGCAGACCGTGTTCCATTTTCATATGCACCTGATCCCGCGCTATGAAAATGACGGACAGGTTATCGGCTGGAAACCGGGCAAACCGGAAGATGCGGAACTGGAAGAGATAAGAAAAGAGATCACAGAAGGGTAAAGGGCGTTGTTATCGGGATGAGGACAATACAGACGGCAGAGATCACAAAGCAGATCAGGGAGATGTGCATAGAGGCGAATTATTTTTTGTCACCGGATATGAAGCAGGCAATCGAGAAGGCGGCAGAGACGGAGAGCACGGAAATCGGAAAACACATTCTGGGGAAATTATGCGAGAATATGAAAATAGCGGGGGAGGATATGATACCTGTCTGTCAGGATACCGGCATGGCTGTTGTTTTTATGGAGATAGGGCAGGATGTGCATTTTGAGGGAGATTATCTGGAAGATGCAGTCAATGAAGGCGTTCGTCAGGGATACAGGGATGGCTATCTGAGAAAATCTGTGGTAGGGGATCCGCTGATACGGGAAAATACAAAAGACAATACGCCGGCAGTAGTTCACTACCAGATCGTGCCCGGAGAACAGGTGAAGATCACGGTTGCGCCAAAGGGCTTTGGCAGTGAAAATATGAGCAGGGTGTTTATGCTGAAACCGGCGGACGGCATGGAAGGCGTAAAGCAGGCGGTGCTGAGTGCCGTAAAGGAAGCGGGACCGAATGCCTGTCCGCCGATGGTAGTGGGAGTAGGCGTCGGCGGAACTTTTGAAAAGTGTGCGATTCTCGCAAAACAGGCGCTGACAAGGCCGGTTCAGGAATTTTCTGAGATTCCGTATGTTAAGGATATGGAACAGGAACTGCTTCGGAAGATCAATGAAACAGGGATCGGACCGGGAGGCCTGGGAGGTGAGACGACTGCGCTGGCAGTACATATCAATACTTATCCGACACATATCGCAGGCCTGCCGGTGGCGGTTAATATCTGCTGCCATGTGAACCGGCATGTTGTGAGGGTTTTGTAGGTTGGCACGCGGGTTTGTCCGCGGAGCCTGTTTGATGGCCTGAACAGGTGAAAACAGCAGGCTTGTGATAAGGACAGAAGAGAGCTGTGAGAGAGAAGGAGAGGTTTACAACATGGAGAGATATATTCATGCTCCCCTGGATGCGGATACGATAAGCAGCCTGAAGGCAGGGGATTTTGTATATATTACCGGAACAATTTATACGGCGAGGGATGCGGCACATAAGAGAATGAGTGAGACGCTTGCGGAAAACGGCAGGCTTCCGATAAAACTGGAGAATAATATCATTTATTATTTAGGGCCCTCCCCGGCGAGGGAAGGAAGGCCGATCGGTTCTGCGGGTCCTACAACTTCCGGAAGGATGGATAAGTATACGCCGGCTCTTTTGGATCTGGGGCTGAAGGGAATGATCGGAAAGGGGAGAAGAAGCAGGGAGGTTAAAGATGCGGTCGTAAGAAACGGCGGCGTTTATTTTGCGGCTATCGGCGGCGCCGGGGCACTCCTGTCGAAAGCGATAAAAAAGTCGGAAGTGATCGCGTATGAGGATCTGGGGACGGAGGCGATCAGAAGGCTGGAAGTAGAGGATTTTCCTGTTATTGTTGTAATGGATGCAGAGGGAAATGACCTGTATGAAAAGACAGCGGGAGATGTAGTTCGAAATGGCAGTGATCGGGATTGATCTGGGAACAACGAACAGTCTGGTATGTGTTTTTGCAGACGGACAGACCAGGCTGATCCCCAATTCTTTTGGAGAGATGCTGACGCCCAGCGTGGTCAGCGTGGCAAAAGACGGAAGCATTGATGTCGGTGCGGTTGCAAAAGAAAGGCTGGTTACCCATCCGGAGTCTGCAGCGGCGTCTTTTAAAAGATTTATGGGGACGAATAAGGTTTTTGAATTGTCAGGGCGAAAGTTTACGCCGCAGGAACTTTCGTCCTTTGTACTGCGCCAGTTAAAGGAGGATGCGGAACGGTTTTTAGGTGAAACAGTGACGGAAGCGGTCATCAGTGTGCCGGCCTATTTTAATGATGATCAACGATATGCCACAAAGGAGGCGGGGGAACTGGCGGGACTTAGAGTGGAGAGGCTGATCAATGAACCGTCTGCCGCCGCATTGGCAGCAAGCCGTTTGGGAGGAAAAGAGGAAGGCAGCTTTCTCGTGTTCGATCTTGGCGGCGGAACACTGGATGTTTCGGTTGTGGATTATTTTGACAATGTGATCGAGATCATCGCGGTCAGCGGGGATAATCATCTGGGCGGGGACGATTTTGATGAGAAGATTGCCCGCTGTTTTTGTGAACAGCATCAGATTTCCTATGACGAACTGTCCTCCGGGGATAAGGCGTCTCTACTGCAATGTGCGGAAAAGTGTAAAAGAGAACTGAGCGTTTCAAAAGAAGCGGCCTGTACATTTGAAATGGGCGGGGAGAAGAAAATAACGCTGGATAATGCAAAACTGGCGGAACTGGGACAGGATCTGTTCGATAGAGCGGCGCGGGTGATGGCCCGTGTGCTCAGCGACAGCGGCAGAAGCATGGAGGAGATGGATGAGATCATTTTAGTGGGAGGATCCTCGAAAATGCCGGTTGTCGGATTCTTTTTGCTGACTGCTTTCGGGAAGCAGCCTCATATGGCGGCTTCGCCGGATGAAATTGTGGCGATGGGAGCCGGGATTTATGCGGGCATCAAGGAGCGGAAGGAGGAACTCAGAGATCTGGTATTGACAGATATATGTCCCTTTACGCTCGGCATAGACGTAATAAACAATGAGGATCAGCAAAATCCTGTTATGTCGCCGATCATTGAACGAAACAGTATTCTGCCGTCCTCCAGGAGGAGGTTTTATACAAATATTGTCTCATATCAGGCAAAGATGCTGATAAAAATATATCAGGGAGAGGGGTATTACTGCAGGGAAAATATCTGCCTTGGCGAGATTGAGATAAATATTGCAAGAAAAAAGAAGGGTGAAAACAGAATAGAAGTCTGTTTTACCTACGATATCAACGGGATTCTGCTGGTGGAGGTGGCGGACCTGGATAAGGGAACAAAGGAGCAGGCCGTGCTGGCGAGCGGTAACTCCAGACTGAAGGGGGAGGATCTGAAACGGCGCGTGGAAGAATTGAAGAGCTATAAGCTGGCGCCGCCCGGAGGTATCCGCACAAAGCTTGCGCTGGCAAGGGGAGAGCGCCTTTTTATACAGATGACAGGGGAGAGGCGCCGTGCTGTGGGAACTGTTATGGGAAACCTTCATATGACAATGGGTACAGGAAATGACCGGATGATCTCGAAATCGCTGAAGGAGGCGGAGGCTGTCTTTGATCTTCTGGAAGGAAAAAAACATCGGGAGTGACAGGGGCAGATGGACTGGATATGGGATGTTCTGCAGATAAAAGCGACAACGGATAAAAGGGAGATCAAAAGAGCCTATGCCCGCCGCTCTAAAGAAATTCATCCGGAAGAAAACCCCGAAGAGTTTCAGAAGCTTTATGAAGCATATCAAAAGGCACTTCAATATGTGTCCTGCGGAGTGAGGATGTGGGACGGACCGGGAGTGCAGACGGGAGCAGAAGCGGAAAATCCTCCGGATACCGATGCGTGGGACAGATATAGAGAGTTTGGGCTTGATCTTGAGGCGGTTCAAAAGAAACAGCGCAGGCAGGCAAAGATAGAAAGATTTCTGGACAGGTGGGAGAAAGGGGCGGCAGAATGGGAACGGAGAGGAAAACGCCCCGCAGAAGACTGGAAGGAGTATCTGAGATCTCCGGAGTTTCAGGAGATCATGTGGTCTCCGTCTGTATTGGAAACAGTCACGTGGGGGCTGTCATGGTATTATGAGCAGAGGCCGGAAACTGCTGCGGAGAGGCTGGATCATTATGAAAAGAAACAGGAGATATTGCTCTTTTTCTGGGAATTGTATGGCTTTGAGAAGCTGAGAGAAGAGAATTGCAGCGGGGAGATGCTGCTGTTATATAAAAAATTATATCCGGTGTATGTAAACTACAGGAAGCGGGAGCAGTACGAGAAAAATAAAGATGAAGAATTGAAGAAAGAACGCAGGCACATATGGAAACTGTTAATGGCCTGGTCAGGTATTTTTATTATAGTGATGCTTGGCGTGTTTATTTTTCGTTTTATCCCGCGGGAGGCTGTTTTTGCAGGTGCGCTTATTGCCATTGTTCTGGGGGCGATCATTTTGCTGTTTATGGATAACAAAGAAACCAAATGGTTTTAGACAGCCATGAAGGAGGTTTTTGGCGGAGATGGAAGTGCAAAATAATTGGATATGGGATATTTTGCGGATAGAAGCTACAACGGATAAAAGAGAGATCAAAAAAGCTTATGCGCATCTTTCAAAAAAGGTTCATCCTGAAGAAAAGCCGGAGGAATTTCAGAGGCTCTATGAAGCCTATCAGAAGGCTCTTCAATATGCTTCATCCGAAAAAAGAACGGAAGGATATATTGTAAACGTTGAAAAAGACCGGGAAGGAGATATTGATCCGGAAAAGGAAGAGGCGCCGGAAGAACAGGAACGGGATAAGTATAAAGAACTGGGGCTTGAGGGTGGAGGCTGTCAGGTACATCGGTATAATGAAATGGAGGAGATCGCCCGGTTTCAAAACTGGTGGCAAAGACATATGCCGATGTGGCTGGAGGAGGAACCGGATTTGGGCGGAGAGAGTACGGCGTATCTGCGCTCAGAAAGATTTCGGGAGATCATGTGGTCTCCTGCTGTGTTAAAGATCATAGCAGAGGGGGTGGGAAGATATTTCCTGAAAAAAGAACAGGTGTTACTGTTTTTCTGGGATTTATACGACTTTGGGAAAGCGGCGGAAGCGGATCATAAAGACGAGAGCCTGCTGTTATACAGAAAGCTGTATCCTGCCTACACAAATCGTGTAAAGAGACAGCAATATGCAGAAAATAAAGATAAAATACAGAATGATGAGCGCAGGCATATGCAGAAAGTGGCAATAATAGGCGTATGTGTTATGGTCGGAATCATACCTGCAATATTTGTGCTGGCTCAGTTTAAGGTATTGGAGGTGGTGCTGGTCATCGTTTGTGCAGTGGTTGTTTTACGCGCTTTATTTTTGCTCCTGGGAGAAGTGATGCGGCTCTAAGGTGCGGGGGAACCGGTACTTTCCCCCGCCAGCATCTGATAAAGCCATTTTCCGGAAGCACTCAGATCGTCTTTGGTAAAACCGGATGTTTTATTACAAGCGCCTGAAAGGATAGCGGAGGTTTCGTCTTTGTTGGACAGGTTCCAGAAGACATAGCTGATATTATATTCATCCATAAGGCTTATCCATTGCCCGGCCTGATCTTCATCTATGGCACCGCTTCCGCTGGCATCGCAAATACTGTATTCGGTAACGAAAACGGGGAGGCCTGCATTTATTGCTTCTTTCATGGTATTTCTTAAAGAATCCGTATGCGTAGCAGCATAGAAATGCAGAGAGTACATAATATTATTATAGCCGGTGACGGGGGCAGCGGCAGCCCGGTCTACATACTGTGACCAGTTTGGGGTACCTACAATAATAATACCGTTTTTATCATAAGAACGGATAACGGGTATTATTTCTTCGGCGTAGGCTTTGATATCTTCCCAGCTGGTTTCTCCGTTGGGCTCATTGCAAATTTCGTACAGGACGTTGCCGTAATCGGCATATGATGCTGCCATTTCTGCAAAAAAAGCTTTGGCTTCTTCCCTATATATGTTGGGGTTGCCGTCAGACAGGATATGCCAGTCGATTATGACATACATATTTAATGCGGCAGCATATTCTACGCCATTTTTGATCAGTGCTTTCAGCTCATCCTGATCACCTCCGTTGCAATAGCCGCCATATTCCGAGGTGTACATTGCAAGACGGATCACATTTACATTCCATTCGTCCCGCATTTGCCGGAAACAGTCTTTGTTCACATAATCAGGAAACCATGCAAGGCCGTGGGTGCTGATGCCTTTTAGCTGTACGGGATCACCGTTATTATCTACAAGCCGGGTTCCATTTACATGGAGCTGTGCCGCCGGAACAATATCGGTTTCCAAAGGAGAGTCTGTTCCTTTTGATTTTTGAGACTCAGGATTGTTCTCGGATGATGCATATATGGTTTCTGAGGTTTTGGCGGATTCGGAAGAGGATTCCTGAATAAGATCAGTATCGTCTTCTTTTGTATTGTCAGATGATATTTCAGGGGAAAAGCCTTCTTTATCATTTTGGTTTTCACAGCCCGCAAGCAATAGGGATAAAGTTGATATAATAATTATTGAAGTTAGTAGAAGTTGTTTCTTTTTATTTTTTCCGCTTCTGCTATATGGCATGTCCGGAATACCTCCTTATTCATTCAAAATGTCTGGTTTTAAAAGGCGGGTGCGCGTAATATGGCTGTTTAATAATGCCATGTTGGATAAAACAATAATTTGAAATAAGGGATTTGTCAATTAATATAGCTAAAAAGATAGTAGTAACTGCAAAAAATCCCGTGATTTGAGAATAATATAAAAACTGGAAAAATCTTGTTGACAAATACAAGGGCCTTGGTTATAATTATTGTTGCGTTCTTAATTGAACCATAATCATATATTGGTAGAGACGTAGTTCGGATTAAGGAGAAATACTCAAGAGGCCGAAGAGGCGCCCCTGCTAAGGGTGTAGGTCGGGTGACCGGCGCGAGGGTTCAAATCCCTCTTTCTCCGTTTTCTTTACCAGATAAGGCGAGGGAGTGCTGACAAGAGGCACTTCCTATTATATTCTAGTTTGGCAGATTTTGTATTGTTGATGAAAATTTGTTGTTGACATTAAAAATACAATGTGTTATATTAGAATTCCACCGCCTAAGCGATGGCTACTTATTTTGTGAAGAAAAAATTGAAAAAAGTAGAAAAAAGTGCTTGACACAAAGCGACTGCCGTGATAAGATATCAAAGCTGTCGATGCAGAGCCCTGACGGGAACTGCGGGAGAGCACAGATGAACCTTGACAAATAAACAGTAATGCAGCCCTGAAAGATTCCAAAAAAGCTGCCGCGGGCCCTTAGGGGACCGGAGGGAAGCGGAGCGGAAGCCCAGCGGACCGAGAAGGCAGCGGAATGATTTCAGAGAAAGAAAAAAGACGAACAGAACAAACCTAAAGAAGCAGTAAAAAAGGAAAAGCCAAGTTTAACTTGACCAAAGCCGGTAACGGGAAGTTACAGGCGATAGGAAGCAAACTAAAACAAGAGAGTTTGATCCTGGCTCAGGATGAACGCTGGCGGCGTGCTTAACACATGCAAGTCGAACGGGGATGTGATGTGTGAAGGCGATAGTTTACTAGAGCCGGAACTTTTCATATCCTAGTGGCGGACGGGTGAGTAACGCGTGGGTAACCTGCCGTATACAGGGGGATAACACTTAGAAATAGGTGCTAATACCGCATAAGCGCACAGCATCGCATGATGCAGTGTGAAAAACTGAGGTGGTATACGATGGACCCGCGTCTGATTAGCCAGTTGGCAGGGTAACGGCCTACCAAAGCGACGATCAGTAGCCGGCCTGAGAGGGCGGACGGCCACATTGGGACTGAGACACGGCCCAAACTCCTACGGGAGGCAGCAGTGGGGGATATTGCACAATGGGGGAAACCCTGATGCAGCGACGCCGCGTGAGTGAAGAAGTATCTCGGTATGTAAAGCTCTATCAGCAGGGAAGAAGATGACAGTACCTGACCAAGAAGCCCCGGCTAACTACGTGCCAGCAGCCGCGGTAATACGTAGGGGGCAAGCGTTATCCGGATTTACTGGGTGTAAAGGGAGCGTAGACGGTTATGTAAGTCTGAAGTGAAAGCCCGGGGCCCAACCCCGGGACTGCTTTGGAAACTGTGTAACTAGAGTACAGGAGGGGCAGGCGGAATTCCTGGTGTAGCGGTGAAATGCGTAGATATCAGGAGGAACACCGGCGGCGAAGGCGGCCTGCTGGACTGAAACTGACGTTGAGGCTCGAAAGCGTGGGGAGCAAACAGGATTAGATACCCTGG
>CANSLJ010000051.1 GCA_947647735.1 uncultured bacterium | reverse complement strand
GCTAGGGTAAAGTTTTTGTAGGAAAAGAGAAAAGAAAGAAATAGGAAAGCACCTTTTTCTGTGTTAGGATTTGATTGACGAGAAAAAATCCAAAGAAAGAGGTGCTTCCATGATCAACAGTATACAACAGTTTCAGACAGAAGGGGTAAAAAAGTTAGAAAAAGTTTTTAACAGCTATGTATCAGACATGACAAAGGTTGCGGAGATGGTACAGGGAGTGACGGAAAGTGTCATTGGATTAGGACTATCCATGATCGCAGAAGAATGGGAGTTCTATGATACCCTGCTCCATGACAGGAAAGAACTGAGACCGGGATGGAAGGTGGTGCGCAGGGATGAAGTGTCTAAACTGACATCGCTTGGAGAAGTCAGGTATAAAAAGACATATTTCCACAATCCGCAGACAGGGGAAAGATGCTACCTGTTAGACAGGCTGATGGGGTTTGGTGTGGGAGAACGTCTGACAGAAGATGCCGTGGCAAGGATCTATGAAGAAGCGGCGGACAGCAGCTACAGGAAAGGCGGCATGAATGCCAGCATATCCGGCGCGGCAGTGAGCAAGGAGACCGTGATGGAGAAGCTACACTGTCTGCAGTTTCCGGGAGCAGCGGGATTAAAAGAAAAGAAACAAGTAAAGACCCTCTACATAGATGCGGATGAAGACCATGTGGCATTGCAGTATCTGGAGAAAAAGGAAGATGTCAGGAGCGCCCTGAAACATACCTTCATGCCGAAACTGGTGTATGTCTACGAAGGCATACGGGCAGAAGGGGAGAGACATGAACTTGTGGGAGTAAGATACTTTGGGGGCGGCTGTGAAGGAACAGAGGGGACGCAGCAGTTATGGAAAGAAGTATATGATTATATATCCGGGACATATGATGAAGAGGCTCTAGAATGCATCTATGTGAACGGGGACGGGGCAGAATGGATAAAGACAGGGGCGAAGGTACATGCCAGGGCAAAGTTTGTGCTTGACAGATACCACATGCATAAGTACATCACAGCGGCGACCTCCCATCTGGGGGACAGTGCGCAGGATGCCCGGAGTGAGATATGGCGTGCGGTAAACGGGAAGAGGAAGAAGCGTGCAGAAGAAATTTTTGACTGGATCATAGGGGTAACGGAGACAGAGAGCAGGAAAAAAGCGGTGGAAACATCAAAGGATTATATCCTTGGGCACTGGACTGCGATCATGAACGGGGTGCGGAACAAAGAGGATGACATACACTGCAGCGCAGAGGGGCATATCAGCCATATTTATGCGGACAGGATGAGTTCAAGACCCCTTGGATGGTCAAAGAGGGGAGCGGATAAGATGGCGCGGCTGAGAGTGTATAAAAAGAACGGCGGGGATATGCTGGCGCTTGTGAGGTATCAGAAACAGGAACTGCCAAAGGCTGCAGGGATGGAAGAAATGGTCTGTTCGGCAGAAGATGTGTTAAAAAGCGAACGGAAGAACCGGAAAGAGCAGGGATATCTGGCGGACCTGCCTGTCTACACGATACCGTATACACAGATAAAAAAGATCGCGGCGCTAAAGAATCATATATGGGGCTTGTAGGGAAGAAAAAGATCAGGTATAGTAAAGATGGTCAATGAGTCTGACCAGATCAAGGGGCTATTCTGTCTGTCCTATTCCTACAATAAACTTACGCTATCGAACGCTCCGCAGCGTTTGACAGATGCGGGGGAATCTGTTACAATGAAAACACAAAAGGGAATACTGCCGATAGACGGTCAGCCTTAAAAGTTAGTTACCAAAAAAGTAACCGCGTTCCTCAGCTAAAGGGCGGTTACTTTTTTGTGTGATTTATGTAAGCAATCAGGATTGACACGATGATTCCAAGAATCATCAAAACAACCGTCAGCAGTTCATAGTCACTCATCAAGCATCCCCCCTTTCCCGGTTTTACCCGTAGTCAGAGGGGCAGTCCCCTCTGCGTTTGCATCGAAAGACTGACCGCCTATCCCGTTATGGCAGTACCCCATATGGATATATTATCAGAAAATGTCGGACGCCACAAGGGATATTCCGGCTTTTTTTCTTTTTCCGCTTGCTATCCCGCCAAAACAGAGGTAAGATATCACACCACGGAAGGAGGGATAGGATTGGAAAAGGATTCTGCATTATACCAATTGATGGACACCCGCAGAAACGGTGTCAAACGGCACGTTGCCTATTGCAGTGAGTACCACAAGAGAAAAGCCAAAAACCCGAAGTGCCATTCCCCGCAAATCACAACGCGGCTTGAACAGATTGACAAGGTACTGAACAAACTTTATGAGGACAACGCACTGGGCGCGATTGAAGCGTACTGTCCGTTGTTTCCTCACGGCGTCCGACAATCGTTAACTAAACGCCCATGCATCCAGACCTATCTGTTATCTCTATTAGCTGCCCCGCGGTCCGGATCACCCGATCTCCGCTTCTTCCTCCCCTTCCAGACAGACGCCAGTATATCCTTAAGAACAAGAAACGAATCCAGCTCGCCATATCCGTATTTCTTTTCCAGGTCCCACAACAGTTTATCCAGTTCCAGCGCATAACAGGCGGTGTCCACTTCTCCCTGATACCGGGCAAGAATCGGATATTTCCCGCTCCACGCCTTTGTCCAGTCGATCTTATCTGTCACCTCCTCGCTCGTTCTCTCGATCGCCTCCTGTATCTCCTTCACATCGATGTCAAACTCAACCAGTTCATCGAGAGAGAGCCCGTACAAAACCGCGAGCCTTTTCGACTGGCGAATGTCGGGCAGCGTTTCGTCCGTCTCCCATTTCGAGACAGTCTGCCGGCTTATTCCCAGCTTCCCGGCGACCTCCTCCTGGGACAGCCCCCTCTTTTTCCGCGCATGAAACAAATGATTTCCCAAACTCATACTATACCGCCTTTCCGGGAATCTCCGCCACCTGCGTAATCCGGATAATTCCCACATATGATATATTCCGATTATAGTATTGTCTCAGGCGAAACGCCACCAATACAACCGTACAGTTTCGCCCGGACTATTGACATCAAAACTGTTTCTCCGCCATCTTCCCACAACAGGAATCATTCTTTTCAGAAATCCTCAGCCATTCTTCCACACTTCCAACCCTGCCCACAATACCGGATTCAGATGAGCCAGTTTTCTCTGCGCCGAATTCAACGCATCACTGAGCAGCTTTTCACCTGAACTAATTACCTGCAATACCATCGCCAGCAGTTCATTTGTATGGCTGGTGGAGACATCCCATTTGCAATACAAAATATACTTCACGTTTTTTCTCAGCATGGCATCCCACACGCCGTTATTCAACTCGATCTTATCATGTGCCGGCGTTCCGCCTCCGCAGGCAATGACGATCGCGTTCTCAATCCATGCGTTTCTCAATATGATAAATTCATTCAAATCGATCTGCTTTTTTCTGGACAGTTCCAGCTTTTTTGCGCCGCAATTGATCCCGGGCTTCGCGCGGCGGTCCCTGTCATATAGTTTTCCGCCCTCATCGGCGATCCCGTGCGCCGCCACCACCAGCGTGCGGAGCGGCTCTTCTATCACGATCTGCCCGTCTCCGTTCTGGACAAGTTCTGTAAAAGCAGGAAAACCATCCATTGTCTCACGGATTGCCCCAAGGCCTCCCCTCTTAGAAGCGGAAACAAAAAACCTCTCAGGCATACCATCCGCCGCTTTCCTGCTGTCGCCGATATGATTATAATCGATCACCAGCTCGATCCTGTCAAAACATTCTACGCCCCATTTATCGCTGATTCTTACAAAATTCGGCGTTATATGCGGCAGCTTATGATCCGGCATATAGTACAGGGCGTTGATCTGATCCGCCTGTCCGATGAGAGGAGCAAATAACAGTTCCGTCAGTTCCTCAAACAAACCGATATATGTACAGGCATCCGACTTTACCAGATCAGGAACTTCCTCCCCGATCTCAGCTTCCAGCCTGACAAGCAGCCCGCCCAGCTTATCCGTATCTATCCTCTCAAAACAAATAGAATGGCTGTCGCTCCTTATCAAAATATGGATAAGCAGCCCATCCACAAGAATATTCCTGTAGAACGCCTCCCCCTTCTTCAATTTTCCTCTCAGAAACACAAAGGGATCGCCGCCGTCATATCCGATCAATGTATACGGTTCCAGAGCCCTGAACTGAGGGTCATGTTCCTCCAGATACCGCTTTGTCTCCAGAAAGCGCTCCACGATCTGCCTGTAAAACAGACTGCTCATCGTTCTCTGTTCCGTGCCGTTCAGCAGATCAAACAGTTGATAATACTCCCTTTCCCTGCGCAGAAGCGTCTCATCTGACGCCGTCCCGCGCCTGCCGTTCCTCTCCTCGATGATCGCCCTGGGCACCAGCTCTATCACCATTCTCCCAAACAATTCATCTGCTTCCATCTCCGATCTGCCGGTATAAAACGCCTCTGCCTCCGCATCCGATCCGCCGGTATAAAGCGCCTCTGCCTCCGCATCCGATCCGCCGGTATAAAGCGCCTCTGCCTCCACGCCCGATCTGCCGGTATTAAACACTTCTGCCTCCGCATCCGATCCGCCACAGGCATATCCCTCATCCGCCTCCAAATCTGCCTTCTCATCGGCATTCTTCTCACAGATATTACACAGTATCCCCCTGATGATCGTATCCGCCATATCGCCCAGATACCCCCGCTCTCTGCTGAAAAATACCCCTCTCAACCTCTCGAGGACCGCCAGCGAACATTTCAGCATCTCATTCGCAGCGTCATACTCCTTCCTCCCCGCCAGGATATCTGCGTATCTCATGAAAAACCGGTGCGCGATATCAATATGTGCCTCAAAGGTTGTATTCATGACAGGAAGCAGCCGGCAAACATACACCTCCGCCCTCTCCGTCTCCCCCAATTTGTCATAGGACAGAATAAGGCTGTCAAAGGTGATCAGATTGTGCAGATTCTCCTCCCTCTGCACAAGCATGATATTCGCTTCTTCCATCTGATCGATCATCTCCCTGAACGGCGCCGGTTCCTGTGCGATGACCTCCCCATACCTTCCTGACATACAATACAGCAGCCATCCCGGATACCCAAACGCTTCAAAATACCTCTCAAACAGGTGCACATCCATCATCTCGGGCTCCGCCTGAAAGGATCTGCTGTACAGATAGAGCAACTGATCGAACACAAACTCTCCCCTGTGCAAAACCGCCGCCTCCCCGATCTCCGAGAGCTTCTTTGCCGCCGCAATAAAAGACAAGATCCCCTCGGCGCAGGCTCCGATCGCCATGCTTGCGCCGGACCAGAGCAGGAGCCCGAAACACATGCCGACATTTTTGTAATAATTCTCCTTTGCCGACGCCGCCAGATTGAACAGCGTATATGCGATATTATTGGCAGACTGGATATCCCCCTTTGATATCTCCGCCTTTCCATGCATCAACAAAAACAACAGATACTCTCCCTCTGTCAGCGCCTCTCTGTCAGGCGTCCGAAACGCTCCGTACTTCTCGAAATACTTGTCCGACTCCTTATATTTCTCCTCATCCCCGGCAAGATTCGTCTCCTCCGTCTCCCCGGCAAGATATGCCTTTACCAGCTCCGTCAGAGAACACATCAGCATTCTTTCTGAGATTTCCACCCACTTTTCGTAGGAATATATTTTCCTGATATAATCGCTCCACGAATAGACCGACTGCGCGCTGTAAGTCAGGATTATCACATGATCAGAAAGCATCTTGACAAACTGTTCCATCTCCTGCTGGCGGGGGCTCTTATCCGCCAGCCTTAAATATATTCTACAGTATAATTCCACCTTCTTTACCGCAGATACGCAATAAACCTCCTCATAGGATTCCGCCACCTTCTCAAAATAAGGCAGCGCATGCTCTCTGTTTTTCTTATCGGATATGATACTGCCCGCTCTGGCATAAATCTCATTGGCATATTGAGGATATGCCGATACCGTCTCCGAAACCCACTCCTCCATGTCTTTCATCTTTAACGTATCCACAGAGCACAGAAATATATTAATTTTACTCAACAGTTGATAAAACAGATCACCTGTCATACCGTGGAGAATTTCCCATTGCCCGGCTGACGCCCGGTAATCCCCCTGTTCGGTATAAAAATTTGCAAGATGCTGAATCATTGCCGGATCATTTTGATCCACCGAAAGCCCCCGCCTGATCCACATAAGGCGTTTCGCCTGATCTTCATCATCCCGCAGCGAATACAGGGCTGCATCGACAATGCCCGGAAAATACCTGTCTCTCTCATATATGCTTTCCAACATCCCGTAAGCCGCATCGGTATCCCCGGTGACATTATATAGATCAGCCAGTATATATTTATAATATAAATCCGTATCCTCCGGCAGTTTCTCAAGCTCTTCGATGGCAAAGTAATACGCCTTATGAGCCAGATAAAAATAAGCTTTCAGAACAATAAAACTTTCCTCCGACAGCCTCCTTTCATATTCCAGAATCTTTTCCAGCGCATACTCCTCGCAAAAAACAAGCTCCAAAAGCTCCTCGTACAAATCCTTCTCCCGATCCTCCTCAAAAAATGTCGCACTGTTTCCGTCAAACAAGAGATCAAAAGACAGAGTGTCTTTGTTATAATGCCTGTATATATCCCGTCTTTCGTTGTCTTCCGGTTCCGTCACACGATAGACCGTCAATAGAAAGGCGTTATCATAACAGTTCTCCCGACACGCCGCGCTTCCTTCCGTATCTCCCTCCATATTTCCATCTATCAACACATACAGATCGTTTATCTCATCGAGCAGACTGTACCAATCCATATTTTCACTTGTCCTCAGATGAAGTCCGCCCTCCCCGGATCGAATAGACGTTTTGCCGCCATCCTTTAACTGTACAAACCGCTCCATGCCGATGACAATGATAAAATTATCCGCCGCATTCTGCGCAACATAAGTATCTAAATACGCAAAGTTTAACTGCGCCTCCCTGACAATGACCAGCCTGTCCATCAAACTCTCAAGAATATCTGCCTGTCCGTAGAACATGACAGACAAATCCTCCCTGACATCCGCCAGACACTTATCTACATCGATATCTCCCTCATCATAGTTGAGAATATGTATCTTCTGATAATTTCTCAACTGCACCAGTATATATAAAAGTTCTGTCAGCGAAACCTCATGAAAATTCCCGCTGACATACAGCGTATTTTTGAGGTCTGCGGCACTGGCAATACTCAGTGCCGAGAATAGTTCCGGTATCAATTCCCGGTTCTCAAAAGACAACTCCGCGAACTGCCGGAACAATATCTTCCACAGGCTGAACGCCGACCTGACCTCCTCACCCAAAAGATCATATTTTCTTTTCAGGATATCCCTCAGCTTCTCCCCATCCATCTGCCTTACTTTTTTTGCAAACTCATACTGATCGAGCAGCTTTATGATCCCGGGCGGAAGATCCTGGCATAATCTGCCAGGGCCTTCGCTGATCATCTGCTCCATTTCTGCCGCCTTATGGTGATTTCTCTGATAATACAGTATGATGGTCAGGCAGAAATGCAGTCTGTCATATTCTTTCAGAAGCTGAAATATCTTTTCATCGTCTTTCCTATTCATAAACTGAACCCGTTTTTGTACTCTACAACTTATTTCCCACAGACAGATATCTCATAATCATCCAGATACCTCTCCACATCATCAGCCCCATTCTCCTTCCAGAGCCTCACGCTGTCCTCATCCACAGCCTGCCAGTTGCCGCTGTAGACTTCTCTGAAATATTTCACACAGTCCTTCATGATCATCAGGTCTCTCAGTACCCCGATGTATGTTTTTCTTCTCTCCAGCACTGCACTGCAGCCATTCAGGTCATCCTCTATATCCTGAATCGTCTCATACCCGAATCTTGTCAGTTCCTCCACCAGATCCTCCATCGCCACTGTTCCTCCCAAGCCTGTCCCGATGTGGATCGGTTCTCCGAACCTCTTCAGCATATATTGTTCTACCGATTTAGAATCTATACTCAATTTGTAGTTTCCAGCCGAAATCGCAATTTCCGTCCTCGCCACATACGCATCGATATCCTTTGAGAGCCTGTCAAATTCCCTGTCCATCATCTCAAGAACACCTGCGACCAGATAAAATCTCCTTTTGATCTCATCGGGAAGCACACCGGAAAATTTATAGTTTCTGTCATGCTCGATCTCTGCCCAGGCATGTTGAAGCAGAGTCCTCACCTGCACCTCACATCTCAGATTCCTGTACTTTTTACACTCCGCAAGCTGAAGGCGCCTCTCGCTCAACTGCAGTATATAATGAACCGACAGATACCCGACTTTATTGGTCTCCAGCGCATCCGCTTTATTCATGGAATTTTTCTCATCGATCCAGAATTCATTCTGCAGAACCCCGCATATTTTCTCCACATCCTTATTCGTATAAGCGATGATCCTTATTCCCGAAACATCCATAATCTGCTCTATGGGATTTGTATATTTTTCTTTTCTGCACTTTCCCAAATAGCTTTCTTTGTCTTTCACCCTGCAGCTTATGCTCTGGTAAGGTATGTCTTCCGCTTTTAACAGCTTCGTGATGATCTCCGTGGCCTCCTTGGAAAACTGCTCATATAACCCCCTGTTTCTATCATACCACTGTCCGGCTGCTTTTATCTTCTGTTCCATCCCGCGCCCTCCTTTTTTGTTTAATGCCTTGATCTTTTATAAGGATAGCATAGAATATGTCCCATAATACGGACTTTTATTGAATTTTATCCTCAATAGCACCTCCCGGATATCTCTATTTTAGCAGAAAAAATATGTGATAGAAAACAGAAAATGCCTTATTCTCTGGAATTCTATCATATCTGACAACTTTAATATCAGCATTTTGCATTTTAAAAGACTGAACTCCTTTACACCGAAATTCAGTCTCTGCTCTCTGTAAACCTGCAAGTTTCCATTATATTTTTTGGTAAATAATCTAACACTTCCAAAATTCATTTATGCACCGTTTCATTAAATGTTAATCCGGCATAAGATTTTCCACTACAGCAATGACCATATACTCCCCCGCTTCTCCTCCACATCTTTCTTAAGCCGCACCCAGGCATCGACATTCTCTGTATAGTAAACCGGGCACTTCTTCCCGCCGCAGTCATAATGGCGCAGAATATGCTCCACATCCAGATCATAAGCATCCGTCAGCCATGCCAAAAGAGAGATCAGGGAATCGTATGTTTCCTGTGTGAAAGAACCGTCCGCCGCTTTGTAACAGCATTCTATCGAAACAGAATCGTAATTTCTGGTCTGCACCGCATACGCGATCTCATTGAGCGGAACACACTGTATGATCTCACCGTTATACCCTATGATAAAGTGAGCGCTGACACTCGCCTCATGCATATCCTTCTGCTGTGCGAAATAGCTGCGGTTCTGAGCCGCACTGGTTCCCGGATTGGCTGTATAATGTACAAAAATATCATTCACTTCCGGCAATGGCTCCCCTGGGCGGGAATACTCATTGAGTGGCAGAAAATCTTCCGTCCACGCGGGATGTTTCTCATACACTTTTGCCGGAAGCCCCTGCACAGCGGCAGAAGAACCTTCCTGAGATTCTTCTGCCGCTATTGAAAGTTCCTGTACATAACCGCTTTTCTCCGCCGACGACGCTTCCCCCTTCTTCACTTGGATCAGCCAGCCGACCATAAACATACACAACACCCACGCAGCTATCATCATCCTTCGATGCCGGATCTGTTTTTTGCGCCGTCTCTGCGCTGCTTTCTTAGCCGCCGCAGGATTCCGTCCCCTGCCCGCCGGTATGTAACGCGGCTGTGTACTTTTTATATCTATCAAGTCTACAGATCTGCAATGGTGCCCTCTCTTTGCCTCAGCCGGCTTTCGACTTCTCTCCCCTATCACTTCTACGGACCTGCGGCGGTTTCTTCCTTCCGGCGCAGCTTCTCTTCGCCTTCTTCTCCCTGTTGCCTCCACAGGCCTGCGGCGGTTTCTGCCTCCTGTTTCAACCGCTTTACGGCTCCTCCCATTTCTCGCATCCCCTGATCTGTGGAAAGGTTCATTCACTGCCCTCTTAAGCCGCCTCTGCTCCTCATAATCCACCAGATAGGGATTTCTCTTAACACTGATCACATCAAGACTCTGTTTTTTCTGCACCGCTCTGCTGTCCCGCGCCTGCATTTTCCCACCTCATTGTATCTTCTTTCGGCACCCGGCATGTCCCGGGATTGCTGCCGATTTTATCTGAAATACAATATAAGGCATAAATGTATCAAAGTTGTTAAATTTCCCGGCTCAGATTTTGAAAAACTCAGTACATGCTTTCTCCATAGTCTAAACGCACGCTCAAAAATTTTCCAGTTCTTTCTTCCAGGTATCATCCGACAGCAGACAGGCGTCATACCGCTTTGTTTCTTTCCAGACGCGGATCGTTTTACTCCAGCATTCATCCTCCCCGGCACAGCTTTCCAGAAATTCTGTCCCCGCCTCAGACATCACATGATCGATAAACTCCTGCGGAAGTGTGACATGATATTTCACAACATATTTCCAGGTATCGCGGTCCCACCAATAATGACCGTCTGTGTATGTATATGGTCCGGCAAGGTTTTCACCCTTTTTAAAAGGGTGCTCATATATCCCCGGGCTCATCAGATATGGCTTTGTCGTCTTCAGGTAAGCGATAACTTTTTCCAGAACAACATATCCCTCCTGCACAGAATCGTAAATACTTTTATCTCCGCAGAGAATCTCCCTAAATGGCGATACGCAAACCTTTTTATAGTGTTCCTCCAAAAATGTCCTACGTGCCATCTCCTCATCCGTTTTGACCTCGTGGTATGCGACATCTTTCACCACAACCACATAGCACCCTGGGCCTTTCGCCTCCTTCAATGTCCCGCCCGATCGTTTCCACTGTTTTGCTTTATTCGAAACCACGGCATAATCACCGGCTCTTTTCGGATTAATGATCTCAATCGCTCTCTCCAGAAAAGAACCATCCATCATTTCAATTGAAATATTGCCTCCCTCGCAGAGCATTTCGCCTGCCTCCAGCTCAACATTTAAATTAAGTACTCCGCCCTCATAATCCTCATAAGAGCAGCCGCTCACTGATACTATTTTCATCTTCCCTTTTTCCCGGCTGTAACAAACTAAAAAGATAACCTCTCCTGTATCCTCTCCACCAGAACAACATCCGCCGGAAGCCACTCCACCAGATCAAGTTCCTCTCCCGTCAGCCATCTCGCCGCCTCATGCTCCTTCAGCACCCAGTCATTTGTGACGGGCTTCGCCCAAAAACAATCCATCGACAGATGAAATTTCGGATAATCATATTCCACTGTATCGATCAGATCCCCGACCAGAATTTCCATATCGAGTTCTTCCATGATCTCCCGCTCAAGCGCCTGTTTTGGGCTCTCTCCCTCCTCGATCTTCCCGCCCGGGAACTCCCAGCCATCCTTGAATTCCCCATAGCCTCTCTGGGTTGCGAATATGACCGGCCTGCCCGCTTCATTGACTGCTTTTATGACTGCGGCTACTACTCTTATTGTTTTCATTTCTTTTGTCATTCTCTATTATCTCTTTCTTTTACTTCTTATTCCCGGTCACTTTTTTCCAAGTTTACTGCTTAAGATTATCTCTTGCTGTTTTTATCCCTCCACACCCCTAACGCCCAATCAGAATCAACAACTATGTCATCATATCTACCAGACAAAATACTTCTGAACTCTTCCGCCAAACGATCATAAATGTCCTGGATATAATCCGACTCTCCCCATCTTCCCTCCCCAAGGTTTAAAACAAAGCGTCTGGCTCCATCCTCTGTCCTCTCAAACAAACATTCCTCAACCCTGAGATCCGGCTCCTTCTCCTGCAGCTGTACTGTAATAAACAACTTCATCAATTCAATAATGCGGTCATCCAATCCTGCATCCAGAATCATCAATTTTTCCTGCAACTGATTCATTGTTCCAACCACGCGCTTTTGATAGTTTTTATTAAAACTCAGCTTCCTGCCAATTTTTTCGGCTATATCATCATGGAAGAACCCTTTCACCATCTCAGCAGCTTCTTTGGGATTGCCCGGTACATAATATATCATCACCTCATCCTCCATCTGATGATACAACATGGCATAATTCAAACTGGCATGATAGCCACACTCAGGGCAGATCCATACAAACGCTTCGCCCGTTCTGACCTTTTCTTTCATCTCCGGATTTATTACAGTATTAATACTATCCCAGAGAAGAGCCTTATTTTTCCTGCCACATTTCGGACATTTGATTTTAGCTACATGGGTTTTTGACATATGTACGTTCTCCCTTACATCTCAGTATCGCCCTGTTAATAACACAACAGATCACGGTCCAAGCCAAAGATCACTGTTGTAACTACCACATGGCTTATCGCTATTTTATTCTATACCCAACATATTTTCAAAAATTTTCTCTTCGATAACTTTTACACACTCTTCCACATTATAAGTAATATCTTTTCCCCAGAATCGTATCACAGTCCATCCCATAAATATCAATTTCTTGTTGATCTCCTCATCTCTGGCAATATTGCGGGAAATCTTCTTTGTCCAATAGGCTCCATTATTCCCATTCGCTATCTTATCCTTTCTCTGTTCCCAATCCTTACCATGAAAAAATTCACCATCACAGAATATTGCTATCTTATATTTTGTCAAGGCAATATCCGGTTTTCCCGGCAATTTGTCATAACATACACGATACCGATATCCTTTTTTCCACAAAGCCTTCCGCAGCGCAATCTCTATTCCTGTGTTTGCAGAACGAAGCTTCTTCATTGTCTTTTTTGTTTTTTCTGTAGTATTTTCAAATTCATACATCTCAAATTACATCTTATTTATACGGTCGGAATATTCTGTCATCCGTCGCTGAAATCTGCGATTGTCAGATTCATCCAAACTAAGAAACCACTCATCCATTCGCGCTGAAGTGATTGCATTTGTGCGAAGCACTCTTGCTATATCTGACGCAGATACAATCAATATAGGATGTCCATCCTCCATCACTTCTTTATATGCCTGTTCATGTACAAAACTTGTTGTGACAAGGACACCAAACTGTCTATACCTGATTCTCGATATTAGCCTCGACATTTCTTTCACGCCCACCGAATGATTTTTAGCATAACATTTTGCCTCCATGGCACAATCTATCCGCAAGGGATAATTTGCCTTACTTCCGCCTCCAATCACATAATATCCCAGGGCATCTCTTCCGCCATCCCGCCAAGGCCTTGTCAATGAAAAATCCTGAAATCTTTCATCCAATTTTTCGAGTATATCTCTCGCACAGTGTTCAAACCCATATGGATTTTGATGATAGTGTTCCCTGATTTTATCAAGACACGCCAAACCCTCCACATCACTCTGCAACTGATCATACTTTGTCGGTATTTTAGGTAATCTTTTCGCTACCAGCGGTTCTATTCCATTCCGTCCCTGATTAATAAATTTTCTCCAGACTTCCGGCGCATATTGAAGGTTTTCCTCATGATGATATATTAAAGCATTTAACCAATTCCGATCAATCGGCTCTTTTGTATCAAGAACAGTAAAATAAGCTTCGTAATTTTGAAAACGCTGCCCATCCATTGTCCTCCAGAAAGCAACTAAGTCTTTATCCGGAGAAATTTTAGGATTCCCCGGCGCCGCTAACCCAAGAAACTGTACGTCCCATCCCACAGCCCCTTTTTTAAATATCAAAAATGGGGGAATATTTCTGATAGAACCATCCCTGCTATTTAAACAATCATATACAAATTCGAGTAATTGGTTCCCTTTTCTTGGTGTATCTAATATATTTCTTCCAGGTGTCCTGTTGTCTCCATAGTATCTGAACACGCCTGTTTCTTCATCCAAATAATCCGGCCATGCCAATTCCTGCATTGATGTATATAAAACAACATATGCCGGCAATCCACTGCCATCTTTCCGCATTACTTTTCTAAAGCCACCCGAGTTGCTGCAGTTAGGCAATAACACATGGAGCACTTCCGAAGCCTTCCCACTTATGTTTCCTCCCTTATATACCGTATCCACAACAAGATCTGCTGACTCTAACTCATCAAACAATACTTCCATTTTATACTTTCCCTCTACTGCAAATAAAACTATTCCCTTATATGGCAATACTGCCTCTGTCTTTCGCTAATTCCATTTGCACTCAATATTCAACACGGTCGTCGGCATCCCCATAAACTGTATGTCAAATTTTAAGCTTGGCTCCACTTTTCCTTTCGCGCTGTGAATCCTGAAACTAAGTTCCCATCCATTGTCTAAATACATCTCTACCGTATTTTCGCTGTCAGGCTTACATTCAAGTGCCACCAGCCTTGTCGGTAATTGTACGACAGGAACCGTGATGGCTGAAACTTTAACTTTACCCGGTTTATTCAATGTGCCGCGCAAATTGAATGTATGTATAAACGTAACACGTTTTTTATCCCTGCTTACAATTTTATAATAATCCTTCGTGCCGACGAGATATTCCACCATCTTTCGAGGCAAATCCCTGACTTCCTTATTGGCTCTGTTGACTTCATCCATAAAAGCCTGCAAAAGGGGAACATAAATCTTCTGATCTTTATCATCTATCTCTGACCATTTCAACCCCTGCTCCTTTGCATCCTTTAGCCTGTCAAAAATCTCTCCTGCCGCATCCCAGTAGTCCTTACTGCAAGGCCTTCCATACCACACTTTACCAAAGTCCAGTACATGGCTCAGGCGGCTATGCTTTATCGCATCATGATTATGCTTGATACTTAAGCCTATTTCCCATCCGATATCATGCCTTCTGATCACAATGTCCCGCACATCGCCATCTCTCCCCGCCCCATCCTTCTGAAATTCCAGGGTCAGCCTGCTCTTATCGCCTTCACAAAGTAATGGTTCTAACTCCAATATAGTATGAATCGCAGCACTTGCAGAAATCTTAAATGTCTCCCGGCTTTCTTCATCCATATCCTGCCATGCTCTCTCATTCACTTTTAGACTGGAATTTTCTATCATTTCTGCTTTATTTGCCATATTTAACTGTTCATACAATGTTTGCATCCAGGCATATTCATACGCTCTGCCCTGATTATTACTTCTGGCACTCACTTTCCTTTCATTCACTTCTTTCGCATCAATTGCCTCGTCATCCACCTCCACTTCATAACCTCTTCCCTCAAGATGTTTTTTTACGGCACATGCTATCTCATATGCCAGATTCACCGGTACAGCATTTCCTATCATTTTATAGGCATTATTCGTATCTTCATAAATAAACTTAAAATCATCCGGAAACCCTTGAATCCTGGCAACCTCCCTTATTGTCATGCGGCGATATAAATGCTCTTTCCCCATCACAAAACGACAGTCATTTTCTCCATACTTTATCATTTTAGGCGCCTGCGGATGTAACTGGCACTGCCTTCCGGAGGCCTGCACCGTATATGCCTGCTCATTCCAGGACTTAACTCTGTTACGGCTCATAAATATGGAAGAATACGCCCCGGTAAAATACTCATTATTATTGACTGCTTCAGGATTATGATGGTTTTTAGGCCCTGATGGAACCGCCGTATCCTGTAAATCCCAGATAACATCCTTTAACGTTATTTTCTTACCATCTTCTTTTGTGGAGCCTTTAGGAAATCCAAAAGTGATATTTAAATCTTTCCGAAAGCCAATATAAAATACCCTTTTTCTCTCTTCTGCAACACCATAATCTTTGGCGTTCACCAATGTAAAAGACACCTCATATCCCGCCTCTTCAAAAAGTGATATAATATTTTTCACAGCCTCAGAATGTCTGTTGGCCAGCATGCCACTGACATTTTCCGCAAGGAAAAATTTGGGCCTGAATTCTTTTAAAATACGAATGTAATCAAAAAATAATTGCCCTCTGGAATCCCTGATTCCCTGTAACGCCCCGGCCTCTGACCACGATTGGCAGGGTGGCCCGCCAATTATTCCATCGACTTCTCCATCTATAAATTGTGCGATATCCTCTTTATTGACCTGTCGTATATCGCCCTCAATCAAATGTGTTTTGGGATGGTTATATTTAAACGTTTCCCATATCGTTTTATCAAATTCATTCGCTACAGGTATTTGGAACCCAGCCTTCTCAAATCCCAAATCAAGTCCGCCGCACCCGGAAAATAAACTTATCACATTCATATTTTATCTTTTCCTCTCTATTGCCTGATTTATAAATCATAGCCTGAAAATACTTTCTGTCTCCAAATCAACTTTTGGATCTATCTCCCGGACATCAGCTTTTCCCAATTTTCTGAATGCCTCTAAAACGAGCGGACGCATATCATTTTGCCCTGTATATTTCAGCGGTTCGTCATAGCAAAAATGTGGTACAAGCTTATGATTTATACATCTCCACTCTATGCGCACAGCCAGAGATCGCGGTCCATCCGCAGAATCTACATCCATCCTGTAATTATTTGCTGTAAATATCAAATAGGTGTCTCCGACCACAGCAGACTCTATCGGAACCATCTGATCTATCACATCACTCGCTGTATTAATTTGGGACATATCAGTAACAAGTAAATAATCTGCTATACCGGATCTCTCGACGATAGCTCCGTTGACAACAGCGTTTATTTTTTCATACGGCTGATTCGTCCCTCGATATACATAATCTCGAATCTCCTGATCAGATAATGGAGCCCTGACGCTCAAAGCCCTTGGTTTACTTGCAATCTCCAGTTTCCAGCCCACAGTGACAGAATTTGCTTTTGTCGGATATAATTCTGACGCATACAGTAAAATTCTGTTCTCGAATTTTTGTTTCAACTGCATTGTCGATTGAAATACTATCCTCTCCCAATCACATCCAAAATACGCCTCAGCTTTTTGAGCAGTAATTTTGTTTTCCTGAAACTCCTGGCTATCCTGCGTTTTTACTGATATCTTTATATCTCCCTGCGCCCCCGATTCTCTTTCTCTCACCCTGACAAACACATCAGTTTTGCATTCCCCTCCATACATCTGTGACCGGGGTTTTCCTGCCGTCAAAACATCATATATCTTTTTTCGATACAAAAAAAGCCTGTCTCTCTGAAAAGTCCTTAATATATGTTCCTCTAACTGTGCATATCTTTTTTTAGGCATCCTCATGTCACCATCCATCCTATTTTCAAGTAAATACCTCTAATATTTTTGCCCAATCTATCAAACTACTTTATCTTAAAAAATTCAAATTTTATCATAGTGTTACTTTTTATTATATTTCATTATCACAACCTGTCATACTTCTCCGCCCTCCCCCGCGCCTTCTCCACCGGATATTTCCTCTCATTCTTATCCATCTTCTCATTCACGATCTCATCCGCATCCAGTCCCAGCCGGTCCAGCATGTCCTGGCAGTACACGATCACATCCGCCAGTTCTTCCCGCACATGCTGAATGTCATATTCCGTATCGCTCCACTGGAAGCACTCAAGCAATTCATTCGCTTCTATGGAAATCGATTTTGCCAGATTTCCGGGCGAGTGGAACTGATCCCAGTCCCGATCCTCTGTAAATTTTCTGATCCTGTCTATAGTCTCCTGTCTCATCTCTCTCCATTTCTGCCGCCATATCTGCAACTATAGCTGTCACCTGCAAATCTTCCTCTGCCTGCAATGCCACTAAATGACAACTAACATAATTTTATTTCTGAAATTTTTCACCATTTCTCACTTTTGCAACATTTCCTGTACCTACACTGCATTATACCATGTCAGCAGGAAATCAAGCGCGAATGCAATGAGCATTTGATTTCA
>CANSLJ010000050.1 GCA_947647735.1 uncultured bacterium | reverse complement strand
AAGATGTCTATCCAGACTTCTTCCATCCAGTATGAGAACGACGATCTGATGAGAGCTACCCACGGTGACGACTATGGTATCGCATGCTGCGTATCTTCTATGGTAATCGGTAAGGAAATGCAGTTCTTCGGCGCTCGTGCTAACGTTGCTAAATGTCTGCTGTACGCTCTGAACGGCGGTGTTGACGAAGTGACAAAGAAACAGGTTGGCCCTAAGTATCGTCCTGTATCCGGCGACGTTCTGGATTATGATGACGTTTGGGATAAATTCATGGATATGCTGGAGTGGCAGGCAGATGTTTATGTAAACACTCTGAACATCATCCACTACATGCATGACAAATACTGCTATGAGAGAGCTGAGATGGCTCTGCATGACAGAGATGTTAAGCGTTACTTCGCAACAGGTGTTGCAGGCCTGTCCATCGTAGCTGACTCCCTGTCCGCTATTAAGTACGCTAAAGTTGAAGTTGTTCGTGATGAGGACGGCGTGATCGTAGACTTCAAGACAACCGGTGATTTCCCGAAATATGGTAACGATGATGACCGTGTTGATGATATCGCTCAGGAAGTTGTTCACAGATTCATGACAGCGATCAGAAGACACCACACCTACAGAAACGGTGTTCCTACAACATCCATCCTTACTATTACTTCCAACGTAACTTATGGTAAGGCTACAGGTAACACACCTGACGGACGTAAGAAAGGCCAGCCGTTCGCTCCCGGTGCTAACCCGATGCACGGCCGTGATACTCACGGTGCAGTAGCTTCCCTGGCTTCCGTATCCAAACTGCCGTTCAAAGATGCTCAGGATGGTATCTCCAATACCTTCACGATCATCCCCGGCGCTCTTGGTAAAGAAGATAAGGTGTTCTCCGGCGATATTGAACTGGAGTTGAAGTAAAATGGACGATAAAGCTTTAATTGACGATCTTGTTAAAATGTTGGATTCCGGCATGGCAGGCGGCGTGGGACATGTAAACATCGATTACGATGAAAAAAGTGAGCAGGATAAATCCGTACAGACTATGGGCTGTACGGACTGCTCCAGAACTCCGCTCGCATGCAGCGTTCCGACGCTGGAACAGGGGTTGGATGATTACTCAGGTTCCGGTATATAATTTATAAAAATGTAAATACTATGGAGGAAAAGACAATGGCAGCATCAAACACAGCCCAGGTTGATAATCTGGTATCCCTGCTGGATGGCTACGCAACAAAAGGCGGCCATCACTTAAATGTAAACGTATTAAACAGAGACATGTTACTGGACGCTCAGAAGCATCCCGAGAATTATCCTCAGCTTACGATCCGTGTTTCCGGATATGCTGTAAACTTCATTAAGCTTACACCTGAACAGCAGGCTGATGTTATTTCCCGTACATTCCATGAATCTATTTAATTAGAATTCTTCAGGAAATATATTTTATAAACTATCCCCTGAGGCCTATGCTTCAGGGGATTTTGCGGAGGTTTTAATATGAAAGGACGTATTCATTCCCTTGAAAGTTTTGGTACCGTAGACGGGCCCGGCACCAGGTTCGTGGTCTTTGTACAGGGTTGCCCCATGCGCTGTGCCTATTGTCATAATCCTGACACCTGGGCTATGGACGGCGGCACAATGATGGAACCGGCAGAAATTATTGAACAGTATGAAAAAAACCGTCCTTTCTACAAAGACGGCGGCCTCACTGTTACAGGCGGCGAACCCCTGATGCAGGTGGATTTCCTTATTGACCTGTTTACGCTGGCAAAAGAGCATGGCATTCATACCTGTATCGACAGTTCCGGCATCGCATATAAGGAGGGCAATGCCGCCTTTATCGAAAAGCTGGACAAACTTATGCCCCTGACCGATCTCGTTATGCTGGATATCAAGCATATCGATCCGGAAAAACATAAGGAACTGACCAGCCAGCCTAATGATGGTATTCTTGCCTTCGCAAAATACCTGGATAAAAAACAGGTTCCTGTCTGGATCCGCCATGTCATAGTGCCCGGACTGACAGATGATGAAAAGTACCTGTATCAGTTAGGTTACTTTATCGGACATCTTTCCAATTTAAAAGCACTTGACGCTCTCCCCTATCACACGATGGGAGAAAAGAAATATGAAAGCATTGGCATGGAATACAAGCTTCACGGTGTTCCCGCTATGGATCAGAATACGCTGCTTGTCAAAAAACAGGCTATTTTGGACGGCGTGAAAGCAGCCAGAAAGGAACTGGAAAATTCTCAGGATTAAATTATTTTGAAAATATTTTCCTGCTATTTTTCCTACTTTTAGGCTTGTATATCTCATAAGATTATATTAAAATAAGAAGAAAGCTGAGGGATGCCGGTATTTTCCTGCATCCCCTCACAAACTTTATACATAAGGAGGATTTATCTCATGGCATTTGTAATTGGTGATGGTTGTGTAGGTTGTGGTGCTTGTGCAGGTACCTGCCCTGTTGGCGCTATCTCTGAAAATGGCGGTGTATTCGTTATCGATGAGAGCGTTTGCATCTCCTGTGGCGCTTGTGCAGGCGGCTGTCCTGTTGGCACCATCTCTGAAGCTTAATACCTGCGGTCGGTAAATTTATTGACTGTCTGAGAAGATCAAACAGGTGCCGTATGATGCGGCACCTGTTTTCTTACGGGTTCTTCCTTCTGGCAAACAATTTTCTGTGCTGTTTTTCCTCTTTCTTTTTACGGCTGCTTCTTCCCCGCAGTAAGGCATCCAGCTGTTTATAATGTTCTTCTTCCAGCAGAAGCTGCCGGTTTTCCCTTTGTTCATCCCTCTCCTCCTGCATTCTGAACTGATAGTCCAGCTCCTTTGTCAGGGTTTCCGAAAGCTCCTCGTAAAATTTCTCATTGCTCTCCTGAACGGCTTCCGCGATCAGCCTCTTCATCAGATATTCCAGTCTTTCCATTTTTTCATCCGCCGCAGGCTCCGGCAGGGTATCTGTCCGCGCCGCAGGCATCATCTTCACATCCGGAAGCCTTGTCAGCTTTCCGTCCTTCAATATCATTCTGATCGCTTTTAACTGAAGCCCCTGCTCCTTCAGCCTTTTGATCTCCCGAAATTCCATAATATCCTCCTCCGTGTAATACCTGTGCCCTAATTCATTCCGCTTTACCGGGAGCTTCAGCTCATCCTCCCAGTAACGTAATACATGGCTTTCCACCTCCACTTTTTTGGACGCATCTGAAATAAGATAGATTTTTTCTTTTTCCACGTTTCTTCCTCCTGCTTGAATTTGTGTTTTAAATACTGTGGTTGTCTGTTGTTTCTATGCGCAAAACAAAAAGAGGGCTTGACAGTTTAACATCAATCCTCTTTTGTAATAGTCATATTATATTCTTTTACCTCTGTATATTGGCAAATTTTGTATAGTCCGGCAGCCATGCCAGCTCTACCGTTCCGATCGGACCGTTTCTCTGTTTTGCTATGATGATCTCCGCAATGCCCTTTTTCTCGCTGTCCTTATTGTAATAATCATCTCTGTAGATAAACATCACCACGTCCGCGTCCTGCTCGATCGCACCTGATTCACGCAGGTCGGAAAGCATCGGGCGATGGTCCGGCCTCTGTTCTACCGCACGGCTGAGCTGGGATAATGCGATCACGGGCACATTCAGTTCTCTTGCCAGCGCTTTCAGGGCCCTGGATATATCAGATACTTCCTGCTGTCTGGAATCCGATCTGCCGCTCCCTGACATCAGCTGCAGATAGTCAATGATGACCATCTGGATATCCTGTTCCATCTTAAACTTCCTGCATTTGGAACGCAGCTCCGGTATACTGATGCCCGGCGTATCATCAATGATCAGTTTGGATCTTCCCACGATTCCCGCGCCATCGATCAGATCTTCCCACTCTCTGTCAGACAGATTGCCTGTCCTGATATGCTGTGAATCTACCCTTGACTCCAGCGAAAACAGCCTGTTCACAAGCTGCTCCCGGGACATCTCCAGACTGAACACTGCCAGCGGGAGATTGCTCTTAAACGCCACATACTGGGCAATATTCAGCACCAGTGCGGTTTTTCCCATGGAAGGCCTTGCAGCCACCAGAATCAGATCTGCAGGCTGCATCCCGGCTGTTTTATAATCCAGATCCAGAAAGCCTGTCGCCACCCCGGTAACATTTCCCTTTGTCTTAGAAGCCTTTTCAATCCGCTCCATAGCGCTTAAAACAATCTGCCTGATAGGAACATAATCGCTGGTATTTCTGCGCTGCACGATATGGAAAATGCTTTTTTCAGCATCGTCTAAAATAGTCTCAAGACTGCCTTTCCCGGCATAACAGGTATTGATGACCTCATCACTGGCTTTGATCAGCCTGCGCAGCACGGCTTTTTCCGCTACGATCTCCGCATAGTCACGGATATAGACCGTTGTCATCGGAGAAAGCATCAGTTCCTTCACAAATTCCAGGCTGCTCACTTCCGGCGGCGCATCCTTCTCCCGCAGTTTATTCTGCAGCGTTATGATATCCACTGACTTTCCCGCATCATTTAACTCTACGATCGCCTGGAATATCAACGCATACTGCCTGCTGTAAAAGTCATCCTCCTGCAGCATATCAGCAGCCACGGTAATGGCATCCCGTGATATCATCATACAGCCTATCACAGACTGCTCCGCCTCAATGCTGTGAGGCAATACTCTCTTTAAGAGCGCTTCCTCTGCTGCCATTTATGCTTCCTCAACTTTTACCCTTAGTATTGCTGTTACCTGCGGATGAAGCTTAATGCCCACTTCATGAGTGCCAAAGCTCCGGATCGGTTCCTGAAGCTGAATCTTCTTCTTATCTATCTCCAGATCACTCTGTGATTTGATCGCCGCCGCGATCTCCTTTGAAGAAACAGAGCCGAACACTTTGCCGCCCTCCCCAGCCTTCATGCTCACTACAACAATCTGTTTTCCGATCTTCTCAGCCAGTTCTCTGGCTTCCTCCAGAATTCGCTGCGCGGTTTTTTCTTCGTTGCTCTTCTGGAGTTTCAGATCATTTAAATTTTTGCTGTTTGCCTCCACGCCCAGCTTCTGAGGCAGGATATAGTTCCTTGCATAGCCGTCGCTCGCCTCTATGATCTCACCCTTTTTTCCGAGTTTTTTTACATCCTGTGTTAAGATAATCTTCATGAAATTGCCCCTTCCTGTATCATGGTATCCAGCGTATTCTTCACAATGGAGATCGCCTCCATCAGAGAGACATCCTCCATCTGACAGCCGGCGATATTCATATGTCCGCCGCCGCCGAGCCGCTCCATGATAATCTGTACATTCACTTCATCTATAGACCTTGCACTGACATAAACCTGATTCTGATAATCCGTCAATACAAAGCTTGCTTTCACGCCTTTGATATTCAGCAGTTCATTCGCCGCCTGTGCACCTACCACGGTAGGACTCTGCAGATCCTCGCTGGTACAGATCGAGATCGCATATGCATTCCTGTAAATCTCCGCCTGGCTGACCGTATCCGCTCTCGCCTTATATTCGTTGGCATCCTCCCTGAACAGTTTTCTGACCCTTGTGACATCCGCACCGTTTCTTCTGAGGAATGCCGCGGCCTCAAAAGTACGCACGCCTGTCTTTGTCATAAAATTGTTCGTATCTATCATAATACCGGAATACATACAATCCGCCTCATCGGACTTGATCTTGATATTATCACCGATATACTGCAGGATCTCCGATACCATCTCACAGGCGGAGGAAGCATAGGCCTCCACATAAGACAATGTCGCATTTTCTATCGTCTCCGAGCCGCGCCTGTGATGATCCAGCACCACAATGGACTTACACGCCTTTAAGAGTTCCGGGCACTCCGTAATACTCGGCTTATCAACGTCCACTACCACCAGTACGGAATTGCTTCCCGCCAGTTCCAGCGCTGTTGTACTGTTCACTATGATATCCGGTTCATAGTCCGGATTATCCTTAAAAAGCTGCACAAACGGCTGAATAGACGTCGTGACATCATCGATCACAATATGTGCCTTCTTCTCCAGCGTAAGCGCGATCCTCGCTATGCCGACAGCCGATCCGAAGCTGTCTATATCCGCCAGACGGTGCCCCATGATGATGACCCTGTCCTTGCCTGTAATGATCTCACGCAGCGCCTGCGCCTTTACGCGGGCTTTCACTCTGGTGTTCTTCTCTACCTGCTGGCTCTTTCCGCCGTAGTAAGCAACATTATCCGGCGTCTTGACAACCGCCTGATCACCGCCCCGCCCCAGTGCCAGATCGATAGCGTTTCTCGCAAACTCGTAATTCTGTGCATAGGTAAGGCCGTCAAGCCCCATACCGATGCTCAGTGTCACAGCCATCTCATTGCCGATATTAACGGTCTTTACGTCCTCCAGCACGTCAAACCGGTCTTCCTTTAACTGTTCCACCGCCTTTTTCCGCATGATCACCAGATATTTATCTTTTTCCAGTTTCTTTGATATCCCATCCAGAGCGGAAATATATTTATTTACTTTTCTGTCGATCAGCGCGATCAGGAGGGAGCGCCTGACTTCCTCCACGCTCTCCAGCGCTTCCTCATAGTTATCCAGATAGATCAGCCCTACCGCAAGGCTCTGATCATCGATCTCCCTCAGAGCGATCTTCAGTGCCGTTTCATCAAAGAAATAGACAGCGATCAGATAACCGTCATAATCCTCCGCTTCGATAATGTCACTGTTCAGCGCCATTTCCCTGAGAGATATCTTCCGCGCCTTGACATGGAAATCTCTTCCCTCAAAATCCACGTCCAGCTCTGTGAAAACATCCCCGCTGCGCCCGGGCAGCCTGTCCTTTGTCATTGCCGGAAAAAGCGTGGTGATAGACTTCCTGTAGCCTTTCTCTTTATGTACCAGCTTTTCAAACTCCTTGTTGGTCCATATTACTTTTCCCTGATCATCAAGCAATGCATGGGGCAAATCCAGATCCCTGAGGAGCCTTCTCTGTATCTGTCCATACTGCGTGGCAAAGCTGACCAGCTCATTCATGATAACGGGTTTTATATGGAAGTATAAAACCGCGTAGGAGATAAAATAAATAAGGATAAATGCAGTCAGCAATGCGCCTGCTTTCACATTAAATGTGAACACTCCAATATCGATCAGAAGCAAAAGGAAACCCATATACAGCATGAAACTAAACTGGAATTTCAATTTGCCCTTCAGTTTAATCTTACTTTTCATAGCCTGTCCTTCACATAATCACAAAAAATCATATAGGATTAGTATACCATTTTTGTCCAGAATATGCCATCACATTTTATAGGCTGTTTCTGTCTGAAAACACCATATTTTGTGCAAAACAGTCATTTACTGTCTGAAAATGCGAAAAAAATAAGCCGACTGCCACAAAAACAGCCGGCTTATCATCATTTCATAAGCTGTTTAGTCCTGTACATAAGGCATAAGCGCCAGATGTCTTGCTCTCTTGATAGCAGTTGTAAGCGCTCTCTGATGTCTTGCACAGTTTCCGGTAATCCTTCTCGGAAGGATCTTGCCTCTCTCAGATACATATCTTTTTAATTTAGCTGTGTCCTTATAATCGATCACATTATCTTTTCCACAAAAAACACAAACTTTTTTTCTTCTGCGAATGCCGCCTCTTCTCTTCATCGGAGAATCAGCTTTGTCTGTTTTATTATAAGCCATTTGAATGCCTCCTATCTAAACTTATTCTTAGTTAAACGGCAGTTCCTCGTCTATTCCGTCGGGAATATTCATAAATCCATCTCCCGCTCCTGACGGCGCAGGCCTGCTGCTTCCGGTATAGCCCCCATCTGATCCGGAATTGCTGTTTTTGCTCTCCGCAAACTCCTGATCTTCTACCACAACCTCCGTCGTATAGACAGTCTGTCCATCCCTGTTGGTATAGCTGCCGGTCTGGATCCTTCCTGTCACGGCGATCTTTGTTCCCTTGCGCAGATATTTTTCTGCAAATTCCCCGCTTCTTCCAAAAGCTACACAGCTTATGAAGTCTGCGGTCTGCTGATTATCACCACCGTTATTACGGTTAAATCTGCGGTCTACCGCAAGTGTATATCTTGCAATTGCCAGAGGGGTTTCCCCCTGAGAATATCTTACTTCAGGATCTCTTGTCAGACGTCCCATAAGTATTACTTTATTCATACGTTCTCCTATTCTATTTCTCGTCCTGTTTCACGCACAAATATCTGATCACTCCGTCCATAATGCGCATGCGGCTTTCGATTTCTGCCGGCGCAGACGTTTCAGCGTCAAACTGAATGAAGTAATAGAAGCCTTCTTTCATCTTCTGGATTTCGTAAGCAAGTCTCTTCTTGCCCCAGTCATCCACATTAGTGATCTGGCCACCGAATCTCTCGATCAGAGCTTTTGCCTTTTCTACAACGGCTGCTCTGTCCTCTTCCTCGAGTTTTGCGCTAACAACAACGGCTAATTCATACTTTGTCATGTTAGTTACCTCCTTTTGGTCTCTGGCCCTCGTTTGCAGCGAGAGCAAGGAATATATATCACGGACTAATATTCTAGCATGTTTTTCCTTATAAATCAAGGGGAGGAGGCGATTTTTTTGTAAAAGTCCGGCAGCCAGCGCATATATATCCGGTTCAGACACGCTCTCGCTTGGAGAAAAACGCAGCGGATACTAAGCTCGTGAAAAACCTCGCTAAGTACCGGCGTTTTTCTACAGTCTTCACCGGATATATATGCGCTGGCTGCCTGCGTTATTGGCAGTAAAAATCTTAATACGTTGTCTTCAGTTTATAATATTTCTACCAATTCCCTTCTGGGTATAGACCGGCATTCTTCAAATTCTTTATCGCCTCCACAACTACGGGTTTATCTTCCTTGTAAGTTACGCCGTACCAGCGGTCGGCAGATTCCAGAACAGTTACTTCCGCCCTGCCCTCCTTCAGTAACTCATCCACTACAAAGGGCAGGAAGTATTCACATTTCAGCGGGTTTTTCGAAAGGTTCTTTGCTAAAAAGTCCGCAAACCTGTTATTTAATTCCTGCAGTATGCCGGCAGTAAATCCCCACATATTCATGGATACGATGGTATCCCCGGGAAGCTGTGTCCAGGTTGCTCCATCGTCTTCGGTGTAGGCAGGGCCGTCCTCATGTTTTTCGATGCGGGTCCGCTCGGTGATGGTCAGCAGTTTCCCTTCCCTGTCAGCAGTGCAAACTCCCCGCGCCACATGGCCGTTTTCTGTCAGGGTGTTTTTCAGATAATATCCTACCATGGTATACTGGTATTTCTCGTTGTCCTGATGAGTTGTCAGGAAATTATAAATGAGTTCGAAGGCTTCTTTTCCGTAATAGTCGTCGGCGTTTATCACCGCAAAGGGACCATCTACCACAGGCAGACAGGAAAGCACCGCATGGCCTGTTCCCCAGGGTTTCTCCCTTCCTTCAGGAACTTCAAAACCTTCCGGAATATTATAGATATCCTGAAATACATATTCTACCTGCATCTTCTCCGCCACCCGGTTTCCGACACACTCCCTGAATATCTCTTCATTTTCTTTTTTAATGATAAATACAACCTTTTCAAAACCGGCACGCATCGCATCATAAATGGAGAAATCCATAATGATATGCCCGTTATCATCGATCGGGTCCATCTGTTTCAGGCCGCCGTAACGGCTTCCCATGCCTGCCGCCATGATCACTAATACTGGTTTTTTCATAATAATCCGCTCCTCTTTATCATAATGTTGAGAATATCTCTCCGATACTCCCCTGTACAACCAGATCTGCCATCTTATCCTTCGGCGTCGGCGTTTTATTGACCAGCACCAGTTTATCGCCGCGATAATAGTCTATCAGCCCCGCCGCCGGATAGACCGCAAGGGAAGTGCCGCCGATGATCAATACATCCGCTTCCTGAATATGGCGTACTGCCGCTGTCAAGGTGCTGTTATCAAGCCCTTCCTCATAGAGCACCACATCCGGCTTGATCGTCCCGCCGCAGGAACATTTCGGGATCCCCTCCGAATTTTTAACAGTTTCCACATCATAGAATATTCCACAATCCTCACAATAGTTCCTGAGTACGCTGCCATGAAGCTCCAGCACATTCTTACTGCCTGCCTTCTGGTGCAGCCCATCTATATTCTGGGTGATGACCGCCTTCAGTTTCCCTTCCGCCTCCCACTGCGCCAGCTTCTTGTGCGCCGCATTGGGTTCCGCGTCCAGATACAACATCTTGTCTCTGTAAAATTTGAAAAACTCTTCTGTCTTCGCCCTGAAAAATGTATGGCTCAGGATCGTCTCCGGCGGGTAGGCATAGGTCTGATGATACAGCCCGTCCGTGCTCCTGAAATCAGGGATGCCGCTCTCGGTGGATACTCCGGCGCCGCCGAAAAATACAATATTATCGCTTTCATCGATCCATTTTTTTAAGGTTTCCCGTTCTGTCATAAGCCTGCCTCCTTGTATTATATTCCCTGGATACTACCTGGTAATACACTGACGTCCATTATCATCATATATGATTTTTTTTACTTTTACAATCAAAACCTTACGGTTTATACATATGGCAGGCAAATACAAGCCGATCCTTCCTTCCCTCTTCGATCAATCAAACGATTCAAGGGAAAGCATTATCTCTGTCTCCTCCCCGCTGAGGATCGTTTCCAACTCTGTTTCATCTGCGTTTGACACCTTTCCAAGCCTTGTGTATGCCCATGAATTGGAACCATAAAAAATAACGATCTGATTACCGTTATACAGGCAGATGTCTCCGGCATGGGTGGTCGTCCGGCTGTCGTTTCTCGGCAGTTCGATCCCAAGGGGGCATACTTTTTCAAAGCCCCCGTAGTTGGATGCCGATATTGTCACCGCTCCGTCAGCTAAAAACTCTTTTAAGGCTTCCACCGATTCATTGTCCTCCAAAACCGCCGTCAGTGTACTTTCCCCAATCTGCATATAAATCTGGTCCGTCTCCACCGCATCTTCCTCCTTTTCTTCCATACCGCCCTCCTGCGGCTCCTGCCCCGGTTCTGATTCCGGCTCAGTATCCGGTTCCGGAGCGCTGTCTGTGTGAAGTGTTTCCATGTTCTGCACTGTGCTGTTGTTTTCCTCAAGCTTTGTATCACTCCCGCAAGCCGTCATGACAAGCGGCAGAATCAAGGTTAAAATAACTGCTATGTGTCTTCCCATTCTTACAGCCTCCCGTTCTTCAGGCACAGATACACTTACTCTCAGCATTGCGGCTCTCCTGCCCGCTGATGATCACTTCTCCTCCGGCATTTTCGTCATCCATGATGATCTCTCCCACTTCCGGTACACAGATCCGTCCGGATAAAGGATTCTTAATGCTGATGACCGGCGTTGTGACCGTCGCCTCAACCTGAGATTTTTCAAAGGCAAGATCTGTATCGACCATTTCACAGTTGACCAGTTTCAGGTTTTTACAATAGCACAGCGGCTGTGTTCCGACGATCTTACAGTTTATCAGGGTCAGCCCTTCGGAGTACCATGCCAGATACTCACCCTTCACCACACTGTTCTTTACCGTTACGTTTTCGGAGTGCCAGAACGCATCCTTTGTGTCAAAGGTACAGTTCTCAAATACCGCATTGCGGATATACTGGAAAGAGTATTTGCCCTTAAACTGCACATCCTCAAAATGCAGGTTGTCGGAGCGCATACAAAAATATTCGCTCTGCGCCGTACTGTGCCGCATCTCGATATTGCTCACAGACCAGCCAAACTCCGGGGAAATGATATCGCAGTTTTCAATCGTGACATCGCTGCACTCCCGAAGCGCTTTGATCCCATGCATCTTTGTATCCATGATCTTAACATGGTCGGAATACCACAATGCCGCCCTGCAAAGTTCTGTCATCTCCGAATTCCTGATCGTTAAACCGTGGTCGTGCCAGAACGGATAGCGCAGGTTGAAAAAGCAGTTCTCTGTCTCTATGTTCTGCCCCTCCTTGAATGCGCTCTCGCCGTCAGCCGGACCGTCAAAGGAACAATTTTTCACAACTATCCCGTTACTCCCATAAAGCGCTCTTTCCATATCAAACGTCTGATTTTCAATTACTTTCATTTTACCATTACCTCCTGATCGTTATAGTTCCTTTTTGCCGCGTTCCATCTGATAGACAAGATAATCCAGACAGCCTATCTTCTTTTCTTCCTCATGCACTCTGTTCAGCAGACATCTCCTTTGTTCTTTCATCAGGCGGAGTTGGCCGCTTACATCATCCTGATCCATACACTTCATAAATCTTTCGATCGTTTTCTTATCACATCCGGCATCCTTCAGATTCTGGATCACATCTTCTTCCGAGTTATAGCCTATTGCCTGTGCTAGCATTATACACTCGCCACCCTTTCCCCCTCGTCTTTTTAATCTCCGTCACTGATATTGATGATCTTATTTCCCCATCCTTCCAGCACCGGATTATTTTCAACCGCATCCACAAATTCTTCCGTAGGATCAAAATACCCTACGGGCGTGTACTCCGCGGAAACCTCCGCATCCTGATAGAATAAGATGATGCGGTTCGGTTCGGAATAGTAAACCGCCCCCGCCCTTTCCTCTGTGATCCCCTCCGGTGCGGATGGAATCTCATAACGGCTCGGTATATCATAATACTGCATGACTTCCCAGTTGTCAAAGTCATCATAATGATAGATCGGCAGATTCCAGCTGCCGGTTCCCACATGCCTTGCGATTGCCGCCGCCGTATCATTGTCGTAAAGGTTCAGGGTAAAAGATTCTCCCTCATATCCGAACTGAACTGTCAGTTCTGTCGTCTGCCGGGAAGGTTCTTCCGCATCAGGCATGGAACTGATCTCTGCTGAGTTATCTTCCGAAGGCAGCACAGAAACATTGACGCTCTCCGAAGAACTGTCCTGCATGGAAACCACAGAATCCTCCGCAGAATTATCCTCTGAAGAATTGCCACAGCCGGTCAGCATCACTCCCGACGCCAGCACCAAACCTGATATTACAAATAGTCTCTTTTTCATAATTTATCGCTCCTGTCTGTTTTTAATGATAAATTCATTCTGTTTCTTAACCCTTAATGTCATTATAAATAGCGTACATATAAATAGCAAATACTTACTTCTAATGCAAATCAATAGGTAAAAACTATACTATAAGAATGCCCCGTTGCCTTATTTATTCTGTTATCAAGCCTATCAGCCTGCATCTCTTTATTTTTCCTGCCGCAAGCCATGAAAAAGCAACAGAAAGTCCCACAACCGCCGCTGCCGGGAGCAGGGTATTGGATATGGTCATATGGGATGAAAAATTACTGATCCCAAACATCCGAAGGAGTGCGGCCACAAACGGATCGGTCAGCAGCGCACCAAGAGCCACACCTGCCGCGGCACCTGCAAGGGAAACAATGCCAAACCGCAGTACAAAGGAAAACCGTAACCTCACCGACGTAAAACCGATCGTTTTATATACACCCAAGTCTTTCTGTTCCATGACAAGGAGCCTTCCCCCTGTCAGTGATATCACTATCAGCACCACTACTGTCACGATCCCATACATAAAATATATTAAAAACTCCATAGCAGAAAGAATCCCGTACAGCCCGGGCCATGAGTTTTCATGGAGATACACATCCCCGCCGTATGCCTCATCAAGTGCCTGCATGATCTCGGCCTGTTTCCCCACATCCTCCAGAAAATAATGCACACACCACATGTTTGAGGTTTCACGCCCAATCTTCTGGTATCCCTCTCGGCTTAGGCCCACATTTGCCCCCATGTCATTGGCGCATTGGTAAATACCGGAAATCCTGTATTCCAGGGTGCCGAGCCCCCCGCTGACCTGAACCGTATCCCCGATCCCTACATTCAGATCCGCCGCCACAAACTCTGTCAGCACAATCTCATCCGCCCCGGCACAGGTTCTTCCCTCCAGCATATGGAACCGCTCCGGCTCCGTGATAACGTTTGCCGTATAGTCCACGCCTTCCACCGTCACACCCGGCATGGCAAGCATGTATTGATCTGCGATGCCTGTATAAGACCGAATCATCCGTTCCACATCCTCGATCGTTGTTTCCCCCATGGGCTGTGCCGCGATGTGCAGGTCAGAGGGGTTAAAGGCATCCATCAGCCCCTCCCCGTCCGGCCCCAGCCAGAAGGAGATACGCCCGATCAGAGACGCAAAGAACACAAGCAGCACTACCACAAAGCAGACCCCCATGTAGCGCAGCCTGCCTGTGACAAGCTGTCGCAGCGCCATCCAGAATCCAAGCCCCTGTTGGCGTACCGGGGAAAGGCAGGTTCTCTCTCCTGCCCTGATTCCCTCCCTCTCCCGGCTTTCCCTGCGGATTGCCTTCATCGGAGTTATCTTTTCTATCCGCGCCGTTTTCAGATAAACAAAGACCGCCAGTATCAGGAAGACCGTAAGCAAAACCATCAGGCAAAGCCCTTTCGGGATTCCGGCCGGCAGCAAAATGCCGGTAGTCGTCAGCGTCATGCGGCTGACAGTCTGTGCTGCCTGGACAGCCAGAAGACTTCCCGTGATTATGCCCCATAAAACAGGGGAGAGGAACAACAGCTCCTGTACTCCCTGCAGCCTCTTTGTGGTGAATCCTATGGTCTTCAAAATCCCCGTATCCGCCATATCCCGCTCCATGGCGCTGCTGATGCCATGCCCCATGACGATCAGGGACACCCCTGTAAGGATAAGGGAAAATGCCAACAGAAGGCCCGTAAATACATTCTGCAGGGTCAGCATAAAACCGGAGATCGCACTGTCCGAGTGGGTAAACTCCGCATACCGCGGCAGTTCCGTACCGCTGTTTAAGACCGCATTAAACTCCGCCGTACTAAGTCCGGCATCCTCCTGAAAGATATGCACCATATATCCATCCCGGGCAAGAGCATCAATCCCTGCCCCGGCAATCAACTGTGCGATTCCCTCATGGTCCTGCCCACAGATCAGAAAACTTTTCATGCCGATCATGGAGCTTCCCATAAACGGGTCCTCAAACCATCCTTTTACCGTAAAGGACTTAACTACACTGTTTCGGGCGATACGGAAACTGATCTCATCTCCTGTCTCCACGCCGAACATGGACTGCATGGAGGGTGAAACATAGATTTCCCCCGGCCTGATCTCCACATTCCCTGTCTGATAACCCGTCATATCATCCTGAAATATCTTATAAGGGTATCTGTCCGGTTCATAAGTTACAAGCTGCCCCTCACTGTCCGATTTCTGTCCGTTTACTTCATATTCTGAAAAAATGATGGGCTGCGCGCCTGCCCGCTCCACTTCCGGGAGGGCGCTAATCCCATCTGTCAGCCTTTCTATATCGGAGACGCCTGAAACCCATGCGGTAATTTTCCCAAAACCAAGCCGCTCCATCTCGTCATGCACATAGCGTCCTGCGTTCTGCCATACTGTCAGGACAGTCAGAAGCGTCACCGACAAAAGCAGTATCAGGATAAAAATTCCTGCCAGGCTCCCCTTATGCCGCCTGCTTCCCGCAAGCCATAATGTTTTTATCTCCATCTTCATTTCCTTTCTCCACAGCCGCTCACGAGAAGAATGGCTCCGCCATTCTTTTCGTCCTTACCATGATAATCCCGAAAGCCATTCGTTCAGCTTCTTTTCCCGCTCTTTTGCCTCCGTTTCCCGGTAAACTCCCATAGACATCTCATCCAGAATCTTCCCGTCCTCCAGATACAGAATCCTTGTGCCGCGGATTGCCGCCCTGACATCATGTGTCACCATCAGAATGCTCTGACCGCTTTCTGCAAGCCCTGTCAGGAGCTTCAGTACCTCGTCCGTATTCCGTTTATTTAGGGCGCCTGTCGGTTCATCCGCAAATAAAAGCCCCGGCCGGTTGATGACCGCCCTTGCGATTGCCGCCCTCTGCGCCTCCCCTCCCGAAACTTGGGACGGGAACCTGTCTTTCGCCTCTTCTATCCCCATCCGGCTTAGCAGTTCTTCCGCCCGCTGCCGTACAGCCTTTGTATCCTTTCCCGAATCCAGATACCCTGCCACAGCCACATTTTCAAACAGACTTAAACTGCTGACAAGGTGCGTCTGCTGGAACACAAAACCAAACTCACGGGAACGCAGGAGGGCCATCTGCCGCTCCTTATATCTGCTGATCTCCTTTCCTTTGTAAAACACCTTCCCTGCCGTAATGTTGTCCATGCCGCTCAGGGCATACAGCAGGGTTGATTTTCCTGCCCCGGAAGAACCCATGATCACGGTAAAATCGCCTTTAAAAATATCCACATCGATCTCTTTTAAAACCTGCTCTTTCCCTGCATCCTGCGGGAACTGCTTACACAGTCCCTTTGCGGAAAGCAACACCTCTTTCATACCACTGCCTCCTTACCATATACCGGACATTCCGCCAGAATCAGCGGTTTTTTCCCCGTAGCGGGGTCCGGCAGGATTTCCTTTACAAAACGGATATAGAACTGCACATAGAACAACTTCTTCTCTGTAAGAATTGTTTCCATCTGTTTCTGTATCTCCATGCGCACCGTTTCCCGCTTTGCCTTATCAGGAACCTCCGCCAGTATTTCAAAAGCCGCCCTGTCTATCTTACGGAACTGATAATCCCGAAGTCCCCTGATACAGAACCCCTCTACCGCCAGCGGATGCAGGAAATCCCTGTTCCCTGCCCCGTCCTCAAACCAGATCATATCCTCGTCACGCCCCAGCAGGATTTCTGCCCTGCCAAAGGGGCTGTCCTGAAACGGCTCCTTCAGCACCAGACGGTCCGAAATTTTGTAACGGATCAGCGGCTGTGCGAAATTATAGAGTGACGTCAGGTACATGGCATCCCCTTCCACCTCAACCACATTCATATCATCAAACAGGATCATGCCGTCCTCCTGCCCCGTTTCAACACCGATGGCAAGGGCCTCACTGGCGCCGTAGAAATTGATGACATCCGCTTTGAAAACTGTCTCCAGAAAATGACGCAGCCCGGTTCCCAACGGTTCCCCACAGGAGATTACCCGTACCACATCCATCCTGATCTCCCCGCTTTCCACAAGCTCCCCTAAAATTTTGATGGCGGAAGGATACCCGATGATCATATTGGGCTTGAATTTCCGGATATCCTCCACCCACTTCGCCAGCGGCGTATTGATGTCCAGATACATCTGCCTGGCCCCTACTCCGTCTATGCCGTCACCTACCGCCATCGCTCCGCCATAGCGTCCGTTGGTGGCTGCAATATAGACAATCCTCGGCCTTCCTGCAAGCAGTTTCAATATCTGCATCATGGACATATTCCATAAAGCGCCCCGTATGATCCCAAGGAGCATCCGGTTCCACGCGGCCTCATCATAGACAAAATATCCCGGTTTTCCTGTGCTGCCGGAAGAATGTACAATATGATAGCCACGGAACGTCTTTTCTTCCTTATTTTCTTCCGCGTCAAATTTGCGGAGTTCCTCCTGCGTCAGATCAGGTACTGTAACCAGTTCGTCAAAATGCTTAAGCAATACATTTTTGTCAGTCACCGGAAATGCCGACAGGGGAAGCGTGTCAAGCTGCTCCTCTGTGATCCCTGCACCTTCAAAAGAATTTCTGTAATACCGGGAATGTTCCCATGCAAAACGGAGCAGTTCCTTAAGTTTCCTGTCCTGAAGCTGTTTCATCTGCTCTGCAGACTTTTTTGTATTTTGTTTCAGCCTGTATAGATCAAACAACATTTTTATATAATTCACAAATATTCAGCCCCTTTCCTCTATTCAAGTGCAAATGTGTATCCCTGTTCGTAGTTTTCACGGTGGTAATAAACTGCCTGCCCGTTTGTCTGGTTAAATACGATGCTCCACTCCGTAGATTCAAATTCCCCAAAATTTCCTTTACTCACGCTGCCCAGCGCGTCACGGACATCTTCCGTGTCCATTGTCCCGCTCTCTTCCAAGCGCTCCATCAGCATGTCATAGCGGGTGTGGGACTGTGCCGTCCCGATCCCGTTCTTTTCCCCTTGGGCAAGGTAGAAATTTGTCAGGACCGGTGTTTCCGTCACCACCATTTCATTCCCTACATATTCCACTGCCACGCTTTTACCGTCAGTGTCCGCCAGCGCAAAATGAACCATCATCCCCATGGAGGCGTGCATATCATACTGACCCAAAAGCTTCAGCGCCTCATCCACGGTTGCCGCCTTATCAAGCAGCAGGCGGATCGCTGTGGTCGTCGTGATATCCGGTTTCTCCGTATCCTGTTCAATAGTTGCTGAATCCTGTATCATATTGACGGACACCGCAAGTCCTTTTTCATTCATCCCATCTAAAGGTGCATACAACGCGGCGATCGTCTTAATCTTATCCTGTTTCATAGCCATGCCTGCCAGTCCGCCCTGGCTGATAAAATCCAGATTGACTGTGGAAATGGAGGCGTATCCGTTTTCGGGGTAGGACAGGACAACCATGGCCTCGCAATGGTTCCAGTCAAAGTTCCGTCCAAACAGGGATTCGCCCTCCGGCGTCTGGAGCGCTATCGTGCTGCAGCCGAAGATATTTCCGTTAAAACCGATATCTGTACCGGACAGCAGGCTCTCTGTCAGGAAACCGACCACTTCCTTATCTGACGAAGCGCCGCCTTCCGAGAGAAACCGGTCAAACCCGTAATCCCCGTCATAGCGCACAGCAGAAAAACCTTTTTCCAGTTCCATGATCTCTCCTGTGGGGACAATATTCGTTTCTGCCTGAAGCGGTTCGTTTGATCCGCCTTCAGAGCCTGTTATTGTATCTATGCCTTCCATACTTCCCCCATCCTGCCCTGCTTCTGTTCTGCTATCACCACAACCCGTCAGAGAAAAAATCATTGATAAAGTTAATACTGCCAACACACATTTTCTCATGGAAAAACCTCCTGTTTTTGTTCATTGCTCCATCCGCCGGAAATTAGGATTGTGAACCGGATCGAGCACTTGCTTTAGTCTAGCACTGCGGCAGCAAAATAACAAATATTTATATCTGATACATCTGTATAGTTGAACCCTATATGATTTTGTGCTATGCTGTGGAATATAAAGTTGCAGACAAAAACGAAAGCGGCTATGACTATATAATACGAGGATGGATTTGAAATGGAATTACGGGTACTTCAATATTTCCTTGCCATTGCAAGGGAACAGAGCATTGTCCGGGCTGCCGAGTCCCTGCATCTCTCCCAGCCCACTCTTTCCACACAGATAAAGGCCTTAGAAGAAGAACTGGGAAAGCAGCTTCTGATACGCGGAACAAAAGGTTCCAGAAAGATCTCACTTACGGAAGAAGGAATGATCCTGCGGAAACGTGCAGAGGAAATTATGAACCTGGTGCAAAAAACAGAAAATGAAATTACTCTTTCCGATCAGGTTGTAGTGGGTGATGTTTATATCGGGACAGGTGAAACCGATGCTGTCCGTCTGGTTGCAAAGGCCGCAAGAAGTCTGTACAAGACTTATCCGGGCATCCACTACCATATCTCAAGCGGCAACGCTGAATTTGTACAGGAACAGCTGGAAAAGGGATTGATTGATTTTGGCATTATATTCGGTTCTGTAGATTCAACAAAGTATAATTCAGTAAAAATTCCCCATAAAGATGTTTGGGGAGTTTTGATGAGGCGGGATTCTCCACTTGCCGAGAAAGAGTCCATTACACCTGAGGATTTATGGGATAAACCTCTGATCATATCGCAACAGGAAAATGGCAATAAAGAACTGACCGAATGGATTCGTCGCGGCCTGTCTGAACTTGAAATAGTCGCTACTTATAACTTGATCTTTAATGCTTCTTTAATGGTCGAGGAAGGATTAGGATATGCCGTTTGCTTTGATAAGATCATTAATACTTCCGGTAACAGCAATCTTTGTTTTCGGCCTTTATCCCCTAAAAGAGAAGACGATATGAGTATTATCTGGAAAAAATATCAGGTATTTTCAAAAGCATGTGAAAAATTTATGATGAAATTAAAAGAAATACCGGACATGGCCTAAAGATTTATCAATCCGTATCAGATCCTGATACGCAAACCAGATCGTTTATCCAAACAAAAAACCCCGAATCTTCGGGGTTTTAAAGAGGCGTGAGCCGGATTTGAACCGGCGATAACGGTGTTGCAGACCGGGGCCTTACCACTTGGCTATCACGCCATATTATATTCAAAAAATTTAAATCTACTGACTCCGACGGGAATCGAACCCGTGTTACCGCCGTGAAAGGGCGATGTCTT
>CANSLJ010000049.1 GCA_947647735.1 uncultured bacterium | reverse complement strand
AAGGCCTTGAGAAGAAGAATGAGGACTTTGCGGCTGAGGTTGCGGCGCAGATGAACGCGTAAAAGATATTGCAGATTGGAATTGTAAGTGAGTATAGAAGAGCTCTGGAGGAATCCGGGGCTCTTTTTAAGCGTATCGATTGAAACAGGCTGTCAAAAATGATAGTATAGTAATATATTTTTATCACTGTTTATGTCGGAATAGGATGGAGGAATGGATGATACTATGAGTGATTTTATGAATTTGGTGGAATTATGCAGGGGACATAATATTTATATCCAGACGCATAATTTTCCGGACCCGGATGCGATCGCATCGGCTTATGGACTGAGGGAGCTTTTGCTTGCTTACGATATTTCATCAGAGTTATGTTATGACGGCAGGATCGATAAGCTGAGCGCATCCAAGATGCTGGATGTATTTCGGATTCAAATGCTTTCTTATGAGGAACTGCGTCCGGATCTCAGGGACGATGACTATATCATCTGCGTGGATTCGCAGAAAAACAGCGGGAATGTCACAGATTTTACAGGGGATGAGGTGGCGTGCATCGATCATCATCCTACGTTCACGAAGGTGGAATATCAGTATCAGAAGCTGCGAATAACCGGCGCCTGCGCCACCCTGATCGCGGAATATTATGAGGAACTGGGGCTGAAACCGGGAAAGGATGTGGCAACGGCGCTTCTCTATGGATTGAAGATGGATACCCTGCAGTTTACAAGAGGGGTAACCCGGGAAGATATTAAAATGTTTGAGTTTTTGTTCCGGTACTGTGATCAGGAGAAATTGTCGGATCTTGAACGAAACAATATGGAATTTGATGATCTGAAAGCCTATGGTGCGGCGATCGAGAGCATTGAACTTTATGACAAGACAGGCTTTTCCTGCATTCCCTTTTCCTGTCCGGATGCACTTATCGCAATTCTCTCGGATTTTATCCTCGCTTTGATCGAGGTGGAGGTTGCGGTTGTATTTTCCTACAGGGAGGACGGCATAAAGCTGTCCGTCCGTTCGGAGGATCCTGATGTTCATGCGGGGAATCTGATACATAGCGCACTGGAGGGGATAGGAAACGGCGGCGGACATGCTGCCATGGCAGGCGGGCTGATCAAAAAGGAGCAGCAGGAGAAGCTGGGACGCTATCCGAAGGATGCCATCAGAGATCTGTTTCTGAAGGTGCTGGATGAGGGGAAATAATGCGCATACTGATCGCGGAGGATGAGCAGGAACTTGCAAGGGGATTGAAGTTCCTGCTGGAAAAGAATAAATTTACTGTGGATACTGCCTTTGACGGAGCGCAGGCGTTGGATCATTTCGAGAGTATGGAATATGATGTGATCGTGTTGGATATCATGATGCCAGGGGTAAACGGGCTGGAGGTGCTGAAGCGCATCAGAAAGACCGGTTCGAATGTGCCGATCATGATGCTGACGGCGAAGGCGGAAATTGAGGACCGGGTGGAAGGGCTGGAGGCGGGGGCCGATGATTATCTGCCGAAGCCCTTTGCCAGCCGGGAATTTGTTGCGAGGGTGAAGGCGCTTTCGCGCAGGAATATGGGGTATACGGACTCTCTTTTGTCCTTCGGGGGCGTGGAGCTGGACTGTAACCGGTACGAACTTGCCTGCGGGGGTGAAACAGTGCGATTGAACAATAAGGAGTTTCAGTTGATGGAACTGTTTATGCGGCATCCGCATTTCGTTTTTTCTGCGAATCATCTGATGGACAGGGTGTGGGGACAGGATTCGGATGCGGATATCAATGTGGTCTGGACTTACATCGGATTTATCCGAAAGAAGCTGAAACAGATAGGCGGCGATATTGAGGTGAAGACGGTCCGCGGCGCCGGTTATTCACTGGAGGAGAGCAGATGCTGAAAAAGGTGCAGAGACGGTTTATTTTATCTGCGATGGCTGCGTTTGGGGCCGTTATGCTGGTGATCGTCATTGGGATCAACGTGGTGAATTATTATCAGACGACATCCATGCAGGATGATCTGATCCGGAATCTTCTGGCGTATGAACGCAGGGCTCTGGAGGAACCGAAGGCGCCGCGCCCTCCGGTGGAGGGGATACCGGGAAGAGGTCCGGAGGATGAGTTTACCACCAGGTTTTTTACGGTGCACTGTGATCTTTCGGGGCGGGTCAGGGTTATCTCGAGAGATCATATTTCTTCCGTGGATGAAAAAACGGCGGAAAAGTATGCGCAGACCATACTTTCAAGGGGAAGAGAGAAGGGATATTATGGCGATTACCGTTACTGTGTGAAAGAGGAAGGGGAGGGGATCGCCGTATTGTTCCTGAATGCGTCGAGAGAGATACAGTTTATGAAGACTTTGCTTTTCGTGTCTCTGGGGATAGGGGGTTCGGGCCTGTTGATCGTTTTTATTCTGGTCGTAGTCTTTTCGGGATATGCCGTCAGGCCATATATGAAAAACCTGGAGAGGCAGAAGCGTTTTATTACGGATGCGGGGCATGAGCTGAAGACACCGATCACTTCCATCGCTACCAGTGCGGATATTGCGGCGATGGAGTATGAAGGGAATGAGTGGATCGAAAATATTCAGAAACAGACGATGCGGCTTTCTAAGCTTGTGGGAGATCTGGTGGCGCTCTCCAGACTGGATGAAGAGGTGCCATTTCCGGAAAAGAGTGTGTTTTCCCTGAGCGATGCCGCATGGGAAACGGCGGAGCCGTTTGCTGTTCTGGCAAAGGCGGAAGGAAAAAAATACAGTCAGGCTATAGAGGAGAAGCTGGAACTGGAGGGCGAGAGAAATGCCGTTCAGCAGATGATATCAATCCTGCTTGACAATGCGGTAAAGTATTCGGACGGGGGCGGAGAGATCCGATTGGATATTTATCGCAAAAGAAAGAAAATATATATAGAAGTATTCAATACCTGTGATCTGTCGGATATCTCCGAGCTGGAGAGGGTGTTTGACCGGTTCTATCGTCTGGATGAATCCAGATCCGCGGGAACAGGAGGCACAGGAATCGGGCTGTCCATGGCGCAGGCGATCGCAGAAAATCATGGAGGCAGGATAGAAGTAAAAAGCCAGAGTGGAAAAACAATCCGGTTCAGGGTACTTTTATAAGTCAGGATTTATTGGCGGGACAGTTTCGGCTGTCCCGCTGTTTTTTTGCACTCGGGAGGCTGATGCGGTATTTCACGGGATTAAACCGTCCTGCTTTGTTCAGAGAAAATACACAGATTATTTTAAGTACATTTCAGGAAGCGATCCTATACTGTTTTTGTGCATTGGATGATCGGATGCGGATGAAGGCAGGAGAGAACAGGATGGCGGAATGGAGAGAAACGGCGGAATGGAAAGGGACGGCGAAATGGGGAGAGACAATGGAATGGAGAGGGACAGCGGAATGGGAAAGGACAGCGAAATAGAACAGTATAATGGAATGGTACAGAATGAGTGCTTTCGGCATGAGTTAAAGTACGGGATCGGGTATCCGCAGTATCTGGAACTGAGAAGCCGGCTGAGGGCTGTCATGCAGCCGGATCTACATACGGGGAGTGACGGCAGGTATCTGATCAGAAGCATTTACTTTGACAATTATAGGGATAAAGCTCTGCGGGAGAAGACGGATGGGGTTTCGAGGCGGGAGAAATTCAGGATCCGGTATTATAATGACGACTTTTCCTTTCTGGTACTGGAGAAGAAAATGAAGGTGAATGATCTCTGTATGAAATTTGATGTGGAGATCACAGAAAAGGAATGCAGGGAGCTGTTGGACGGGAGGCTTAACTGGATGAGAGGACATCCGTCACCTCTTGTACAGGAGTTGTATGTAAAGATGCACAGCCAGATGCTGCGCCCGAGAGTTCTGGTATCGTATATGCGGGAGCCCTATGTTTATAAAGCCGGAAACGTGAGGGTTACCTTTGATTCCGATATCAGGACGACGCTGTATCACAGGGATTTTCTGGAAGAGCAGGTGACAGATATCAGCGCTTCTGAGCGACCAGGGGATATGATTCTGGAGGTGAAGTACGATGCGTTTTTGCCGGAGGTGATCCGGGGAATTCTGCAGGCGGGCGTGATGCGCCGGCAGGCGTTTTCGAAGTATGCGGCGTGCAGGAGATTCGGATGAGAGCAGATATCCGGACAGATGCAGTGTAATGTGGAGATGTGAACTTAATGCATTGTGTTCAGGAAGATGTACAGGGAATGAGAGAATGAATGATGAAAATGAATGATGAAAATGAATGATGGAAATGAGTGACAGGAGGATATAGTAATGACTTTTAACGATATTTTTAAATCCAGTTTTCTGGAGAATGTAACGGAATTTTCAGCGGTGGACACTTTGATCGGGATGCTGTTTGCCCTGGTGATCGGATTGTTTATTTTTATGGTCTATAAAAAGACGTTTAACGGCGTTATGTATTCCACCGGTTTTTCCATGACGCTGGTGGGGCTTTGTCTTGTGACGACACTGGTCATCATGGCGGTGACATCCAACGTGGTACTCTCGCTCGGTATGGTCGGTGCGCTCTCGATCGTCCGTTTCCGGGCGGCGATCAAGGAACCGATGGAGATCGTGTATCTGTTCTGGGCTATTGCGGCAGGGATCATCATCGGTGCGGGAATGATCCCGCTTGCTGTGATCGGTTCAGCCATAACAGGTGTGATACTGCTTCTCTTTGCCAACCGGAAAATACATGAGAATCCGTATATCCTGATCCTGAACTGCCGGGATGAGAGGGCGGAGGAGACAGCTCTGCATCTGATGGAAAAGGCGGTGGAGCGATCTGTGGTAAAATCCAAGACGGTGAATACAGCGGGGATTGAGCTGACGGCGGAAATCCGCATGAAGGATGCGGAAACTTCCTTTGTCAACAGGCTGGGGGATATCGACGGAGTGAGCGATGTGACGCTTGTGAGTTATAACGGGGAGTATATGTCCTGATATATAAAAAATATCAGGTAAATCTGTATGAAAGTATGGAAGGTGCCGTCTCGGGGGGATATGGAATATAGTGCGGAAAAGAGGAGAATGATATATGATTGCCCATAAAAGTATAACAAGGATAGTCGGCATGCTGATGATGGCAGCAGTCTCAGTGTGTATCCTGGCAATGATATTTTCGCAGAGAGCAGTGGAAGTGCTGGGCGGAAATGTTGTGAACCTGCAGTATCCGGCGGAGTTGTTTGATACGGGTGAGGTTCTTCAGATTGACATTCAGATGGAACCGGCGGATTGGGAGAATATGCTTGCCGGGGCGATGGCGGAGGAGTATTATGCCTGTGATGTGGTGATCGCGGGGCAGAAGATATGTAATGTAGGGATTCGGCCAAAAGGCAACACCAGTCTGTCATCCATCGCCATGGATCCTGATACGGACAGATTCAGTCTGAAGCTGGAGTTCGATCATTATGTGGAGGGGCAGACCTGCTTCGGGCTTGACAAACTGATCCTGAACAATAATTACGCGGATGCCACGAATATGAAAGAAGCTATTGTCTATGATATGTATCAGTATCTGGGGGTGGATGCTTCTTTATATAATTATGCGGAGATATCGGTGAACGGGGAGTACTGGGGTGTGTATCTGGCGTTGGAGGCTGTGGAGGAGAGTTTTCTGCTGCGGAATTATGGGGCGGAAGACGGGGAGCTTTATAAACCGGAGAGCATGGACGGTGGGCCCGGCGGGCAGGAGATGCCGGATGGCAAAGGAGGAGCGTTTGGAGATGAGATGCCGGAACCGCCGGAAAGTGCTGGAGAGCCATTCGGAGAAGGGATGCCGGAAAGTGCTGGAGAGCCATTCGGAGAAGGGATGCCGGAAGGTGCTGGAGAGCCATTTGGAGAAGGGATGCCGGAATTGCCGGAAGGTGCTGGAGCACCGTTTGAAGATTGGGGACCGGAGCCGCTCGGAAAAGCCGGGCAGGGATTACCAGAACAGGAAAGCGGTAATGAAAATACGTCGGAAGAAGCTGCGTTAACAGAGAGAAAAGATTTCGGCGGCATGAGAAAAGAAGGATTTATCCCGCCTGAAGGAGGCGGAATGCCCGGTGGAGACCATCCCATGGGAGGAAGTGGCGGTGCGGATCTGAATTATACGGATGATGAACTTGAAAACTATTCTGTTATATGGGAAGGGGAGGTGACGGATACTGGCGAGGCGGATCATAAAAGAGTTGTCACAGCATTGAAACAGATCGGGGAAGGGACAGAACTTGAGAGTTATCTGGATGTGGACAATGTGCTGAAATATATGGCGGTACATACTTTTTCGGTGAACATGGACAGTCTTTCGGGAAATATGGCTCATAACTATTATCTGTATGAAAGCGGCGGAAGATTGAATATTCTTCCCTGGGATTATAATCTGGCGTTCGGCGGTATGGGCGGCATGGGGATGGGAGGAGACAACGGTGCCTCAGGCGTGATCAATGATGCGATCGACACGCCCTTTCAGGGGACAGAGTTTTTTGACTCGTTATTGGAAAATGAGGAGTATTTGGAACGATATCATGCATATCTGCGTCAGCTTGTGGAGGAATACGTTTTTGGCGGCAGATTTGAGGAAACTTATAACCGTATCAGAAATCAGATCGATACGCTGGTGGAGACAGATCCCACGGCATTTTACACCTATGAGGAATATGAGGTGGGTGCGGAGATGCTCTATCAGACTGTGATACTGAGGGCACAGAGCGTTCAGGGACAGCTTAACGGTACGATCCCATCTACGGATGAAGGGCAGAGGGCGGATTCCGCCGGGCTGGTGGATGCGTCGGAGATAGATGTGGATGTGATGGGGACTTTCGACAGAGGGGAGAGGACGGAAAGAAAGAAGAGGGACTGAAGTGGTTCCTCTTTTTTCAGGTCACGGATCATTCATGAAGATAAGAAAGAAGCGATGATTTTTTTGCGGGATGTTTAATACAAAGAATTGATTGAGGCGTATGGGATTATCCTATATAATAAGGGGAAAGGGAGAAAAAAGAAGGCGTCTGTCTGGAGGGAAAACATTATGAAGATCCGGTGCGTGGTGGAGCGAATTACATATCAGAATCCTGACAACGGATATTCCGTCCTGAAAGTGCGGGTGAAAGGATATGATGATCTTGTGCCTCTGGTGGGGAATCTTTTTGATGCCAATGTGGGTTCGGTGCTTCTGGCGGAGGGAAACTGGAAGGTGGATGCGAAGTACGGGAGACAGTTTGTTGCGGACTCCTGGGAGGAGACCATGCCTGCGACGATCTATGGCATCGAAAAGTACCTCGGTTCCGGGCTGATCAAGGGAGTCGGTCCAAAGTTTGCAAAGCGGATCGTGCAGATGTTCGGGACGGATACGCTGGAGATCATTGAGACGGATATCCAAAGGCTTCTGGAAGTGGAGGGCATCGGCAAAAAGCGGGTGGACCAGATCGCGGAGAGCTGGGAGAGGCAGAAGGAGATCAAGAATGTGATGCTGTTTTTACAGGATCATGGTGTGAACACGTCCTATGCCGCGAGGATCTACAAGCAGTACGGGAACGACAGTATAGCGGTCGTCAAAGAAAATCCGTTCCGGCTGGCGGATGATATCTGGGGGATCGGGTTTCGGACAGCGGATCAGATCGCTCAGAAGCTGGGCGTGCAGAAGGAGGCTTTTGTGCGCCTTCGGAGCGGGATCATGTATGCGCTCAGCGATCTGGCGGAGGAAGGGCATGTTTATGGAGAAAAATATCAGCTGGTGCGTCATGCGGCGGAACTTCTGGAGGCGGAAGAATCCTCTGTGATCATGACGATGGATCAGATGATCAGGGATAAGGATCTGATACAGGAGACGAAGATCAGCTTTCAGGAGGAAGTGGGAGATGATGTGCGCATGGACGCCATTTATCTGCCGCCTTTTTTCTTTGCGGAGAGAGGAACCGCCAGTAAACTCAGAAAGCTGCAGGAGGCGCCTGCTTCCGACAGGCTCTGGAGCAGGCTGATGGAGGCGAGGAGGCAGACGGGGAATGAGAGCCTGTCTGTGGATGTATCGCGCATTGAGCAGCTTGTCCATATGGAATACGATGAGGTGCAGAGGGACGCCATCCGGAAGGCAGCAGTCTCCAAAGTAATGGTGCTGACCGGCGGGCCGGGAACCGGGAAGACGACTACTACTCAGGGGATCATTGCGGCTTTTCGAGCGTATGGACTGAAAATATTGCTGGCGGCGCCTACAGGGCGGGCGGCACAGCGGATGAGCGAGGCGACAGGGCTTCCTGCGAAAACGATCCACAGGCTGCTGGAGTGCAAACCGCCGGAAGGGTATCAGAAAAATGAGGAAAATCCGCTGGAGGGCGATGTATTGATCGTGGACGAATGCTCCATGATCGATATCATACTGATGAATTCACTGATGAAGGCGATTCCGGCGGGGATGCGGTTGATTCTGGTGGGGGATATCGATCAGCTTCCGTCGGTAGGGGCGGGGAATGTGCTGCGGGATATCATTGATTCGGGATGCTTTCCTGTGATCCGGCTGACAAGGATATTCCGGCAGGCGCAGACTAGCCGGATTATTATGAATGCCCATCGGATCAATGCCGGGAAAATGCCGGATATTTCCAATGGAAAAGATACGGATTTTTTCTTTCTGGAGAGGGAGGATCCGGAGGCGGTACTGCCGGAGATTGTCAGTCTGGTAAAAAACAAGCTTTCAAGGTATTATCAGATGCCGCCGGCACAGATTCAGGTGCTGACACCGATGCAGAGGGGCGTGGTGGGCGCCGCGAATCTGAATATTGCTCTGCAGGAGGCGCTGAATCCGGGCGGCGAGGGGCTGCGCAGAAGCGGTGTGGTCTTCCGGCTGCGTGACAAGGTGATGCAGATAAAAAACAATTATGATAAGGAAGTTTTTAACGGGGATATCGGGATCATAGAGGAAGTGGATATGGAGGAGCGGACGCTTATGGTCCGGTTTGATGCGAGGCTGGTCACTTATGATGTGACGGAGCTGGATGAGCTGGTACATGCTTATGCGACCACGATCCACAAGGCGCAGGGGAGCGAGTATCCTATCGTTGTCATGCCGGTCCTTATGACGCATTTTGTGATGCTGCAGAGGAATCTGATCTACACGGGGATCACCAGGGCGAAAAAGATTCTGGTCATGGTGGGGACGAAGAAGGCGCTTGCCTATGCGGTGCGGAATCTTACGGTGACAAAGAGGAATACGATGCTGAAGGAGAGGCTGACAGGGGAGATCGGGGGGAGGAGAGAGCAGGAGCAGGCGGCAGTAGAACGTCCGTTTAGAGAGAATGGGAAAGAGAGGAAGATATTGTCGGTGGGAGCAGATAAGATGGCTGTATATCCGAAGACGGAATCAGATAAGATGGTGGTATATCCGTTTGAAGAAGGGCAGGGTACGCGGAAGGGTTCGCTGGCGGCGGAGGATGCCGGGGTGTATCATAGCGGGGAAAGAGACGGTTGAAAGGCAGAGTCGGCAGGAAAATTCACTGTCTGGTGAAAGAATACTGTGCAGCAGGGAAGTTTGACGGGGCATTACAGTATGTGCTAAGATGAGAAAAAGGCAGGTGAAATATATGTTACAGGAAAAAAATATGGAAGAGATAAATATGATCACTGCTGAGGTCGTGGATGAAGTATTAAAGATTCTGGAAAGCGATGTTTATAAGATCGTTTTGTATGGCTCTTATGCCAGAGGGGACTTTAATCTGGAGTCGGATATTGATATTATGATTATTCTAAACTGTGATAGAGAACAGGTTAAGGTGTATCGTCAGCAGATCAGGCAGCTTGCAAGCAGGATAGGATTGAAGAATGATATTGAGGTTTCTCTGCTGCTGCGGGACAGGGAGACGTATGAGCAGAGGAAAACGGTTCTTCCTTTTTATATGAATATAGAGAGGGAAGGGGTGGATCTGTATGGATAAAGAGATAAAAGATTTATCGAGATGGGATGGGAAATCAGTATGAGAAAAGAGCCATTGAATTGTTAAAGTTAGTTTAACAGAGTATCAATGGCTCTTTTTGGAAAGGAATACAAAAGATGAATGATACTTATATAGCGCACCTTTCTCAAGACCATAAGAGCGCACAGTCCGTATCAGAACACAGCAAGGCGGTTTCTGAGATCAGTAAAAGGATATGTCCGATAAAAGGACTTGCAGCTATTGCCGAACTGGCGGGTATGTTACACGATGCAGGAAAATTAGGAATAAAATATCAGGAGTATATGAAAAAGATAAAGGAAGGTACAGAACCCTATTACCGCGGTGAAGCAAATCATTCTACAGCGGGCGGTCTTTTGCTGAAAGAGATCAGCAGAATCCCGAATCTGACAGAACTGATCTCCGTTATCATATTTTCCCATCACGGACTGCAGGATTGTATTCATCCGGAAAGCGGTCAGACTCTGATGGACAGGAGGCAGAGTAAAACATATCAGGAAGAATATCAGATCGATCTCGATATTGTCAGAGAACGGTTTTACAGCGATATGGATAAGGAGGAAGTGTTCAGGCTGTGTGCGGATGCGGCAAAAGAATTAAAAGAGGGGATCATGGAGCCGATCCTTGCTTTTTCCCGGGAAAATGAGAAGGATAAGGAGAAAAAGCGCTATGGCAGCAGATATTTTTATATGGGGATGTATGTCAGACTGCTGCTTTCTGTTTTGATCGATAGCGATAGGATTGACACTGCTGAATATATGCAGGGCAGAAAGGTATATGATCTGGCAGATCTGAAGGATAGGAGGCCTCTGTGGAGGGGCTGTGTCACGCATTATGAGAAATATATAACGGAAAAGTTTTTGGGAACGAAACTGTCAGGGGCAGGCCGGATCAACCAATATAGGAGTGAGATATCCGAATTGTGCATGGAAGCCGGGAAGAATCCCTGCAGGCTCTACCGGCTTACGGTTCCTACAGGTGCCGGGAAGACTCTTGCGGGTCTGCGGTTTGCGCTGTATCATGCGCTGGAGTATGGAAAACAGCATATTATTTATGCGGCGCCGTACCAGAGTATTTTGGAGCAGAACGCGGAGGAGATCAGAAACGCGGCGGGGAGGGAGGATATCGTACTGGAGCATCACTGCAATGTGGTACATGAGACGGAGAAAGATCGAAAGCGCTATGAGGAACTGGCGGAAAATTGGATGAGTCCGATCATTGTGACGACGGCGGTTCAGATGTTGAATACGCTTTTTGACGGAAAGACCGGAGCAGTGAGGAGGATGCACAGTCTGTGTAACAGTGTTATCGTATTTGATGAAGTACAGTCACTGCCTGTAAAGACGATAGAACTGTTTAATCTGGCTGTCAATTTTCTGACTTGTTTTTGTAATACGACGGTGGTGTTATGTTCCGCCACGCAGCCTGTATTTGATGAACTGCCAGAAAACAGGATGCTTTCGCCAAAGAATATGATACATGATATCAAAAGGTATGAAACAGCATTCCGCAGGACAACCATAGTGGATAAGACGACGATGAAGCAGAGGGGACTGTATGTTGAGGAACTGGGGGATTTTGTATTAGAACAATTCTGGGAGGCGGGACAGGTTTTGGTCATCGTCAATACAAAGTCGTGTGCACAGAATCTGTTTCACTACCTGGAAGAACAGCATCTTACGGAAAATCTGTTTCACCTAAGCACCAATATGCATGTAATGCACCGGAAGGCTGAACTGAAAAAGATGAAAGAACTTCTGGAAAGAGGAGAGACGGTAATCTGTATCAGTACGCAGATCATAGAGGCGGGCGTTGATATTTCATTCAGGTGTGTGATCCGCTCATTGGCCGGACTGGACAGTATCATACAGGCGGCAGGGCGGTGCAACAGAAACGCAGTATATGAAAACGGAATGGTATATATTGTGAGGATGCATGAAAAAGCGGAGGCTTTATCAGGACTGCCGGATATCAGGAAGGCGCAGGAGGCGATGGAAAGCGTTTTAGCCTATCATCGGAAAAACGGGGAAATGATGGATCTGACGTCGGAGGAGATGAAAGGTCAGTATTATAGAAGATATTTTATGAGCAGGAAGGAGGAGACGGGATATCCGGTAACGTTGTATGGAGCACCTACGGATCTGGTGGAACTGCTTTCGGGCGGCAGATATGTAAAGAACAGATTTAAAGCGTATTATGGAGAGAAGAGAAAATTCGGAAATTGTCTGCTGAATCAGGAATTTAAAACCGCCGGGGCGTTGTTTGAGGTGATTCCGGAGGATGGAAAGTTTCAGGTTGTTGTGGAGTGTGGAGAGTATACAGCTTCCCGCATTGCGGAGTTGGAAAATGGAGAGTGTTCCTTTGAAAGACAGCGCGGGATATTGCGGGAGCTTCAGCTTGTGACAGTGGGGATTTCGCCAGGTACCAGAAACAGTATCGGCAACGGGATCTATCCGGTCTTCCATCAGCAGTTATTCGTTCTTCGAGAGAATTATTATCATGATAAAACAGGTGTGATGAAAGAACCACGGTTAATGAAAACATTATTTCTATAAGGAGTAAAAAGAATGGAGGTGAAGAGATTGGCATACAGAAATACGGTGGAATTTCAGGTGAGCGGAGAGTATGCGCTGTTTTCTGATCCTGCTATGAGGATCGGAGGAGAGAAGTGTACTTATCATATCCCCACTTATGAGGCGGTGAAGGGGATACTGCACAGTGTTTTTTGGAAGCCTGCGATCGTCTGGATCATCGATGAGATCAGGGTTATGAATCCGATCCAGACAGAGACGGTGGGAATCCGCCCGATCGGATACGGAGGCGGGAATGATCTGGCATATTATACCTATCTGAAGGATGTGTGCTATCAGGTCCGGGCACATTTCGAATGGAACGAAAACAGGCCGGAGTTTGCAGATGACAGAAATGAAAACAAGTATCACAACATGGCAAAGCGGATGATCAGGAGAGGCGGCAGGCGTGATATCTTTCTGGGAACAAGGGAATGTCAGGGATATGTGGAGCCCTGTGTTTTTGGAGAGGGAGACGGATTTTATGATGATATGACAGGGGAGGTTTCCTATGGTTTTATGTATCATGGGATGACTTATGCTGATGAGGCGGTTCTGGAGGAAGATAAGGGGAAGATGACAGTCCGCTTCTTCAGGCCGGTCATGAAAAAAGGAGGGTATATCAGTTTCTGCCGTCCGGAAGAGTGTACGGAAAAACGGCATATCAGGGAAATGACGGTAAAGACCTTCGGCGAACACGATTTTGCCGGAGCGGGGGAATTTACAGAGGAGGTGGAGGAGTGAACTGGGTACAGGAACTGCTTGATCTGTATGATAAAAATGAAGACATAGCCGGTGAAATGATGTATCTGGAGCAGAAGACGAAAAAGGGAGTGGTAAAGATCCCGATCGTACTCCTTCCGGTTTCCCATACCACAGTATTAGCGCAGATCACAGTGACAATAGATGAGACAGGGGATTTTTTGAAGGCGGAGACTGTGGCGGAGGAGGACAGGATCACGATCATACCCGTCACGGAGAAGTCGGGAAGCAGGACCGATGTAGCACCTCATCCTCTCTGTGATAATCTGAAATATCTGGCCGGAGACTATATGAAATACTATGCAGGAAAGGCAGGCAAAGAAAAAGATTTTTCCAGAAATCATGAACTTTTTATGCAGGCGCTTCAGGCATGGAATGACTCAGAGTTTCACCATATAAAAGCGCAGGCGGTATATCGCTATCTGGAGAAAGGCTGTTTAATACGGGATTTGGTAGAAAACGGCATTGTTGAATTGAATGAGTCCGGGAAAATGAAAGAGGATGTAAAAATTCTGGGCATTCTTCAGACGGATGCTTTTGTGCGGTGGAGAATAGAGGAAGCAAAGGAGCTTCAGCCCGGGATACTGGAGGATGATGCGGGGAGTTGTCTGTCAGAATGCTGGCTGGATAAATCATTATTTCAGAGTTTTATCAGATATTATGAGACCTGTACCGTCGAAAAAGGATTATCCTATCTGACCGGAAACACGGAGGCGGTATCCTATCTTCATCCGAAAAAGATCAGGAATGAGGGAGATGGGGGAAAATTGTTTTCCTCTAATGATAAAACATATTTTACATTCAGAGGACGGTTTACGGATAAGTCGCAGGCTATAGCGATCGGATATACGGATTCTCAGAAGATACATAATGCATTGAAGTGGATCATCAGAAAACAGGGGTATGCCTGGGATGATCTGACTGTGGTGGTATGGGCGTCAGAAATGCAGCCGCTGCCTGATATGAGGGAGGATACGGATGCTATCTGTGAAAAGGCGGAGGAGATCCTGACGGATGAAGATATCGGATGGCCGGACAGGGATGAAGCCTGTGAGGAAGAAAGCGGGTATGACGAGCCGGCGGGCTGGGGAGAAGAGGAGGAAGAAGAACACATCTATGATACGGATGAGCCGGGGGCTCTGCGCTTTAAAGCGGCTATGCGCGGGTATGAAAAACAGTTTGACCGGATGTCCAGAACCGTACTTCTGGCGTTGACATCGGCGACGCCCGGGCGTGTGTCTATGGCGGAGAACCGGGTACTGTTATCCAGTCATTATATTGAGAATCTGGCATACTGGCATGACAGCTGCAGGTGGCTTCATACAAAATATAAGGACGGCCGGAGAATCATATATACAGGTATGAAGGGAATAGATGCGCTGGCGAGGGCTCTGTATGGGACGGAGCAGAAGGGCGTTTTGACGCTGGCGAACAATAAGGTATGCGGAGAGCTGTATAAGCGCCTTCTGCCCTGCATGATCGATAGAAAAAAAGTGCCGGAGGATCTGGTCCGGCTGGCGGTATACAGGGCATCTTCTCCTGTATCTTTTAAAGAATGGTATAACTGGGAGAGTGTTCTGGAAACGGCGTGCGCTTTTGTGAAGAAACAATATTATGATAGGGATCCGAAGGAGGAATGGAGAGTGGCTTTAGATAAAGAATGTGATAAGAGAGATTACCTGTACGGCAGGCTGTTGGCAGCGGCTTATTACGTGGAATTCCGTACGTATACAAAGGAGGAGAGACGGGAGACAAATGCCCAGCGATATATGACTGCTTTTTCGCAGCGGCCGATGCAGACATGGAAGATCATTGAGGAAAAGCTTGCGCCGTACTGGCAGAGGTTGAGAACAGGGGAAAGTATCAAGTACAGGAAACTGCTGGAGGAGATCTATGATAAGTTTTCAGTGGAAACCTTTGAGGATGACAGACCTTTAGGGGGACTCTATCTGCTTGGATTTCATAGTCAGATTACGGCATTGAGGAATTATCAGGAGGTACAGACGGAAGACGGAGAGGCGGAAGAACAGGAGTAAAAAGCAGTAATTGTATCAGCCCCAAATAGATTAAAGTATATGAGAAATATAAATTTTATATTGTGAAGTGGAGGAAAACAGAATGAGTGAATTAAAGGGAAAGATTGATTTTGCAGTAGTTATTTCGGTCAGTAATGCAAACCCGAACGGAGATCCGTTAAATGGAAACCGCCCCAGAGAAAACATGGACGGATACGGGATCATTTCGGATGTATGTATTAAGCGAAAGATCAGAAACCGTTTTCAGGATATGGGGCAGAGAGTTTTTGTGCAGTCGGACGATCGGGCGGATGATTCTTTTAACAGCCTGAAAGAACGGGCAGACGGTTGTAAGGAATTAAAGGAGGAGATCAGTAAAAAGAAAAAAGCGGACAGAGATCTCTGTGCAAAGATCGCCTGCAGAGAATGGATAGATGTGAGGACCTTCGGACAGGTATTTGCGTTTAAAGGAGAAGAGGTATCGCTCGGTATCCGGGGGCCGGTTTCCATTCATCAGACAGTCAGTGTAGATCCGGTGGATGTTGTCAGTATGCAGATCACAAAGAGTGTCAACAGTGAGGCGAAAGATGGCAGCGGCAAGGCTTCAGATACGATGGGGACAAAGCATCGGATAGGATTCGGGCTGTATCTGCTGAAGGGCAGTGTCAATGTACAGCTGGCGGAAAAAACCGGATTTTCACAGGAGGATGCGGAACTGTTAAAGGAGGCTTTAAAGACGCTGTTTGAAAATGACGCTTCATCGGCGAGGCCGGAAGGCAGTATGGAAGTGGTGAAAATGTTCTGGTGGCAGCATCAAGAAAAAACGCCAGCGGTCTCCACGGCTAAAATACACAGAAGTATAAAGATCACACCAAAGCAGGCGGGGATGAGATGCCAGTCTGCAGATGATTATACAATAGAGCTGCTGCCATTGGATTGTGCGGCACCGGAGGTGTTTGATTTTGTATGAGGAGGAGAATTTTCTTCAGTTGTCGGGGATACAGCATTTTGATTTTTGCAGAAGACAATGGGCGCTGGCGTACATAGAGCTGCAGTGGCAGGAAAATGTGAGGACAGTGGAAGGAAAGCTCCTGCACGAAAAGGCACATGATGCTTCCCTGGCGGAAAAGCGGGGAGACCTGATCATCAGCAGAGCTATGCCGGTCCATTCAAGAGAAATAGGCATCAGCGGGGAGTGCGATATTGTTGAGTTTCATAAAAGTGAAGAAGGAATCAGACTGCATGGGCGCGAGGGATCATATAAGGTCGTTCCGGTGGAATATAAGAGAGGAAAACCGAAAGTGAGCAACGCGGACAGGCTGCAGCTGGCAGCGCAGGCATTATGTCTGGAAGAAATGCTGTGTTGTCATATTCCTATCGGATATTTATTCTATGGTGAAACGAGGCACAGAGAACGAGTTGAGATTGATGAAGAGCTGCGGAAGAAAGTTATAGAAACTTTTGAGGAAATGCATCAGTATTATGACAGGCGTTATACGCCGAGGGTAAAATGGTCTAAAAGCTGTAACGCCTGTTCACTGAAAGATATTTGTGTGCCTTCTATGGGAAAGAAGAAATCGGCGGTGGAATATATCAGAAATACGATAGAGGAGGGATAGGGAGTGAAACATTTATTAAATACCCTTTATGTTACATCTCCGGACAGGTATCTTTCTCTGGATGGTGAAAATGTAGTGATATTGGAAAAGGAAAAAGAGATTGGCAGAGTGCCTCTTCATAATCTGGAAGCTATCATCACCTTTGGATATACGGGTGCAAGCCCTGCGCTCATGGGGGCCTGTGCACAGAGAAATATAGCATTGAATTTCATGACGGCAAACGGACGGTTTCTGGCGAGGGTTACTGGTGAGGTTAAGGGGAATGTAACGCTGAGAAAAGAACAGTACCGGATCAGTGAGGATAAGAAGCGGAGCTTGGAGATATCGCAGAGTTTTATCCTTGGAAAAGTTTATAATTCCAGATGGATCTTAGAACGGGCTGCCAGGGATTATCCGATGCGGATCGACAGTGAAAAATTGAAAAGGAAATCGGCATATCTGGCGGAGTGCATCACAAAAATTCAGTCCTGTAGTGATGCGGGAGGTCTGCGGGGATTGGAAGGAGAAGCGGCATCGGTATATTTTTCTGTGTTTGATGATCTGATCCTGCAGCAGAAAGAAGATTTTTCTTTTCAGGGAAGAAACCGCAGGCCGCCGTTAGATTCTGTCAATGCCATGCTTTCTTTTGCTTATTCATTATTGACAGGTATGTGCGGAGCGGCCTTGGAGGCGGTCGGTCTTGATCCGTATGTAGGATTTTTCCATACGGACCGGCCGGGGCGGATGTCTTTGGCGCTGGATGTTATGGAGGAGCTTCGAGGCGTGATGGCTGATCGATTTGTACTGACCCTGATCAACAAAAGGCAGATAAAACCGGAGGGTTTTACCAATAAAGAAAATGGGGCAGTCATTATGGATGATGATATCAGAAAGCAGTTTTTGACCATGTGGCAGGCAAAAAAACAGGAAGTGATCACACATCCATTTTTAAAAGAAAAGGTTGAGTGGGGAATGGTTCCCTATGTACAGGCGCTTTTGCTTGCACGTTTTATCCGAGGGGATCTGGATGCATATCCGCCGTTTTTTTGGAAGTGAGATGGAGCTTTGAGGACAGGAGGAGATAGATGCTGATACTGATCACATATGATGTGAATACGGAAACTCCGGAAGGGAGAACAAGGCTCAGAAAAGTGGCGAAGCAATGTGTTAATTATGGACAGCGTGTGCAGAATTCAGTTTTTGAATGTAATATGGATGCAGCGAAGTTCAGGCAGGTGAAAGATATTCTGGAGAAGATCATCGATAAAGAGAAAGACAGTCTTCGGTTTTATAATCTGGGGGATAATTATAAAAAGAAGATAGAGCATATCGGGGCCCGGCCGGGATTTGATGTGACGGATACTTTGATTTTTTAGTGCGAAAGGGATGTGAACATAAATCTGCCGGGAGTTTCGCACCGGAAATCGGAAGAAAATGGTGTGGGATAATAAAGAAAATCGTATGAAGTGAATGGGTATGAAGGGTAAAATGGGGTATATTGTTGGGAAAATGGTTATTTTAATAAGAATTTTTGTTTGATTTTGCTGTCTCTGCCTGTATGGGCAGAGTGGATTGAAAGATGATCAGATGCAGTATGATGTCCCTGAAGTTGAGTCTCTGCCTGTATGGGCAGAGTGGATTGAAAGAAGAAATTCCTTAAGACTTTTTGAAAGGAGGTGTGTCTCTGCCTGTATGGGCAGAGTGGATTGAAAGTTCGATAACGTTTCGGCAACGAAAACTGGCATTTGTCTCTGCCTGTATGGGCAGAGTGGATTGAAAGATCAAAAGACATCCGAACAGAACTGATATTATTAGTCTCTGCCTGTATGGGCAGAGTGGATTGAAAGACCAGCCCAAGTAACGGATTTAAGCAAAAAAGAGTCTCTGCCTGTATGGGCAGAGTGGATTGAAAGTCCGGAGGATCTTTCGGCTAATGATCCGGATATTCGTCTCTGCCTGTATGGGCAGAGTGGATTGAAAGGTTGATATTATTGTAGGCGGTTTTCGTCTTGTTGTCTCTGCCTGTATGGGCAGAGTGGATTGAAAGACATATCCTGTAAATGTTTCAACAGTAACAACTGCGTCTCTGCCTGTATGGGCAGAGTGGATTGAAAGTTCCTCGTGATATTGTTGTGCCTACTTCATAGTGTCTCTGCCTGTATGGGCAGAGTGGATTGAAAGGTGGGAGCTAATTTGTCTATTGCTATCGAAGTACCTGTCTCTGCCTGTATGGGCAGAGTGGATTGAAAGGTGGATAACCTGACGGGCGGGAAACTGTCAAGTATGTCTCTGCCTGTATGGGCAGAGTAGATGGGGCAGGATGAGCAAGATGTGTTTTATGGACAAGCAGGAAGGGGGATTATGCTATTGAATTTTCAAGAACCATAATTATTAATATGCCAGAGTTTACTTTGCACGATGGAAATCACAGCTAAAGAAAAAATATGGATAACATCTGTTAACTGTCATCCTGTTCTGACCGATATAAAGATAAAGTATTATCTTGGTAACGGATGATACTTGCTACTCACTGAAACGGATTTCGGTTAGAGCGGTCATGGAGGATAGACGAATATGGGTATGATGGCAGGAATCATAGGCAGTGTTGTCCCGAGAACGAATCTTTATGGGAACAGGAGCAGTAATTCTGCAGGAGGTGTGCAGAGGACAACCACAAAGAAGAAATACAAGAGGTTAAACTATAATTTTAAAGAAGTATCCGGAATGATCCTTCGCGCAAAAACATCTGTCAGTACAAGGCAGGTGGTAACACATGCGCGTACTGTGGTGGCAATGCTTCGGAGAAGGTATGGCTGTGGGGAATATAATGACAGGGATCTTGAGATAGCGATCGTCCATGCGGAAAAGATGGTGAGGATCGCAAAAAAGAAACTGAAAAATATGAAAGCGGAAGAACTGGCGGAGCGCGGTACCAAGGCTGTTAAAGTGGAGGAAGAACTTGAGGAGGAAAATTCTTCCGGTGTGGAAGAGATGAAGTCTGAAGAGTGCGAAATGAGCAGGGAAGAGATCCGGGAAATGATACGCCAGATGGAACGGGAGCTGCAGGAACTTGCCAAAGAAAACAGTATGGATGAGTTGACGGATCAGTTTTTAGGCGGCGGTTCGATGAGCGAAGAGGAACTGGAAAAGTGGAAGAAAAAGCATCGCTGTGATGAAATGCGGCAGATTGTGGAAGCGGATATGAAATATCTGAAAGCTATGTTCCAGCGTATGATGCAGGAACAGCAGGAGATGGCAAGTACGGTTATTTTGGAGATGAGCGATGCTATGACGAGTACGCCGGTTAATATTTCACTGCCGGGGGGAAGCGCAGCGGCGGCAGTGGAGGGCGGTACGGTGGATGCATCTGTATAGTGGAGATAGATTTGGGGCTGTTTTTCGGATAAAAGAAAGGCAGCCATATTTTTGGGGAAAAAGTGGCATAAAAAATTCGCAGAATTGGATATTCTGCGAAA
>CANSLJ010000048.1 GCA_947647735.1 uncultured bacterium | reverse complement strand
TCATTTGAGCCTGTTTTTTGCAGCTCAGTTTTTCATAGATTACTTGACACTACCCGTCGTGTTTCCATTATATACGCATCAGATAGTAAAATGTCAACAATTTTCCTATCAGTATTTCGTATTATGGGAACCAGTCAGTGTGATATGCTGTGTAATCGGTGGAAACAGTTCCCCGAACATATGGATCTGGAAAACAGCATCGCAGGTCACCACATACTCTATTTTGTCGGAATACTGGTTGAACTGGAGGCGGATGTTCTCCACCCTGTAATCTTCATTGGAAAGCTGTATCCTTTCTTCCATTCCATTGATAAAGCCGGCTCGCAGGGCATCCTGATAAGCGGAGCTTAGATGCAGGTCTGCCATGTAGGAGTTGAGGTTGGCTTCCCTCTGGGAATGGAAGGTATCCGCATAAATGCGGGCGCTGACATTGTTCAGTTCCATTTTTGCTGCATTGCGGATATTCATGCAGTTAATTTTGACGGATGCAAACAGCAGCACGAATGACATCAGCATGGTGATTGCCAGGATCACGAAGATTGTGAAAAAGGACATATCTCCGCGCTCATTCCGGATGATTTTCTTATACATGGCACGCCTCCTTATTTCCAGTAGTGTTCGCTGACGCCGGCTCCCTGGGAGCGGACGTTGATAGGAACAAGGTTGAATTTCCAGAAGCCGCCAAGGTGACAGCGTCCCGTAACGGTAACGTAAAAGGGCGTGCCGATCTGGATGCGGCTTGTATTGTCGGGACCGGATACCTGATAGGAAAGTCCTTCAACATCACTGATCTCACTGGAGAGAAAGGAAAAGAGGGCATCCGTTTCCCCGCTGGTACCGCCGTTTAGCTGGATCTGCTTTACAAGCTGGTCTGCTATATGGTCCATTTCCTGTTTCGTGGAAATGATGTGGAATACATTGATGATGAATGCGATCAGGATAACAGCCACCAGAATGTAAACAAAGCTGCTGATATAAGAGGAGTCGCCTCTTTCGGACAGCAGGAGCCGTTTCAGTTTCTTTTTCAATAGTTCACCTCCCGGATAATAAAAAACGCAGACTGGAAGCCGGGGTGGGACTTCTTGCCTGCGTTTCGTTGTGGCAGGGCTGCGCATTGGATACGGAGCGGCTGCCTGTGTATGATTTTTCACGATACTCATTTTAACATAGGGGATTTACCGTGTAAATCGCAATGCCGTGCCAGTTTGGGAAAGTTCTGTGCCAATGTTGTGCCAGATAATAAAAAAATTAGTTTCGCGTTAATGTAAATTATGTTATATAACGATTTCTGAAACTGGAATAGGAAAATAAATTAGAAAATGATAGAAAATATTGCGTTTGATGTATTGAAAACAAATAAAGGAGAATAATTTTAAATAAAACGAAAAAAAGTATTGCTTTTTTTGTGAAAGGTGGTATCATATTGATAGATAATAGAAAGGGTAGAATACCTATGAAAATACAAAGAATTGCATTGGATGGTTTTAAAAATTTGAGCAATGTTAATATTACATTTAGCAAAATTACTTCGTTGGTTGCATTAAATAATTTTGGTAAGTCGAATGTGTTATCCGGCATTGACTTTGGCATTGACTTTATGAAGTATAATGAGGAGCAGAGACAAAATCTTATGAAGTCAGATAATGTCATGCCAATCAATAGGGCTTCTCTGGATAAGGACTTTCGATATGAAATTGAAATGACTACTATAATTGGTGCCACTAAGTATCGTATTATTTATGGTTTTACTTTTGGCTGGTTGCGGACCAAAGAAGATGAAGCAAGTATTAAAAATGAATATCTAAAAGTAAAAATTGATGAAAAAGGAAAAAAATATAACCAACTTATCAATAGGCAGGAACAGGAAGCTTTCTATAAGAGTTCAGAAACTGGAAGATGTGCTACGCCTACCCAGATAGGTAATGTGGAATTGGTTGTTAATAAGCTAAAAGCATTTGATCAGCTGTATTATATAGAAATTATTAAAAGATTGAATGATTTAAAGTTGTATATGGAAAACAATCTCGATCCTAAAGAGTTTTATATGCCAAATCCTATTATAAGCAAAGGAAGCTCAGAATATTTTATTGATTCGCGTAGTCTACCGAGAGTGATTGCAAAATTAAAACAAATTAACCCAGGAAAATTTGATTTGCTATTAGATGCCTATAAAAGTTTATTTCCTGACATTGAGGATGTAATTGTTAAGGAAATTCAGATTTCTAGTGAAGGAACTATAGTCGTACCGGATGATGTACCATTTATTGTTTCGGATAGTATATATTTGCTGTTTGTTCGTGATAAGAATTTATGCAGGCTTATTGACTTTGAAGCAATGTCTGATGGGGCGAAAAGGGTATTTATGATTTTGACTAAAATTATAATGGCAAGTTTAGAGGAAAGAAATATATCTTTGATAGCTATCGAAGAGCCTGAGAACTCCATTCATCCATCTTTATTCCGAACATACTTACAGATAATTTCCGATTTGTTAGACGATTGTAAAGTAATAATTACGAGTCATTCTCCATATATAATCAGCTTTATGAATTTAGGCTGCATTTATGTCGGCATACACCGAGACGGTGGGATGGCCGAATTCCATGGATTTAAGAAAAACAAAGAGAAAATGCTTGAGGATGATGCAGACTCTCTTGACATGGGTATGGGAGATTATATATTCTCTATGCTGGCCGATAACGAAAGCGAAATTGAAGGATATTTGGAGTGTGATGCAGTTGAATAAATGCTTGGTATTATTTGTCGAGGGACAAACAGAGGTGGAGTTTTATAAGGCTCTCATAAAATACATAAGAGAATGTCATGTAGATAAAAAACTTGAACATAAAGTGATTTATAGAAGCATAGATGGAATCGGCGGATACAAAAAAGAAGTAAATCGAATTTTTTTGAAAGAGGTTCTGCCTAAAGTAGAAGGATATCAAATAACGGTTGCGCTATGTTATGATACAGATGTATTTGGTTATGTACAAAGACCCAAAATTAACTGGAAAGAAGTTGAAAATCTTCTTAAAGATGATGGGGCACATAAAGTGCTCCACATCAAGGCCGAAAAATCAATAGAGGATTGGTTCTTGATTGACAAGGAGGGTATAAGGAGTTTTTTAAAACTAAGTTCCGATATAGAACCTCAAGGATCTAATGGATATGAAAAATTGAAGTATTTATTTAAAAAGGCAAATAAGATATACGCCAAAAAAGGCCGTGAAGTCAACGGACTTGTCCAAGCGTTAGATATCGGTTTGATTAGCAGAGGGGTAACAAGGGGCTTGGATTTACTGTATAAAGAGCTGGGAGTGTAAGGAGGTGGTATAAACAAAAAATGATGAAAGATTGGAAAGAGAGAATGTGGCAATTAAAATAGCTGAAGCGGCAACTTCAGCTAAGAATTGTTAATGACCATAGATGATCATTGTGTGTACGGAAATTATTTTATCATCTATTGTTCTGATTTTCAATCCAAAACAGAAGTTCGGCTAATTCCCAGGCAGGTCATTCTTGGTTTTTATAGATTTTGTAACTGCAGTAAAAAGGCTGCTTTTTTAAGTGCAGCCAAAATCAGGAGGAAATGATGAAGTTAAAAGTATCGAAAGAATCAAAAACAGGATTAAACACGGAATTTGTGAACATTGAATCAGGAAGAAAGATAAAGCTTGAACAAGCTATTCAGCAGGTGGGGAAAGGGAACCCCGACTATCAGAACTATGTAGCAGTCAAGAATCCCAATGGAACCACGTACCTGCGGTCAAAGCCGAATGGAAGTGTAAAAGATAATATTGAATAGGGAGGATACGGATGATCAACAGAGAACAAAGGGAAAAAGATATACTAAAATTGATTGAGGGATTGGATATTCCCCAAAGCTTATACGAAAAAGCGATTGAACATTACAACGCAGTTGCAGCTTTTTTGCATAAACATGGAATAGAGTCTGATATTTACCCACAAGGCTCTTATAGTCTGGGTACGGTAGTAAGACCATATAAAGAAAGTGAAGATGCGGCGTATGATTTGGATGCTGTTTGTGAGATTAAGATAAATAAAAGCGATACGACAGCGGAAGAAATAAAAAAGATGGTCGGAGACGCCCTAAAATCAGATGGAACTTATCGGAAAATGCTTCAGGAAGAATGGGACAAGTGTTGGACGTTGGAATATGCCGATGTAAATGGAATTGGTTTCAGCGTGGATATAGTACCGGCTGTAGCTGAAGAGGACATTGTATTAAAGAATAACCTGGAGACGGAAGGGGTAGATTTCAAAGTATATAATTCCCAGATAGCAATCACACATAAAGATGGAGAAAGATATACATGGAAAACCAGTAATCCCAAGGCTTATCAAAACTGGTTCAAGAAACTTAATGAAAGTTTTGTGAAAGCAGAAAGGCAAAAGTTGGCTAAAAGGCGTGATGGAAGACTATATGTATTAAATGAGGCAACGGTAGAAAAAATACCAGAAACTCAGGAACGCTCAGCTTTGCAGCGAGTTATTCAAATTGTTAAATACCATGCAGATGTTTACTATACAAAAGGAAATATAAAAGAGTATAAGTCAGCATCTGTAATAGTAACAACACTAATTGCACTTTTGGCACAGGAAGCAGATCCATCATTAGAAGTATTTCCGCTGTTGAGTTATATTGTAGGAGAGTTGGAGATATATGGTGAGAATCTTTCATTAACCGAGAGTGCGTTTGCAAAACGATATGAAAATAAAAATATAATAAGACGTATTGGGGGGCAATGGATACTGCGAAATCCATTGAATCCAAGTGAGAATCTTGTTGATTCATGGAATCAGGAGCCGCGCAAGGCTCAATACTTTTTCCAATGGATTAGAATGTTGAAAAAAGACTATTTAACATCGTTGGACACTGAAGATGAAAAGTTTGTGGCCGTTCTGGAAAATAATTTTGGAAAAGATTATCTACAGAAAAGCTTAAATATAAGTGCTTATGCAAGAAAAGATCCCGTTAATATCAGTGTGGCATCTAAGCCATATAGGAGTTGATATGAGAATGACAGAAAGGGAGATTCAGGATATGCTAAATGCGTATCCTGGATTAACCTATCAAAGAAAACAAGAAGCGGATATTTTTCAAGGAAGTATCGAAATTTGCCATAATGAGACAAATTCAAATGTTATCCTTACAGGTGAATTTGGAATAAAAATAGTTATTGATGACAAATATCCCGAAAAGATACCCATTGTGTATGATGTAAATGATTCAATAAAGTCTGATTATATACACAGATATTCAGATGGGGAGTTATGTTTAGAATCCAGTATTCGCCTGCAGCTTTTTGCTAAAAAAAACTCACAAAAAGAATTCATTGATTTTTTCTTGATAAATTATTTGTGTTCTTATTTATATTATGATCGGTATATAATGTACCCAAACGGGGAAAGACCACATGGATTTTGGGGCGAGTATGACTTTTTGTTTGAATACTTTAATCTTGCAATAGATAAAGTGGTTTTAATAATAAGATATATTTTATTTCATGGAATAAAAAGGAATGATTTATGCCCATGTGGAAGTGGCAGACTTGTTAAACGGTGTCATGGTATGAAAATGATTGAACTTACAAATGGAATAAAGAAGGAAGGATTAGAGAAAATTTATGTTGAGTTATTGAATTATATGAAGGGAGAGATAAATGAGAGATGATATTTTTAAAAGACAAAATGAGGAAGATATATTAGATTTATTATATTCTCAAAGAGTTTCCTATGATCAGGCAGAGATATATAATAGGATTGGCTGGGGTATGACATTGCTATTGGCTATTCTGGCAATAGGGGAATTATTTTTTCCACTTTGGGAACAAGCATTCAGTATGATTGAAATTATAGTGGCATTGCTAATTTTCACGGTAGATTATAAAACAAAGACATTGATAAATTGGGGAGCAGAGACTAAAGGGCTTATAGATAGCATTTTATTTGATTTTCCAATACAAGACAAAGAAAAATTTATAGAATATGCAATTAAAATAAAAAATAGGAATATAAATGATTATAGGTTACAAGCAACGCATAAAGGAGATGAAAATATAAGAGGGATTCGAGATTGGTATACAGAATATAATTCTGATGATCATTACAAGGTCATTTTAAATTGCCAAAAAGAAAATATTTGGTGGAATGTAAGATTGGTGAATTACTACAAAAATATTATTAGGATTCTTATTGGTATTTCGGTTTTATTTGTATTTACATTTATATTTTACTTTGCTATAAAAATAGACCTTGCTTGGGGTCTAATGATATTAGGCAGTACAATCCTAATACGAAGCATAGAACAACTAATGGCTGTAAAAACATATACGAAGGCTATAGATCATGCAAAAGCAAAAGTAGAGTTGATTGAGGCTGATAATAATAATTTGAACATGGAATCGTTGCAGTCACTGCAAAAAAATATTGAGGAGAACAGAAAATCGGGATTTTTAGTTCCAAGTTGGATTCACTATATCTTTTCTAAGCATCTTCATAAAGAGAAAAAAGAAATAAATGAGCGTATGGCAGATTAAAATTTTAAGGAAATTGTAGAAGGAAGACCAGCTTTTCGAGAATCTGGTCTTCCCAATTTTTTAAATATTTTGTTTAATAATCCGCGAAATCAACCCCACCGCCACATTTCGGTCCGAATCAATCCGCGTCACCACGAAGCTCACCTCATCCTTCTTTCCGGGAAGGCGGTTATCGTAGCAGCTATGGGCGACTGCGTTGACGCCGATATGGAGGCGGACGAAAACAGTGCCTTTATGGATGTCCGTGACCGTTCCGGCATATTTGCCCTGAATCTTGCACTTGCTTAAATTTTCCTTGCTGGTGTTTCCGTTTACGCTCTTGACATCTGCCTTCACGGAGATGTCTTCAAGGGAATGGAGCTTGACGCTCAGGATGCGGACAAGGATCTGCTCGCCCACATGGAAGTGCTCGGTGGCGTCGCCCATCCAGTCCCATGACAGGTCGCGGGCGAGGATGGAACATTCCGTACCGAAAATCTCCACGCGGACCACCTTTTCCGCGACGGCAATGACTCTCGCCTGCACGATGCGGTCTTCGCATACGCGGGAAATTCCGTTGGCATCCGGCATATAGAAGATCTGCCGCTTTTTATACATGGCATCCTTCCGGCTTGCCACCACGCTGCGGCTGGCATTGTCAAGTCCCTTGATGATGAAGTCAATTTCACATCCAAGCATGTTCCCCAGTATCTTGTTCTGGCGCTGCACCAGTTCCCCATAGTCATGCACCGCATCTTCCACAAGGTTTATCATCATCTCAGAAAGGGGGATTACAACACGCATCTCCTTGTAATAGACAACGGCAATGGTGCCGCCACCCTCCATCTTCTCGATGCCTCCTAAAGTCCCGGTCAGGATCTTCCGGGTACGGTAAGCGTTCTGCAGTTCATGCCAGATGGTATCCTCCCGGCTCTCAGGAGTTTCCACTTCCGCATCGGCGCTCAGGGTAAGGATGGAGGGCGGAGCGGTTTTCTTTACGGGCGCAGGTACATCCGGTGTTTCCGCCTTTGCTGCAGAGGTTTTTGTCCTCTTTCTGGAAGGCTTGGTGGCGGGTTTGTCGGATGATGCTTCAGGCGGACCTGCAGTTTCCGCTGCAGGATCTGTGTCCTCCCCATCGGGAATGGCATCTTTGCTGTCCTGCTCGTCAAGAACGGCAGTTTCTTCCAGAAGGGTTTCCTCCATACCGGTGTCTTCCCCTGCGGATTCTTCATCCGTGGAAACAGGCTCTGCAGGTGTGGGAGTCTCTGCGCTTTCTTCAGCAGCGGAAAAGTCTGTACCCGCATCCACGCTCAGGGTATCGGGATTTTCCACATCCATTTCGGTTCCCTCCGTATCAGGTACATTTTCCATTTCCATGTCATCTTCATGGAGGATGTTTTCTTCAGTTACGACAGTTTCTTCAGTTTTTGCTTTTCTGGGCATAGTTTAATCTCCTTTATTTTTGTTGCTGCCGGTAAAGCCGGCAGGTGGATCACTTCAGGACATGATGGATTTTTTGTCCGTCATTACAATTTTGCATTCCTCGCTCTGGGGAGGAGTGGTGGGTGGGGCGCCCGGTGTTTCCGGATAAGGCTTCCCTGCAGCGGGCTTTTCCGGGGCCGGATTCTTTCTGGGCGCCTTCGGTTTGGGTTTCGGTGTCATCAGCTTTGAGAAGTCCGGTTCTTCTGTCTCAGGCAGCCTGCGCCATGCAGGAACATGGTCGCTGGCACGGCTTTCCTGTAACTTCCTGCTCTCAGGGTGGAGGGTGTAGTCATATTTCCCAACCTTCAGCACCTTCTGCCCCCGCAGGATAATCAGTGCTTCATCCAGCGGGAGGCGCAGTACCTCATCAGCCGTCATCAGCTTCCGTTTCCCGACAGAGTGGGTTTCCCTGTACTCCGGCGTGTAGTCGGATACCCGCCATGTATTGAGCTGCTTTGCCTGGCTGGATACGGCCACGCTGACTTCCCCGGTGCGGTTGCTGATAAATTCGGCTGTCAGCTCGTCCGTGCATCCAAGGAATAGCTGCGTATCACAGTTGCCGATGATCTCCTGCCACTGGTTTAACGGATAGCGGTTCTGCATCTGGGGCAGGTTCTGGAAGATGCAGCTTATGGATAGCTGTCTGGAGCGTATGGTGCTGATCTTCTTGGTAAGGTCGGCAATGGTACAGCCGCCGTTGGCAAGCTCGTCTGCAAGGATGTGTACCGGAACGGGCAGTTTCCCACAGTCCCCGTATTTGTCCGCGTATCTTACCAGCTTGATGAATACGAAGGACATGAACAGGGAGGAGAGGAAGTCAAAGGTGGAATCCTGATCCGAGGTAATGCAGAAATAGGCGCACTTCTCGTAGCCCGGCTGCGTCAGGCTGATCTCGTTGTAGCTGGTGATCTGCCGGATCAGCTTGTTCTGGAATACCTGCAGCCTTGTGCCAAGCCCGATGATGACGCCGCTGCGCACCGTGTCGGATGCCTGTTTGAAGATGTTATAGGGCGCCTTTGCCGGGTGGGTGACCGGGAGCAGGTCAAAGAGGCTGTTCAGATCCTTCTCGGAGTTCATGGTCAGCAGCTTATAGACCTGCCCGATGTTCTTTCCCTCCGGCGGGAATCCCTGGTCCACATACAGCACAAGGGCTTTCAGCAGGTTCATCTCCGAGTTGTCCCAGAAATGGTCGCCTTTCGGGGAGCCGGTGTTTTTGATGATGACATCGGAAAAGAGCTGCGCCATGATCTCCTGCCCCTCAATCTCCGCAAGGCAGTTCCAACTGTCGGAATTTTCAGGGTTGATGAGGTTGAACACTCGCACGGTATAGCCGTTTTCCTCAAGGTAGAGGCACATATCCGCGTAAAGCTCCGATTTCGGATCGGTGATGATGAGGCTCTCCCCGCGCTTGACGCACTGGAACACCACATTTCTCGCATAGGCGCGGCTTTTCATGCTGCCGCTGGCGCCAAAGACTGCCACATTGCGGTTCATCCGTGTCTTTTCCGGCAGGCAGACTGCTTTTCCATACAGCTTTCCTAAGATGACGCCCCGGTTCCCTGCAATGTCGGAAACCACCTCCAGCACCTCGCGCATCTCGGAGTCTGTCATAAAGCCGGAGGTGCCGTAGGTCCCCTGATCCGAGTAGGTCAGGTTCCGTTCCTTGTCGTAGGTGCCTTTCCTGCCAAAGCCCATCCGCATTACCATGAAAATCAACAGTCCGAGGATGCCGGTGCAGAGGGCGATCCCGTACAGGCTGTATGGGAATACGGTCAGCGTCCGGAAGCAGGCAATGAGCGAGCTGTCAGGAAATGCGGGGGAAGTGCCGTTCCCCGGCGTTCCTCCGGATGAAGTCCAGATCCGGTAGTTGATGATGAACTGGGATACATAGCCGCCTGCATAGCCGAGAGCCAGGAGCAGCGCGGGCAGGGCGACGAGCAGCGTCAGTTGTTTCTTTCTGTTTTCTGTCAGTTTCAGTGTAGGAACCTCCCTTCAAATTTTTCTAAATCTATAGTGTCAATGGTTACTGCTTCCCCAAAGTATTGCTGCAGCACCGGTTTCTGGAAGTCAAAGCAGATCAGGCTGCCCGTAAGCCCGTGGAAGGACAGGGCGGTGCGGAACCTTGAGAGCCGCAGCATGTCAAAGTCAAAGGCGAGCAGCACCGGCAGCCCGTCCGATACGGCGTCATGCTCCAGCCCGTAATCGGGGCAGGGCGCCTGCAGGTCTGACAGGAGCAGTTCTCTCAACGCTTTCAGCAGGGCAGGGGAGCAGAGTAGCCGTATCATGGTGATCCCTGCGGCGTCATTCGGTATATAATGGAAATAGTCGAAGCTGGAATCCAGATAAAAGTAGCTTTTCTGGAAACCGCCCGTGCTTTCCATGAGCTTCAGCGCCGTGTCCATGCCTTCCCCGATGAGGAGCGCCTTGATGGGGGTATCCGGGTGGTAATGTGCCCCGTTGTCCATGCCGGAGAGGATTCCACGGCTGGTATGGTAGGAGAGCAGCGCCTTTACCTTCAGTTCCGTCCGGTATTCCCATTTCATCAGTGCGCCGCCTGTGCAGAAAACGGCGTAGATGCACTCCGGGGCGAGCAGGATGCCGGTGGTTCTGGAATTGTTGATCTTTACGGCTTCCGCCCCAAGCTCCTTGACCTCGCGGGAATGGTAGAAGGCGGGCAGTGTCATACTATAGGGCGCCTTCTGTCCGGTTCCCGGCTGGAACAATGGAGCCTTCCTGTCCCGGTATATTTCCACGCCGGCATCCTGAAGCATGGCATAGGCAATGGATGCCTGCTGGAGCCTGTGCCTCCGTGGGAAGTCGCTGCGGGGACGGTTGGTGTCGGAGCTGCCGGAGAGGTAAAAGGAGAAGCGGGCAGGGTTTTCTCCCAGAAGGAGCTTTTTCCCCCTGCTTGTCAGCCTGTATCCCCGTAGCCCGTCCTTATAGTGGGTTCTGATATGGCCCTCTTTTTTGAGCCGTGTGATGAGCTTTTCCCCATAGCTGCCACTCAGGTGCAAATGTGCCAGCACGCGGGGGCTGCACTCCCCGGAAATGGCAATAAGCTCCATCAGCCGGTAGGCACTGGTTGAAGTATCCATCAGTGAGCCTCCTTTCCGAATTTTTACCGTACACGCCTGCATCTCCGGTAAAACCGGGCAGGCGGGCGGCTGGTTTTCTGCCTGTAAACAGGCGGTCTGGCGGAAATTTTACCGTAGTCGGATTTTATTCTGAAAAACCGCCTAAAAATCCGATATGCTTTTTTCCCTGTCCTCCCGTTCTTTCAGCCATCCGGGGAAGCGGTTTTTTTCCATGACGGCGAGTATAGTGCAGTCCCGCTCCCCAAATTCCGTGGTGTGGTAGGCGTCGCAGAACAGTCCGCTGTCATCGGTCATCAGGAAACCTGCCACAGTATCCAAAAGCTGTTTGCACTCCAGATTGTCGTAGTCCCTCACCCTTCTGTCGGAGAGGTTCTTGTCGAACACATGGGAAAAGCAGACCACACATTCCTTAAAGTGCGGGAGATCATATTCCTTTGTGTAAGCCTCAAGCATCGCATACAGCGGATCGGTCAGGAAAGTGGTGTTGACCCGTTTGCTCCGTTTCGGCATCAGGCCGGGCAGGGTAATCTCCACGCAGTCCTGCGTATGCTTTATGGAAATGCCGTGTATCTTGGCTGCCGCATCCATGAGGACGGGTTTCGGCACAAGGTCTGCGGCATAGATGAGGTTGCGCAGGGAACAGGCGATCCGTTCCGCGCGTCTGGCGGCATCCAGACTCAGTTCCTCATAGTTTTTTCCGTAACTTCCAGTGTTGGCTGCCATGGCATTTAAGGTGTTTGACAGCCGGGGGAGTTCGTCCCCGATCCGCGCAAGGCGGGATGATAAAGTGTTTCGGTCCATTAAGTGTCTGTAACTCCTTGTTTTCTGTAATACTGCACCTTTCCGTCGGGCGTGACCGTACAGAAAGCGGCAATGCCGGGAAAGTCAAGGAGCGGTATCTGCCCCGCGTCATCCACGACGGCTATGCGGCGGGGCGAATCCTCCTTGTATGCGGAAAGCGTATGGTTCATAAGCATCTCTTTTTCCTCCGGTATGTGGATGACATCATAGGCATCCGACTGGGTGTAAAAGGTCAGTGTTACCGGAAAATCACTGGCCGTATGGTAGGTAATGTCCTCCCGGAAGTCTAAAAGCACCCAGAAGGCGGCAAGGGTGGAAGGGTTCGGAACACTGTCCCCTGTATGCAGGACAAGATTTCTTTCCGGCACAAGGGTAAGCCGCCCGGTCTTTTCCAGCTTTTTAAGGAGCAGGAGCAGCTTCTGCTGCGGGAGTTCCGGGTAAAGCGCCTCAAGCTGTAAGAGGCTGAGGGCGTGGTATGTGGAAAGCAGCCGGAGGATTTCCGGCAGGTGGCTTTCCTGCTGTTGGTTTCTGTACTGCATGGGACAGCCTCCTTTGTTCCTGCGGCATCATGGTTTCTGCCGCAGGTAATGGTTGCATTATAATAGGAAGAAACTATAAGTAGGGATTACATAAACCGTACTTACAAAACGATGGACGGGGCAGGAAACAGACAGGCTTTGCGTAAACCGTACTTAAAGCATACTTATACCTGCCTGCTGTCAGCAGTCATGCGCCCTCTAATGCGTAAACCGTATGTAGAGTGTACGCATTAGACAGCCTCGCCCATCTGCCTGCGCTGCCTTTCCTTTTCCAGCAGCTTTTTCAGCTCATTGCGGTCTGTGGTAATCAGCTCCTTCTCCAGTTCCGACGCCTTAAACTCCACGGTGACGTTATTGTTGTTGGTGGAAATCAGGCCGTTGCCCCGCTCAAAGTGGGTGACCGCCATTGTTTCCGCTTCGGACAGGTGCAGGATGGACTGCACGCGCATGGCCTCCTCGTCCTCAAGGTTTAAGACAATCTTGGTCTTGGAGTTATTGATGATACCCTTGCCGTATTTGCCGTCCTCCAGCGCAAAGAAGTCGTTTAAGTCCTGTGTGGCGCAGATGGCGGAGCCGCCGTACCCACGGATGATTTTAAAAATCTCCAGCACGAACTCTGCCGCAAGGCGGTTGGACGCCGCGCCGATGAGCTGCCATGTCTCGTCAATGAAGATGGCTTTTTCCACGGTACGGTCTTCCTTCGCCTTGTCCCATACATAGTCCAGCGCAACAAACATGCCCACTGTCAGCAGGTCGCCGGTCAGCTCGGAAATGTCCAGCACCGTATATTTGTTGTCAAGGTTTACATTGGTCTGCTGGTTGAAGGTGGAGGCGGAGCCATGCACCAGCCGGTTCATAATGTTCGCAAGGCGCTTGGTGTCAGGGTTCCCTTTCAGGATATTGAAAACATCCTCCAGCACCGGCATTTCCCGGTATCTCTCCGGGCAGTCCGGATCAGGCAGGCTCTCATTGTTGTGGGTGATACCCTTCTGGTTATAGGTCTGTATCAGCGCCTCGTCCAAAAGCTGCCGTTCCTCATGCGTCATGTCCGGGATCAGCAGGGAAAAGAAGATATGGAGCCGCTGTATTTTTGCCGCCAGTTCCGATTTTTCCGTCTGCGGACCGTCCAAGATGTCATTGGCGGAGGAATCCACCTTCCTGATCTCCATGATGTTGATACAGTTTCTGGAAGCGGGCGAAATCTGGATAAACTCCCCGCCGATGTTGCTGCAGGCGCGGTGGAACTCATGTCCCTTTAAGGGTGCGATAATGAATACCTGTATGTTCCTGCGGCGCATCCGTAGCGCCATGAGCTGCATGGTGAAGGTCTTGCCCGCGCCGGAGGTGCCGAGGATTGCCATGTTTGCGTTCTTGTAGACGCGGGAATTGAATATATCCACGATAATCAGGGAGTTGTTGTGCTTGTTTACCCCCAGAAGGATGCCGTTGTCGTCACACATCTCAAAGGAGGTAAAGGGATAACAGCTTGCCACGCTGCCTGTCAGGATGTTGCGCTTGGAGCGCTCAAACAGCTTTTTCTCCAGCGATACCAGCGGCAGGGCGGAGAGCAGCGCCTGTTCCTCCCTGAAGTGGCAGGAGACCGCCTCCATGTCCTGGGAGAGCATCAGCTTTTTCATTTCATTGGTGCGCCACTCCAGTTCCTCAAGGCTGTCCGCCGTGATGGTGATGAGGATGTTCATGTAATAGAAATCCTCATTGTTGGCAAGTCCTTCTTTCAGGAAATAGCCGGAGCGGATGGCGCTGTCAAGGTCATCGAAGTCCGAGTTGGTGTCGGAGGTGTCCTTGATCTTGGAGCGGTTGATTCTTAGCTGCTGTCCGAGCTTCTGCTGGATGCGGTCCTTGGGCTGGCGGTCAAAGAAAATATCTACATCAATCCCTTCGCCTGCGTTGACAAGGAGGGAGATCCAGCCGGCGCACACCTGCGGGCGGTATCCCCCGGAGGGCACTAAGAGGTAGGTGTGGTAGGTGCCGTCCATAACAACATAGTTGCCGTGGGTATAGTCGATGGTCTCCGGTGCGATAAATTCCATGGCGGGGATACTGCCGATCTCATCCCGTCTGCCCGCGTTGATGTACTGCCCGATGACCTCGTTGACACGCACGCTCAAGGGCTTTGCCACGCTGGTCTTCCGGTTTAAGATGCTGTAAAATACCTCCGCCGCCATCTCATCCTCATTGTCGGGGACAAGAAGTTCATTCCCGCATTGCTGGAGATAGGTCTTGGCTGTCCGTACCGCAGTCGTTAAGGCGGAAATGGCGTCGCTTTCCTCGTTCCCCCGGTTGGCAGAAAAGGGTTCGTACTCAAAAATGATGAAGAAGCGCCTCGTGATGGCTTCCCTTGAACCGATGCGCCGGATCAGGTTTTCGTAATCATGCTGCAGCGCAAGGCACCGCTCATCCGTTTCCGTGCGCATTTCTTCCCGCAGGGTTTCCAGATGCTTATTGATGTCGGCGCGTCTGGTAAGGACCTTGAACTGGAGCTTTACAGGGCTTATCTTTAAGTAGCTGATAAAGGAATAGATGATATTCCGCTGTTCCCTTGCGCTCCGCAGCAGGAAGTTGATGGGGATGACCTCTATGATCTTCACATAGCGGCGGTCTTTCGTGTAGATGATGCCGTTTTCAATCTTCCGGATGGGGAGGTAGGAGGCGGAAGGGTTTATCAGCTCCGGTTCCGGATCTTCCCGCATACGCTCCCTGATCTGGGAGACGCCCCGCTTTTTATTCCGGTGTTTTCCTGCCGTCTCGTCCGCCGCCTGCTTTGCCTGCCTGCGCTCCTTAAACTGCCCGAACTCCTCGGCATAGTCCTCCTTTTTGGGTTTCACTTTCTTTTCGGGCTTGGGCTTTTTTGCTTTCTTGGGTTTCCCGGAAGTTTTCTCCTTTGCCGGTGCTTCCCCTGTTTCCTCCTGAAGCCCCACAATGCGGCGGTTTTTCAGGTAGACAAAAAAGTTGATGGCAAAGGAACTGAGGCTTTCCCCGTTAATGCCGATGACGGCAAACAGGGCTACCGGGAGCACGGTCAGGCAGGCGACAATGATTTTTGTCGTCAGCGTCGCCGGGATGTGGAATACCGGAAAGCCGATCAGCAGGGAGAGGACCAGCGCCTCCGCCGCGTTTCTGAGCTTGATGGTTCCGCCGAACACCGTTCCGGTATCAATGAAATTGGGCGGGATGATGTAAATGTCGTTTTCTTCGTGTCGCATGGACATTCTGCGATGCACCTCCTATATTCTTGGTTATGGCGGATGGGCATGTGGATGCCCGCTTCCGCCGATACGCATTCTGTTTGTTTACTCTGTATACGGTCTGCCGCACAGGACAATGCTGCGTATACTGTAGATGGGGCGGTAGACCACCTTTTTCTTGGAAAAGGAGGCGTCCACCACATAGCCGTTCCCTGCATAGATTGCCACATGGCTGATGTTCAGGTAGCGGTTGTTGACTTCAAAGGAATAGAAGATCAGGTCTCCGGGGGCAAGGCTGTCATAGGATACGGCAAGGTTGTTCTCCGTAATGTACCTTGCCTGTGCCGCCGCCGTGTTGGAGCCGCCATGCTGCAGGTATATTCCCAACTGGCTGTACACCCAGTAGGTAAAGGAACTGCAGTCAAAGTATCCTTCCTGATTCCGCTTCTCTTGGCTGTATGGTGTGCCGAGCTTTGTCAGGGCGAGGTCAACGGCTTTGTTCCCGGTTTCCCCCGGAATCAGGTCAGGATTGATTTCCACCAGATAAATTGTGTCAAACAAAAACAGGTGCAGGTTGGCGGCGTATTCCTCTGCCGTCTGCATCTGTTCGCCGGTGAGATGGAAGACATTTTCGGCGTAGTAGCTGTCGCCTGCGTATTCCACTGTGTATTCATAATGGTGTATGGTGTGGCTTTCCCCGGTTTCCTCATCTGTTTTCTCATAGTCCGTAACCCTCACGGTGTAGGAAAAGATGCCGTCCGTGTTATCGCGGAGCAGCCGCTCCAGTTTTGCAAGGTTGATCTCACGGTAATCTTCCTGCGAGGCGCAGAACTGGGAAATGACCAGCGTGCTTTCGTATATAATGCGGTCTGAAAAATCATCCGTAATGCTGTATTCGCAGTCAGAACCAAGAGAATCCGCTTCCCGTTCTATTTTTTCCAGCAGGGCATCGTGTTTTTCCCGCAGTATGGCTTCAATGGAGGTTTCCGCCTCCGCAATGTTCTCCATGATGAGGGTATTGTCATTCAGTACGTCACCGGCTGCCGTGTCCAGCCCCAGATTTCCAAAGATCAGGGAGGGGAGCATGAGGATGAACAGGACGGGGATCAGCAGAAGTGCGCCGATGGCCGCCAGTACCTTCCCGACCACTTTCCTGTTTTCCCACAGACCTGCGGCAAGCATCCCGTAAGGACCTGCGGCAGCGCCTTTGGCAGCCCCGGCAATGGCTTTTCCCGCTTTCAGTGCGCCCTTTGCTGCACCGGCGGCGGAGGCTGTCTGGGATAAGACGGACTGCTCCTTATTTTTATTCTGTTCTGGCATTTATACGCGGTCCTTTCTTTTGGGCATGTTGGGGAGTTTCTGTACGATGTCCTCATGGTAGGCAATCTTGCCCTCCCCGGTCATGTAGGGTGTCCGGTCCACGGTATCCACCGCATACTGCCTGTACCATGTGGCATTGTCAGCCGTGGTGACAGTTTCATAATGCCCCTCCGGCGCCATGTACTGTTCGGTGTTATACATGCCGAAGGCGGCGCCGTTGGGATATTCCACTGAGGTTTCCGTCCCCATAATGCGTCCGCCGCCGATTTCCACATCCGAATAGCTTGGCGCGTCCGGGATACCCGTCTGTCCCATGTAAGAGGTCAGCGCCTGCGCTGCCTGCGTGCCTGTCATGGAACCAGTGTAGCTGATATTTCCCTTTGCCACAGCCCCGGTGACGCCGTTGGCAAAATCGCCGCCCTTTTTCACTGAGGATTCAAATGCCCTGCGGCTGATGGGATTGCTGGAATGTCCTGTCATGGTGTGCATGGCACTCTGGGTAAAGTGGCGTCCCACGGCACCCGCAAGTCCGCCTGAAAGAAAGGAGGACTGGCTGACGCTGTTCGAGCTTCCACCCATTCTGACAGAACCGCCCCGGAAGCTGGAGCCGCCGCCTATGTTCTTTGCGGTGGTAAGCCCCCTTGCGGCAACCATCAGCTCCGCCATCATGTTGCCGCCGGTATGCCCCACGTTAATGCCGAGGCTGGATAAAAAGCTGTCAATCTTCTGGCTGATCTTCAGAAAGGCAATGGCGCATAAAAACCAGATGAAGACATTGCCTGCCGCAGTTTCTTTCCCGACTGCCTCCACATCGCTTTCCGTTACCGCGAATACGGTCATGGACTGGGAAAGGAACAGGGCGGCAGTAAGTATTATGGTATAAAGTTTGTTTTTTCTGTTTTTCATAGATACCTCCCTAAAGTGACAGCGGATTGGACAGAAAACTTCCCACCATGGATGTGAACAGGCGCAGGCACCATGCGTTCATCATCAGCAGGAAGATCTGCCCGCCGAACATCCGGCACCACGACTTGAAGATATTTGAGGTGGACTGGGAAGCGCCGGTGGCAAACGCCATAGGCGCCGTATATACGACCACGCCAAGCAGGACATAGCGTTCCGCCGCCTCAAACAGCAGCTTGATATAGTTCCATGCCAGGATCAGCAGCAGGATCAGTGCGATCAGGGTGACGGAACCGCTGGCGCAGACGCCGAGTATCGTCAGCAGTACGGAGTTAAAATCCGCGAAGTTTAAGGGCGGCAGGTCGGAGGAGAGTATCCATGAATAGGGAGTCCCTCCGATGGAAAGCACCATGTCCGTGATCTGGTCGCAGTAATAGATCAGACCGATAAAGAGGACGGAACGGATACTCAGTTTGAACGGATCTTCCGCTTCCACGCCTGCAATCAGCCCGAAGTTCTTAAAAAGCTGCCATACCCAGTTTAGGAGGACAAGCCCTATGGCGGTTGCCACAAATACCTTATACATGGTCTCCGCAGCGGGAAAATACCGCAGGAAGGTTCCCATGTCACAGCCCAAAGCACCCAGTACCGAGGTGGAGATCAGGTCAAGCCCGTTCATCACCTGTTTGGCAATCCATTCCACGATGCCGTCAAGTATGCCCATACTTACCCTCCTTTTTTATCCGTTCCATTTGCCGTCGGAGAAGAAGGGAGTGATATAGGCGAGGATGAAGCCGAGTCCGTTTAAGATCACCCATGAGATGGCAATGCGCTTGAGCCATGCACGGGACTCATCCACTGTCCTGCCAGACTTGGAAAAGTTCATAAGGAGTAGGGCAACGGAAGCGGTGACGATGGCGGCGATGGTGGAAATCCCCAGTATCTTGCCATACACATCCTTCAGGATCGTGTCTGCCTTAGACCACATATCCGTTGCAAGGACCTGACTGGTCTGAAGGGTAAAGAAGTAGGCAAAGGCTGCCGCACCTACAATGATGTTCTGGTAAGGGATGCGGAATTTCTTTTTTCTGGGGAGCCGGTTTTTGGTTGCGTTGTTTTCTTTTTTCAATGAATTACCTCCTGTGAAATTTGTTATAGTGGAAAAACCGGCAATTCCCGAAGGACTGCCGGTTTCCAAAGCCCCTGTTTCAAGGGGGCTGCCATACAAAAAAGCGCATGGCGTATGTTCTGCAAAAAAATGACACCTGCGGGTGCAGATGCCTGAAAAGTGGAATGGATATGGTGCAGATACAATTCTGAGCATGACCATTATAGCATGGGCATTTTTACCTGTAAATCGCAATACTGTGCCAGTTTGCGTAATTTGTGTGCCAATTTGGTGCTAGAGGAAAGTATATGGTAAATAATAGGGAAATTTGTTGAAGTACATGCGTAAGAACGGTATAATATGGAAAAGCAAAAAATGAAAAATTAATTTTAAATATGTTAATTTGCAAAATAGTTAAATTATTATATGTATGAATTGGGGGGATAAAAATGATTAGTCCGGATTTACCAATTACAAAAATTGAAGAAGATGCGTTAAACAGAGGATCGTTTGCGCAAAGTCTTGCCCAAGTTTTGTTGCAGTATTCCCTCTGCTCTTCTTTCTCTATTGGATTGTATGGAGAATGGGGGAGCGGAAAAACTTCTTTACTAAATATGGTACTTGAAATTGTAGAGCAATTTGATGAAAGCACAGTTATTCTTCGTTTTAATCCTTGGTTATGTTCTGATTCTAAGCAATTGACAACACAGTTTTTTAAACAAATGGCAGCAGCAATAAAACTAAAAAAGCCGGCATCAGATCAGGCATGGGAATTGATTGATCAATATGCGGATATTTTCGATGCAGCTAGTCTTATTCCGGTTGCAGGTACTTTTGTTGCCATTGCAGGCAAGATATTGACCAAACGGGCAAAAAAACAAACTGAACAACCTGTTAATGATTTGCAAGACATTAAAAATAAGATTATTGAAAAAATGACTGAGGAAAATTTGAAAATTATTGTGTCTATTGATGACATCGATAGGCTTTCCGAGGATGAAATTATTGCGGTATTTCAGTTAGTTAAAGCATTGGCAGATTTTCCGAAAACTATTTATCTGCTTGCATTTGACTATGATGTTGTTGTAAAAGCGCTCGGAAAGGTACAGCATGGCGATGGAAAAGAGTATTTGGAGAAAGTTATACAGGTTCCATTTGAAATACCTGCGCCTAGTATGGAAAGTATTCATGACGCACTCTTTTCAAAGTTAAATATTATCATTGGTAATATTCCAGAGGATAGATTGGATAAGGCAACATGGGCGGAATTATTTCAATTTGGTATCAAAGATTATATTGGATCTATTCGTGATGTTATACGATATACAAATGTTTTTTCACTAAAATTTGAACTTTTAAAAGATGAAACCGATCTAGTTGATTTGCTTGGGATTACGTGTTTACAAGTATTTGAGCCAGCCATTTACTCCAAACTTCCAAATTTGAAAGAGATGCTGTGTGGTGCAATTAGCAGTTATTCATATGAGAGCCAAAAGGCTGAGGAGGAAAAGGTACAAAAGGCTATCAGTACACTTGTTGCAGAAGGAGAAACAACGGTAAACATTGAATCGGCAAAAAGAATACTTGGCATATTGTTTCCTAAAACTATAAGTGCGACACGCATTGGTTACAGTATGGGCAGAAACTATGTTCATAGAGATTTCTTAATAAACAATAATATTGCCGTGTCGGCGTGTTTTGATAGATACTTTTCATTATCATTAGAAAATGAGGCTATAGCCACAAATTTAATAAAAAGATTGATTTATGAAGCAAATGAGATAGAATTTAGTAACGGAATTGAACAGATATATCAAGAGGGTAAAATTATCCGTTTCCTTGAAGAAATTGAGGTATATGCAAATAAGAATGGTTCTGAAAGAATTTCATCGGAACGTGCCGCTCTTATAATAAAACAGCTTGCTCGATGTTGGGGACTTTTTAAAGTAGAGGAAAAGGGATTTTTTGCTATTCCGTTTGAGTGGAGATTTTTATTTTGCATTGATCCATTATTAAAATCCATGAATGAAACAGATCGTTATTCTTCTCTCAGAGATGTTTTTAAAGATAGCGAAGTGCAACCAGCTGCTTTAGCGTTACTATTAGACGATTTTGAAACACAACATGGAAGATTTCGTGATGACGCAACAGTTAAGGATAAGCCAATAATTACATTAGATGAGGTTTTGGAACTAGAGGAGATTTTTAAGGAACGTGCCGTAGAATCATTAGAATCAGGATCGGCATTGGAACGATTTAATGGGTTGAACTTTTTGTGGATATTAGGTCAAATAGATCCAGAACTTGCTGCAAGTAAGAAGAAATCAATAATTACAGATGAAATCTCTCTCATTAGAGTCATAGGTTATTGCACTTCACACGGAAAAGTTTCAGGGCGAATAACATCAAAAACGTGGCAAGTAAACCTAAAGAGCATTGAAGAATTTATTGATATAGATGAAGCCTATCAGCGTATTCAGGCATTTGTATCAACGAATAATTTTAGAGCACTTTCAGAAGATGACCAAATGAATGTTATGGCTTTTTTACTTACTATGGAGATAAAGCCAAAGGATGGAATAATGGAAAACCATTTGGTTGAGGAATCACTTAAAAGGGAGTTGTGTAAGCTGATTAGTAGCATTTCACCTAATGCTTGAGTATGACTCATTCAAAGTTTTTTTGACAGGCACTCATTTCAGTTTTATAATTATGAGTGCCTGTTCATAAGTTGTCTATTGGGTATCTTTCGGAAAAAATTTGTTCAACATTTCCAGACAGTCCTTTGAGGTGTATCCCCACAGGATGGAACTGAGTGCT
>CANSLJ010000047.1 GCA_947647735.1 uncultured bacterium | reverse complement strand
AGAGTAGAAAAAATCTGTATGAAAAAAATTTGCCAACGTTTACTTGACAGTAACCTTTTTTGTTATAGAAAAATCAGGGATATTGCAAATTGAATCTGCATATGCTATAATGCCAACAGGCAAAAGCAATAATGTGTCTATGTTGACGAAAGAACGAATCCCCAAACTGTACGCTACTACAGTTTGGGGATTCTTCTTTTCTTTTATCGTGGCAAAGCACCCACCAGGCTATTTGTTGTCCTTCTCGTCACCATCTAACCATTTGATGATGTAGTGGCAGGCTACACCACCCATGACGGTGACTAAAAAAGCAATAATGATTTCCATGTTGACACCTCCTCCCGTTGCCAGGTATCGGTCGGACAACAAAGTCATTATAACATAGGATCCTGAATTTCGACAAGAAAAGGGAAATATCTGTTCCTGCTTCTAAAACGGGTATTCATATCATATCCTGTTAAAAAAGGACAAAGGCAGTAGAGCGAAAGAAAGGATAAGCTTTCCCGGGATGCTGCCGGATGAGGTATGATATGGCAGGATGGGCTGACAGAACGGAAAGCGCATATGAAAAGGGACAGGGAGTAAAGCCGGAGAGGCGCGGCCTGTCAGTGGAACAGAAACTGGAATTGTCCCATATGCTGAGGCAGGAGCAGGACTATAACAGATACCAGATGGATCAGCGGGAGATGCTGGTCTACGGGGCGAAGAGCAGGAAAAAAGACAAAAGATACAGGGATACAGGATTCAGGAGCGGGTACGGCAGAACGTCCATGCTGCAGGCGGCGGAACAGGAGGAACAGCAGCAGGAGATAGAATGGCAGAAAATGCAGAGAAGGAACCGGATATCATTTATGATACGCGGTTTCTTCTCTGTACTTCTTTTGATGGTGGTACTTTTGATGCGGTTTTCCGGGCTCAGGATCGGCAGTGTGGATTATCAGAATCTGATCGAGTCCCTGGGCAGTGAAGAGTTTATAAATGGAATTGATTTTGAGGAGCTGATACCGTATACTGATAAGGAGCAGATATCGCCGGAGGAAGGGACGGTAATCCCGGAGGGGGAAGAGGCGCTTCCGGAAGAAGAGGATAAAAACGGCGGTAAATCAGACGGCTAAGGAGAAAAATTTGAGTGAATTAATGCTTTCGGATGATATTCTGATGCAGGTGGAGAAGCCGGCGAGGTATATCGGAAAAGAGATAAACAGTGTGGTAAAGCGCCCGGAGAGCGTGGACATCCGTATGGCGATGTGTTTTCCGGATGTGTATGAGATCGGCATGTCCCATCTGGGGCTGCAGATTTTATATGATATGTTTAACAGTTATGAGGATGTCTGGTGCGAGCGGGTCTATTCCCCCTGGCCGGATCTGGATAAGATCATGCGGGAGCAGGAGATCCCGCTGTTCGGGCTTGAGAGCCAGGAGCCGGTAAAATATCTGGATTTTCTGGGGATCACGCTGCAGTATGAAATGTGTTATACGAATATCTTACAGGTGCTTGATCTTTCCGGGATCCCGCTTCTTGCAAAGGACAGGGCGGAGGGCGATCCCATTGTGATCGGGGGAGGTCCCTGTTCTTATAATCCGGAGCCTGTCGCGGACTTTTTTGATTTTTTCTACATCGGAGAAGGGGAGATACGGTATCGGGAAATTCTGGATATTTATAAGGAAAACAAAAAAACGGGCGGGAGCCGGGAGGATTTTCTGCGCAGGATCTGCGGTCTGCAGGGGATATATGTGCCGCGGTTTTATGATGTCTCCTATTATGAGGACGGGCGGATCGCGGGTATGAAGCCGAATATCCCGGAGGCGCCTGAGAGGATCACGAAAAATATCGTCACAGATTTTGACGGCATCCCTTATCCGATGAAGCCGGTGGTGCCTTTTATCAAGTGCACTCAGGACCGGGTTGTGCTGGAGATCCAGCGGGGCTGTATCCGGGGCTGCCGGTTCTGTCAGGCGGGGCAGCTCTACCGGCCTGTGCGGGAGAAGGATGTGGACAGGCTGAAAAAATATGCGGTGGAGATGTTGAAGAACACCGGGTATGATGAGATCACGCTGAGTTCTCTGAGCTCCAGCGACTATTCCGAACTGGGGGAGTTGGTGGATTTCCTGATCGAGGACTGCGGGGAGAAAAAGGTCAATATTTCCCTGCCGAGCCTGCGGATCGATTCTTTTTCGCTGGATGTGATGAGTAAGGTGCAGGATGTGAAAAAAAGTTCTCTGACCTTTGCGCCGGAGGCAGGTTCCCAGCGGCTTCGGAATGTGATCAACAAGGGGCTTACCGAGGAGGATATCCTGCGGGGGGCACAGCTTGCCTTCGAGGGAGGATGGACAAGGGTGAAGCTCTACTTTATGCTGGGGCTGCCCACCGAGACCGGGGAGGATGTGCAGGGGATCGGAGATCTCGCCAACAAGATCGCGGCTGTCTTTTTTGATACGGTGCCGAAGGAGAAAAGGCGGGAGCCGGTGCAGATCGTGGCGAGCACTTCCTTCTTTATCCCGAAGCCCTTTACGCCCTTCCAGTGGGCTCCCATGTGCAGCGCGGAGGAGTTTCTGGACAAGGCGCATGATACAAAGCGGGGGATCATGTCCCAGTTAAATCAGAAGCGGATCAAATATAACTGGCATGAGGCGGACGTCAGCGTGATGGAGGGCGTTTTCGCGAGGGGCGACCGGCGGATCGCACAGGTTATTTTGAAGGCTTATGAGAAGGGCTGTATGTTTGACGCATGGAGCGAATATTACCGGAATGATCTGTGGATGGAAGCTTTTGCGGACTGCGGCGTCTCCATTGATTTTTATAATACAAGAGCCAGGGAGAAGGATGAGGTCTTTCCCTGGGATATTCTGGACTGCGGTGTCTCGAAAGAGCATCTGTGGCGGGAGTGGGAGAAGGCGCAGGAAGAGATAGTCTCTCCTAACTGCCGGAGGGCCTGCAGCGGCTGCGGGGCGGCAAAGTACGGCTGCGGCGTCTGCGTGGAAGAGAGAGGTGAGCAGAATGAGTGAGCGGATCAAAGTGCGTATCAAATTTTCCAAGCACGGCGCGTTAAAGTTTATCGGACATCTGGATATCATGCGGTATTTCCAGAAGGCTTTCCGGCGCTCCGGCATCGATATCGCCTACACGGGCGGCTTCTCGCCCCATCCGGTGATGTCCTTTGCGGCGCCCCTCGGAGTAGGATTGGAGAGCGACGGGGAATATCTGGATGTGGAGCTGAACGCACTGGAGAGCACGGAGGAGATCAAAGAGAAGCTGAATGAGCAGATGGCGGAGGGGATGGAGATCCTTTCTGTGGTAATACTGCCGGAGAAGTCGGGCAGCGCTATGGCGGCGGTGGCGGCAGCGGGGTATTATATCTCTTTCCGGAATGAATTTGCGCCGCCGGAGGGATGGCAGAGCGCTATCGAAAGATTCCTCGCCAGGGATAAAATTCTGGTGGAAAAACAGACAAAAAAGAGTATGATGGAAATAGATCTGAAACCTGCGATCTATGATTTCAGGCTTTCCTCCTATCGGGAGAAGGATTGTCTGTATCTGATGGTAAACGCGTCAAGTTCGGGGAATATCAAGCCCGGGATGGTGGTCGGGGCGCTCTGCAGGGAGCTGGAGCTGCCTTTTGATACGGCGTGGCTGATGGTCACCCGGGAGGATACTTACCTGAACAAAGGGACGGAGGAGGAGCCCTGTTTTGCGCCGATGGATGCGGTGTAGAAGGGCGGATGCAGGGAAACAGGTAAGAATGAATGAACGGGGCGGGTTATCCGCTCGGAGAATATGCAGTGGAATAGAGCATATGGATTTGTGTGATGTGATGTATGACAAAACGGAAACAGGAGGTACAGTAATATGAGCGATCACAATATCAATATTACGGAGATGAAATGTCCGGGCTGCGGCAGTACGCTGCGGATGCCCACGGACGGTTCCCGGTTTGTGCGATGTGAGTACTGCGGCGGAGAGTATGCCGTGAACGGGCTGCAGGGGGTTCCCAGACAGGCGCCCAACTGGAGGCCTGCACCGCCGCCACCGCCGCGATATTCTCAGGAGCCGTCCAAACCCTCCACGGGGCTGATATTGACAGGCGGCTTTGTGGCGATGGTGGTCATCATATGTCTGTTTGTGATCTTTGGAAATAAGAAGAAGGATGAGCCGGGCCTTGCGGAGGATAACGGGCTCTCCATTGAGTTTGATGAGAGCGATTTTACCGGCTACGGGCAGAAAAAGGGCGGAGAGGCGGAAGCGGTTGTGGAGAATGAGGCAGAATTTTCCGGCCTGCTCGGGGAGGTCGTCTCGAGAGCTTTCGGCGAGGATGCAAACAGTGTGACGGAGCAGGAACTCTCCAAGGTCAAGTGGATCGCTGATAAGAGTGATTTTGATTATACTTATATCGGCTACAGCTTTGATGATCCTTTGGAAAACCCGGACGCCGAGATGGAGTGGTTTTTATATCCCGATGTGATCGGAGAGGATTACGAGATGGGTTACGAGGCGCTGGGCAGGCTGAAGGGCCTTAAAAAACTGGAGACGAGGAAGTCTCTCTCGGGGCTTGATCTGAGGGGCCTGAAACTGGAGAGCCTTACCGCATCCATCTATTCTCTGGAGGATGCCGCCGCGGCGGTGGATGATCCGGCTCTTTTGCGGGAGCTGGGGATCGACAGCGGTATTGATTCTCTGGAGGGGCTGGAACTGTTTCCGAATGTGGAAAAACTGTCTGTCTATGCATCGGATCTGAGCGATGTAAGCGTCCTGGCGACAATGCCGAAGCTGAAAAGCCTGACGCTGGAAAATGCGGATGCGCTGAGTGACTTTGCGGTGTTCGGCACCATAGCAAATCTGGAGGAGCTGATCATTGAGTCTGAAAATATAAAGGCATTGAATTTCCTGAACAGGATCCCGAACTTGAAGAGTCTCGGGATCGCGGACGGGGGACTGCTGAATCTGGACGGACTGGAGGAGATGAAGAGCCTTGAAAAGCTTTCCGTGACAGACTGTAATGAATTGAAGGATATGAAGGCGGTGGAGAGCCTTACCGGGTTGAAGGAGCTGACGCTGGAGAAGCCCTATGACTGTGAGGAACCTTCTCTGGGAGCGCTTACAGGGCTGGAGAAGCTGACGCTGAGGAGTTTTGGCTCCTGCGGTTTTTTACAGAACCTGACAAACCTGAAAAAGCTTTCCCTGCAGAGTTGTGATCTGCCCGCGGGGATCGATCTGTCAGGGCTGACACAGTTGAAGGAACTGACCTGTACCACCTCATGGGATGACAGATCCTTTGCCTTTGTCGGCGATATTACTTCTCTGGAATCCGTGAATATGAGGGGTATCGTGACCTACGATGATATTTCGGGGGTATTTACGCTGCCGAATTTAAAGAAACTGGATATCAGCGGGGCGGAGTGTGAGATCAATTTTGGAAAGATAACGGAGAATCCGTCTCTGGAGTCACTGAAAATGTCGGGGATCAAGCTTTATGAGAATGTGAGTGTGACCGGCGGAGGCGGTATCGTGTATGTGGATTGGGATGATGTGTTTTTGACAGACCATCTGGATTTTATCCAGTCCTTCCCGAATCTGAAAACGCTTGATATCGCGGGCAATGAGATTCAGGATATCAGCTTTGTTCAGAGCCTCGGAAAGCTGGAGGAGATCGATCTTTCGGATAATTATGTGACAGAACTTCGCCCGCTGGCGGCGATCCCGTTTCTGCGACTGGTGAACTGCAAGGGGAATCCGGTCGGGAATCTACAGGCGCTGGATGATTCGGTCGTTATCATAAACGAGTAAAACAATCAGAGATTTGTAAAGTAAAATATGTGCAGAAGAAAGGAAAGACCATGAAAACAGGAATGACAAAAGGATTGCAGAAACTGGTAAACAAGCACGGCAGCGTGCTGAAGGCGTACAGGTCTCAGGGCGGAGGCGGTGCGGGGATGGCCGCCGGCGGCTGGGTGCTTCTGGTCTGCGGCATTCTTCTCGGAGGAGTCTGTCTGCTTGTCACGACAAGAGCTGCACTGGTGACCGGGGGAGTCTTCGGGATTCCGGGGCTTTTGCTTGTTCTGCTGGGAAAGAGCAAACACAAAAAACGTGTGAACAATTATCTCGATTTTTTCCAGAAGGAAACCGGCTACAGCGTGGAAGAGCTGCAACAGGCGGACAGGGAACTGGCGGGCCCGGGCGCGGTAACGATCGTCAGCAAGACAAACAGGGCGAAAGAGGAAGTGCTGTTTATGATCACGGATCATTACTTTATGTCAGTCTGGCCGGTGATGGGCTGTTATCTGGTAAAACTGGATGATATCGTGGCGGCGTTCCATTCCGTTCAGATTCCGGGAATCGATGGATACCGGGAGGGACTGCATGTGATCTCCAGACAGGATATCAGCAAACCGGGACGGAAAAATCCTTACACCAAGAAGGAATACGAAGGATTTACCAATTCCCTGATGGGCGAGCAGAGGAATGCGAGTGTGCCCTGTATGGAAGCGGTGGAGGAGATCGCAGGGAGAGCGCCCCATGTGATCACAAATCAGAATATTATGGTGGACGGCGTACATTATAACCTGCTCAGCATGGATAACTGGCAGGCGGATTGGGCGAGGATTCTTGGGGCGTGAGCAGATATATACAGGGAGCCGTTCATCTGGAAAAGGAACATGAGCTTTACCAAAAGAGTACGCGATCCAATAAAATATTGATATTGCGAAACCGGGGAATCCTCTACAGCTTTCTGATTCGGGACGGACGGATCTGGAAGGCGGCAAGGGAGGAAAGGGAAGAATTTCCCATCGGAACGATTCTGCTCGGGAAGGTAAGTAATGTGGCGAAGCAGTTTCACGGCGCCTTTTTCTCTTTGGAAGCTGCAAAGGGAGGAAAGGGCAGAACAGGTTTTTTGCAGGTGAAGGAAAATGCTGATTACATGCCTGTGAATCGGGAAGCGGATGGAAGGATCCTCTGCGGTGATGAGATACCGGTGCAGGTCATCAAGCAGGCGAAGGGCACGAAGCCCCCTCAGCTTACCACGGAATATTCCCTTGCGGGGCAGAATGTGGTGGTGAAAAAGGGAAGCGGAAAGGTTCATTATTCGGCAAAGCTGGCGGAGACAGATAAGCAGCACCTGAAAAGCGTGTTTGAAGCGTGGGTGGAGGAGATTTCTCAGAAGCGGAAAGAGGGCAGTTCAGAGAAGCAGAAAAGGGGTAGTTCATCGGAAAATATGAACGGGGCCGAAGCAGAGAGCATTTTCGAGAGATGGGATATCACATTTCGCACCAATGCCCCCTTTTCAGATCCCTGCATCTGGCAGAGAGAATTGATTGACCTTATTAGTCAACTGGAGGAGATTGACCGACTGAGTCAAATGAGGACAGCCTACAGCAGACTGTATGAACCGGATGCATTTTATCTGGATTTTATCAAGGAACAGGACTTTTCCTCTCTGGATGAGATCGTGACAGATGAGAAAGATGTGTTTGAAACGTTAAAAACCCATTCTTATACTGCTTCTGTCCCGCTGCGTTTCTACGAAGACCGGCGGATATCCCTGCAGAGCGTGTATGCATTGAACACCCGGCTTCAGGAACTTTCAGGGAAAAAAGTTTATATGAGATCGGGTGCGTATCTGATGATAGAACCCACGGAGGCGCTTGTATCCATTGACGTCAATACAGGAAAAGCGGAAAAAAAGACGGAACCGGAGGAGTTTTATTTCAGGACGAACCTGGAGGCGGTGAAGGAAGTCTGCTATCAGCTGTCCGCACGGAATCTGAGCGGCATCATACTGGTGGATTTTATCAATATGAAGGACAAGGCTCATGTAAAAGAATTGATAGAGGCTTTGAAGCAAGAGGCGGCAAAGGATTCTGTGCCGGTCTGTTTTATAGACCTGACGCGGCTGGGGCTTGCGGAGATCACGCGGAAGAAGACATCCCACACACTGCAGTATACGCTGCGGGAGTGGAAAGCATAGGAGACAGGATATGAAATTACAGAAAATCGACAAAGTGCGCGAAGGAAAATATTTAAAAAACTATGAACTGACCTACGAGAACAGGGCGGGGCATGAGAAAAAGTATGAGATCGTGAGCCACCATGAGATTCGGGATGTCTCCGAGCTTGGCAATAAGGTCAGCGGGGTTTCCATCGTGGCGATCCATGAGGGAAAGATGCTTCTTCTGCGGGAGTTCCGAATGGGCGTGGACCGGTTTGTCTATAATCTCTGTGCCGGTATGAAGGAAGAGGAGGAAACGCTGGAGGAGTGTATCAGGCGGGAACTCTATGAGGAGACAGGACTGTCCCTGAAACGAATTTACAAGATCTTAAATCCAGCATTTGCAGCTGTGTCGATCTGTGATATTCAGAACCAGATCGCCTTTGTGGAGGTGGAAGGGGAGATCGACGATTCCCATATGTCGGAAAACGAATGGATTCAGGCGGCATTTTATACGAAGGAAGAAATGGCTCATCTGCTGGAAAATGAGCAGTTCAGCACAAGGGCGCAGATCGCTTCCTGGTTTTTCTCAATTGGGGGGCTGGATAACCTGTAATGATGAAATACTATCGGGGAAAATATACGGATATCAATGTTAAGAGCGGGCGGTCTGCCCGCTTTTGTCAGCATAAAATCATTTGTAAGACCTGCGGGTGCTGATTGGATATTTTAACCTATTTCATTTTTTTCCACTTTTCAGAGCCGGGGGAGCCGTTATAATAAAAGGGGGTGTACACGATGAAAATGATCAGATCAGCGAGAAAAAGCGTAAAAATCCAGTTAGCCATGGTATTTATCATCATGTCGGTCATTCCGATCCTTCTTGTGAATATCGCATATTATTATAATACGTCCAAGCTTGTACAGCAGAATATGGAAAGCATGACCAGGGCAAATCTGGAACAGATCAGGGTGAGCCTTGATGTGTGGCTGGATTCCTATGAAGATATTCTTTTTCAGGTCTATACGGATGATACGATCGTGGAACTGGTTGACAGGATCAATGCCGGCGAGGATGTTGCAAATAACAGGAAGCTTCTTCGGAAGACGCTCCGCGGGCTCTTTTATACAAAGGATCATGTCCGCTCCATTTCCATTATTACGGAGAGCGGGGAACTGGTATTTTATGATCAGCTCACGGCATCCACTACACAGACATCATGGCTGAACAGTATTGATCTTTCTACGGAGGAGTTGTATGAGGAGATCAGCAGCGACAATAAAACGCATCTGTTTTCCACCGGAGAAAAACTGACCTTCGGCAGTAATTCCTGGCATTTGTTTCATATAGGGCACCGCATCATTGATTACCGGGATGTAGAAAAAAGATGCGGTATTGTTATGGTGAGCATCGATGAAAAGCTGCTGGAGGAGATCTGCTCCGCACCTGCGGAGAACGGACTGAATTTTATGGTGGACAGCAGAGGGAATTTGGTATCCTGTGTAAACTCCGATGAGATTGGATACAGTATATTTCCTGAGAATGCGGGGGAGGAAGAGAAAAAAACAGCTTACCAGAGAATAGCGGAACAGACAGGGCTTTTGGGGGACGGAGAATTATCCGTTTATTCCGTGTATGATGAGAAGACCGGCTGGGAGATCGTCCGTGCCACAAACCAGAATGAACTGCTCAGGGAACTGCATCAACAGCAGAAGATACTGGGGCTGATCATGGTATTGTCCCTTTTGTCAGTACTGCCGCTGCTGGAAAAGATGAAAAGATCCGTAGAACGGCAGAAAAATGCGGAGATTGCCGCTCTGGAAGCTCAGATTAACCCGCATTTTCTCTATAATACACTGGATACCATCAACTGGATGGCTATCGATCGGGATGAGTATGAGATCAGCAATATGATCGCCACCCTTGCCCGCATTCTGCGCTATGGCATTTCCGACAGCAACGGGATCGTAAAGATCCGGGACGAGGTGGAGTGGCTGAAGCAGTATATTTTCCTGCAGCAGACGAAGCTGAAGAATTCCTTTGAGTGTCATATCAATGTGGAGCCGGAGCTGATGGAGCTGTCGATCCACAAGCTGCTGCTGCAGCCCTTTATTGAGAACGCGATCCTGCATGGATTCGAGGGCGTGGACAGTGCCCATCTTTTGCGGATGGAGATGAGGCGGGAGAAGGATCTGATCAGGATAGAGATAGAGGATAACGGCTGCGGCATTCCCGGGGATATTGTGCAGAAGATGAACCGGGGGATCTTCCAGAAAACAGGGGATAAAAACCATATCGGCATGGAAAATGCGATCACAAGGTTACATATGTATTATGAGGAAAAATCAAATGTTGTGATACAGAGCAGGCCGGGGGAAGGAACGTTGATCCGGATATGGATTCCGGTCACAGGAGGCGGAGAGAATATATGAAAGTGGTAGTGATTGAGGATGAGATACTGATCAGGGAAGGGCTTTGCGAACTGATGAAAAAGATGTTTCCGGAACTTGTCATCGCAGGCGTTGCGGGAAACGGGCAGGAAGGACTTCTCTGTATCGAAAAGCAGCAGCCGGACCTGGTGATCACGGATATTAAAATGCCGGTCATGGACGGGCTTCAGATGCTTTCCGCCATGCAGGAGAAGGGGCTGTTTCCGAAGGTGATCGTCTTAACCGCCTATTCGGAATTTTCCTATGCCCAGCAGGCGGTGAAACTGGGGGTATGCGATTATATCATCAAACCAGTTATGATACAGGAGTTTGTACAGACAATCCGAAAGATACAGAACCTGTGTGAGCAGGAGAAAAAACGGACACCGGATACCATGGGGAGTCTGGAGAATATCGTATCGAGCGTGCTGCACGGTGTGTCCGCGCTGGATGAAAAGATGGAGGAATTTCTGGATAAAAGATACGGCATCCTGAAAGATACGCCGTTTATTGAACTGCTGATCTATATGGGCGAAGGTTTTGAGGAGAGACGGGAGAGAAAAAGGCAGGAGATGGAGAGAGTGCTGTCGCAGAAAGGCGTAAAATACTGTCTGGTGGATATGGAGTATGACAAGTCGATCCTTGTGCTCATCTATGGCTATCCCTCCAGAACAGAGATCGAACGCTGGTATCAGAATCAGATTCTGTTTCAGAAAAGAGGCGGCGGGGAGCAGGATGTGAGCTGCGGCATGCTGGAAGTGCCGGCGGCGGGCAGGATCAGGGAGGGCTATCAGGAACTGCTCCCCTATATGGACTGGAATATCGTTCTGGGAGATGATGTGCTGATATCCTATCCCCGGATCGCGGATATCCAGACGGAGATCTGTATTTATCCGGTGGAACTGGAAAATCAGGTGAAGGCGGCGATCTGCATGGGAGAACAGGAAAAGGTCCGGGAGATCACAGAGCGGTTCCACCGGTATTTTTTGGACGGGCGGATCTTTTCACCGAAGGAGATCAAGGAATCCTATGTGCGATTCCAGTGGGCGGTCCTGAATATTGCCAAGGAAGTTGACAGTATTGATTATAAAAAGATCGACCAGAAAAAACTGCTGGATCGTGTGATGAATGCAAAGACCGAGAACGAGCTGAAAAAGACATTCGAAACACTTTTTGACAATATGAATCCCTCGGAGAAGGGGACGGAAACGCTGAGCCTTGCGGTAAAAAAGGCGCAGAGCATGATCCATGAGTTCTATGCGGACGGGATCACCTTAAATGAGATCGCGGACAGGCTGAATCTGACGCAGGAGTATCTGGGCGCCCAGTTCCATAGGGAGACCGGGGAAAATTTCAGCACTTATATCCGCAATTACCGGCTCTCGAAGGCCAAGGAGCTGCTGATCGGCACACAGCTCAGACAGTACGAGATCTCGGAGAAGGTGGGCTATACGGACGCGAAGTATTTTGCCAGGGTATTTAAGGAGTGCGTGGGGATGTCACCCGCTGAATACCGGAAATCAAACCGTTGAAAAGCAGTTTAGAAAAGTTATCCTTTTTCATTTTTTTACCGTTTTTGGAAAAGATAAAAGGCGGTATGATAAATTCATCAAAAAACAAAACAGTAACCGCTGACAGGTACCGCAGGGCGGTTACGGAACTGTAAATAGGAGGATAAAGATGAAGAAGAAAAAAATCACCGCATTATTGACAGCATTTGCAATGACAGCGGCTCTGGCAACGGGATGTGGATCTTCCGAAGATACACAGGAACCGGCGTCAGATGCAGCGCCGGCAGGCGAAGAAGCGTCCGCTGAAGAGTCCACAGAAGAAGCAGCGCCCTCCGGCGATGCGGAAGCTGTAACTATCTGGTATTACTGGGAGACGGAAGGCCATCAGGTGGCACTGGATCAGGTTATTCAGGAATATAACGCATCACAGGACAAATACGAAGTGACAGCAAAGTATGTGCCTTTTGCAGATTTCAAGAAACAGTTGTCCATCGGCGCATCCGCAGATGAACTGCCGGATATCGCGATCCTGGATTCACCGGATCACGCATCCTACGTGGAAATGGGAATCTTTGAGGATCTGACAGGAAAATTCGATGTCAGCAGTTATTATGAAGGAACCGTAAATTCCTGCACGGTTGACGGAAAATTATACGGCGTACCGTTCGGCGTAAACTGCCTTGCTTTGTACTACAACGAGGATATGCTGAAAGAGGCAGGATGTGAAGTGCCGACAACCTGGGATGAGCTGAAAGACACGGCGAAGAAACTGACGAAAGACAATGTTACAGGGCTGGCGCTCTGCAGCGTACAGAACGAAGAGGGAACCTTCAACTTTGTTCCCTGGCTCTGGTCAACAGGAGCAGGTTCCTATGATATCAACAATGAAAACGGCATCCGCGCTCTGACATTCATTCAGGATCTGGTAAATGAAGGCGTTATGAGCAAAGAGTGCATCAACTGGACACAGGGGGACGTGATGAACCAGTTCATCGCAGGCAACGTGGCAATGATGGAGAACGGTCCCTGGCAGATCCCGACCATGCAGGCAGAAGCTCCTGATCTGAACTGGAAGGTAACTCTGCTTCCGAAGGATTCCGAGTATTCTTCCGTACTGGGCGGTGAGAACTACGCAGTGATCAACGGCAGGAACGTAGACGGCGCTCTGGATTTCCTTACATATGCGACATCGGAAGAAAAAGTGAAATTTATGATGGATAAGTTCGGATATATCTCCGCAGACAAGACCATCGCGGAAAGCCAGTTTGAGGCAGATTCTCCTTATCAGCCTTTCGTTGAAGAACTGAATTACGCAATGCCCAGAGGACCTTTGGCTGAGTGGCCCAGCGTATCCGATGCGATCTCCCTGGCATTCAATCAGGTGATCACGGGAACGGCTTCGCCGGAAGATGCGGCAGCGGAAGCACAGACAACAATTGATGGTATTGTAAAATAGCATCGCTCTACAGCGGCGCATTGTGAGAATAAGAAACATTCTCAGGTGATGTTCAGGCTGTGGCACAGGACGTGACAGGACATATTCTGTGCCGCAGCTATTTTATTGTATAAGAAAATGCTTCGGCTTTTCGAGTCCGCGAAGCGGATCTCGCAATGTGAGCGAAGCTCACTATTTTAATGTTGGAGGAGGAATTTCCATGAAGAAAATCAAAAAAATATTCCGCTATGACAATGTGGGAATACTATTTGTTCTTCCGGCTTTTCTGTATATGCTGATCTTTGTGGGGTATCCGATCGTGCGCAATATCATTCTGAGCTTTCAGGATGTGAATGCGGGGAATCTGGTCAGAGGGACAAAAAACTTTATTTTGTTTGACAATTATCTGGAACTTTTTCAGGACAACGTATTCCGTACTTCTTTGTTTAATACGCTGCGCTATACGGTTCTGTGTCTGGTCTTCCAGTTTGTGATCGGCTTTGCGCTGGCGCTTTTTTTCAGCAAAAGATTCAGCTTTGCAAAACCGGTGAGGGGGATACTGCTGGTGCCCTGGATGATACCGGTCACGGTTACGGCACTGATGTTCAAGCTGTTGTTTGCAACTGACATAGGTGTCATAAATTATATTCTGCGCAGCCTTCATCTGATCAGCAGCAATATCGAGTGGCTGACCACGCCGGGCACGGCGATGTTTGCGCTGATCTGCGCCAATATATGGATCGGCATCCCGTTTAATATGATACTGATCTCCACCGGACTGACGACGATCCCGAAGGAACTGTACGAGAGCGCATCCATCGACGGGGCCAATAAGGTGCAGACCTTTTTCAGCATCACGCTTCCGCTCTTAAAACCTACCATCGAGTCGGTGCTGATCCTCGGTTTTATCTATACTTTCAAGGTATACGATCTTGTCTATGTGATGACGAGCGGCGGACCGGTGAATTCGACCCATATGCTGTCAACCTATTCCTACAAGCTGTCCTTTGAGATGTTCAAGTACAGCAAGGGTTCCGCGGTGGCAAACGTGCTGCTTGTGATCCTGCTCATCGTAGGTGTTTTCTATATTAAAGCCACAACGGCGGGGGAGGAAGAGTAATGGATGAAGAGAAAAAGATAACAGGAAAAAGGAATATATTGCTGAGCGTCATTTCACTGCTTATTTTATGTATCCTCTTATTTCCGCTTTACTGGGCGCTGATCACGTCCCTGAAAACAGAGCAGGAGATATTCCAGAATCCGCCTACCTTTTATCCGCATATTCTGAACCTGAAGTCCTATGCGGCGCAGGTAGAGACAGGGGACTTTAATATGTTCCGCTCCTTTGGAAACAGTTTTCTGATCTCCATTGGAGCAACGATCATTGCGGTGCTTCTGGCGGTTCCGGCGTCTTACGGAATTGCAAAATACCGCTTTAAGGGAAGAAAGATGATGCTATTGTCATTCCTTGTGACGCAGATGCTTCCGGTATCCGTATTGTTGACGCCGATGTTTATCATGTTCAAAAACATGAATGTGTACAATACATGGATCGCGGCAGTGCTGGCGGATGCAACCATAGGCATTCCGTTTTCCGTGCTGATACTGAAAAACTATTTTGCTTCGATACCGAAGGATCTGGAGGAAGCGGCTTATCTGGATGGGTGTAATAAGTTCAGTGCGTTTATCAGGATTTTGATCCCGATCGCGAAGCCGGGTGTTATGGTATGCGCTATTTTCTCCTTCCTCTATGCATGGGGCGACCTTGCTTACGGCATGACCTTTATCCTTGACCAGGAGAAGAGGCCGATCACGGCGGGTATTTTTAACTTTATGGGACAGTATGGTACGAAATGGAGTTATCTGACTGCTTTTGCGGTGGTGACGATCATTCCGGTGGCGCTGATCTTTATCTTTATGCAGAAGTATATTGTGAGCGGGATGACCAGCGGGGCTGTCAAAGGGTAAGGCGGCATAAATATCTTAGTTTGTAATGGCGTTTTTGGCGAAATTGGTGTATGCTTATTTTGAAAACCGGAACTGGAAGAGAATTGCCGCCGGTGATTTTCATAAAAGCGAGAAGGACTGCAGTATGGAACTGACAAATAAGCAGCGCGAATATCTTGGGCTGGAACTGATCAAGCCGGACTGGGAGCGCGTGGAAATACCAAATAACTGTCTGAAACCGGAACTTTCCACGGGAAAAGATATCCTGTTTTTTGAGGGGGATACGCTCCGCAAGGTGATCTGGATGAGTGATAAAGGGAATTTTCTCGAAAATTCCTATCATCTGAAAACGCAGGATAACCGCACCATGATTGCGCCTATCACCGCTAAGGGTAAGCCGAAGAGGCTGAACGGCGTTAATATTCAGCGCTGTACGCCTTATGGCATGTATCTCCGCTTTGGCGGTGGGAAAGAGACGCGCGGAGGGTTTACTCTTGCCAATTATACGACGCAGAAAACCTATTATTCGTCGGGCTTTGCGGGAATCCCGTTTATGAATGAACGGGAATTTCAGGATTTTCTTGATAAGTGGATTGCCGATACGGATGAGGTAAAGCTGGCAGAAATCCATGCCTTTGCGAACGCAAAAAGACAGCACTGTAGGTATCGGGAGGGCGATTTTTTCCGGTTTCGGTATGACAGGCAATATTACGGCTACGGCAGGATTCTGCTTGATGTCAGACGGTTTATCAAAAACGGAGGGAAATTCTGGGATATTCTGATGGGGAAGCCGGTCTGTATGGCAGTTTATCATGTTGTGACGGAAAATCCGGATGTCAGTATGGAGGATTTACAAAAACTCCCCTGCTGTCCCTCCGAGTATATTATGGACAATCTGTTTTACTATGGCGAGTATGAGATTATCGGAAATGCGCCGCTTGCGGAAAAGGAAAGCGAAATAGAGTATCCGATTATGTACGGGCCTTCTATCAGTGCCCGCGACCGGAATAAGATTTGTTACTGCGAGGGAAGAGATTACCGTGAGATTCCTTTGGAGGGGAATACACTTCCGCCTGGAGATTTCAAAAATAACGGGATAGGCTATAGCCCTCATCTTAACAAAACGCTTGTGGAAGCCTGTGTGCAGGCTGCATCCAATGCGCCCTATTGGGAAAGAAAATCAAAAGTATCCTTTACACGTGATTTGCGTAATCCGGCTTTTAAGAAAGAGCTGGAATATGTGCGCAGGCAGATGGGAATATCATTCTTGGAGGGCAGGACCGAAATATAATTGCCGTTTATGGGATGGTCGTCCGTTTTTGGAATGATAAATAAATGTTATAAACTTATAAGTAAAATTTGGGAGAAAAATCATGTTGAGAATAGAAGACGAAAAAATAATCTTCCACTATGATGCGGAGGAAGTATGGATTGAAGCGTGGGGGAAAAATGCGTTGAGGGTCCGGGCGGCGAAGGAGTGCAGGATGCCGGAAGAAAACTGGGCTTTGTGTAAAAAAGGCGTTTCGGAGAGCAGGGCAGAGCTGACAGAATCCGGCGCGCGGATCGAGAACGGGAAAATCTATGCGGAGATAACAAAGCTTGGGAAGATTATGATGTACCGCGCGGACGGACAACTTCTTCTGGAGGAGTATTGCAGGAACCGGCGGGATGTGCTGGATAAAAAGTGCAGTGCGATCGAGGTGGAGGCGAGGGAATTTAAGCCAATCCCGGGCGGAGATTACCATCTTACCATGCGGTTTGAGTCGGTGGATGCGGAGGAGAAGATTTACGGGATGGGGCAGTATCAGCAGCCTTATCTGAACCTGAAAGGGATGGATCTGGAGCTGGCGCACCGGAACTCTCAGGCCAGCGTGCCCTTTGCGGTTTCCTCTCTGGGATATGGATTTTTGTGGAATAATCCGGGCGTGGGGCGTGCGGTGCTCGGAAAGAATATCATGAGCTTTGAAGCCTATTCCACGAAGGCGCTGGATTATTGGATCACGGCGGGGGATACGCCGGCTGAGATTGAGGAGGCTTATGCCTCCGTGACAGGAACGGTTCCTATGATGCCGGAATACGGGCTTGGTTTCTGGCAGTGCAAGCTCCGGTATCAGACGCAGGAGGAACTGCTGGAGGTGGCGAGGGAATATAAGCGCAGGAATCTTCCCATCGATCTGATCGTCATTGACTTTTTCCACTGGCCCAAACAGGGGGAGTGGAAGTTCGATCCGGTGTACTGGCCGGACCCGGATGCCATGGTAAAAGAATTAAAGGAGATGGGTATTGAACTGATGGTATCCATCTGGCCTACGGTGGATAAGACCTGCGAAAATTATGAGGAGATGCTGGAAAAGGGTTATCTGATCCGCACGGAGAGAGGATTCCGTGTGGGATTGGACTTTCAGGGGGCAACGATCCATTTCGATGCTACTAATCCCGGCGCAAGGGAATATGTATGGGATAAGGCAAAGAAGAATTATTACGAAAAGGGCATTAAAGTTTTCTGGCTGGATGAGGCGGAACCGGAGTACACGGCATATGATTTTGATAATTACCGTTATTATCTGGGAACAAATCTCCAGATCGGCAATCTTTATCCTGTGGATTACGCGAGAGCGTTCTATGAGGGGATGGAGAAGGAGGGACAGGAAAACATCGTCAACCTTCTGCGCTGTGCCTGGGCGGGAAGCCAGAGATACGGCGCTCTTGTGTGGTCCGGAGATATCGCTTCCAGTTTTGAGAGTATGAGAAACCAGCTTGCGGCGGGGCTCAATATGGGACTTGCGGGAATTCCGTGGTGGACGACGGATATCGGCGGTTTCCACGGCGGCAACCCGGATGATCCGAAATTCCGGGAGCTCTTTGTCAGATGGTTTGAGTGGGGAACGTTCTGTCCTGTCATGCGGCTTCACGGCGACAGAGAGCCTAGACAGCCCCAGTATGGAACTACCGGCGGAGCATCCTGCTGTTCCGGGGCGGCGAACGAGGTCTGGAGCTATGGGGAAGAGGTTTATGAGATCTGCAAAAAGTATATGGAATTGAGAGAAAAAATGCGTCCCTATACAAGAAGCCTTATGGAGGAAGCCCACGAAAAGGGAACGCCCGTCATGCGGACATTGTTTTATATGTATCCGGAGGATCCTCTCTGCTGGGAAGTTGAGGATGAATATTTCTACGGCCCGGATGTTCTTGCAGCTCCGGTTCTCTATGCAGGAGCAGAAACCCGCAGCGTATACCTTCCGGGAAAAGAAATCTGGGTGGAGTATGCGACAGGAAAAGAGTATGAGGGCGGACAGCGGATCGAAGCGGAAGCACCGCTGGATACAATACCGGTGTTTGTGAGGAAATCCAGCCGGGTCATCTGACGATAATAGGGATAAAGGAGAGTCCTATGCTCAAACAAGTTAAATATTTTCAGGCAGTTGTCCGCAGAGGTAGCTTCAGCGAAGCGGCGGAGGAATGTTATATCTCCCAGTCTGCCATATCACAGCAGATACAGGCTTTGGAGCGGGAGCTCGGCGTCAGCCTGTTGGAGCGCAGAAACAGGAAGTTTACTGTCACTCCAGCAGGAGAGCATTTTTATAAAAAGAGTCTTATCCTGACGGCGGACTTTGATAAACTGTGCAGGGAAACAGTTCAGATTGCATGCGGGAAAGATGCCCGGATTTGTGTCGGTTATCTGAAGGGATACAGTGGAAGGGAATTTCATCAGGCAGTTGCTGATTTTACGGAAAAATATCCGGATGTGGCAATCCAGATCATCAACGGCAATCACGAGGAACTTTATGATGAATTGCGCCAGGAACGTGCGGATTTGGTTTTAAGCGATCAAAGGAGGGCATTTTCTGACGAATATGTGAACTCCCTGCTGGTGACCCATGCATGTTATATTGAAATAGCGGGACGCCATGCCATTGCCGGCATGGAAAGCGTGGATGTTTCCGAATTGCGGGGAGTTCCATGTATTCTGGTGGCTTCCGCCAGCCAGCAGGAAAATGAGCAGACCTATTATCGTGATATCGTAGGCATAAATGGAGAATATCTCTTTGCGGATAATCTGGAGGAGGCAAGGCTGCTGGTGATCGGAGGCAAAGGATTTATGCCGGTAGAAGGCGGCGGCCAGCCGGTGCAGCAGTTTGGAACAACCCTGCACCGTGTTCCGCTTTTACGGGGTGGTAAGCCTATAAAAAGAAATTACTGTGCATTCTGGAAGGCAGACAATTCCGGTTATTATATAGAGGAGTTTGCTGATATTTTGAAATCAAAGTTTTCTAATAATATGTAGTAAAAAGAGGAAAAACCGTGCCATTAAGGTACGGTTTTCGTATAAGTTTTTCTTATGATATATCCCCAGAAAATGAAATTGTTTCAGGGGATAAAAGTTCCTATAATGAAATCAGATAAGGAAATACATAAACATGAATAAATGTAAGGGGATAAGGAAATGAAAGTATTAGCTGTCAGTGCAAGTCCGCGAAGCGGAGGCAATTCCGATGTCCTGTGTGACCAGTTTTTGAAAGGAGCGGCAGAGGCGGGACACGAAACGGAAAAAATCAATATCGAGAGTAAAAGAATCCATTCCTGTATGGCCTGCTATGGATGTGGAAAGACAAACGTCTGCGTTCAGAAGGATGACATGGGGGAGATTCTGGAGAAGCTCATAGAAGCAGATGTCATTATTCTTGCAACGCCGGTATATTTTTATTCCATGAATGCCCAGATGAAAGCTTTTATTGACCGGTGCCTGCCCAGATACCAGGAGATCAGGAATAAGGCCTTTTATTATATCGTTACCGCCGCCGATCCCCAGCACAGTGCGGCGGATGAAACCATTGCGGGATTGCGGGGATACTTAAGATGTCTGCCCGGCGCACAGGAAAAGGGCATCATCTATGGAACCGGCACATGGGATATGAATGATGTCTACAGGCATCCGGCCTTTGAGAAGGCATATGAGGCCGGGAAAACCATATAGAAGAGAAAAACAAGGGGGAAACGGATTATTACTATAATAATGTACATACCGTAAATAACGGAAAAGCATCTGACTGTATCAAATGCGGCCGGTGTGAAAAGGTATGTCCGCAGCATTTGAACATTCGGGAGCTGTTGGTGGATGCAGCAGAAGAGTTTGAGCATTAAATAAAAGAAGCGGCGCTGAAACAGTAGTCCGGATAGATAATAGTGACAGATCGGAGATGTTGCTTTTTAGCGCAGATAGGAGGATTTTGAACATGAAAGATGTAATGATTTTAACAGGTGCCGGACAGATCGGCATGGCGATTGCCAGAAGGATGGGTTTTGGAAAGAAGATTGTTGTCGGGGATAAGAGTCTGAAAAACGCGGAAACTATTGCAAAAATTATGAATGAAGCAGGATTTGATGTAACGCCGGTGGAAATGGATTTGTCAAGCCGTGAGTCCATTAAAAACCTGATCAGCGAGGCATTAAAGTATGGCGAAATTTCCATGCTTGTCAATGCCGCCGGCGTATCTCCCAGCCAGGCGCCTGTGGAGTCTATTTTGAAAGTGGATCTGTATGGTACTGCGGTTCTCTTGGAGGAAGTGGGCAAGGTAATAAAGGAGGGAGGAGTCGGTGTGACGATTTCCAGCCAGAGCGGACACAGAATGCCGGCCCTGACTGCGGAACAGGATGAACTGCTGGCAACAACGCCTGCGGAGGAATTGTTATCTCTGGAAATGCTGCAGCCAGAGAATATTCGTGATACGCTCCATGCCTACCAGATGGCGAAACGCTGCAACGAGAAGCGTGTCATGGCGGAGGCAGTGAAGTGGGGAGAGCGCGGCGCAAGGCTGAATGACATTGCCCCCGGAATTATTGTTACGCCCCTTGCGCTTGACGAGTTCAATGGTCCCCGGGGTGACTTTTACAAGAATATGTTTGCAAAGTGTCCGGCCGGACGTCCCGGAACTGCAGATGAGGTTGCAAATGTCGCGGAATTGTTAATGAGTCCGGCAGGCGCGTTTATCACAGGATCTACGGTTCTGATTGACGGAGGCGCAACAGCCAGCTATTACTACGGACCGCTGAAACCACAGGAGTAACGAGTCAGCCGGAAGTTGTTCTCAGTGTGGCCAAGTACAGCCACGAAGATTTATTCAATAAAATCAGGAGCAGATTTTATTTTGTGGAAAGTGTGGATGACGCCCGGCTGGTGGTAATTGGAAACAGGAAATGCATCCATTGCTGAAATGGAGCCAAACGCTACGGTAATACAGGAGGGTTATACGGTTTCCAGAAACGACATTTTGGAAGCGGATTCAGATGTGATTAACTGGCTGGAAAGCCTCGGTAATCCCTTGGGAGTTTTCCGCTATACTCTTTAAACGCTGCTGTAAATCTGCTCTGGCTGTCATATCCCACTTGTCTGGCAATTTCAGCAATACTTGTATCTGTCTCACGGAGCAGTTTTGCAGCCTGTTCCATGCGGTGCTTTTTCATGTGAGCGGCAATGGAAGTTCCATAGACAGATTTGAATGTGCTTTTCAATGTGGTAGGGTTCATGGGGTATTGCTTTGATAATGCTTCGATGGTAAACCGCTGTTCCATATGTTTGGTAAGCTGTTCATGGATTGCCCGGACGATTTCTACCTGTTCGGAATGGTATTCCGTCAGGCGGTTTTGGGAATCCATTTTCAAAGTGCCAAGGTATAATAAAAACTCCAGTACTTTGATTTTTTGATAAGAAAGCTGAAGGTGCTCCGGCTGGCTGAAAAATGCCGAGAAAATCTGTTCCGTCTGTTCATTTCCGGCAAGGGAGGTAATGGAATTGTCTTTACAGAACTTGTTATATAAAAAGGTTCCAGTGATTCCCGTATTGGAGAGAATTTCAGGTGGATTGGCATTTAGTATTTTTAGGTCAATGCTGATGGTCAGCCCTTCATAAGTTCCGTTTGGCAGAGACATTACGGAATCGGCGCAGGCTTTCAAGGTATGCAGGGAAAAATCACCCTGGCCGAGATATACGCTGCCTCCGCTTTCCATTTTCCAACCGATACGTCCCCTGCGGCAGTAATTGATTTCAAGGATATCGTCCAGGGCAGCATGATGTATGGAAAGATGATCTGTTGTTATTGTAAAATGGGATAGTTCGATGCCGGGATATAACTCAATTGCTTTTATATGTTCCAGGTCTTTGTGATTGGAAAAAGAACCTCTGATGTCAGCTAATTCACTTATCATTGTGACTCCTTCCTTAATGTTTCATATTTTACTGTTTTCGCGGAATTTTTACCTCGGGCAGGCAATCTCCATAACCTGTTCGATCATCTGGTGGAGGAGCCGGCTCTGCGGTGTGTCTGCTGCTCGGTAGTAAACTTCCTTTCCTTCACGGCGGCTGACGATCAGGCCGCTGTTGCGCAGCGGCCGCAGATGATGGGATACTGCTGGGCTGGACATATCCAGCATAGCGGAAATATTGATCACACATTCTTCGCAGTGGCATAGTAAGAAAAAAATGCGGATTCTGGTAGTATCTCCAAGCTGTTTGAAAATTTCCGCGATGATCTGGAAATCTTCAATATTGCTTAGCTGTTTTTGTATGGTTGGTGTTCCTTTTCTTTCTTTATGATGGTGTGGCAGCCTCTCATTTATCATGTGAATTCCTCCGTTTTCGCCTGTTTGGAAATGCTTTTCGCCTGTTTGGAAGGGTGTGGTCCAAAAGCATTGACGTATGTTCTTTACGGTATTATACTGCAACCATAATGATTAAACAAGTGCTTAATCATTAAATTTTAAAATATATTCAGCAAGGAGGATTTATCCCTATGAAAAAGACTTACAAAATCGAAGTAGACTGTGCCAACTGTGCAAATCTGATGGAAGATGCAGCCCGCAAGACTTCCGGCGTTCAGGAAGCTACTGTGAATTTCATGACCCAAAAGATGATCGTGGAGTTTGAAGAAGGGAACGAGCCGAAAGCAGTTATGGAGAATGTTCTGAAAGCTTGCAAGAAGGTTGAGCCGGACTGCGAAATTTACCTTTGATTTGAACACTGCCATGCCTTGCAGTGTAAGGCATCGGAACGGATGGGCACCCTTAAAATACACTTCGACGGTTTAGGGCGCCCTTTTCTTTAAAAAACAAATAAACAATTACTTAATCATTGAAATGCTGCAAAGGTTTGCCAATATGCCCTGAGAATGAGGGCAGTAAAAAAGAAACACCACAAGGGTGTAACCAATATGCCCTGAGAATAAGGGCGGAATTAAGGAAAGGAGATAATTATGCAGGAACTTATTATAAATGTGTTGCTTGTTGCTGTGATTGCAACGGCGGCTATATTTCTTTTTATCGTGGGAAGGGGCAGGAACGGGAAAATGACCAAAAAGCAGAAGACCATGCTGATGCGAATCATGGTCTCTGCAGCAATGCTGCTGATACTTCAGTCTGTCTCTGCGGAAACGTTTGACCGGCTTGACGGTTATCTGTTTTCTTCCGCAGGGCGTGTGGTACGCCTTATCTGTTATTTGGTTGATTATTTTATCATCGGCTATGATATTTTGAGAAAAGCCATAAAGGGTATTCTGAACAGGCAGGTGTTTGATGAAAATTTCCTGATGGCAGTTGCTACTATCGGCGCTATGACACTTGCCATCTATGAGAATGGTGAGTATCTGGAAGCGATTGCCGTTATGCTGTTCTATCAGGTGGGTGAGTGGTTCCAGGGATACGCAGTAGGCAAGAGCCGCAGGAATATCAGCGCCCTGATGGACATACGGCCTGATTACGCTAATGTGGAACGCGGAGGGAAGCTTGAACAGGTTGACCCGGACGAAGTCGGCATTGGAAGCGTCATCGTGGTACAGCCGGGA
>CANSLJ010000046.1 GCA_947647735.1 uncultured bacterium | reverse complement strand
TTTGTGTCGGTTATCTGAAGGGATACAGTGGAAGGGAATTTCATCAGGCAGTTGCAGACTTCATGGAAAAATATCCGGATGTGTCGATCCAGATCATCAGCGGATGCCATGAGGAACTTTATGATGAACTGCGCCAGGAACGCGTGGATCTGGTCTTAAGCGATCAAAGGCGGGCATTTTCTGACGAATATGTGAACTCCCTGCTGGTCACTCATGAATGTTATATTGAAATAGCAGGACGCCATGCAATTGCCGGCATGGAGAGCGTGGATGTTTCCGAACTGCGGGGGATTCCATGCATTCTGGCGGCATCAGCCGGCCAGCAGGAAAATGAGCAGACTTATTACCGTGATATCATAGGCATAAATGGAGAATATCTCTTTGCGGAGAATCTGGAGGAGGCAAGACTGCTGGTGATCGGGGGCAAAGGGTTCATGCCGGTGGAAGGGGACGGCCAGCCTGTGCAGCAGTTTGGCGCAGCTCTGCACCGTGTACCGCTTTTACGGAATGGCAGGCCCATAAAGAGAAATTATTGTGCATTCTGGAAGGCAGACAATTCCGGTTATTACATAGAAGAGTTTGCTGATATTCTGAAATCTAAATTTTCTATAAACTGCTGACAGGCAGACGATAAAAGCCGTATCCATAAAAAGGGTACGGCTTTTTCATATAAGATTTTCTTATTAAATATCTCTGAAAGTGAAATTGTTCCGGTCGATAGGTGCCAATATAATAAAGACAGAAAATAAATCCCTTATAAAATAAAGAAGAGATCGTAAGATGAAAGTATTAGCTGTCAGTGCAAGCCCCAGGGACGGAGGCAATTCCGATGTCCTGTGCGGCTGGTTTTTGAAAGGGCGGAAGATGCCGGACATGAAACAGAAAGGATTAGTATTGGAACAATAAAGGAGGATTGAAATAATGCGGACAAAAAAACTAGGAAAAGATTTAGAAGTTTCAGCAGTGGGGCTAGGCTGTATGGGGCTGTCACACGCATATGGAACAGCGGTAGAAAAGAATGAGGCGGTCAGGCTGATTAGGCAGGCATATGAAGATGGATATACATTCTTTGATACCGCAGAATGCTATACCGGAATCAATGAGGACGGGAGCATTTCATACAATGAGGAGATTGTGGGGGAAGCCCTGCAGCCTTTCCGTGACAAGGTGATGATCGCAACAAAGTTTGGCGTGCATCATTCGCCGGACGGGCTGGTTATGGACAGCCATCCTGATACGATCCGGGCATCTATTGAAGGGAGTCTGAAAAAGCTTAAGACTGATCATGTTGATCTGTATTACCAGCACCGCATCGATCCTAAAATTCCAGCGGAGGAAGCAGCAGGCGTAATGGCGGAACTGATACAGGAGGGAAAGATCACCCATTGGGGAATTTCGGAGACGGATGAAGAATATTTGAGGAAAGCCCATGGGGTATGTCCGGTGACCTGCATCCAGAACCGCTATTCCATGATGGCACGCTGGCATGAGAACCTGTTCCCGGTTCTTGAGGAACTGAATATTGGCTATGTGGCGTTCAGCCCATTGGCAAACGGCATCCTGACAGATGCTTTTGGAAAGGGGGCTGTTTTTGCGGAAGGAGATTACCGCAATTTCATGCCGCAGTACAAGGAAGAAGCCTATGATGCCAATGAAAAGCTCCTGAGCTTTATCAGGATGCTGGCGGAAGAAAAGAAGGGAACTCCGGCGCAGATCTCCCTGGCATGGATGATGTGCAAAAAACCTTACCTTGTACCCATACCAGGTTCCAGAAAGATAGAACGGGTTCGTGAAAATGCAGGAGCGGCAGAGATTATGCTGACTGAGAAAGAGATAGCGGAGATTGATAAGCAGCTTGACAAAATGGAGATGTCCGGGGTGTTCGGCGGTTCCCCCACGGCAAAGAAATAAGGGAGGTTTTGAATATGAAAGAGGTAATGATTTTAACAGGCGCAGGGCAGATCGGCATGGCGATTGCCAGAAGGATGGGGTTTGGAAAGAAGATTGTTGTTGGAGATAAGAGCCTGAAAAACGCGGAAACCATTGCGAAAATTATGAATGAAGCAGGGTTCGATGTAACACCCGTGGAGATGGATCTGTCAATCCGTGAGTCAATCCGGAATCTGATTGATGAAGCATTAAAGTATGGTGAGATTTCCATGCTTGTCAATGCCGCAGGGGTTTCTCCCAGCCAGGCTCCCGTAGAGGCTATTTTGAAAGTGGATCTGTATGGTACTGCGGTTCTTTTGGAGGAAGTGGGCAAGGTGATCAAGGAGGGCGGTGTGGGTGTGACGATTTCCAGCCAGAGCGGACACAGGATGCCTGCCCTGACCCCGGAGCAGGATGAACTTCTGGCGACAACGCCTACGGAGGAACTGTTATCCCTGGAAATGCTGCAGCCGGGGAATATCCGTGATACGCTCCATGCCTACCAGATGGCGAAACGTTGCAATGAGAAGCGTGTCATGGCGGAAGCTGTGAAGTGGGGAGAGCGCGGCGCAAGACTGAATGACATTGCACCGGGAATCATTGTTACGCCCCTTGCTATTGACGAATTTAATGGTCCCCGCGGTGATTTTTACAAAAATATGTTCGCAAAGTGCCCCGCAGGCCGTCTTGGAACCGCAGATGAAGTTGCTAATGTTGCGGAACTGCTAATGAGCTCCGCAGGCGCATTTATCACAGGCTCTACCATCCTGATCGATGGAGGTGCAACATCAAGCTATTACTATGGGCCGCTGAAGCCGCAGGAGTAAGGAGGCATAAGATGCAGCGGCATTACCAGGTGGCATATGAGGCATGGTACATGAATTTGTACAGATGGGATATGTTGTTCAATAAAATAAATAATTGAAAAAAGGAGACTGATATTATGAAGAAATTCCTGACACTTATATTGAGTTTATCTCTTGCTGTTGGCCTTGCTGCCTGCGGCAGTGATAATTCTGACAGTACATCAAATTCTGTGTCGACAGAGACACAGATAGCGGCGGAGTCGGAGATTGTTTCTGAAAGCGATTCCGCTGCATCTGAGGAAGGGCCAGAAGAACCTGAGGAGGACGAAGGTGGAAAAATTCTGGTTGTTTATTATTCTGCCACTGGAAACACAGAAGAAATTGCAAATTATATCGCTGCGGTTACAGGAGCAGATGTCTTTGAGCTGGAACCGGTAAATGCTTATACCGATGAGGATTTGAACTATAATGACGATAACAGCCGCGTAGTTCGTGAACATGACAATCCAGATGAACAGAATATAGAGCTGACAGCATCTACAGTTGAAAACTGGGAGGAGTACGATACGGTGTTCATCGGTTTCCCTATTTGGTGGCACATTGCCGCATGGCCTGTCAATGGATTTGTTGAAGCAAATGATTTTACGAGTAAGACGGTAATTCCTTTCTGTACTTCCGCATCTTCGGATCTTGGAGAGAGCGGCAGTCTCCTGGAGGAAATGGCGGGAACCGGTGAATGGCTGGAAGGACAGCGTTTCAGCTCCGGTGCTTCGGAAAGTGATGTCAGAGCATGGATAGAAAATCTGGGATTGTAATCGAATGTATCCGAAATTATAATGGATTCCATGTTACGTTAAGCGGAGCTCAGTAAGGCAAAATTAACAGGCAGAGCAATGATAAGGAGGTAATCAAATGAAAAGTTTTATTTATTCTTACCCTGCAAAAAATTATTTTGGCATTGGCTGTGTGAAAGAGAATCTTCCCGGTATTTTAGGATCTTACGGGGAAAATGTGCTGCTGGCATATGGAGGCGGCTCTGTTAAGAAAAACGGGGTTTATGAGGAACTCATGGATATTCTGAATACAGCCGGCAAGAAGGTTACTGAGTTTTCCGGTATCATGTCAAACCCGACTTATAAAAAAGTGCAGGAAGGAGCGGCACTGGTAAAGGAAAACAAGATCGATCTGATTATTGCAGTAGGAGGCGGTTCTGTAATCGACTGCTGTAAAATTGTGTCTGCTCAGGCAAAGCTGACACAGGATATCTGGGAAATGGAATTTACCGATCACAGGTATCCTTCAGAATATGTTCCAATGATAGCTGTTGTGACGGCTTCCGGGACAGGAGCGGAACAGAATAACGGCGCAGTCATCACCCATGAGGTAAAGAAGATAAAAGCCGGCGTGCTGGGCGCACATGCGGATGCGGCGTTCCTTGATCCTGCCTATACGCTTTCGCTGCCGATGATGCAGGTGATATCCGGAGCGTTTGATACGCTGAGCCATTGCATGGAAACTTATTTTGGAAGTCCGGAGGAAAATAATCTGTCCGATGATATTTGTGAGGCGGTTATGAGAAGCGTGATCCGAAATATGCGGGTTTTGAAGAATGACCCGAAAAACATGGATTCCCGCAGTGAACTGGAATGGGCTTCCGCAATGGCGGAGAATGGTATTTTAAAGATTGGAAAGGCATCATCCTTCCAGGCACACCAGATCGAGCATCAGCTGGGCGCGTATACGGACTGTAATCATGGACAGGGACTGGCGGTGATCCATCCGGTTCTTTACAGCAGGCTTTGTAAGGATGCGCCTGTGAAATTTGCGCGTCTGGCTGTCAATGTTTTTGGTGTATGCGCGGAGAACAAAACGGAAGTGGAGACAGCTCTGGAAGGTGTTGGCTGTCTGGCATCTTTTATCAAGGAGATGGGCCTTCCGACCACATTTGCTGAAATGGGTATCGGAGAAAATACAGACTACCGCAGTGTGGCAGACTCTTCAAACATTATCACAAACGGCTGTTTCAAACCGCTGACACATGATGACATTTATGAAATCCTGATGGAATGCAGGGGATGATGATATCAAATATGGAATAACCGGCGAACTGATGAATAAAACAGGATGCCGGTTTTCCTCTTTTTTAAAGTGTGAGAGTTTTATATCTATCCTGCGTAAGACCTACAAACTCTCGGGCAACAGTGCGCGTATCTTCCTTATGGGTGCACAGCAAGCATGAAAGTATATTGCTGCACTAACTTGTTCCTTTATAATTGAGGATTTTTAAAGACGGTGATTATTGCCCCACTCGCACATATCATCTAGAATAGGGATCAATGATTTTCCCCGTTCTGTCAAACTGTATTCCACCTTTGGAGGAATCTGCGGATATTCTTTTCTGTGCACCAGCTGATCCGCTTCCAGTTCTTTTAAAGTGGAGCTAAGTGTTTTATAAGATATTTCCCCGATATATTTTTTCATTTCATTAAAACGGACAATCTCAAATTCCATAAGGGTATACAGAATTGTCATTTTATATTTCCCATTGATCAGGGAAAGGGTATAGCTGAAACCGGTAGTTTCAAGGCATTCCTGTGAGATGCAGCGTTCGCTCATTTTCACACTCTCCTTTAGGTAAGTATATAACCTTATTGTAAGTATCGCACTCGAAGGTGCGTACTTGTTTTCTGTTTCATTCTGGTTATAATTATAATATCAACGGCGGGGAAAGTCAATCCTGCAGGTAAAGGAGGAGTAATCTTATGAGTAAAAAAATTGTAGTAGTCACCGGAAGTCCCCGGAAAAACGGGAACAGCTTTGCAATGACGGACGCATTTATCAAGGCGGCCGAGGAGAAGGGACACACTGTTACACGTTTTGACGCGGCTTTGAAAAAAGTGGGCGGATGCCGTGCCTGTGAAACCTGTTTTTCTACGGGAAAGGCCTGCACCTTTGATGATGATTTCAATACGATCGCCCCGGCTATTTTAGAGGCAGATACAATTGTATTTACCATGCCGGTTTATTGGTACTCAATTCCGGCACAGATCAAGGGTGTTATTGATCGGATATTTTCGTTTGTTGTGGGAGGCAGGGATATTTCCGGTAAGGAATGTGCGCTGATCACCTGCTGTGAGGAAGATGATATGTCTGTGATGGACGGCGTGCGTGTTCCCATGGAGCGGATGTGTGCGTTGAATAAATGGAAAATGGTTGGTGAAGTTTTGATCCCCGGCGTGTTGAATCCGGGTGATATCGATAAAACGGATGGCTGTAAAAAAGCGGCGGCACTGGCTGATGTGATCTAAGGAGGAAAAGCATGGGTAAGAAGATTGTTATTTTAAATGGAAGCCCCCGGAAGAAGGGGAATACATCTGCCCTGGCGGCGGAATTTACCAGAGGGGCAGAAGAAGCAGGACATATTGTTACGGAGTTTTTTCTTGACGGTATGGATATTCACGGCTGTAAAGGCTGTTTTGGCGGACATAGCAGCAGGGAATGTCCATGTGTGCAAAAGGATGATATGGGACAGATCTATCCGGCAGTTAAGGAATGCGATGTGATCGTGCTGGCATCTCCTTTGTATTACTGGAACATGAGCGGCCAGCTCCGGACGGCGGTTGACCGTCTGTTTGCCCTGGAGGAAGGGGACGGCAATCTGTTAAGAGGGCATGAGCGCTCTTCGGCACTTTTGATGGCGGCAGAGGGGCACGGCTTTGAAGATGTCCTGACATATTATGACCATTTAATGGAGCATCTGCGCTGGAAAAATCTTGGTCATGTTCTGGCAGGCGGAAATGGCCATGTGGGCGATATTGAAGGAAAACCGGAGTTGGAAAAGGCGTATGAGCTTGGAAAGTCAATTTAATGCCGGTTTCCGGAAGATAATGCAGATTTCCAAAAATTTTCTTGACAGTTTTCATCACGGATGCTATGATGTTTGAGTATGCCGCATGGCGAGGCTGAAAAAGGACATTATCCTGAAAAAGACGCATGAAAATGCCGCCGAAGCCAGCGAGTAATTGAATAGGAGGTACGGTATGTACGCAATTATTGCAACAGGTGGAAAGCAGTACAAAGTTTCCGAAGGCGACGTGATCCGCGTGGAAAAGCTGAACGTGGAAGAAGGAAGCTCTGTAACATTTGACCAGGTAGTGGCAGTAAGCGATAACGGCCTGAAGGTTGGCGCAGATGTAGCGGGCGCGACTGTAACCGGCACTGTTGAAAAACAGGGCAAGGGCAAAAAAGTCATCGTTTACAAGTATAAGAGAAAATCCGGCTACCACAAGAAAAACGGTCACAGACAAGCATACACACAGGTTAAGATTGATAAGATCAACGGCTAATGTTTTATGACGACAGTGATTTTTCGCAAAACCAGGCAGGGAGAGTACAGGAGTCTGCGGTGCAGCGGACATGCGGGATATGCGGAGTACGGCAGTGATATCGTCTGTGCGGCGCTATCGATCCTCGTGATCAATACACTGAATTCTCTGGAAGAACTGTGCGGACTTTCCATAGAGCCGGAAACGGATGAAAAAAGCGGGCTGATCGCCTGCGGTTTTCCGGAAGATATGGATGAGAGGGCGGTTTTATTACTGGATTCCCTGGCTCTGGGCTGTGTGACTATTGAAAAGCAGTACGGCAGAAAGTATTGTAAAGTAAAATTTGAGGAGGTGTAAGGCCATGATGAAATTGAACCTTCAGTTTTTTGCGCATAAGAAGGGTGTCGGTTCCACAAAGAACGGCAGAGATTCCGAATCTAAGAGATTAGGCGCAAAAAGAGCAGACGGACAGTTTGTAAAAGCTGGTAATATTTTATACAGACAGCGTGGAACGAAGATTCATCCCGGTAACAACGTAGGAATCGGGGGAGATGATACATTATTTGCACTGGTGGACGGCGTTCTGAGATTCGAGAGAAAAGGAAGAGACAGAAAGCAGGCTTCCGTTTATCCGGTAGAGAGAAGCGAGGATTAATTTTCTCGTGATGCAATGCGGCTTAATGGGTATTTGATATTCGCTTGAGCCCTGCAGGCAAATAAGAGGTATTCAGGGCTTCAAACGACGGTTTGGAGCCCTTTTTACTATCCTTTGGAAATGAAAAAATTTGACGGGGATCATTCCCTTAGAAGTAACAGGCAGGAAAATATATGTTTGCAGACAGAGCAAAAATTTATGTGAGAAGCGGTAAGGGAGGAGACGGCCATGTCTCTTTCCGGCGTGAAAAATATGTACCGAACGGCGGACCGGACGGAGGGGACGGCGGTAATGGCGGCAGTGTGATCTTCACGGTGGATGAAGGATTGAATACACTGACGGATTTTCGGCATATCCGGAAATACTGCGCCGAGAACGGTGAGGAGGGCGGTAAGAAAAACTGTCACGGAAAAAACGGGAAGGATATCATTATCAAAGTACCTGCCGGTACGGTCATCAAGGAAGCGGAGAGCGGAAAGGTGATCACCGATATGTCGGGCGGCAATACCCGTTATGTGCTGCTGACGGGCGGCAGAGGCGGCAATGGAAACCAGCACTACGCAACCTCCACCATGCAGGCGCCGAAGTATGCGCAGCCGGGGCAGCCGGCAAGGGAGTTAGAACTCTTGCTGGAGCTGAAAGTGATCGCGGACGTAGGGCTTGTGGGCTTTCCGAATGTGGGAAAATCCACCTTTTTATCCAGAGTGACAAACGCGAGGCCGAAGATCGCCAACTATCATTTTACGACATTAAACCCCAATCTGGGTGTTGTGGATATGGACGGGGATGGATTTGTGATCGCGGATATCCCGGGACTGATCGAAGGGGCGTCCGAAGGCGTCGGACTGGGACATGAGTTTTTGCGCCATATTGAGCGGACGAAGATGTTGATCCATATTGTGGATGCGGCATCTACGGAAGGTCGTGATCCGATAGAGGATATTTATGCCATTCAGAAGGAACTGGAAAATTATCAGGAGGATATCGCCCGGCGGCCGCAGGTGATCGCTGCCAATAAGATAGACTGCATTTACGGGGATGAAGATCCGGTCCGGAAGATCCGGGAGGAATTTGAACCCAGGGGAATCCCTGTTTTTGCGATATCCGCAGTGTCCGGAGAAGGTGTAAAGGAACTGCTCTATGCTGTGAAAAACAGGCTTTCTGAGATAAGGGAAAATCCTGTTGTCTTTGAACAGGAATATGATCCGGAGACAGCGTTATATCAGGAGGAAGGGCCTCATACCGTTACTTATGATAAAGAGAATGACGAGTATGTGGTGGAAGGACCGAGGATCGAGAAAATGCTCGGCTATACGAATCTGGAATCGGAAAAGGGATTTGCTTTCTTCCAGCGGTTTTTGCGGGAAAACGGTATTCTGGACGAACTGAAGGAATTGGGGATCAAAGAGGGCGATACAGTCAGGCTGTATGGGCTTTCCTTTGACTATTACGAGGAATAAAGGAGAGATTATGACAAGTAAACAAAGAGCCTATCTAAAAGGGCTTGCGATGACACTGGAGCCGAGTTTTCAGCTTGGGAAAGCATCTTTGACGCCGGAGTATACGGAAGCTATCACAGAGGCTTTCAACAAAAAGGAACTGCTGAAGATCAGTGTGCTGAAAAACTGCATGGATGATCCGAGAGAGGTGGCGGATATGCTGGCGGAGCGCACCCATTCCCAGGTGGTTCAGGTGATCGGCAAAAAAATCGTATTATACAAGGAAAACAAAGATCATAAAAAAATAGAATTACCCAGATAAATACTGTGGTTTTATAGGATAGGAGAGCGTTATGAAAAAAGTAGGGATTCTTGGCGGCACTTTTAACCCTGTTCATATGGGACATCTGATCATTGCGGAGATGGCACAGGAGGAAGCGGGACTGGACGATATTCTGTTTATTCCATCAGGCTGTTCCTATTTAAAGGATGCTTCGGATATTCTCCCGGCGAAGGATAGGATTCATATGACGGGGCTTGCGATCGAGGATAACTCTCATTTTGCTCTTTCCACGATCGAGACTGACAGGGAGGGAAATTCCTATACCTGTGATACATTGACAGAGTTGAAAGAGCGTTACCCTGATCAGGAGTATTATCTGATCCTTGGTGCGGATAACCTCTTTACGATGGAGGAGTGGAAAGATCCGGAGGTTATTTTCGGAAACGCGAAAATTCTGGCGGCAGTGCGGGGCGATAAAAAGAGCGCTGATATGGAGGAGAAGATCGCGGAGTTGAAGGAAAAGTACAATGCGGATATCACTTTACTTCACATGAAGCATGTGGATATTTCCTCTTCTATGATCCGGGAAAAAGTGGCCGAGGGACGTTCTATCCGGTATATGCTGCCTGAAAAGGTGCGCGAGTATATTAAGAAAAACCATTTTTATGAGAAACAGGATATACAGGAGTAATGCGGCAGTATGGCGAAAGTGGATATTGCAAAATTACGGACACAGATCAAAAAGACGCAGGACAAAAAGCGGTATGAGCATACACTGGGCGTCACTTATACGGCGGCATGTCTTGCCATGTGTTATGATATTGATACGGAGAGGGCTGAAACGGCGGGACTGCTGCATGATTGCGCCAAATGCCTGAGCAACGAAAAGAAGATCAGCCTCTGTAAAAAGCAGTCTATTGAAATTAATATGACGGAGGCGAAGAATCCTTTTTTGCTTCATGCAAAGGCAGGCGCCTATCTGGCAGAGCATAAATACGGTATCCGGGATGAGGATATTTTAAATGCGGTCCGCTACCATACCACCGGAAGGCCCGGAATGAGCACACTGGAGAAGATCGTATTTATAGCGGATTATATCGAGCCCGGCAGAAATCATTCAGCAAGGCTGCCGGAGCTGAGGAAGCTGGCCTTTCAGGATCTGGATAAGGTGATGGTGGAGATCCTGGGAGATACGCTCGGTTACCTGAAAGGAACGGAAAATGAGATCGATCCTATGACGCAGAGGACATACGAACATTATAAAAAAGTTCTGGACGGGCGGCAGGAGCAGACAAAGGAAACAGAAGGAAAAGGCGGACAGGGGAGCTGAGGGAAAACGGCTTGCGGCCTGTGAAAGACAGGACAGAAGGGAGAAAACTTATGGAAGCAAAAGAAATGGCAAAACTGGCGATCCAGGCGCTGGAGGACAAAAAGGCGGAGGATGTCAAAGTCATCGATATCAGCAATGTGTCCACGATCGCGGATTATTTTATCATCGCCAGCGGGAAAAACCACAGCCAGATACAGGCTATGTGCGATAATGTGGATGAGACGCTGGGAAGAGCCGGTGTGACGATGAAGCAGACGGAAGGTTATAAGAGCGCCAACTGGATCCTGATGGATTACGGCGATATCATCGTGCATATCTTTGATACGGAAAATCGTCTGTTCTATGATCTGGAGAGGATCTGGCGCGACGGGAAAGAGATAGGAGCGGACGAACTGTAAATACAGATTTGGAGAAAGCCGGAAAATAGAAAAAGAAACGCGGGGCAGGAATCTTTATGGAGGATTTCCGCCCCGTTTTTATAATGTGCCGATGGAGTATACCTCCCTTATGCACAATAGAAAATATGGAATCCGATATCACAGAATCCGGAATACGCCGAAAACCTTTCCCAGAATGGAGCATTCTGTGACGATAATGGGGTCCATGGAATCGTTTTCGGGCTGCAGCCGGATATGATCATTCTCTTTATAAAAGGTCTTAACGGTGGCGGAGTCATCTACCAGCGCCACCACGATATCGCCGTTTGAGGCGGTATTGCAGCATTTCACAAAAATCTGATCCCCATCAAAGATACCGGCGTTGATCATGGAGTCACCCTTTACCTTTAAAACAAAGGATTCACCGCCCGGCACAAACTCGGCGGGGACCGGAAAATAAGTGTCGATATTCTGCTGGGCGAGGATCGGCTGGCCGGCGGCCACGGTACCGACGACAGGAAGGCTTACCATCTCTTTTCTCACCATCTGGAAACTGTCGTCGCAGATCTCGATCGCGCGGGGCTTGGTCGGATCACGTTCGATAAGCCCGAGTTTTTCGAGGGATTCCAAATGAGCGTGGACGGAAGAGGTGGATTTTAAATGCACCGCCTGGCAGATTTCACGTACCGTAGGCGGATAGCCTTTCTTTAAAATCTCCTGTTTCATGTATTCCAGAATTTCTTCCTGCTTTGCAGTGATCTTTCCTTTTGCCATGTAAATACCTCCGAATCTGAATCAGGCAGAAGTTCCTTTCTGACTGTACTTTTGTTTATGGAAAATCAATCGGAATCTTCAAGATTATCTGTTTTTTATCATAACACAGATCATATGAAAAAGCAAACATATATTCCGAACAAATGTTTGAAAATCTGTTGACAAACATTTGTTCGTATGATATCCTGAAAACATAAACAGAACAGATGTTCAGAAAAGATGTTCGAATATAGAAAACAGAAATGGAATATGTTTATGCGGGAAGATACTGCATAGAAAAGATAACGGAATAACAGAGCGGGGCAGGAGAAAATCTTATGAGCAGAGCATTGGCAAATAATAAATACAGTACTTTACCGGTCAGCAAATGGGATAAGAGAATTCGTGATAATAAGAGAAGAAGAAATGCTGAGATCAGAAAAAATATTTTTCTGCTGTTGTTTGCGGTAGGATTTATCTGTGTTGTTATCTTCGGCATTAACAGTATGATCTCCAAGGCAGGAGATGCCAGGGAAGAGGAGCTTTCTTTTAAATATTATAAAAATATCTGTATTGAACAGGGGGAGACCCTGACTTCGATCGCCCGGACTTATGCAGATCATATGCATTATGAAAGCTATCATAAATATATACAGGAAGTTGTATATATGAACCATCTGGAAGATGCGGATGATATCTGCGAGGGAGCTTATCTGATCATTCCCTATTATTCTAATGAACTAAAGTGATTCAGGAGTCCGGAAAGAGATCCTGATAAAGGGCATAACCGTCACGCCCGTTTTCTTTTACATGGTAGAGTGCCTTGTCGGCAAGGACATAAAGCTTTTCGGTAAAACCATTCTCAGAATAGGCGGCGCCGATACTGAGGGTAACTTTGGGAAGGCCGTCATCTGTACCAGAAAGAAACTCCTTAATAAGAACAGCCTTCTGGTCAAGGACGGAACGCTGTTCCAATGTAATCTGTGTCATAACTGCGGCAAATTCATCTCCACCGATACGCATCACAAAATCCTGAGAACGGAAACTCTTCTGCAGCGCATTTGCGACTTTGGTCAAAACCTGATCGCCGGCTTTGTGGCCATAAGTATCATTTACCCCTTTAAAATAATCCACATCAATTAAAAACAGGACCAGAGGTGTATCATGCTTTAAAATGACCTTAAGGCGGTCAAACGTACTGCGGTTGGCAAGTCCGGTCAAAGGATCATGTTCCGCTTTCTGACGCAGCATGGTTTCATTGACCTTGTTAAGGTTATAGATATCATTATAAGTAAGGGCAAGATATTTAAATTCATAGGAGCCAAGGATGGAGAGCATTTTTTCTTCCTTGATACAGTTCACGTATATTTTTAATGGCTTTACGATCAGGACAATGATCATAACAAAAGTAACAATATTCAGAAAAAACAAAATGCTGATATAAATGCGCTGCTTGCAAAGGGACTGTTCCATAGCGGATATGCTTATGTCCTGCGCGTTTAATGTGGCGGCTATGATGGAACTCAGGCAGGAGGAAGTGTTTTCCTTGATCAGTTCTTTCATGTGCAGGTATTCGGAATCAAATACCATAGTCTGGGCTTTTTGCATTTTGCCGTCAGGAGTGAGGGCGGCATCTTCCTCAGACAGTACCGTATTTTTCACGGCGGCGGGAAGGGATTCGGTATCATATCCGGCGGCCTCTCCGACAAGCCTCATGGCATAGAATTCAGTTGCTGTAAGTTCATTGGATTCATCCAGCGCCTGCTGTAGATAGGAGAGGGACTCTTCGCTGATGATATCGTGATCTTTCAGGTCCTCCAGAGCACGCTCCCTGCGCATGGCTGTATAGAGTTCATCTATATAGGCATCCATATATTCAGGGTCTGCAGTTATGACATAAAGGCGGACCTGTTCCGTGAGATAGTCCGAAGCTCTTTCCAGGGAGTTTGCATCCTGACTGCAGACGGTATAAGTTTCTATATTTTTCGTCAGGGTACTGTAGCGTATGGACACCTGAATGGTTATATACAGAATAAGCACATAAAGAATACAGGATGCTGCTATCATAAGATAGTTTAAGGTCTGTATCCGAATGCCTTTTATATTTTTGGACTGCTGTTCATTGTCATGATATGTATTCATAAAAACCTCTGTATTTCTTCTGTTATTACAAGACCGGATATGTTAAAATGAAAAAGATATTTACCTGAGATTCCAAAGCATATATCTATGGACAATTATAGTTTAATGTGGAAAAATATGCAAGAAAAATACGAGAGGAGATAGATCAGATATGAAGCGGGTTTCATTTGAAAGCGATTATATAGCAGGGGCGCATCCAAAGGTATTGCAGCGGCTTGTGGAAACAAATCTGGAGACTCTTTCCGGATATGGCACAGACCGGTACTGCGAAAGCGCGAAGGAAAAGATAAAGGCGGCCTGCGGGTGTCCTGATGCGGAAGTAGAGTTTCTTGTCGGGGGGACACAGGCAAATGCGGTCATCATTTCAACCATGCTGCGGGATTATGAGGGCGTTGTCGCGGCGAAAACAGGACATGTCAGTTCCCATGAGGCGGGGGCGATAGAATATACCGGGCATGAGGTACTGGAAGTGCCGCAGACTGACGGCAAGATCGAAGCTGCCGTACTGAAAAAGTATCTGGAGGATTTTTACGCGGATGCAAATCATGAGCATATGATGTTTCCGGGAATGGTTTATATTTCCTACCCCACGGAATATGGGACTTTATATACAAGGAAGGAGCTGACAGAACTTTCGGGGATCTGTCACGATTATCAGATCCCTCTCTTTTTAGACGGTGCGCGCCTGGGATACGGGCTGATGAGCGGGGAATGCGACCTGACACTGGCTGATATCGCAGAACTGACGGATGTTTTTTATATCGGCGGGACCAAGGTGGGGGCGCTGTGCGGGGAGGCGGTTGTATTTACAAAGAAGAACAGGCCCTGTTACTTTATGAATTCCGTAAAAAAAAGAGGTGCCCTGCTGGCGAAAGGGCGTCTTCTGGGGATACAGTTTGACGCGCTTTTTTCAGAGGATCTGTATTTTGATATATCCCGCCATGCAATTGAGATGGCGGAAAAGATGAAAGCGCTGTTTAAAGAGGCGAAGCTGCCGTTTTATCTGGAGTCACCTACTAACCAGCAGTTTATCATCCTGGAAGATCGGCAGATGAAAGAGCTGAAAGGGCAGATCGGATTCGGTTTCTGGGAAAAATATGATGAAGGCCATACGGTGGTGCGCTTTGCCACAAGCTGGTCGACGACGCCGGAAGATCTGGATGTACTGAGGCAGGCGATACAGATATAAGATATTATTACCATACCGGAGGAGGAGAATAAAAAATGACATATGAAAATCTGGATTTTGATAAGGTGATCGAACGGAGAAATACGGATTGCGTTAAGTATGATCTGGCGGCACAGCACGGGATGCCGGAGGATATTCTGCCGATGTGGGTGGCGGATATGGATTTTATGGCATCGGGGAAAATAATCGATGCGATGGAGGAGCGGGTAAAACATGGCATTTTCGGTTATACCGAGGGCGGAGAGAATTACTTTAGAGCGGTATCCGGCTGGATGATGGAACGGCATGGATGGCAGGTACAGTCCGAATGGCTTGTTAAAACGCCCGGCGTCGTATTTGCGCTTGCCATGGCTGTGAGAGCGTATTCCGGGAAGGGGGACGCGGTGCTGATCCAGCAGCCGGTATATTATCCCTTTCAGAGAGTGATCGAACAAAACGGCAGACGGGTTGTCAGCAGCGATCTGGTGCAGGGAGAAGACGGAAAATATCACATGGATCTTGAAGATTTTGAGAGGAAGATCATAGAGAATGATATTCCGCTGTTTATGCTCTGCAGTCCCCATAATCCGGTCAGCAGGGTCTGGACAGAGGAGGAACTGCTGGGGATAGGAGAGATCTGCAGGAAACATCATGTGATCGTTGTGAGTGATGAGATCCATGCTGATTTTATATTCGGGGACCGGAAGCATTATGTATTTGCGGATCTGAAAAAAGGGTTCGAAGAGATATCCGTTATCTGCACTTCACCCTCGAAGACTTTTAATATTGCAGGGCTTCAGGTATCCAATATATTTATTGCCGATAAGGAACTGCGGGGCGCTTTTAAAAGGCAGATGGAGGCGGTTGGTTACGGCGGCCCCAATATTTTCGGCCTTATCGCATGTGAGGCTGCTTACATGCATGGCGGCGAGTGGTATGATGCGATGATGAAATATATATCCGGGAATATAGAATTTATGAAAGAATATATAGAGACTGAACTGCCGGGGCTCAAGATGACGGAGACGGAAGGCACCTATCTGGCATGGGTGGATTTCAGAGAACTTGGTTTATCTGAACCGGAGCTGGAAGAGCTTATCGTAAAAAAAGCAGGTTTATGGCTGGATGCAGGCACCATGTTTGGGAAACAGGGGGCGGGATTTGAGCGGTTTAATCTGGCGTGTCCGAGGAGCATATTAAAACGGGCGCTGGATCAGTTAAAAGATGCCGTCCTGAGCCGGGTCAGCTATTGACACCGTATTTATTGCGATACTGCCGAAGGGTGCAGCCGGTAATGCTTTTAAACTGCGCCCCGAGGTGGCTCTGGGAGGAAAAGCCCAGATATGCTGCGATCTCTATATAGGAATATTCTGAATAGGTCAGCAGATTTTTGGCACGTTCTATTTTTTCGTGCAGAATATACCGGGACAGAGAAATTCCTTCATATTTCCGGAAAAGTTCTGAGAGGTAATTTGCATTGATATCCAGTGCCGCAGCCAGGGACTGAACGGTCAGTTTATCATGCAGATGAGAATAAATGTAGTTTTTACATCGCCGGATATGGGGATTTTTTTCTCTGGCAGGCTTTCCTTTCTGTTGTTCTTTTAATTCGTGAACCATAGCAGCGTACTGAAATTCTGCATCCCGGGCAAGCTGCATGGCAGATACGGAGTCTTTGCATTCTTCGATCTTCTGGATATAACTATCTGAAAAAGAATAAGCGGTTTCATAGGAAAGCCCGCCCCGGTGGCGGAACGGCTTGCCAGCGTGATCAGTACGATGGCCAGATTTTTGGTGTGGCGCAGCGGATCTCTGGCAAGCGTCCCGATGGAACCGATATAGTCCTCAGCGATACTTTCGCGGAGTCCGGCGATATCGCCGTTTTCAATACTGCTTTGTTCCCGGAATTCCTGATCATAGGGATTATGGGGCTGTTCTGTTTCATTTCTTTCAAAGGTCATTTTTGTATAAAATTTTCGAACATTTTGAGTGATAGCATTTTCTACACAGTTTTCACGGATGATATCTGTTTCCCCCTCCTGTTTTTCTCCTTCCAGATGATATAACAACAGCAGAATACGAACATAATCCGACAGTTCACACTCATACAGGGGCATGCGGGATGTTTCAGCTTCCGGCAGTCCGTAGAGACGGTGATTTAGATGAACGGTGTCCTGCAAAAGGTTTGGCCCGATGATATAGAAATCGTCCTGAAAAGGGATAACGCTGTAGATCAGCGCCCCTTCAGCGGAGATGATCCGTGGGAGCATGGTGGAGGATTCCATGATAAGCGGTTCTATCATTTCCCGGGGCTGCAGGACGGAAACCGGGAAGTCCCTGCGGGCACAGCAGGAGGAGACGATGTTGTATGTATTATCATATCTGCAGATACAGGTGTGCAGATAGTGGGATATGTAATCCATCAGTGACATTTCATTCATGCTGATCTTCATATGGCGGTTCCTCCCTGGCCGGATCTGTGGTGAAGCCTGCGGCTTTGCGGACATATGCCCATTATATCATAAATCTGTGATATATGTTAAAAAACAGTGATATTTGATATAGAATATACGTTTTTCCTTTTAAAATGAACAGGTAAATAAGAGAAAACGGCCGTTTAAAGAAAAAATAAACATGTAAGGAGGATGAATGGATGAAAGTAAAGGGAGTAAATCTGGGAAACTGGCTTGTACTTGAGAAGTGGATGAGTCCGGCTCTGTTTGACGGGACAACAGCGGAAGATGAATACTATCTGCCGACACAATTATCACCGGAAGTGTATGAAGCCCGCATCAAAATCCATCGGAGCGAGTATATTACGGAGCGTGATTTCGCAACAATTAAAAGGATTGGGCTGAATACGGTTCGTATTCCGGTTCCCTATTTTATTTTCGGGGACAGACCGCCATTTATCGGATGTATCGAAGAACTGGATAAAGCGTTTGCGTGGGCAGAGAAATATGATATTCAGATATTGATCGACTTACATACGGCACCGCTCAGTCAGAACGGATTTGATAATGGCGGAATATGCGGTGTCTGCAAATGGAGCCAGACACCGGAGGAAGTGGAATTTGTGCTGAATGTGCTGGAGAAGCTGGCAAAGCGTTATGGACAGCGCAAGGGGCTGTTTGGCATTACACCGATCAATGAGCCTATCACGGAGCCAATGTGGACGACAATGGATGTGCCTAATCGCTATGCGCCTGTGGATAAAGAGCTGGCAAAAGGCAGCGAGCCCAATACACTGGAATTTTTAAGGCAGTTTTATAAAGACGCATATGACAGGATACGTCTGCATATGGCAAAGGATAAGTATGTTGTGTTCCATGATGCTTTCCAGATCCATGCATGGAAAGAGTTTATTACACAGCCGTCGTTTCAGAATGTGATGCTGGATACGCATCAGTATCTGATGATGGCAGAGGCAATGGGATGTGAGCAGACATTGAATGGATATATAAAATATATTCAGGAGACCTATGCGAAGGATATTGCCGAGGTACAGGAATATGTGCCGGTTGTCTGTGGAGAGTGGTGTCTGTTTAATTCCTATGCGGTAGGCATGGATACGAAGGGCGGCCAGACAGTTCTGAATGGAATGGATTTTGAAGAAAATGAACAGGTGTTGGATGAAGAGACAAAGAAACATCTGTATGCCCAGCTTGCCAATGCCCAGCTTGCGGCGTGGGATCAGGGTTCCGGCTATTTCTACTGGAGTTATAAGCTGCTGCTGGATACGGTGAACGAGAAGAACTGGATCGGATGGGACTGCTGGGATCTCGGCAAGAGTGTGGATCTGGGATGGTTCCCGCAGACGGTATGAAATATAAAGAACAGGATGCATGCGGAACTGGAATAAAGAAGGATGCATGCGGAACTGGAATAAAATAAAATAGGAGAATAGAGATGAGTGATCAAACAAAAACTGTAAATCCAAATGAAAAATTATCCTTCCTGGAGCGATTTGCCTATGGCCTGGGAGATTATTCGGGAAATTTAGTGTACTCGGCAATATCGGGCTTTTTGCTGGTGTACTATACCAATGTGCTGGGTGTGGCGGCGGCGACCGCGGCCTCCATTATGGCAGTGTCAAAGATCTTTGACGGTGTATCGGACCTGATCATGGGGCGTATCGTTGATAAGACAAAAAGCAAGTGGGGAAAGGCGCGTCCGTGGATATTCAGAATGTGCTTTCCGCTGGGAATCTGTACGGTACTGATGTTCTCCGTGCCGGCATCCCTTGCCGGTTCGGCACAGGTTGCGTATATGTTTCTGACTTACAATCTGGTTTCCACGATTTTTTATACCGGCCTGAATGTGCCTTATGCGACGCTGCAGGGACTGATGACAACCAACCAGTATGAGAGAGGGCTTCTCGGGAACTTCCGTATGCTGCTTGCCACGGCGGGAACCATGACAGTCAATACTGTTGTGCTGAAGCTGTGTGCGTTTTTCGGCGGCGGGGATCAGTACAGCCAGAAGGGCTGGACGCTGACTTTTGTGGTACTGATGATCGTATTTGTTATTTTGAATCTGGTAACTTTCTTTTTCTGCAAAGAGCGTGTTGTGGATAATCCGATGGAGGGGCAGGAAAACGCAAAGGGGCCGTCGCTGGTCGAGTGTTTGAAGAGCCTTGTCGTAAACAAATACTGGATCATTATGGTGGTATTTCTATTCAGCCTGTATTTTATGATGTCCACCTTCTTCGGGGGGGCGGCTTACTATGCACAGTACGTGCTGGGTGATGTAAATCTCTATGCAACGATATCCAATCCACTGTCTACCGCCCAGATCGTCATGATGTTTGTGACACCGTTTATCATGAAAAAGATCGGAAAACGTTACACAGCCATGGCGGGTATGGGGGGATCGATCATTGCCTTTGTACTGACATTTTTTGCAGGAACCAACGTGACAATGGTTGTCGCATGTAATATACTGAAAGGTGCAGCATTCGGATGCGGTGCGGCAACGATGTTCGGCCTGCTGCAGGATTCCATTACATACGGTTCCTGGCTGACCGGCGTACAGGCGATGGGCATGGGAAATGCAGCTTCCTCCTTCTGTATGAAAGTGGGTTCCGGTATCGGGACGGCGGCACTCGGATGGATCTTGACGGCAGGTAATTTCGATGCTGATCCGACCGGTGCGGCGGCGATCGCAGCCATTAAAACAGGTTATATCTGGATTCCGGTGATCACAGGGATCATTGGTGTTGTATGTATGGCGCTGTTTGATCTGGATAAACATTATGAGAATGCAGTGAAAGATCTGGAAGCAGGAAAATGGAAAGGAAGCAAATAAAATAGTTTAGTGAGGGCTGATATATGCGGGATTTACTGTTCGGTGCGGCTTATTATCCGGAATATATGCCTTATGACAGGCTGGATAAAGACATAGAGATGATGAAAAGGGCGGGCATGAATACGCTGAGGATCGCGGAATCCACCTGGAGCAGCATGGAGCCGGAGGATGGGAGGTTTGATTTCTCCTGCATCGATAAGGTTCTGGAGGCGGCAGAGAGGGAAAAGATGTCCGTTATCATCGGAACACCCACTTATGCGATTCCACCCTGGCTTGTGAAAAAGGAGCCAGAGATCATGGTGCTGCGGAAAGACGGACGCGCGCTGTACGGTGCGAGACAGTTGATGGATATTGTGCATCCGACATTCCGGTTTTATGCGGAGCGGGTGATCAGAAAACTTGCAGAGCATACGGCAGCGCATCCCGCGGTGATCGGCTTTCAGATTGACAATGAGACAAAACATTACGGGAACTATGGGAATTATGCTCAGGAAATGTTTGTGAAATACCTGAGAGAAAAATTTGTAACGACGGAGACACTGAACCGGGCGTTTTATTTAAACTACTGGAGCAATGCCATCCATGACTGGAATGATGTTCCTGATATCAAAGGATGCTGTAATGCGGGACTTGGAAGCGAATTTGCCGCTTTTCAGAGAACACTCGCGGCGGATTACCTGAAATGGCAGTCCCGCATTGTGGCAGAATATAAACGGGAAGATCAGTTTATTACCCACAATTTGGATTTTGAGTGGAAAAAATTCGGGGCGGACATCGCTCAGGACGGTTATTCCTACGGTGTCCAGCCTGATATAAATCATTATGAAGCGTCTGCGGCTCTTGACATGTCGGGAACGGACATCTATCATCCTACACAGGATGAACTGACAGGGGCTGAGATAGCCTTCGGCGGAGATGAGATCCGGTGTCTGAAACAGGATAACTATCTGGTACTGGAGACACAGGCGCAGGGATTTAAGAACTGGACACCCTATCCCGGACAGCTCAGGCTCCATGCCTACAGCCATCTGGCTTCCGGCGCCGGCGGTATGCTCTATTGGAACTGGCATTCCATCCATAACGGATATGAAGCTTACTGGATGGGACTTTTGGGACATGATCTGGAGGAAAATGCCGCTTTTCGGGAAGCGTGCCGGATCGGGGAGGAATGGGGCAGGATCGGGCAGAAGATCGCCCCGCTGAAAAAAGAAAACAAAGCGGCTCTGGTGGTGGACAACAGATCTCTGGATGCTCTGAAATGGTATCCGGTGGATAAGGATCTGAGCTATAATGATATTGTGCGCTGGATATATGACAGCCTTTATGAACTGAATATAGAATGTGATGTGGTAGATATAAATGCGCTGATGCCGGAGCGGTATCAGATGATCGTGACACCTGCTCTTTACAGTGTTTCGGAAGAAACGACGAAAGCACTGGAACTTTTTTTAAAACAGGGCGGGGTGCTTGTCAGTACGTTCCGCAGTTTTACGGCAGACAGAAATCTGAGCATATATCCGGATAAAAAACCACATGGACTTTCCGAATGCTTTGGTATGACATACCAGCAGTTTACAGAGCCGGGAAAAGTGACGGTGCAGGGAAAGCCGGTTCGCTGTTTTGCGGAACTGCTGCAGGCTGAGGCGGCGGAAATTCTGGATTCCTATGAGCATAAATACTGGGGGGATTATGCCGCTGTGACAAAAAACAGGTACGGAGCCGGTTATGCCTACTATGTGGGAGCGTATCTGGAAAAGGAGCAGTTAAAAGGATATTTGCTTCAGGCGTCAGCGGATGCAGGAATGGAGGCGCCTGTGGAGAGATGGCCGGTCGTGATCAAAAACGGCACTGCCGGAAGAAAAAAACTGCATTATATTCTGCATTACAGTGCAGCATGCCGGGAAATTGTCTGTCCTTATCAGGAGGCGGCGGATATACTGACAGGCAGGGTTTATCGAAAAGGAGAGAAGATAGCGCTGGCTGACTGGGATGTTGTAATACTGGAAGAAAGAGAAGGGGGTGGTTGTTATGATAATCAATCCTATTTTACCGGGATTTAATCCTGATCCCTGCATTTGCCGGAAGGGAGAGGATTATTATCTGGCGGTATCCACTTTTGAGTGGCTGCCGGGTATTCCGATCTATCATTCAAGAGATTTGAAAAACTGGGAACTTTACAGCCATGTATTTTCGGAGGGACACAGCATTGATCTGCGCAGGCTTCCTTCGGCAAAGGGAATCTGGGCGCCCTGTCTGACCTATTGTGAGGAGGAAGATCTGTTTTATGTGGTGTATGGTGTGATGAATTCCATGAATGCGAGATATTTCGATGTGGATAATTATCTCATCACGGCGAAGGACCTGCGGGGACCGTGGAGTGAGCCGGTTTATCTGCATTCCGCCGGTTTTGATGCATCACTGTTTCATGACAGGGACGGGCGGAAATATGTGGTGTCGCTGGACTGGGAGACAAGAGCAGGATATGAGAAGCCGGGTGTGATCTGTCTGGCAGAGTATGATCCTGAAAAGAAGGAGATCATCGGTTATCCGAAGCGCATCTGGAAAGGCGGAACTGACAGGGGCTGTATCGAGGGACCGCATCTGTATCAGAGAGGACGTTATTACTATATCATGTGTGCGGAGGGCGGCACCGGTTATAATCACTGTGTGACAATGGGGCGGTCGGAACATATATGGGGCCCGTATGAGAGAGATCCTGAAAACCCGATCCTCACGTCGGCGCCGGGAGATCCGAACGAACGGCATGATCCGGATCATCTGAAACCGAAATACTATAATCCGGACTGTGAACTGCAGAAGGCAGGACACGGGAGCGTGATCGACACACAAAACGGGGAGACATGGATGGCCTATCTCTGTGCCCGTCCCTTTACGCCGGAGCTGCGTTGTACACTGGGGCGGGAGAGCGCGATCCAGCGGATGAAATGGACGGAGGACGGATGGCTTCGCACCATAGACGGGAGCAATCTGGCAAGGCGGGAAGCCGGGGAGAGCGCTCTTCCAGAATATCCGATGCCGGGTGTGCCTTCCCTTGATGATTTTGACAGTCCGGAACTGGGAAACTGGTATTATGCGCCGCGGATCCTGCCACAGTCCTTCGTGGACCTGAAGGCAAGGCCGGGATATGCAAGAATACGGGGACAGGAGTCCCGGACTTCCCTCAATCAGGTGAGTATTCTGGCGAGAAAGCTGACTTCCGTCCATGCCCGGATCACGACGAAGATGGAGTTTGTACCGGAAGTACATCAGCACAGCGCGGGACTGATCCTGTACTATGATAATATGAATTATATCAATCTGCGGAAATATTACAGCGAGACACTGGGACAGAGCGCTATTTCGGTGCTTCATCTGGAAAACGGAGAGAAAACAGAAGTTTTGAATACCCGTATCGCAGTGGAAGATCGTCCGATCTATTTCAGGCTGACGATCGAGGGAAGGGAGTCCTGTTTCTCATGGTGTTATGACGGGGAAAATTACCAGAGGATCGGGCGTGTGTTTGATACTTCCAAATTTTCGGATGAATATTGCAGGTATGGGGAGTTTACCGGCACGATGGTGGGGTTGACCTGTGCAGATAAGGTGAAGCGGCAACATTATGCGGATTTTGATTTTTTTGAATATGTGGAGGAGTTTTAGGATTATATAGACAAA
>CANSLJ010000045.1 GCA_947647735.1 uncultured bacterium | reverse complement strand
ATTTCTTTAACGCCACACCAGGATTAAAGGCACAATTTGCGGCACAGGGGCTTGACTACCAGCCATGCGGCGTGGTCATCCATGAGGATGGGAGCGTTACCTATATCGGCGGCTGTGCTGATTCACCGGAACGTGTGGCTGAAGTGAATGCGATCAATAAAGCGAAACGGGAGAAAGAAGCGGCACAGCGGAAAGCAAGCATGGAGCGCAGTCAAGAAGCGGCAGAAGAACGGAAGGAACAGTTGGAAATTATCTATAAACAATTTAATGGGGGACTCAAAAAGTGAATGTAAACGGAGTAGGAACAGCAGGGTATCTGGCATGGCAGGGGGCAAGAAGGGCACAGCAGAATGTTACAGGAAAAAGTTTTGCAGAGCAGGTAAACAATATGGCAGGTACGCCAAAAGTTTATCAGATTTTTTCAGAGGAAGATATGTTATGGTCTGGTGGGAATGGGACAGGGCTGTCCTATTATCTCAAATATGCGGAAAACTCAACAGAGGACGATCCGATAGTGATCGCAAAGGGCGTTGATGAAAATGGTGATGAATTCGAAAAGACCATACATATCAACAAGGTAAATCCCAAGTCAGCAACTGTTGTGGAAATGAGAGCTCTGGAAGCACATATGGGCGTAAAAAAGCAGGATGGTTTCACTTCTCTTCCGTTGGAGGCCGGTGCTCTGGGATTAAATGACAGGATGGATTTTATGGATATGTTCAAAAATGTCATAAACAACATGAAACTGCTGAGCCAGAAAAGGACGGTGGCATATTATCAGTATAGTATGCAGACATATTGGGATTTTATGAATAAGAAATAAAACCCCATAGCCCTAATATTTCAAGGAGGATAAACAGGCATCCACGGTTTCCGGCAGATAAGGGAATCGAGGGGCAGGTTATACGGGAACTGCGCTTAATTGATGTAGATGTATACTTTGAAGAACAGAATAATCGTACGTTAGGAGAGGAGGGCGAGTTTGTACTTGCCCTCCTTGCTTTGTATGCAGAGAAGGAAACGGAAATTTTGTATAAGTGTAAAAGCTGAAAATAAATGTATAAACGGGTGGACGGGCACATATATATAGCCATGGGGAAACATGCGACATCAAGATGTAGTAAAGAGACAACCGATGTGGCAGGAAACGGGGCGGATTTGTATGTGCCGGAGAGATATGGTATCAGAAAGGTCGGGCAGTTCTATGAAAGAGGAAGAAATACTGCATATGTTTCCGTCGTCCCTGCGGGGGCTTTTTCAGATGGCGGCGCAGGGGGCGGATCAACTGCAGGAGATCAGGCTTCGGGCGGGGAAACCGGTGATCCTGATCAGAAAGCAGCAGGAATGTTTTCTGACAGGGGGAGGGCGTTTTACGAAGGAGGCAGGCGGGGCAAGGTATCTGGATGCAAAGGAGCTGGAGCAGGTGGTACAGCATATCTGTCATTATTCGGTGTATGCCTACACGGACGAGATCAGGCAGGGATATCTGACATTGCCCGGCGGCCACAGGGTAGGGGTTGCCGGGCAGGTCGTGCTGGAGGATGAAAGGAAGATCCGCACAATAAAAAACATACGTTATTTAAATATACGGGTTGCGCATGAGGTAAAGGGGGCTGCGAAACCGGTGATCTCACAGGTATATGAGCAGGGAAGATTTTGTAATACATTGATCTTATCGCCGCCGGGGTGCGGGAAGACAACGCTCCTGCGGGATCTCGTACGGGAGATTTCCAATGGAAACGAGTGGGGCAGGGGGATGTTTGTGAGCGTGGTGGATGAGAGATCGGAACTGGCGGGGGGCTATCTGGGGGTGGCTCAGAACGATCTGGGGATCCGGACGGATGTGCTGGATGGCTGTCCCAAGGCGATGGGGATGATGCTGGTGATCCGCTCCATGGCGCCGGGGGTGGTCGCTGTGGATGAACTGGGGAGCCCGGAGGATGCGGATGCAGTGGAGAAGGTACTGCGGTGCGGCTGTCAGATACTGGCAACAGTTCATGCGGAGGATATGGCGGAGCTGAGACAGAAATCTTTTATGCGGAAACTGCTGACAGAAGGTGCTTTTAAGAGGTTTATTGTCATGGGGAAGGAAAACGGGAGCTGTGTGGTCAGAAAAATATATAAACAGGCGGGTGCTTTATGTTGAAGATGCTGGGATTTCTGGTGATCATAACGGGCAGTTGCGGCTGTGCTTTCAGTATTGTAAAGGAGCGGAGAATATATCTGGAGCGGTGCGGGATGTGGCGGGAGATATGCCAGTTGATGGAAAATGAGATCGCTTTTCAGAAGTCCTCCCTGCCGGAGATCTGCGAGAGAGCGGAGGCGCATCTGTCAGGGAATAAGAACCTTTTTTTAGACAGGATCGGCAGGGCGCTCAGCGCAGGGCGGGGAGATACGCTGGGAGAGGTATGGAGGCGGGAGGCAGGGCGGATCCTGCAGGAGGAGCCCTTGAAGGCTGAGATAGAGAAAGTGGTGGAGGAACTGGGGGAGCGGCTCTGTTTTGAGGACGGAGATATGCAGAGGAAAATGCTGCGGGATACGGATCGATTGATCGAGAAACATCAAAACGAGCAGGAGAGCCTGAACAGGGAAAGGAACCGACTGACGCTCTGTGCGGGGGTGATGGGCGGGCTTCTTCTCACGATTCTTCTGCTCTGAAAATGGAAATCAGGAGGATGGACATGACAGTTAGTGTGATTTTTAAAATAGCGGCGGTGGGAATTCTGGTCACCATATTAGGACAGGTCTTGAAGCACAGCGGCAGGGAGGAGCAGGCTTTTTTAGTGTCGCTGGCGGGACTGATACTGGTGCTGACCTGGATCATGCCTTACATATATGATCTGTTTATGTCCATACAGAATTTGTTTTCACTTTGAGGACCGGCTATCCGAGCGAAGGAGGGTAAGTGGATGGTTGTGATAAAAGTTTCCATGGTGGGGGTGGTGGCGGTGCTTCTGGCATTGCAGTTTAAGATACTCCGGCCGGAGTATGCGGCTTATATCGGGATTGCCTGCGGGGGATTGATCTGCATTTTTATCGTGGAGTATCTTTCCAGAGTATTTCGGGAGTTCGGGCAGCTGCAGCAGTATGTGGCGGCGAACAGGGAGTATCTGAATATTCTGCTGAAGATGATCGGGATCACTTATATCTGTGAGTTCAGTGCAGGGATCTGCCGGGATGCGGGATTTCAGACGATTGCAGGGCAGATCGAGGTATTCGGGAAAGTATGTATCTTATTGTTTGGTCTGCCGATCGTGATCTCACTGTTGCAGACGATAGGAAATTTTGCATGAAAAAACACCTGTTATTGTTATTTTGCTTACTATTCTTTCTTTTTTTTGCAAATTTTGACATAAAATGCAAGGCTTCTTTCATGGAACCGCAGTCAGGAGAAGAAGTGACTGAGGAAATCAAGAGGGGGAAGGAGACAGAAGAAAAAGGGGTGTTTATAGGGGAAGAGACGGAAGAAAAAGGAAGATCCGGGGAAAAAGAAGAGGAGGATGCGGAAGGGGTCGGGGATATCTCAGGGGAGCTGAATCAGCTCTGGGAAGAAAATTATATGCAGGAGATCACAGATTATCTGGATGAGGCTTACGGAAAGGGCGAGCTGGATACGGGGAAGCTGTGGCAGGAGATCATGGGGGGAAATCTGCGGGGCGGCATCAGGGAGTTTGGAGTGCAGGCTGTCGGAAATATGTTTTATGAGTTTTCTGCGGGGCGGGAGATCTTTATGAATATCCTGTTGCTGGCGGTGTTATCCGCCCTGTTTACGGTGGTCATGGATATCGTGGAAAACCGGCAGGTCTCCCATCTGGGGTTTTACTTTCTGTATATGCTGCTGGCGATCATGCTGAGCAGAGTATTCCGGAGTGTCTATGCGGAGACGGAAAAGATCCTGCTTTCCGTCACGGATTTTGTGAAAATACTGATCCCCGCCTACACGGCGGCGCTGGGGATGGCAAACGGCGGCGGTACGGCGGCGGTGTATTATGAGGGGATCCTGTTTGTGATCTGGTGTGTGGAGGAGGTGTTATGTCATGTGGTGCTGCCCGGGATAGAGTTGTATATGCTGCTGGCAATCATGGATGGCGTCTGGACGGGGGAGAGGCTTGGAGGTATCCTGCAGAGCCTGAAGCGGGGCCTAGAGTTTATATTGAAAGCGATACTCTGGATCGTGGGCAGTCTGGGGGTTCTGCAGGCAATGATAACACCAGTTATTGATTCTTTGAAGTGGAATACGGCGAAAAAAGTGGCAGGAATGGTGCCGGGCGTGGGGAATATCTCGGAGGGAGTATCGGAAATTTTTGTGGGTTCCGCGATCCTGATAAGAAACGGTGTGGGAATCTTTTTTACGGTGATGCTGTTGTTCTTGTGCCTTGCTCCGCTGTGTAAGATGTTTGTGGTGGCAGGGTGTTTGAAGCTTTCCTCGGCGCTGGGGGCGGTGGTAAACCATTCTAAACTGACAACCTGTTCGGACAAGGCGGCGGAGGCGGCGTTTTTACTGTGTAAGGTGCTGTTGACCGGGATCGGGTTGTTTCTGCTGAGCATCGCGGTGTCGGTGCTGGCGATGAACCGGAGTATGTGAGAGGAATAAAAACAGCAGCAGTCCGTACAGCGCACAAAGCAATTTGCTGATGCGAAGAAGTGGCGGATTGCTTTCGGAGTAGTGTGTGCTGGAAGGACTGCTGCGGAACTGGAATAGGTAATGAGAGAGCAGATAAAGGAACTGTGCCTGTTTATGATATGCGGGCAAACGCTTCTGTACTTTCAGAGCGGGAAAAAGTATGAAAAGATATGCCGTATGATACTGGAACTTCTGGTGCTGGCGGGGATTGTGGGGATGATCCTGAATTTTCTGCAGTCATTCGGCATTCAAAAGGGGGAGATGCAGGCTTTGGGCGGAGCGGTGGCAGGCATGCAGCGCAGCATGGAGGAAGCGCTTGAGAGACAGCTTGACATGGATGGACTGGGGGAGGACCTTATGTCCGGTATTTCCATGGAGGGGCTGGTGGAAAAGTACACAATGGAGGAGATCAGGTCGAGGTATGGTTATTTTGCGGAGCAGTACGGGTATGAGATCGTGAAGGTTGAACAGAAAAATGACAGGCTGCAGGTGTTTTTGAAGGCAAGAACTGTGAGGGAACAGGAAGTTGAAAAGAACAGCGGCAACGCAGTGAATGAAATACAGGGAGATGGAGGATTACCTGAGGAAATCGCGAATGTTGAGGAAGTCAGACCGATTGAAATAGAGAAAATTGAGTGGGGAGAAAACTCAGGTGCAGGATCCGGGGAAGGGGCAGAAACAGAGGCAGGACCAGAGAAGGAAAAAGATGCAGGCACAGAAACAAAGGCAGCATCAGAGAAGGACACAGATGCAGGCATAGAAACAGTGGGAGATACAAGGGAAAGCAAAAACGACGCACAACAGGATGCAGAACAGCTTGAGGCCTTCCGCCGGCAGCTTGCCCTTGCTTTTGCCATGGAAGAGGAGAAACTGGAGGTGATTTTGATTGACTGACAAAGTCATTAAGAAATGGAAGCAAAAGATCCGTGATATGAAAAAAGAGGATTATATTGTTTTGCTGCTGATCGGGGTGCTTCTTGTGATCATCTCCCTGCCTGCGGATAAAGATAAAGAGGATAAGGGGGCGGATGGATCGGGGAAAGCGGGCAGTCTGGAGAATGTATTTGGGGACGGCGGGGAAAGTGATCCGGATGCCAGTGCCGCTGCGGGGGATCCGGGCAGTGCAGAGAGGAATTCCGCGGAAAGTGCGGGAAATCAGGCAGTGGAAGCCGGAAATTTCAACAATAACAGTAGTTATGATATAGATACCTATGTGGAAAATCTGGAGAAACGGGTGGAGGAAGTGCTGTCCGGCATGGAAGGGGCAGGAAAGGTACAGGTGATGATCACTGTGTCAGACACGGGGACGGAAATACTGGAAAAAGACAGAGAGACGAGTGTGAGCGATCTGGAGGAGACAGATGATACCGGAGGCAGGCGGAAAAATACGGAAAACGGGCAGCGGGAGGAGGTGATCTATATAAGGGATGCGGAGGGAAACGAAACGCCTTACGTGGTACAGAGAAAACTCCCGGAGGTGACCGGCGTCGTGGTGCTTGCCGAGGGAGCGGGAAATGCAAGAGTAAAAGAAAATATAATTGGTGCAGTTGGAGTATTATTTAATTTGAACGAGCATAGAATAAGAGTAATCAGAATGAAATCTTAAAGGGGAGAGAGGTTTGAAAAAAATATTTAAAAAGAACCAGCTTATGATAACGGCTTTAGCCCTGATGATCGCGGTGGCAGGCTACCTGCATTTTTCCGGTGACGTATCGGATCAGATCACCATATCGGAGGGGGACATGGAGGAACAGGCGGAGAGCACCGCGTCGGAAGCGGCAAGTATGATCGAGTATACGGTGGAGGATACATATACGGCAGATGAACTGGCGGAGATGGATGTGAACAGCGATATGAACGTCATCGACGGTGAGGAAGCCATGCTGGATATTTCCGATGAGGATATGATGACGGATATTGAGAGCCTGGACAGCGATGTGGCGGATCTGGATGACGGGTATGAGGATGAGCTGGCTTCTATTGAAAGCATGCTGGCGGAGAGCTCCGATGTGCAGGACGGGGAAGTGCCGGGTGAAGCCGTATTTACGGCAACGGTCAATGTCAATACCCTGCAGGGCGCAAAGCTGATGAAAGAACAGACAAGGGCGGAGAACAAGGCGGCACTGATGCAGATCATCAACAGCACGAACATAGCGGATGATCAGAAGCAGGTTGCGTTAAACAGTATTGTCAGCCTGACGGAGACGGCGGAAAAGGAAATGTCTGCGGAGGTGCTGCTGGATGCGAGAGGGTTTGAAGATGCGGTGGTCAGCATCACCGGGGATACGGTGGATGTGGTGGTCTACAGCGCGGATCTCACTGACAGCCAGAGGGCACAGATCGAGGACATTGTGATGAGAAAAACAGGAACACCCATCGAAAATATTGTGATCAGTACTACTTTGAATTAAGGAAATTATGTGATATACTATCGATATTAATGTCTGAAAAGGAAAACAGGGAGCAGTTTTACTCCCTGTTTTGCCGGTACAGGAACCGGAGCGCGTCAGACTCAGAGAAAACCGGAGGAAATATCAGTGACAGATCATACAAAGGAAATCAACAGAAGAAGGACTTTCGCCATTATCTCTCACCCGGATGCGGGTAAGACCACATTGACGGAGAAGTTCTTATTATATGGAGGCGCTATCAATCTAGCGGGCAGTGTAAAGGGAAAGGCGACGGCGAGGCATGCGGTGTCGGACTGGATGGAGATCGAGAAGGAGAGAGGTATTTCCGTTACCTCCTCGGTACTCCAGTTTGAGTACGATGGATTCTGTATCAATATTCTGGATACACCGGGGCATCAGGACTTCTCGGAGGATACCTACCGGACGCTGATGGCGGCGGATTCGGCGGTGATGGTCATAGATGCGTCGAAGGGCGTGGAGGCGCAGACAAGAAAATTGTTTAAAGTCTGTGCCATGCGCCATATTCCGATCTTCACCTTTATCAACAAGATGGACCGGGATGCCAACGATACTTTTGACCTGTTGGATGAGGTGGAGAAGGAGCTGGGGATCGCCACCTGCCCTGTGAACTGGCCCATCGGTTCGGGTAAGGGATTTAGGGGTGTCTACGACAGGGACGGAAACAAGGTCGTTACCTATTCCGACACCGAAAAGGGTACCAAAGAAGGTATCTCGAAGGAGATATCTCTGGATAACAGGGAGGAACTTTCGGAAGCCATCGGGCAGGAGGCTATGGACAAGCTTTTGGAGGAGTTGGAGCTTTTGGACGGCGCCGGGGCGGAATTTGATCTGGAGGAAGTCAGGAGCGGGGATCTGACACCGGTGTTTTTCGGCTCTGCCCTGACCAATTTCGGTGTGGAGATCTTTTTGCAGCATTTTCTGCAGATGGCGACAACACCGCTGCCCAGAAAAGCGGATATCGGGCTGCTTGCGCCCACGGAACATGAATTTTCCGCCTTTGTCTTTAAGATTCAGGCAAATATGAACAAGGCGCACAGGGACAGGATCGCCTTTATGCGGATCTGTTCCGGCAAATATGACGCGGCGATGGAGGTACGGCATGTGCAGAGTGGCAGGGTGATGCGGCTCTCCCAGCCCCAGCAGATCATGGCGGACGAGAGAAAGATCCTTTCGGAGGCCTATGCGGGGGACATCATCGGCGTCTTTGATCCGGGGCTGTTTTCCATCGGCGATACGCTCTGCATGCCGAAGGAGAACTTCCAGTATGAAGGCATTCCTACCTTTGCGCCGGAGCATTTTGCAAGGGTGCGCCAGATGGACACGATGAAGCGGAAACAGTTTATCAAGGGCATCAGCCAGATCGCCCAGGAGGGCGCGATCCAGGTCTTTCAGGAGCTGGCGGGCGGTATGGAGGAGATTATTGTGGGCGTGGTGGGCGTTCTGCAGTTTGAAGTGCTGAAATACCGGCTGGAGAATGAGTACCGTGTGGACATTGCGTTAGAACAGCTTCCCTATGAATATATACGGTGGATCGAGAATAAGGAAGAGGTTGATGTGCTGAGGCTTCAGGGGACTTCGGATATGAAGAAGATTCAGGATCTGAAAGGAAATCCGCTTTTGCTGTTTGTGAACGAGTGGAGTATCCGGATGACCTGTGACAGGAATAAGGATTTGGTGTTATCTGAGTTTGGGAAAGGCTGAGTAATAGAATAGCATGTGGTTTTGCGGCGACGAAAAGAATATTTTGGATAATAGGATGGGAATAAAAAAACAGACGTTATTAATAATGTCGGTCTTTTTGATCAGTATTTTTTGTCTGACTGGGTGCGGTGTGTTGGATTTTTTTAAGGTGTCGCAGTCGGGGCCGGATATGGAGGAGATCATAGCGGAGACAGCGGAGAAGGAGCGGGAACAGGATGCGGAGGCTTCCTCGGATGAGGCTGCTCCTTTGGAGAGCGGGGGGAGCCAGGAATACCTTGATATCGAGAAGAATCAGGTGGAGGAAGGGACCGGGAATCTTTCCAAAAGTGATCTGGAGATAAAGCGGGAGGAGATCGGGCTTTCGGCGGCGGATATCATCGGGCTTCAGGAGGCGCAGGCGGGGAATTTCTATTTTGAGCAGCTCGGGAGCGAGGAGCGGGTGCTCTATGTGGAGTTCTATCAGATCCTGGTGATGCAGGCGGAGGAGATCTTGCTCTCCACGACGGATACGGAGATTCTGCCAAGGGTGTATCAGTGTGTGATCAATGATCATCCTGAGTTTTTTTATCTGAACGGGTATACATATACGCAGTATACAAGGAATGATGAGGTGCAGTATATTACCTTCTCCGGCAGGTATCTCTATGATGAGCAGGAGGTGGCGAGAAGACAGGACGCGATCGATGCGGCGGTGGAGGCAAAGATTGATGGGCTGACGGGTAGTGATGACTATGAGACGGTGAAGCTGGTCTATGAGGATCTGATCCTGTCCACCGATTACAGTATGGACTCGCCGGACAATCAGAATATCTGTTCCGTGTTTCTGGATAAAAAGTCGGTCTGCAACGGTTATGCAAAGGCGGCGCAGTATCTGCTGAATTATCTGGGAATTCCGTGCATTATCGTAAACGGAACGGCAGGCGGGTCTTCCCATGCATGGAATATCGTGGAGATCGGCGGGGCGTATTATCATATGGATGTGACCTGGGGCGATCCCTCCTATTACACATCCTCGGCGGACGAAAAGGAAGGGGCTCCGGATATCGACTACAGCTATCTCTGTGTGACAACGGCGGAGATCAGCAGGAATCACCGGATGGATGCGGAGTTTGCATTTCCGGAGTGCACGGCGCTTTCGGATAATTATTTTGTCAGGGAGGGGCTTTATCTCACTGCCTACGACGAGGGGAAGATACGGGAGATCTTTGATGCGGCGAGGGCGCAGGGGAGCCATAATGTGGTTATTAAGGCCGCCGGCGAACAGGTTTATCAGGAGATATACCGTAAGCTGATCGATGAGCAGAAGATTTTTGATTATTTCGGGACTTATCAGGCGAGCGGGGAGTATAAGATCGCTTATTCCGGTAATGAGGAGATGGGGACGATCAGTTTTTGGGAATGATTTTTGAACAGGCGGACGTTCCGGCAGAATGATATTCCAACGGAACCCCGCTTCCGCTTCGTGAAAAACGCAGCGGTACTAGGCTCGAAAATACCTCGCCAAGTGCCGGCGTTTTTCAAGAGGTTCCTTTTGGAATATCATTCTGCCGGAACTGGGGATTGGTAAAGTATACTGTGGAGTATAAAACGTGAGAAGAGTAATAGGGATTTTTGTTGGCGTTTTGGGGTGTTGTGTTTTGCTTTCGGGGTGTGGGGGCGGATCGGCGGAGGAGCCGGTAGTTGTGTATTCTTTTTGCGGAGAGAATGAGGTGTTTTCGATCTCCAATGGTGTGATTGTTTTATCTTCTGAGGAAGAAATTTTTTATGGAGGGAATCTGGAAGGGGAATTATCGGATGTTGCAGGTTATTCCATGATGTTTTATATTCAAGATGATGGGGATGAAAGGGTTTTGCTTTCCAACAGTGTAACAGATATGACAGGTGGAACAGTGAGTATTGCCGGTGACATGGGAAAGAGATCCGGTGATATTATCACGGAAGAGGAAATGGATGAGCTGGAAAATAATTTTTATTTTGAATTGAGAACGACTGATCTGGATGGCGGGGAGAGCGTGTATCAATTGCAGTTAACATTGACAGAAGTTACAGGGAAGGTGGGGGATTAGATACAGAAACAGATCGGGATTGACGGAGCATTTGTGAGTCTGGATATTTTACTAAATCGGAATTGACCGAGCTGAAAGCGAGGGATACGAGCAAAAAGCGGAGCGTTTGCGAGTCTGGAGATTTCACTAAATCGGTATTTGTGGAGAGGTTATATGGTTAGAGAGATTACTGAAAACGAATTAAATGGACTATTACAACTATATTTATATTTACATGAAGAATCAATTCCACAAATGACAGAAAATTTAAGAAAAACATGGAGTACCATCATCCAAGATGAGAATCATCACATTATCGTTAATATAGTAGATGGTAAAATAGTTTCTTCGTGTGTATGTGTGATTATTCCAAACTTAACAAGAAATATCAGGCCATATGCGTTTATTGAAAATGTTGTTACACATGAAAAATATCGTGGAAATGGATATGCAGCAGAATGTCTTAATTATGCTAAGGAAATAGCTGAAAAAGCAAATTGCTATAAAATGATGTTGCTTACTGGCTCAAAGGAAGAAATAACACTTAATTTTTATAGCCATTTAGGATATAACAGTACAGATAAAACGGCATTCATTCAATGGCTTAAATAGTTTAACAAATTCCAGTTTGTAGAACAGAAAAATCGGTCTTTAGGGGGGACAATGGAATATACCAAGGAAGATTTAATGGAAGCAAAAAGACAAATTGATTCAACATTGCATAAATTGCGAGAAACAATAAAAACCTTGGAATCAAAAGAAAATTCAGAAAGATATAAGTCGCAGATTACTTTGGCGAAAAGACGGGTAAGAGCTTTTGAAATAGCAAATTATTTTATAGAAAAGGAAATTAAAAACAGTTAGTTCAATTCCGGTTTGTAATAAAAAATTGAGAACCAGAGGGATAACTGTATGGGCTGAGTTGTACCGGATCATAGATGAAAACATAGAAGAAGGAGTCGGATGCTGCGTTTATATACTAAAATGGAATGTTAGATGATGCCAATGATGAGTTGAAAGCATTTCTGGATTATGTGGCAGGACGCAAGCCGGAGGATTCTTATGTGGAGAGGCTGGAAGAAGTGGTGAAGGAAGCCAAGAAGAACAGAGAATGGAGGCATGAGTATATGACGTTGTTGATGAGAGATCAGGAAAATGTAGAAAAAGGAGAGGAAATGTTAGCTAAGTTGATAATGCTTTTAAGTAAAGATGGTCGATCAGCAGATGTTGTCAGAGTCATATAGAAGTGTTCTGCCCTGACTGTATTTGTGTTTATTGAAATATTTTGTTAAATCGGTATTTGGAGGTCAATTAAGTTATGGCAGGTATCGTTATTTATTTGGTGATTTCTTTACTTGTTTCACTTGTTTTTATAGTGCTTGGTGTAAATCAGTTTCGGTCTGAAGTGCCGGTTGCATTGAATACAGGAGAAGTTCCTCCAAGAGAAGATGAACTTACTGATGTGTCGGAATGGAATCATAAACATGGAAGAAATTTGATAATATATGGATGTGCTTTGTTTGTAACAATGTCTGTCTTTATATATTTCCTTGAAAAATTTGATAACACAGTGTTTCAGATGGTTGTATTTTTTATCGCAATATTCGGTGAAATAGCCTGGCTTGAAATTCAACATAGTCTGCTAAAAAAGAAGCTTATCAAAAATATGTCTTATTTCTAAAACATTTATCATCATGGGGATTTATTGCAGTTGGAAATGAGGATAAAAATACCAGAACCGGCGCTTCAATTAGAAGAAACAATAAAATTTCTGCTTGCAGAAAATGAAAACAGGGACAGTATCTTTTATCATAAAATTGATCTCGATAATCTGGAAATCGGAGGATGCTCACAAGGCGGACCAGCAGTGTTTAACATGGCAGGGAATCAAGAGCATGGTTATGATGGTAAAAACTCTGTATGCAGCAGGCGCGACATCATCATATCATACAGAGGTTATGACTGCCTGGTTTATGTATTGTCTGCAAAACATTGAGATATTATCGTATTATAGGATCGCGAGGGATATTGCAGAGGGAAGTAATTGAGGAGGGGGTGATCATGGCAGAAAGTCAAAACATTGAATGGAAAGAATCGTGGCGTGACGAATATCTGAAATGGATATGTGGATTTGCTAATGCCGGAGGAGGAAAAATTTATATTGGTATAGATGATGCAGGTAAAGTCATTGGCATACGGAAAGGTAAAAGACTCTTGGAATTGTAAGTCCAAGTAGCTACCCGGTCAGATATAAGGGCGAATATCATTTTTGTAGTGGTAGCACAAAACAAGTACTGCGAGGTACGGTTTTAACTGAATTCATATCCTCAAAAACTGGCATACGATGGGAAGATTCTGTGGTTGAAGGAGTTACGGTAGAGGATCTGGATAAAGAGAGTTTTGATATTTTTCGGCGGGAAGCAGTCCGGAGCAAACGTATGACGAAAGATGACTTAAATGTGAGCAACGTAGAACTTTTGGATAGTTTGGATCTGTTAAAAGATGGAAAACTTACTAGAGCTGCAGTACTTCTTTTTCATCGGACACCACAAAAATGGATGTTTGGAACTTACACAAAAATTGGAAGGTTTGGGAAAGGATCTGATTTACTGTATCAGGATGAAGTGATAGGATCGTTGTTTTTGCAAGCTGAACGTGTAATAGAATTGATATATTTAAAATATTTGAAAGAAAAACCAACAGCTACTCAAAAAGAACTACAAGAAGCCTTAAATGAAACAAGAACACATATACAAGCGATTATTAAAGAATTAGTGAATGAGGGCATGATAGAACGTAAGGGTGGAAAACGATTTGGATTTTGGGAAGTAAAAAAATAGATTTTCTTTAAAGCTGTTCTAAAGCTCTATTTCGGCTTTGGAACAGCTTTAGAGTTTTGGGTGGTAATATTATGTTGATGATATGTGGATGTCGCGCATTATTTGTAATCTTTCTGTATAAGAAAATATGTTACCACATGTCTAAAGAATCTTTTGTATCTACCCATGTTTATCACGAAGGATTAATTAAATATGTTAGTATTATGAAAGAAAAATTGAGAATCAGAGGAATAACTGTATGGGATGAGTTGTGCCGGATCATAGATGAAAAACATAGGAGAAGGAGTTGGATGCTGCGTTTACATACTAAAATGAAGATGGTCTGTGATCTGTTTTCGAATGTTGTATTTTATGTTAAGACTGTATATAATGAAACGGGGAATTATTTCGTCAAATCGGTATTTGAGGAGAACATTACATTGAATCTCATAGTATCAAGTATAATGACAACAATTGTAAATTTAATAGTATTTTCATTGGTACCAATAATCTGGTGGTTTATTAAGTATAGAAAAGAAGATTGCCTGCATTAGTTGAAAATTTTATTGCAAATGGTGTGGCAGAAGAAATCTTATACAGAGGATTTTTATGTAAGCGATTTTGCAAAAAGACAGGTATTGTTAAAGGTATTATTTTACAAGCAGTTTTATTTGGACTAATGCATAATATACTTTATGTTATAGTCGGGCTTAATGTGGGATTATGGTATCATACATTAACTTTTGTGTTTACTGGAATGGGGGCATTATTATTAGGTTGGCTAAATGAAAAGATTTTTAATGGTTCGATTATTCCGAGTATTATATTACATGGTGCAGGTAATTTTATTGCTTCAATGTTGGTTGCCTTTGCATAAATTCCAGTTTGTAGAACAGGAAAATAAAAACAGTTAGTTCAATTCCAGTTTGCAGAGAAGCAGACAAATTGGCAGTTGTGAGGGACATAGTGTGAGAGAGTTAGAAAGTTTTCCGGAGTGTGATGGGCATATTGAGAGTATTTTAATTGGCTGTCGAGTAGTAAAGGTATCTTTTCAAACATGGAATGCAAATAAATTGGTTCTTGTTTATGAGGATGTGGAAAGTGTAAAAGAACAAAATGCCGTATTTGGAGATATTTCAGAATATGCATTTAAAGAAACAAATGCTGGTTTTATACAGTATTCATTTTTTGGCTCAAATGATCATTTGGTTTTAAATATTCTAGCAAAATCAGTCAGAGTATTTGAGGTTGGTGAAAATGCAGATATAAATAGTGCTTTATTTGATGTTGGATATGAGTATATCGGTGGTCAATCGCAGGAAAGCTGATACTAAGTTTAGATCTGCAGAGATAAGGGAATAGCTGTGTTGGATATTGCAGGATGGCTGAGTGAAGAAACCTGAGTTACGGCAGAAAAGATATACTTTGCAAAACCGGATATTTTTGGTATACTAATGCGAAGGGAATTGTGTGTCTGTTGTATAAATATGTCAGATCTGGAAATAGTATATGGAACATTAAATATTGTAGCTGAGGATTCTATAAATAAATCATGATAAAAACAGGAGAAGATGAGATGAGCAAAGAGTTGGAAAGACAAAGTCTGGAATTGCGGGAAGATGACAGCATGGGTTCTGTGAAGATTGCGGATGATGTGGTGGCGATGATCGCGGCGCTGGCGGCGACGGAGGTGGAAGGTGTTTCCTCCATGGTCGGGAATATCACGCATGAGCTGATGAACAAGATGGGGTATAAGAATATAGCCCGCGGTGTGAAGGTGGAAGTATTTAACAAGAAAGTGAAAGTGGATATTTCCGTGAACATCGAATACGGGTACAATATCCCGACTACCGGACGGAATATTCAGACGCGTGTGCAGAACGCGATCGAGAGCATGACAGGGCTGGAAGTGACCGATGTGAATATCAGGATCGCCGGCGTAAATATGATAAAGACAACAGGTAAATGATCAAAAGAAAAAGGTTATCAGAATGAGCAGACGGGAAATAAGGGAACGCATCTTTAAGCTGTTGTTCCGTGTGGAATTTTATAAGGCCGGGGAAATGGAAGAGCAGAAGGAGCTCTTTCTGGAAGATGCAGAAGATTTCCCGGAGGAGGTTTCAGAGAAGGACAAGCAGGAGATCACCGGAAAGTACGATGCGATTGCCACAAAGCTTTCCGAGATCGATGAGATGATCGATAAGAAGGCGGTGGGCTGGAGCACAAGACGTATGGGAAAAGTGGATCTTACCATTATACGTCTGGCTGTGTATGAGATCTGTTTTGATGAGCAGATCCCCACCGGTGTGGCGATCAACGAGGCGGTGGAACTTGCAAAGAATTACGGGCAGGACGGTTCGGCGGCGTTTGTAAACGGGGTTCTTGCCAAGTTTGCGGAGAAGGAGTGAGCAGCAGAAGCCTGAGTGTACGGCAGGGGCTTTTGAGGAACTGGAATAGACCGAACTGAAAGCGAGGGATACGAGCAAAAAGCGTAGCGTTTGCGAGTAGGGCAAATGCGGAACTGGAATAGACCGAGCTGAAAGCGAGGGATACGAACAAATAGCGAAGCGTTTGTGAGTTGGGATATACAAATTATGAGGAATGTTTACACAGTTGCCCAGGTGAATTCTTATATTAAAAACATGTTTACGCAGGACTATATGCTCCAGTCCGTTTCGGTGAAGGGTGAGGTCAGTAATTGTAAATATCATACTTCGGGGCACATTTATTTTACCCTGAAAGATCGGTCCGGGATGATTGCCTGCGTGATGTTCGCTGGCAGTCGTTCCGGTCTTGCGTTTCGGATGACAGAAGGAATGCAGGTCGTTGTGACCGGCAGGATCGATGTCTATGAGCGGGATGGAAAGTATCAGCTCTATGCGCAGAAGATCATTCAGCAGGGAGTGGGGGATCTGTATGCCAGGTTTGAGCAGCTCAAGCGGGAACTGGAAGAGGAGGGCATGTTTGCTCCGGAGTATAAAAGGAAGATTCCGAAATATATAAAGACGCTGGGTGTGGTGACTGCCCAGACCGGTGCGGCGGTGCGGGATATCATCAATATCGCCGGCAGGAGAAACCCATATGTGCAGATCATTTTATATCCTGCCATCGTGCAGGGGGAGGCGGCAGTGCCCAGTATCATAAACGGTATCCATGCGCTGGAGCGGCTCGGCGTGGATGTGATGATCGTGGGCAGGGGCGGCGGTTCCATCGAGGATCTGTGGGCTTTTAATGAGGAGGCTGTGGCGAGGGCGGTGTTTGAATGCTCTGTGCCTGTGATCTCTGCGGTGGGGCATGAGACGGATACCACTATCACCGATTTTGTGGCGGATCTGCGGGCACCTACGCCGTCTGCAGCGGCGGAGCTGGCGGTGTACGATATCCGGGAGCTGATGGAGCAGCTTTCAGGTATGCAGGCGATGTACTTCCGCGGGATGGAGAGGAAGCTCAGAGAGGCTTCTTTACAGCTCCAGAACAGGAGGACGAGGCTGCGGTATTTGAGTCCGCTTTCTCAGATCCGGGAGAAGCGGAATGATACGATCAAGCTGGAGGAGGCGCTGCAGGATGCCATGGAGAGGAAGATCATGGAGAAGCGGCAGAGGCTGTTTCTTTATATCGAAAGAATGAAGGGACTTTCCCCGCTTGACAAGCTGAAACAGGGGTATTCCTATGTCAGCACGGCGGAAGGGAAGACGCTGGTCTCCGTGGAGCAGGTGAGCGCCGGGGAGCGGTTGAAGATTTTTGTGACAGACGGGGTTGTGGAGGCGGAAGCGACCAAAGTGAGAAAAGCGGAGAAATGACGATGCATATACACGACTTGATCATTGCTGAATTTGAGCGCACGAAATCGTTAGCCGCACTGATTTATCTGATTGAAAGAGGGCGGGAATTGGAATTTTCTTTTAATGGGGAAGTATATTTTCTCTCCTGTGATAAATCGAGAAAATATGTCTCTCTCTGGAATGATCAAAGTGAGCAGAGTTTTAACAGTATGGAAGAATTGATTGAAAATGCTATTATATCAAATTCTACGTTGTTGTCTGTTCTGCCTGAGATTCAAATAGAAACTATTTTCTGAACAAATTTTAATATTTAGCAGGAATGCAAAAAAGATGGAGCGGAGAAGATAAGGCATGAAAGAAGAAAAAAAAGAGATCAGTCTGGAAGAATCCTTTGAAAAACTGGATGAAATGTTAAACGAACTGGAGTCCCCGGAGATTTCGCTGGAGGATTCCTTCCGGGTGTATCAGGAGGGCATGAAGCTGTTAAAGCAGTGCAACGAGACGATCGACAGAGTGGAGAAGAACGTGATGAAGCTGAATGAGAATGGGGAGCTTGAAGAGTTTTAAATTTGGAAGCGGAACTGGAATAGGAGTTATGACTATGAATTTTGAAAAAGAACTGCAGGAACGTGTTGCCTGTACGGAGGAGATCATCGGTAAATATCTGCCGAAGGAGGAGGGCTTTCAGAAGAGCCTTTTGGAGGCGATGAATTACAGCTTTCTGGCAGGCGGAAAGCGGCTGCGTCCGCTTCTTATGCTGGAGTGTTACAAGATGTTTGGCGGCGACGGGCAGATCGTCGAGCCTTTTATGGCGGCGCAGGAGATGATCCATACCTATTCCCTTGTGCATGATGATCTGCCGGCGATGGATAACGATCTGTACCGGAGGGGGAAGAAAACCACCCATGCGGTGTACGGCGAGGCGATGGCGATCCTTGCGGGGGACGGGCTTTTAAACTTTGCCTTTGAGACGGCGTGCAGGGCTTTTTCCATGGAGGGAGCAGAGAGGGCCGGCAGGGCGATGCAGATCCTTGCGGAGAAGGCGGGCATTTACGGTATGATCGGCGGACAGGCTGTGGATGTGGAAGCGGAGAAGAGGAAACTCAGGCTGGACGGGGAAAAACTGTTGTTTATCCATGTGCATAAGACGGCGGCGCTGATCCAGTCCGCGATGATGATCGGTGCCCATCTTGCGGGGGCGGATGAAGAGGCAGTGAGGGAACTGGAGAAGGCAGGTTATGCGATCGGTGTTGCGTTCCAGATCCAGGATGATATTCTGGATATCACCAGCACGCTGGAAGAGCTGGGAAAACCTGTGGGCAGCGATGAGAAAAATGACAAACTGACATATGTGTCAGTCTACGGACTGGAGAAGTCCAGACAGGATGTGGAAGAACTTTCGAATCAGGCGTTGGAGATCCTGCGAAACAGACAGGAAAGAAACGAGTTTTTAGAAGAACTTGTTATCAGTTTGATCACGAGAAGAAAGTAGGAACAGGCAGAAAGCAGAGAAGTATGGAGGCGGATTCGTTATGTATCTGGAAAAGATCAAAAAAGCAAACGATATCAAAAAAATAGACAAAGCGCACCTCGGGGATCTGGCGCAGGAGATCAGAGAGTTTCTGATCCGGAAGATTTCCGTTACCGGCGGGCATCTGGGCTCGAATCTGGGCTGCGTGGAATTGACTATGGCGCTGCATCTGGCACTGGATCTGCCAAAGGATAAGATCATCTGGGATGTGGGACATCAGGCTTATACCCATAAGCTTCTGACCGGCAGGGTGGAAGGGTTTGATACCCTGCGCAAGTATGGCGGCATGAGCGGTTTTCCGAAGAGGAAGGAGAGCGACTGTGACAGTTTTGATACAGGGCACAGCTCCACTTCCATTTCGGCGGGGCTCGGTATGGTGAAGGCGAGGGACCTGAAGAAGGAGGATTTCACGGTGGTTTCCGTGATCGGGGACGGCGCGCTGACCGGCGGTATGGCGTATGAAGCGATCAACAATGCCAGCAAACTGGAAACCAATTTTATTATCATATTAAATGACAACAATATGTCCATTTCCGAGAATGTGGGCGGCGTGTCCAAGTATCTGAACGCGATCCGCACCACGGAGAACTATCTGGATCTGAAAAATACGGTCTATAACAAGCTGATCGGATTCCATCACGGGGAGAGTATGGTGGAGAGCATCCGCCGGGTGAAAAATGACGTGAAGCGTCTGGTGGTGCCGGGGATGTATTTTGAGGATATGGGCGTTACTTATATGGGACCGGTGGACGGCCACGATACGCTGAAGATGGCGCGGTTTATCCGGGAGGCGAAAAAGGTAAAGGGTGCCGTCCTGATACATATGCTGACGACAAAGGGAAAGGGCTATGCGCCGGCGGAGAAGCATCCCGCACGGTTTCACGGGGCGGAGCCTTTTGAGATCGAGACCGGGCTTCCGGCACATCCCCGCACAAAGGCGAGCTATACCGATATTTTCTCCACCGTGATGATCAAGCTTGCGGCGCGGGACAAGCGGGTGGTGGCGATCACGGCGGCGATGGCGGACGGGACGGGATTAAAGCGCTTCCGCAATATCTATCCGGAGAGGTTTTTTGATGTGGGGATCGCAGAGGAGCATGCTGTGACTTTCGCGGCGGGGCTGGCGGCAGGCGGGCTGCGGCCGGTGGTCGCCATATATTCATCCTTTTTGCAGCGTGCCTACGATCAGATCATTCATGATGTCTGTATCCAGAATCTGCCGGTGATCTTTGCCATTGACAGGGCAGGCCTGGTGGGGAGCGACGGGGAGACCCATCAGGGGATCTTTGATCTGTCCTATTTGTCGAGTATACCAAACATGCATGTGATGGCGCCCAAAAACAAGTGGGAGCTGTCGGACATGTTGAAATTTGCCCTGCAGTTTGAGGGACCGATCGCGATCCGTTATCCCAGAGGAGAGGCCTATGACGGCCTGCAGGAATTCCGTATGCCGGTGGTTTACGGGAAGAGCGAAGTGCTCTATGAGGAGGAGGATATCTGTATCATGGCGGCGGGCAGCATGGTAAAGACGGCGGTTTCGGTCAGAAAGATGTTGAAGGATATCGGTTATGCCTGCAGTCTTGTGAACGCAAGGTTTGTAAAACCCATCGATGAGGAGCTGATCCGGGAATTTGCGGGTTCCCATAAGCTGCTTGTGACGGTGGAGGAGAATGTGGAGAAGGGCGGTTTCGGGGAGAGCGTCAGGAGTTTTGTGGATACTCTGCCGGGCTGTTCTTTGAAGGTGCTTTCCGTTGCCCTGCCGGATATGTATGTGGAGCACGGGAGCGTTGATATTTTGAAGGAAGAGCTGGGACTGACGGACGGCTGTATTGCGAAGAGGATTGTGACGGAATATGTCGGATTGGAATAATACTGGAAAAAAGAAACGTCTGGATGTGCTGCTGGTGGAGCAGGGTTATGCGGCATCCAGGGAGAAGGCGAAGGCCGTCATCATGGCGGGGAATGTGTTTATCAACGGCCAGCGGGAGGACAAGGCGGGGGCTGTGTTTGATCCGGAGAAGATCAGGACGCTGGAGGTAAAGGGGGCGGCGATCCCCTATGTGAGCCGGGGCGGATTGAAGTTGGAGAAGGCGCTGCAGGTGTTCCCGCTTTCGGTGACAGGGAAAGTCTGTATGGATATCGGGGCTTCCACTGGCGGTTTTACGGACTGTATGCTGCAGAACGGGGCGGTGAAGGTGTATGCCGTGGATGTGGGGCATGGACAGCTTGACTGGAAGCTCAGGAGCGATGAACGGGTGGTCTGCATGGAGCGGACGAATTTCCGTTATCTGACGCCGGAGGATATCCCGGAAAAGATTGATTTTGCATCTTGTGATGTATCTTTTATATCATTGACTAAAATCCTGCTGCCCGCCCGGAATCTGTTGACGGAGGACGGGCAGATGGTCTGTCTGATCAAGCCTCAGTTTGAGGCGGGGCGGGAGAAGGTAGGAAAAAAGGGCGTTGTCCGGGATAAGGCGGTACACCGGGAGGTGATCTGCAAAGTGATGGATTTCGCGGATGATATCGGTTTCCGGATTCTGGATCTGTCTTTTTCCCCGATCAAAGGTCCGGAGGGGAATATTGAGTATCTGTTGTATCTGGAGAAGGATGCGCGGAGGGCTGAGGAGCTGGCGGAACTGACGGAGCAGGAGGCGGAGAAAAGACTCTCCATGCTGCGGGAGGCAGGGACGGGGATTTCGTGTGAGGATGAGATGCAGCGTCTGATAGAGCGGACTGTGGAGGAGGCGCATGCGGGGCTGGATCAGGTGAAGGAGATATAATTGAAACAAGGAAGAATTATTGTAATTACCGGGGCGCCGGGAACAGGGAAAACTACAACCTCAAAGATCATTGCGGAAGAATCCGATATGGAAAAGTCCGTACATATGCACACGGATGATTTTTATCATTATCTTAGCAAAGGAGTGATACCTCCTCATTTACCGGGATCAGATGAACAGAACCTGATCGTGATCGAAGCATTTTTAGAGGCCGCAAAGCGTTATGCCCGCGGCGGATATGATGTAATTGTGGACGGTATTATCGGTTCATGGTTTTTAGAACCTTGGCTGAATATTGTCAGGGAAGGGTATGAGATACATTATATTGTCTTGCGGGCGGATAAAGAAGAAACCATGGAGCGTGCGGCCTGCCGTTCAAAACTGGACAGGGAGACAAATATTGAACTGGTAGAAGTAATGTGGGAGCAATTCCGCAATCTTGGAGTATATGAGAGAAATGTTATAGATACAACAAATGATACTGTTTATGACACTGTTTCCAAGATCAGGGAGAAAATTTCAAAAAGAACAGCGTTGCTTTATTAATAATGCCTGACAGTAAGGGGCAGGCGGCTTCCGGTTCCACGAACAGGAAAAAAGCGGGAGTTTGTGGAGGAATTGCAAAGGTATTTTGATGAGTGGTGAAGCGTTGTTTGCTATCCTGGATTCATAAGGAAAATGTATGGGAAAACAGATCAATTACTGGCTGGGATATGAAGAGTTTTTACAAATTGCACAAAAGGCATTAGATTGCGGGTGTGTTATCATAAAGCCTGTTTCCGGAAAACTGGTTTACGGGCAGGCTTTGGACATTGTTACAGAAAAGGAACACAGGTACTATTTTTATGTCCCGGAAGCCGGAGAATTATCAGGAAAAACGATTCCGTTTGAAAAGGAGGACTCCATAAACGGATATACAGCAGAAGGAAATACAGTTATTCATGTGGGATTTTCTTTCAGAAATGACGAAAAGAAGGAACTTATACGAAACCGGTTATTTGTGATATCCGGTTATTATGATAGTGATGGGGAATATGTTTCAAGGCCGGAGTGTGTTACAAAAACATATAACAGATTAGTCCGTGTCGTAAAAAGGATTGCCCCATATATTGAATTGACAGACACCTATGTCAGCGTGAAGGAGGAGGACTATTTACAGGAAAAGGAGTGGAAGCATAAAGAATATATTTCTCCGGAATTTTTGGATTTGAAATTATCTCAAAATTTTAGACTGCGGGTTTAAATATTGGGAATAATGTAACTTTCGTTTTGTAATAATGCTTACAGTGATTTGTAATTGAGGATGGGGCCGATGATCATACTGATAACAGGCGCATCGCATACAGGTAAAACAGCGCTCGCCCAAAAGTTGCTTGAAAAATATAAATATCCCTATCTGTCCATAGATCATTTAAAAATGGGACTTATCCGCAGTGGAAATACTGCGCTTACGCCTTTGTGTGATGATAAGGAATTAACGGATTATCTGTGGCCTGTTGTTCGTGAAATGATTAAAACGGCGGTAGAGAACAAGCAGAATCTTATTGTGGAAGGGTGTTATATTCCTTTTGACTGGGAAAAAGACTTTGAAAACGAATACAGGAAACAGATCAAATATTACTGCCTGATATTGAGTGAACAATACATAAGAAATCATTTTGATGACATAAAGAGATTTGCGGATGTTATAGAAGAACGTTTGGATGATGAATGGTGTACTATGGAAAATGTTTTAGAAGATAATATCCGTTTTCTGGAGCTTGCCAAAAAACATCATGTGAATTATGTTCTGGTCGATGAGAAATATGAGATAAATATTAAATAAAAAAATGGGATTTAATTTGATTCGGAATGATTTTAGTGAAATGTTAATCTGCGTTGCTTGCCTGCAACGGGCTTTCCTTCGTATGATGGCGGTGAAAGGAAAAGGAGGAAAACCATAATGCTAAACGAAAACATCAAAGCGATCAGAAAATCCAAAGGACTTTCGCAGGAGGAACTTGCGATCAAGTTGAATGTGGTGAGACAGACAATATCAAAATGGGAGCAGGGGGTGTCGGTTCCAGATGCCGATATGTTGATTTCCATATCGGAGGTATTTGAAATGCCTGTAAGCACACTGCTTGGAGAAACGATTGTCGAGGCGAAGGTTGATGACCTGAAAGCGATTTCTGAAAAACTTGAGGTCATAAACCTGCGGCTTGCGCGTAGAAAGGCAGCGAAACAGAAAGCGGTTCATTGGCTTTTTATCTCATTGTGTGCGGTTATAGCGGCTGTTTTTGCAGTCCTGATAGTATTAAACAGTCCTTACCTGGGGTGGGATTACAGCAATCCCGAAACCGCAGTTGCCGGGGTAGTGTTTCACGCATTTGAGTGGCTGTTCGTCAGAATAGCGCCGTTTGTCCTGCTTGGAGCGGTCGCTGGAATTTGCCTGACACGGAAGGATGCAACTTCCGGTTTGTAGGAATATAGACAAATTTCATTTTCCGACACCCCCCTTTTGCCTGTAAAGGGGGTGTCGGAAAACCGGGGAATTTTGAAAGGAATGATTTCATGGCGAACATTTTGATCGTCGAAGATGAAAAGAATATGCAGGATATTATTGCCGAGTATATGAAAAAGGGCGGGCATACCTGTTTTACCGCGGATGACGGCATAGATGCATTAATGATATTAAAAAGCAATCCTATGGATTTGATGATATTAGATATTATGATGCCCCACATCGACGGTTTTACTGTCTGCAAAATGGCAAGGGAAATAAGTAATATGCCTATTATCATGTTGAC
>CANSLJ010000044.1 GCA_947647735.1 uncultured bacterium | reverse complement strand
GACAGTTTTGGAGATTGTTTATGGTAAAAATTCAGATCAGAATTATTTTGATTTTTTATCTTATGATAATATACTTGGTATTGAGCCGAACACATATTTTTTCAAAGATATTGCGGAATATAGAAATTGTTATTATAAAGGAAGTGAAAAGAGCTGGCCAGCTTACTCATCAGCGTTAAAACGCTTCTTAAAATACTGTGCTGCAGATCTGAAAAAATATTATTTTAAAAATATAACAGGTAGTATTTATGATAAAATAGAGATAACAGATTTTTATAGTTATATAGACAAGAAGACAAAACTGAAAAGAGAGAATACTTTGAAGAATGTATTTTTCTATATTAAAGATTTTATGTGCTGCATGTCTGAAAAACGCACATTTGATATTAGTACAAAAGAGATGCAGGATGGCTTTTCCAGAACTTTAAAGCAAAATGAAAGGCGGAATGTTATTGATTCGGATAAATTGAAAAGGGCGATACAATATTTAAATACTGGGAAAAACAAGGAACGAGATGTTGCGTTGTTCTTGATGGAATTATCTTTTGGCTTGGAGCGGAGAAAATTACAGTCTTTAAAATGGAAAGAAAATGTTGACTGTAATAGAGATGGGAGTGTAAAAAATAAATTGAAAATAGAAGGAAAAGAGATATTTATGCCCTCAGAACTCGTAGGAGCTTTGAAAAAATTAAAAGCTCTCAACGTAAGGGGAGATTATGTTTTTTATCGTACCAAAGATAACGGGCGGGAACCAATAAGAGAAGATGTGATTAATGATGTGTTTAGCAAACTTACTAAAATAGATCTGGATGATGAATATTATAAATTTTTGACACCTGCTAATATACGTGGGTCTCTTGTGAAGTATTTACTCAATCAAGGAGAATCTTTGGAAAAAATTATTTATTTAATGAATATAGAAGTCTGGAATTTGGGAAATTACATATCCCTGAAAGATATTGACAGGATAATAAAGCAGAGAAGCGAAGAAGAAGGTCATCCAATGGAATATTTTTTGAAAAAACTTAAATTGTGATCTCAGGTTAATCGGGAGGGAGAAGAATGACACTTGAAGAAATTAAAAACGGTGAATCAAAAAATATTGAATTTAAAATGATGCTTCCGGATGACAGTAAAAAGTATATGAAGACAATCGTTGCTTATGCTAATACGTCGGGCGGGAAAATAATCGTTGGAGTAGATGATGTCACGAGAAATGTTGTTGGCGTTGAACCAAGTTCTGTTTTTGAGATTATGGATAAAGTTGCCAATGCAGTTTCTGATATGTGCATGCCTCAAATTGTCCCTGACGTTACGTTCCAGACAATAGAAGGAAAATGTATCGTTCAGATAGAAATATATCCGGGACAGAACAGACCATATTATATCCGAAGTATGGGAAAAGAGAATGGAACCTATATTCGGGTGGCGGGAACCAGCAGGCCAGTGGATGAGGCAATTTTAAAAGACTTGGAATATCAGGGAACAGGTAAATCGTATGATGAAATTATTAACGTTGAAACGGACTATGATGAGAAGCTGGCTTTGAATTTATGTAATGATATTCGAATGCATATTGCTGAATCAAACGAACTTCCAATAAATAAAGTAAGAGAGATAACTGTTACGAATCTGGAGAACTGGGGGATTTTAAAGAAAAGCGGACAAAATTATCTTCCGACAAATGCATTTATACTGTGTACTAATAATACATTTCGTTTTGCTAAAATACAGTGTGCATTGTTTAAGGGAGAAGACAGGGCGGTATTTATTGACAGAAGAGAATTTGGCGGACCGATTTATGATCAGATTGAGGAGGCATACCAGTTTGTATTAAAGCACATTAATCTTGGGGCGGCAATTGATGGAATTGTTCGAAAGGACAAATATGAATTGCCTCCAGAAAGTATTCGGGAAGCAATTATCAATGCCGTTTGCCATCGGTGTTATCTGGATCCTTCCTGCGTTCAGATTGCAATTTATGATAACAGAGTGGAGGTTACCTCTCCGGGTATGTTGTATGGTGGACTGACAGTGGAGCAGGCAATATCAGGGCGTTCAAAAATCCGTAATGTCTGCATTGCAGAAGTGTTCAGTCGAATGGGTATTATTGAACAGTGGGGAACAGGACTTCAGAGAATGATTCATGGATGTAGAGAATATGGGGTTCCGGAGCCGGAGTTTATTGACATGGGGGATGCATTTCGAGTGAATTTTTATCGCTCTAATATAAAAACTGACATAGAAAATACAAAAATATTTATAAGGACTGGCACAGAAACAGAGAATACTGGCACAGAAACAGAGAATACTGGCACAGAAACAGAGAATACTGGCACAGAAACAGAGAATATTGGCACAGAAATCGTAGAAGAGGAAATTTTGCCTATTTTATCAGATACAGAGAAAAAAGTAGTAAGCCTTATTTTGATGAATCCGGAAATTACACAGAATAAGATGGCAGAGATTATGGGGATGTCAAAAAATGGAATCAGATATGTCATGAATAAGTTGAAAAACAGAGGGATTCTTATGCGGGAGGGGGCTACCAAGAAAGGGAAATGGTCTATTAATTTATATAAATAAACAGATATTTGATTTATATCAAAGATATTAGAAAAGATAAAGATGTTTATATCTGTCAGTTTATATACTAGGAGTAAAAAGACATGTATCTATGAAAGACATAGCAGGTGTGAGGAGGAGAACAAATGATGATTTTGCCTGAAGAATATCCAACAAGTCTTCCCTGGGATGAAAAAGTATTTTCAATGCCTAATATACCAAGAGGTTCGAAAGGACTTTTATATACTCTTCGTGATATTTTAGAAAATGTTAAAAGTCATATGAATCCTGAAGATAAGCTCAGTTTTATTGGAAGCGATACTGAAATTACACTTAATGAGGCATGTATTCGATTGCGGCCAATGCGATTAGTTTCAAAAACGTCGGATGGCTGGGAGTTGACAAAAGAATCTGCGATATGGCTTAATTCCGGTGATGACCTTTATTTGGCGGCAGTTTTGTGTGCAAATATTCGTTTTCTGGCAGAAATATTATATTATTTGGATATACCAAGAAAATCTAAGGAATTGAAGGAGATTATTGTACGATAAATCAGAACGATCTATATTTGCGGCGCCAATCAATAGGTTATATTCCGGGAAATATATCTGATTTCAAAAGTACGATTATTGAGTATTTAAAGTTGATTCAAAGTTGTGGCAATTATGATGTGATAAAAGAACATGCTATAGAAAAGCATGGTATTGCGTTATCTTCTATAAGAACATTTATGAGCACATTAGTTAATATGAATTTGATAAAACGTCAAACAGACAGTTTATTTATATTGACTGATACTGCTGAAATGTGGCTGGAGACAGGTGGGACAGCAGAATTTGTGTGCTGTCTTCAGAGAAATTTTCTATTTATTTTTGAGCTGATCAATGAATTAAATGGAAAAGCTTTGAGCTATAAAGAATTGATGGCAATCGGAAGAGTATCTTATGGCTTGGATAAAGTTACTATAGATGAGGTGAGGAAACGTATTGCTATTTTAAAAAGTGCTAAACTTGTCCGAAATGCCTCTCTTGATAAATTTGTTATAACAAAACGAGGCAAATTATTGTTGGAACAATTTGACATTCAGGAACGCAAAGTAAAAGATGAGGGGAGTGGTGAGGGTGAGAGTAATCATTTGATGGACAGGGATTCTCTTTTTACCGAATTGAGATTATCCGCTAAAGATTCGATGAATCCTGATAGATTTGAACGAGCTATTAAGTCAGCGTTTGAAGCATTAGGGTTTAAGGCAATAAGATTAGGTGGGGCCGGGAAGACAGATGTATTGGTACATGCGCCAGGTTCTCCTAAAATATCTTTTTCTATAGCAGTTGATGCAAAATCAACTGCTGCAGGAAGTGTTCCCGATTCTCAGGTTAATTTTGATACTCTAGAAGAACATAGAAGGAAACATAATGCAGACTATAGTATGGTAGTTGGCTGTGCTTTCCATAATGAAAGGTTGATTAAGCGAGCCAAGGAACACGGTGTAGTTTTACTTAGTGTAGATGATTTTGAGACACTGATTAAACAGCATCTTGAGGTTCCAATTAAATTATTATTGTATAGAAAGATATTTGAAAAAGCAGGTATTGCGGATATTTCGCTAGTGAATGATGATAGACAGGATATTGTCTGTTCTGGTAAATTGATGCGGGCAGTTATGAGCTGTCTTATTGCAGAAAGTGAAGATCCTGAGACAGAGGGATTTTTGTTTGAACGTGATATTTATCGTTCTTTACGAGATAATAAGGAGTTTAGCAGTCCACCTACAATGGAAGCTATATCTAATATGTTACAGTTTCTTGCATCGCCTTTGATCGGATGTGTGGAAAGAACGAAAGACGGTTATTATGCTACGGGGGCATTGCCTGATGTGGCAAGAAAATTTGCGTTTTATTCAAGAAATTGTTTTGAGAGTAAGTAAAAATAATAAAAGACATAGATATTCGAGATGATTTATAGTATCAAAGTGTGTTCACACTGTCCGCCGGGAAAACAGTGCCCATCATTGCCATGACAGCAAATGCTTTTGTGGAGGACGTGCGGAATGCTGTCGACTCCGGAATGGACGCGCATATCGCGAAGCAGGTTCAGGTGGATAAACTGAAGGCAACGATCCGGCGGGTTTTGGAGAGCAGGGAGAGGGAAGGAAAAAGCTGAACAACCCGCAGTGAATACAATGCAGTCTGTTCAGCTTTTATTGAGGGGAAAGCTATCTAAGAAATCTTTTAAAAAGTATAAATCAACAAAAATGCATCAACGGAAGAATGATTTGCCGCCGTCCGCAAAAAGTGTCCGCCCGGTCATATACTGGGAGTATCTGCTGGCAAGAAATACAACGACACCTCCGATATCTGTCTCCGGATCGCCAAGCCCCTGATTGGGACGCCTGATGAGGTAACCCTCCAGCATTTTATCGATCCGATCGGGATATTTTGCTTTTGTCGCCTCCCATGCGGGACTGTTGCCGGTGGGGACGATACAATTGACGTTGATCTCGTATTTGGAAAGCTCGATGGCAAGAACTTTTGTCATGCCGCGGATGGCTTCTTTGCTGGTGGCATAGCTGATCATGCCGGGCGTGCCGTGTGTGCCGCTGCCGGAGGCAAAATTGATAATGCGTCCTTTCGTTTCTTTTAGATAGGGCAGACATGCCTTCACACAATTGAAAGTACCCAATACATTGTTCTTATAGTCATATAACATATTTTCTTCGGTGCAGTCTTCGATGCCGCCCATCGTCTGTGTCATGGCATTATTGGCAATGATATCGATCTTTCCGTATGTTTCCACTGTTTTGGCGATGGCTGCATCCACCTGTGCGCGGTCACTGATGTCACACTGTACGGCTAAAGCGTCACAGCCGTCCTTTTTGATGTTTTCCACAACTCTCTCGATTTTGGAAAGAGTTCTGCCGATATTTACGACCTTCGCCCCTTCATGGCATAAGGCATAAACTACGCCCTCTCCTATTCCCTGGCCTCCGCCGGTGACAATGGCAACTTTGCCCTCCAAGATCCCCATTTTAAAAACCTCCTCTGCTTTTGTGTTTTGTAAAGATGCTCTGCTTTATTTAATTGATAACAAAAAAAGCACATACTGAAAAGTACGCACTTTTTTGAAATTCCCCACTTACTTTTTTGGAAACGGGTTAAATGGATAAGTTCAAAGAACAATAATCTTTGTCCGGTTGTATTCTGTTTTTGTCGTATTTTGCATTCCAGCTGGAAACCAGTAACAGGATCTGGTAAAGATCCTCCCCCTTTTTCGTGAGGGAATATTCAATATGGGGAGGATTTTCCTGAAAGTCTTTTCGCAACAGCACATTTTCGTTTTCCAGATAGCGCAGCTGCTGTGTCAATACTTTAAAAGAAACCCCCTCGATGGAATCTTTCAGTTCATTGAAACGGACGCTGCGGAGCACAAACAATAACCAGATAATACGTGCATTCCAGCGGCTTCCCAGTAATTTTCTGGTATAAGTGATCCAGTCGCAGACGGTATCGTCGCCCGGCTGAAACCACTGCGCGTAAAAAGCTTTCATCATATCAAAAGCAGGGGTGATATCCACAGCTTTTTGCGTGATCCGGTAGATGGTCCGGCTGCCGCCTTCATCCGGATAGATCACCTTGTCAAGAATTTCATGGTTTACGAATTCAGTCAGGCGTTTGGCAAGTGTGGGATTCTCCATCTCTTCCTGCAGTTTTGTTCTTAAATCCTGAAAGGTAACGGATTCATTCTGATAGCACATTAAAAAGACAGAAGCTTTGCTTTCCGTACTGAATAGTTTAAAAAATTCTTCAACCCCGCAGGTACCATTGCGGATAAAAAGTCGTACCATATGATTTACCTCCGTTTTTCAATATCATTCCAGTTTTTTATAGACAGTCAGATACATTGTTGTAAAGCTTGCGATCCCGCCTAAAAAGTTGGATATCGGTTCCGCCAGAAAAACCCCTATGACCGCCAGCCCTTTTATTTGCGGAAGCAGGATGGTCAACGGTACCACAATGATGATCTTTCTGAATAAAGAGAAGAATATGGCACGCTTTGCCTTCCCCAGAGAGGTAAAGGTTGTCTGTGCTGAAAACTGAAAGGACATCATAAAAAATCCCATAAAATAGATCATCATTGGTATTTTGCCTGTCGTGATCAATTCCTGGTCCGGGCTGAATATTCTCAGAAAGAACAGAGGGAAAGCCATAATGACTGCCCACATGAAAAACGTATAGGAAAATCCTGCAAAAGCAGTAAAACGGATCCCTTTTTTAACACGTCCGCCGTTGCCGGCACCATAATTATAACTCAAAACAGGCTGCGATCCGCTGGTGATCCCGTTGATGGGCAGGCTTATCATTTCCCGCACGGAATTGATGATCGTCATGATGCCGATGTAGATATCTCCGCCGTAGATGGACAGGGTTGCATTACATACCGCCTGACAGGCGCTGTTTGTGGCGGCAACCATAAAACCGGATAATCCCAGTGTTACAATTTCTTTTAAAAGCTTCCGGTCAACATGAAAGAGATCCGTTGTTTTTAAGGGAAGGACCGTGTTTTTACCGAACAGAAACCGCATAACCCAGAGGGCAGAAATGAACTGGGATATCACAGTTGCGATCGCTGCGCCTTTTACGCCCAAATGCAGGACAAAAATAAAAAAGGGATCTAATATCAGGTTCACCACAGCACCGATGATGGTCGTCATCATCCCTGTTTTCGGGAATCCCTGAAGATTTATGAAACCGTTCATGCCTGTTCCGACCGCCAAAAAAACAGTGCCCAGCAGATAAATGGACAGATACTCACAGGCATAGACATAAGTGGTATCATTTGCGCCGAATAAATATAAAAGAGGCTTCATCATCAGATAAAAAAAGATGACCAGGACGATTCCAGAGCATATCTGCATGGATAAAACATCCGCTTCGATCTTTATTGCCCTCTCCCTTTCATTACCGCCTCGCGCCATGGAACAAAGAGGAGTGCCGCCTGTGGAAAACAGATTGATGAATGCGGCGATCAGTGTGATGAGCGGGAAGGTAAGGCCGACGCCGGTGAGAGCGATCCCTGCTGTATCCCCGGGGATACGCCCTATATACATCCGGTCTACCATATTGTAGATGACCTGTGCGAGCTGTGCCATCGTGAGGGGAACAGCCTGCGATAATATGAGCGATCCCATACTGCCATCGCCGAAATTACCTGCTTTTTTCATCTGGAGTGATCCTCTTTTCTTTCAGGGTGGTTCTTATAGATAGTATTGTACAATATTTTTACATAAAAAAACAGAAAAAGCCGCCGGTAAGAAGCAGTTCTGCTCTGGCAGTGAGAAAGAACGGCTTCTTACCGGCGACTTTTTCTATGATGTCTAGCGGAAAGAAGCGACAAATTTTCTGTATTCCGCCTTTTCCTCTTCAGTCAGATCACGTATCGGCGCCCAGCCTGTCCCGGCGAAATAGTCACATACCGCTATATCATCCGGTGTCTCGGGGCGTTTCGGTGCCACACGATAGCTTTTTCCGTTTTCTATTGTGCGTATCACATAGCCGGAATAGGGTTCTTCTCTTCTGATAAATTCCATAACTGCACCTCCTTAGCAGAACTTCACACAAACTTTACCAAACTCAACGCCATCGACCATACGCTTAAAGGCATCCTGAATATGGCCCAGATCGTAGATGGAATCAATGGGCGGTTTGATCTTGAACATCTCCATGGCTTTTACCATCCGCTCCATCATCTCGGTGCTTGCCACACGCATGCCTTTTAGAGTGAGCTGGCGTACTAACGGCGTTCCCATGTTGAAGGTTGCGGTGGCGCCGGTGAGGTTCGCCTCCAGAACGACCGTGCCGTTTTGTTTCGTACAGTTCATACATTTATCAAGACTGACTTTTGCTAGAATGTCTATGGATACATCCACCCCTATGCCGTCGGTCAATTCCAGCACCTTTTTATCCCAGTCAGGATATTCATTACAGTTGATGATCTCATCCGCACCGAATTCTCTGGCCTTTTCCAGACCCGACTGCACCTGTCCCATGACGATGACCCGTGCGCCGCTTGCCTTTGCAAAAGCGATGGCAGCAGTGCTTAAGCCTCCGGTTCCTTCGATGAGCACAGTCTGTCCCAGACCGACCTGACCCTGGATCACAACAGCATTAAAAGAGGTTCCGTAGGTTGTTGAGATAATGCCTGCCTCCTCCCAGGTTAAATGGCTGGGCATCCGGATAAATCCGTTTTCGTGCATGGTAAAGTATTCCTGCATACAGCCGTCAATGCCATAGCACAAATCCAGTCCCTGCGCCTCCTTCTCCGGTGTCAGAAGACCGTCGTACCATCCGGCGTAATCGCTGGTGATCACTTTGTCACCGATCTTAAAACGGGTAACTTCCTCGCCGACAGCAACGACTTCGCCGGAAGCATCGCTGCCGGGAATCGGGTTTTCACGGCACCAGGGGAGCCTTGTCATCTTAAAGTAGTCCCTCCAGTTTAATCCAACAGCATGTACTTTGATCTGAATATCATGCGGACCTAATTTCTGTTGCATGGGAATGTCCCGGATCTCCAGACCTTCGATGCCGGAACTTGCGGAAATAACAGCTTTCATAGTTGACCTCCTGTTTATATTTTTGAAATGAACTTTATTTTGACTGTATTCTAAAACAGAAGGCGGTTTTCCGGCAAGTACGCACTTTTCTATTTATTCAGACTTACTTTGGGTTTATCGGTATGAACATCAATGTTTTTGACAGAAGCCATGATGCTCTTACCGATATCATGATGATGATAATTTAACTGGTTGATATTCTCCTGCATGATGGAAACAAAGTTTGCATATTTGTATTGAATATCGCTGTCTGTCAGGTAGGAGAGCCCCATTTTTCTGTTCATGACGGAACCGTCGATCGTCAGATACACATAGTTACCTGACGGCTTAAAGTTCATATCATAGTTGGCGGGGGTGGCGAGAAAACAGCCGGAACCGTTATTTCCTGTCATCAGCTGATTATAGTCTGCTATATTGCTTTCCGTAACATAATCGATCTGTATATTATGTGCTGCACAGATGGAATCACATAGATTCCGGAAGGTGTTCTCTTTCGAAAGCCCGTGTATGGGTATGGTTTCCAGTTCATGCAGGGATATGCTTTTTTTGCAGGCAAAAGGATGGGAGTCCGGCAGGACAAGCCCGATCGGTTCCGTCAGAAGGACCAGAGTAGTGATCTTGGGATGACTGATCAGCGGACATGCGATCGCGAAGTCTATCTGTCCTGAGAGAAGCATTTCTTCCGCCTGATCGACATCGATATAGCAGAGTTTCGGGATGATCTGATCAAACTGATTCAGGATGCCGGTCAGGTGCAGAGAAGCAAAGAAGTATTTACTGCCGGAAAAGCTGATATTGATAAACTGATCCTGCCTCGGGCTGTGGAGAAGTTCCGCCTCCTGTATCAGGAGTTCATAATCTGACCGGAGCTGCTGAAACCGTGGCAGCAGAATACGGGCCTCCCTGCTGAGGACCAGTTTGTTTTTATCGCGATAGAACAGGCTGACGCCAAGATCTTCCTCCAGACGGGAGATGGAAAGGCTCAGCGCAGGCTGGGATATGTACAGTTCTTTTGCCGCCTTATTCATATTCATGTGTTTTACTGTGGTCAGAAAATGCAGAATCCTCGTATAGTTTAAATTCACAAAAATCACCTCTCTCATTTCAACATATTTCACAAAGAAAAGACAAAAATCTTTCTATATAATAACAAAAACTTATTGACTTATCAAGATGATAAATGGTGATAAGTGTTTGTTATTGACGGATAAGAATTATAAAATTTACGAAAATTTAATAAAAATATACAATAAAAGCCTGATTGAAGCAGATATTTTCTACAAAAACAGAAGGCATATGGGAAAAGAAACATTACAAAAACAAATTGAATTGAGGGAAAAAAAGAAGCGCTGGAAACAGTGCGGCAGCGCGGAGGGAGTAAAGCGTCAGCATGCGCTGGGCAAACTGACCGCAAGGGAGCGCCTGGAACTTCTTTTTGACAGGGATACTTTTGTGGAATACGGGACCTTTGCGATTCCGGGGAGTAGTCTGCACGGCATCGATCAGCAGTTTGCGCCGGGGGACGGCGTGGTGACAGGGTTTGGAAAGGTGGACGGAAGGCTGGTCTGGGCGGTCTCGCAGGATTTTACGGTGTTCGGGGGCAGCATGGGGCAGCACCACTGCAAGAAGATAAACCGTGCCAGTGAGGAAGCCGCGCGGAACGGCTGTCCCTGCGTTTATTTCTGGGACGGAGGAGGGGGAAGGCTTCAGGAGGCATGGTTTGAAGAATTATATAAATGTACCATACTTGCCTCTAAAAATTCTGGTTATATTCCCACGGTATCCGTCATATGTGGTCCCTGTGCCGGAGGTTCCGCCTATGTGCCGATCCTGCACGACTATGTGATCTGTGTGGATAAGACAAGCAGGCTGTATCTCTGCGGGACAAAGGTGATCAAAGCTGCGACTGGTGAGATCGTCTCCGAGGAGGAACTGGCGGGGGCTTATACGGAAAACCATATCTCAGGCAACGCCCAGCAGCTTGCGCTGGATGATGAGGATGCCATACGCCATGTGAAAAAATACCTGAGCTATATGCCGCAGAACTGTAATGAAAAGATCCCGGTATTACCTTATCAGGATGACGTAAACCGCAGGGTGGAGGCGCTGGATCATATCATCCCGGATAAGTCCTGCAAATCCTACGATGTGAAAGAAGTGATCCGGCTGCTGGCGGATAAAGACAGCATCTATGAATACCAGCCGTACTGGGCGGAAAACATGGTGACCTGTTTCGGACGCATTATGGGACAGACAGTGGGATTTCTGGCAAACCAGCCAAAGGTGAAGGCGGGATGTTTCGATATCAATGCCTCCGATAAATTTGCGCGGTTCGTGGACATCCTGGACTGCTACAACATTCCGATGATCATGCTCACCGATACCTCCGGGTTTCTGCCGGGGAAAGAACAGGAGCACGGCGGGATCATCCGGCACGGCGCAAAGGCGCTGGAAGCCTCCTACCGAGCCACAGTTCCGAAGATTCAGGTAGTGTTGCGCAAACAGATCGGCGGAGCGGGTATGCCGATGGGATGGACGCCTCTGAATCTGGACGTAAACCTGTACTGGCCGACGCTGGAATATGAACTGATGCACCCGAAAAGTGCCTGCCGGTTTATCGTGCGACGAGAGATGGAAGAAGATCCGGAACATGCGGAGGGGATCCTGCAGGCGGCGATGGAGGAATACATAAACGCCCGGACGCCCTATGCGATGGCGGGGCATTTATGGGCGGATGACATTATTGAACCCAATGAGACGAGAATGTACCTGATCAAAGCGCTGGAGATGCTGAAAAACAAAAATCCGGAATTGATCGCAATACCGGAGCGGAAAAGAAAACATGCGATATCTCCACGTTGATAATAGGAAACGATAAATTCCGCATTTCTGAGCAGAAGCCCGATCATATCAGAGATGCGGAGGAAAGGAGGAAAAATCTTACATAGAAGAGTACGGGCAATTTAAGAACAGAAAGGAAAAGGAGTTATGAATACAGAGATAATTGGATGGATCTCGTTGATCGTTTTTGTACTGACGATCGTAGTGGGGATCAAGAGAAAGGTGAATCTGGGAATACTGGCGATCGCAGTCGGTTTTATACTTGGATTTTTTGTGTACGTTGAGGGCGGCGCAATGTCTGCGCTTGACCTGAAGGGAAAACCGATCACGGAACTGTTCCCATTTAATATTTTCTGGATGATATTGAGTGTCAGTATCATGCTGAATATCTGCTCGGTAAACGGAGCTTTTGACATTGTGATCAAGAAACTGGTAGGTTTGACAGGCGGAAGAAGGGCGTTAATTCCGATTTATGTTTTCGTTTTGATGATGATCGCCTGTGCGCTCGGCATGGGAACTTCCGGCGTGGTCGTTCTCTTATGTACGATCGCGGCGAATATCGCAAAGGATCAGGATATCGATCCGATATTCATGCTGTTGTCGGTTTTGACAGGGACGACTGTCGCAATAGGTTCCCCGGTTGCAGTGATCGGCATCATCTGTAATGGATATTCGGAGGAACTCTGGGGAGAGCAGATCGCACCATCCTATATGCTTCCCCATGCGATCATTCTGGCAACCCTTTCCTTTGCGGTCGTTTATATCGCTTTCAAGGGATGGAAGCTGGAGAGATGGGAAAAGACAAAAGCGGAAGATGTCCAGAAACTGGATGGCAAGCAGATCATTTCCCTGATCGGTATGCTTGTATTTATTCTGTTATCTATCGTATTGAAATTCGACCTTGGTTTGTCAGCATTTCTGGTTGTGGCGGTTCTTCTGCTCCTCAAGTGCGCGGATGAAAAGAAGGTTATTGCAACTGTACCCTGGTCTTCTGTGCTTTTGATCTCCGGTATGTGTATGCTGATCGGTATCGTACAGGTGGCAGGCGGTATGGATCTGCTGACGAATCTCTTAAAAACGATGATGAATAAGTATACAGTGAAACCATTATATTCTATTATCGGGAGCCTGCTGGCAATGGTTTCTTCCATAACCGGAGTTATCTTACCATCCATGCTGCCGACGATTCCGGAGATTGCCGCTTCAACAGGTGTAAATCCTTACAGTATCGTGACGGCGCTCGCCTTTGGTTCCAACTGTACGGTAACCTGCCCGGTAAGCTCTATGGGAGCCATCGCGCTGGGCATCATGAGCACCAATCCCAAATGGGATTCAGATTCTTTGTTTAAGAGGCTTTTCCTCTGGGCATTCATCATGATGGGTGTGGCAGCAGTGCTTGCGGCGATCGGTATCGCATGACAGCGAAAATAAAGAGATTTCTGAAGAAAAGACAGTTGTTATCGCAACGAAAGTTGAAATAAGAAAGGAGCAAAACTATGGCAAAAAGACCACTTGAAGGGATCCGTATTCTGGATTCCACTGTTATGACAGCCGGCCCCTGGGGGGTTCAGATTCTGGCTGATCTGGGCGCGGAGGTTATCAAGATCGAGCGTCCCGGCAGACAGTATGACGTAAACCGCGCGCTGCAGAGCGTGCATGACACATCCTATTATTATATGTGCATGAATAAGGATAAAAAGTCCATTCAGTTTGATTACAGCAAGCCCGGACACAAGGAGATCTACAAAAAACTGGTGGAAAAATGCGATGTCGTCACAGAAAATTTCAAGGCAGGCTCCATGGACAGGCAGGGGCTGGGCTACGATGATCTAAAGCAGATCAAACCGGATATCATCTACAGCGCAGTTTCCGGCTATGGACAGACCGGTCCCAAATCGGCATTGCCGGCGAGCGACCTTGTGATCCAGGCGACCAGCGGTTTCATGAGCGTGAACGGTGAAAAGGGGAGCACCGGTATGAAGGCGGGCTCGTCCCTCGCCGATATTTACGCCTCCGTTGTCTCGTCGATCGCCCTGATGGCAGGTATCTACTATAAACTTGATACCGGAAAGGGCTGTAAGATCGATACCTCCATGCAGAGCGCCGACATGACGAGCGTGGCGTATGAGATCGCAAAATATTTAAATACCGGCGAGATCACCCGCCCCAACGGCAACGCCGATCAGGAAACCGGTTTTCTGGAGACGGTTCCGGCAGCCGACGGCAAGGTCATGGTGGAAGCGGCAACCGATGAGCATTTTGCTGCCTTTATGGAGATGCTCGGCTTGGAGGATATGGCAAAGGACGAGCGGTTTGCAACAGGCAGGCTGCGCCACGATAACGCGGCGGCTCTTGAGGAGGCGATCTTCCCGCTGACGGAAAAATATATGATGGCAGAGCTGGCGGACAAATGCCGTGCGTGTGGTGTTCCCGCAGGGGAAGTCAATACCCAGGATCGTTTTATGAGAAGTCGTTATGTGGAAGAGATGGATATGACAAATGTTGTGCGTGACAATTATTTTGGAGACTGCAGAACGCTGGACCTGCCGATTAAGTTTGATAGATTTGAGGTGCCCAAACACCGTAAGGCATCCCAGTCCGGCCAGGATACGGCACAGGTGCTGAAGGACCTTCTTGGTTTGAGTGAGGAGGAGATCAAAGACCTGTACAGTTATGAAGGCGCTGTGGAAGTTTAAAGGGTGACAGAGAGGAAAGGAGAACTGAAAATGGAAAATAAACCGTTAAGCAAGATCCGTGTGCTGGATCTGACGCAGAATCTTTGCGGGCCCCTGTGTACGCAGTATCTGTGTGATCTCGGTGCAGAAGTGATAAAGATCGAATCTCCGGAGGGAGATGCGAGCCGGGGGAGAGGGACGACCTATGGCGATACCAGTATCGCATACATACATGTCAACAGAGGCAAAAAGAGCGTGCAGCTTGATATCACGAAGAGTGAACAGAAGGATATCCTGCTCAGGCTTGCGGAAAAGTCTGACATCATCGTGGAAGATCTGGGCGCAGGCAGGGCGGATGAGCTGGGAATAGGCTATGAGGCTTTAAAGGCAGTGAAAGCCGATATCGTATATCTGTCCATCACGGATTTCGGACACAAGGGGCCTTTTAAGGATATGGAGGCAAATGACGCGATCCTTCAGGCGATCAGCGGCTATATGAGCCTGACTTCCATGACCTATCAGGGCAAGTTCACGAAACTGACCACGCCGGTGGCAGATCTGATGGGAGGCATGTACGCCGCGATCGGCGCCATCGCCGGTCTGATCCACCGGAAAAAGACAGGGGAAAGCATCTACGTCGATGTGGCAAAACTGAGCTGTATGCTGATGTGCATGCCGGACAGCTACGCAAAATATATGACCTACGGGGAGAAGGCCTTCCCCACCGGAAATGCCCACAGGATGTCAGCAGTTTTCTATCCCATGCCGACCAAGGACGGGGCGATCATCTGTAACCCGGATAACCGGAACCCCTCCGAGACCAAGTGGCAGAATTTCTGCCGTGAGATAGGCATTCCGGAGGAATGGTATGAGGACGAGAAGTTTAACAGCCTGAAAGCCAGACTGGAACACCGCGCTGAGGTGGAGGAGATGGTCAATGCCCATACGGTGAATTTCACAGTGGAGGAGATCGAGGAGATCTGCCGTAAATACAAGATCGCAGCCGGGGTTATGAATGATATGAAACAGCTTGTGGAACAGCCCCAGACGGTGCACGATAAACTGATCATATCTGTACATGACAACAAAGAGGGCGACTTCCGTGTGATGGGCTGTCCGCTGAAATTCAGCGAGTTTGATACGCTGGGAGACAGCTTTGTGGACCAGCCCGGCGAGCATACGGCGGAGGTGCTTGAAAGCCTGTTAGGGATAAAAGCGGAATGAGAGGAGACAGCGATGGAAAATATCGTAAATGTAGAAAATTATAAAAAGATTGAAGCGCTGGAAGCAAAACGGGAAGAGTTTAAACTTGGCGGCGGCCCGGAGAAGATCGAAAAGATGATGCACTCCAAGGGAAAGCTCACGATCCGGGAGAGGATCGACCTGCTCTTTGACGAGGGCACCTTTGTGGAGCAGTACCTTTTTGCCCAGTCCACCTGTAAGGAGCTCGGCATGGACAAGCAGAAGACTCCTGCTGACGGCATCATTGTGGGATGCGGTAAAGTGAACGGGCGGCTGACTTATTTTTACGGGAATGATTTTACTGTGATGGGCGGAAGCCTCGGACGTACCAGCAACCTGAAGTCCTCCTATATTTCTCTGGAGGCTGCCCGCATGGGCGCGCCCCTTGTGGCGATCTTTGACACCGCAGGTGCCAGATTCCAGGAGGGCAATATGACGCAGGCGATCAGCCAGATGCAGTGCAATATCATGAATTCGGGATATATCCCGCAGGTTTCCGCCATCATGGGCAACTGTGCCGGCGGCGGCGCCTATATCCCGGCGCTGACGGATTTTATCATCAGTGTGGACAAGACAAGCCGTATGTACATCTGCGGTCCCGAACCGATCAAAAAAGCGATCGGGCAGGAGGTTGATCCGGAGGAACTCAGCGGCGGCTACACAAACAACGCCATCTCCGGCAACACCCATTGTCTGGCGGAGAACGATGAGGACTGTATTGAAAAGATCAAGCTTTATCTGAGCTACATGCCTCAGAACTGCAACGAGAAGCCTCCGGTATATTTCTGTGATGAGGATCCTGACCGGATGATCTATGAACTGGACGACATCATTCCCGATAATTTCAACAAGAGTTTCGACATGATGAAGGTGCTGGAGCTGATCATGGATGAAAACAGTATCTTTGAATATCAGCCTCTGTTTGCAAAGAATCTGATCACTGCGCTTGCACGGATCGACGGCCAGTCTGTGGGGATTATTGCGAATAACCCGCAGGTGCTTGCCGGCTGTCTGGATGTGGATGCTTCCGATAAACTGGCGCATTTTACGGATGTATGTAACGCTTTTAACATTCCGCTTATCTGGTTTACGGATTGTCCCGGGTTTATGCCGGGGATCGACCAGGAGCATAAGGGGATCGTGCGTCACGGCGCAAAAGCCTGCTATGCGATGGGTGTTGCGGACGTACCGAAGATCAGCGTAGTGCTGCGTAAGCAGTTTGGCGCTTCCGCCGTTGCCATGGGCGGATTCGGCCAGAATATGGACTGCATTCTGCACTGGCCCTTCTTTGCATCCTCCGCAACAAATCCGGAGGGCTCCGTTAAAGTTCTGTTTAAGAGGGATCTGGCAGCTGCGGAAGATCCGGATGCGCTGATGGCAAAGCTTGTGGAAGAGTTTAAGGCTGTGCAGGGCGATGTCTATACGACGGCGGAGCGCTTGATCTGCAACGATGTCATTGCACCCCATGAGACACGGAAACGCCTGATCCAGCAGCTTGATATTCTGCGGACGAAGAATAAGGATATGTGTTTCGTGCCCATGCCGAAAAAGAGGCAGGGGATCCGTCCGGTATAATTTGTTTATTTCCCGGGCAGAGCATGCAAATGGCTCTGCCCGGAAGCTGCCGATTCTTTTACAGGCTGACACAGGAGATTGAGAGGTGGAAAAATGCTGCGTCCGTTGGATGATATCCGTATTCTTGACCTGACACAGGGGATGTGCGGGCCTTTTTGTACACAGATACTGAGGGATTTTGGCGCGGAGGTCATTAAGATCGAGCCCCCCGCCGGTGATGTCAGCCGCAGGATGGGAACGCGGCATGGAAAAACCAGCATTTCCTATGTGAATTTTAACCGCGGAAAGAAGAGTGTGATCCTTGAGCCCGGGAAGCCGGAACAAAGGGAACTGCTCTTAAGGCTTGCGGAGAGAGCCGACGTTTTTGTGGAAGATATGGGCGCCGGTAAGAGCAGCGATATGGGGATCGGTTATGAGGAGATCAGAAAAAGAAAACCGGATATCCTTTATCTGTCGATCACCGGATACGGGCATGAAGGGATGTTCAGAAATTACAGCGATCTGGATGCCATTGTACAGGCGCTGAGCGGCTTTATGAGCATTACCGGTGAGATCGGCGGTGAATATACAAAGGCGGGGGTTCCGATTGCGGATATCTACACAGGCATTTACGGGGCGATAGGCGTTCTGGCGGGGATCATTCACCGGAGAAAGACCGGTGGAAGTCTGTATATTGACCTTGCAAAGCTGAATGTCATGCTGACGGAGATGCCAGATGTGATGTCCAAATATTTTAACACGGGGCAGGCGACGAGGCCGAAAGGATGTAGACATCAGCTTGTCGGTTTTTTCGGGCCGGCGGAAACAAAGGACGGTTCTGTCATCTGTATGGCGGCGCAGGACCATCAGTTTAAGGCAATGACGGAAATTCTGGGACTGGAGGGACTTGAAAAGGATGAGCGTTTTAACAGTATGACGAAACGGTGTGCCAATATCGCGCAGCTTGAACCGATCATTTATGCAAAAACCAGAGAGCTGACGATGGATGAGCTGACGGAGAAGCTTCTGGAGAGAAAGATACCGGCAGGCCAGATCAATACGCTGGATAAGATCCTGGAAAGCGATTATGTAAAATACCACGGCCTTACGATGGAGGTGACGGACAAAGAAGAGGGGACTTTTCGGGTGGTCGGTTCTCCGATGAGGTTTGAAAAGTTTGATATGCCGGGGATGGATTTTGTATCTCAGCCGGGAGAATTTACGGAGGAGATACTGCGGGAGATCCCGGGCGTGGAAAACGGCGGGATAACGCCTGTGGGCGAGACAGCCGGGACGATGAGCGGGGAGGCGGAAGCCGGGGGAAGCAAGAGGCCTCTGGAGGGGATCCGCATTCTGGACCTGACAAGATTTATGGCGGGGCCGCTGGGGATACAGATACTGGAAAATCTCGGCGCGGAGATCATCAAGGTGGAACGGGACGGCGGCTCTTCCGAGTTCTGCAGAAATACGGAACCCACATTTGGCACGACAAGCGCCTATTTTATGGCGATCAACAGCGGAAAAAAGGATATTGCGCTGGATTTTAACAAGGAAGAGCACAGAGAGATCTTTTTGAGGCTGGCTGAGAAATGTGATATTGTGGCGGATAATTTCAGGCCGGGTGTGACAGAAAAGCTGCATATTGCATATGAAGATGTGAAAAAGAGGAATCCGGATATCATTTACAGCACGGTTTCCGGTTTCGGCTACACGGGTCCCTACAGGACACGGGGGTGTGTCGATACGGTTGCGCAGGCGATGAGCGGTTTTATGAGCCTTACCGGAAAAGCGGAGGGCGAGCCGGTGCGCGGCGGTTCTTCCATTGCGGATGTGTGTTCCTCCCTGTATGAGGCAGCGGCGATCCTGGCGTCTGTGATATACCGGGACAGAACCGGGGAAGGGGGATTTGTGGATTCTCCCATGCTCAGTTCCATGCTTACCGTTTCCGACGGGATGAGCGCTGAATATTTAAATCACGGGACAAAATTTCTGCGGAACGGAAACAGGGACCGCCGGATGCCGCTGTTCAGGGCTTATCCGGCTTTGGACGGAGAGGTGATGATAGAGGCGGAGGAACATTTTGATGCTTTTGTGAAACTTCTCGGCTGCCCGCAGCTTTCGGAGAAGGAAGTTTATAAAGATCGGGAGGGACGGCATAAAAATCTGGACGAACTGGAAGTGATCTTATGCGCCCTTACCAGGAGAAAGACGATGACGGAACTTGCAGATTCCTGCAGAAAGGCGGGGATACCTGCGGGGGAGGTGAATACACTGGAACGTATCAGCAGGAGCGGCTACATAGAACAGCAGCATATGGTCTGCCGTGTGCATGACAGTAAGGAAGGAAGCTTTAAGGTACTCGGCATGCCGTTAAAGTTTGATAAATTTGAGGTACCGGATGATAAATCCGTACCTCAGCCGGGAGAACATACGGCTGAAATATTAAAGGGCATACTTGGTATGCCGGAGGAAGAGATTCAGAGATTATTTTAGGGAAAGGAGCATGATATGGCGGAATACAGCAACCTGTTTGTCGTCCTGATGGGCATGGGCGTAGTATTTTTCGGATTGATCTGTATCATTTTGCTTACGACCGTCATGGGAATGATACTGCGGCCGAAGGAGAGCAGGAAGATCGTGGAAGATCAGGCAGGCACAGGCGGGACGGAGGTGCCCGAAGAACCTCAGAGAGGCATAAAACCCGAGATACTTGCTATCATCACCTAGGTATTGTCCGAGGAAGTCGGGACGACTCCCTATGGATTAAATATCGTTGACATTGAGAGGCTTTAAAAATTTTACAGGAATTAAGGAGAGAAAAGATGATCAAAAAGTATAAAGTGACAATTGATGACGTAGTGTATAAGGTTTCCGTGGAATCCATGAGAGACGGTTCGGAGAAGGCGGCACCGGGGGTTCTGCCTGCAGCGCCTGCGGCGAGAACATCGGCGCCGGTTTCAAAGCCTGCTCCCAAACCGGAAGCGGCGCCCGCACCGGCACCGAAGAAAGAGGAACCGAAACCTGTAGCGCCTGTAAGCGCAGGAGGAAAGACCATCACAGCGCCGCTTCCCGGCAATATGTGGAAGGTAAAAACGTCTGACGGACAGGCGGTGAAGCGCGGGGATGTCCTCTTTATTATTGAAGCGATGAAAATGGAAAATGAGATTTTCGCGCCCTGCGACGGGACGGTATCATCTGTTTCTGTTGTGGAAGGTTCAGCAGTCAATACGGGCGACCTGCTTTGTGTGATCAGTTAAGGTAAGGTATCGCGGAGCATAAAGTCTTCGGGTAGAGACTATAAAAACTATACTATTATATGAATGGAGGAGAAATAGAATTATGCAGGCAATAATAGATTTTTGCACACAAACCGGATTTTACCAGCTGTTTCAGCCCGGAAACTGGACTAGCCTGATCATGATCCTGATCGCGTTTGTTCTTTTGTATCTGGCGATCGGAAAATCCTTTGAGCCACTGCTTCTGATACCGATCGCATTCGGCATGTTATGTACAAACCTTCTGGGGGCGGATATGTTCCATGAGATCCTTTTTGCGGGCGGGCATGTTCAGTGGGATATCATGCACGGGGCGCCGATCACTGCGCAATGGCTGGAGGAGATGGCGAACGCGGGTGTATCCGATGCGGTGCTGAGCCAGTGGGCGGTTGGAGATGTGGTGAGCGCCGGTCTGATGGATTATCTGTATCTCGGCGTAAAACTGGGAATTTATCCCTGTCTGATCTTTATGGGCGTCGGCGCGATGACAGACTTCGGTCCCCTGATCGCGAATCCGAAATCGCTTCTTCTGGGCGCTGCGGCGCAGCTTGGCATCTTTATGACTTACGTGGGAACAAGGATCATGGGATTTACGACAGCGCAGGCTTCCTCGATCGGAATCATCGGCGGGGCGGACGGGCCTACGGCCATTTTCGTAACGTCACACCTTGCGCCGGAACTTTTGGGACCGATCGCGGTGGCGGCATACAGCTATATGGCTCTGGTGCCGGTCATCCAGCCGCCGATCATGAAGCTGCTCACGACAAAGGAGGAGCGGATGATCGAAATGCGTCCGCTGCGTGTGGTGACAAAGAAGGAGAAGATAGTGTTTCCGATTATGATCACTGTTTTTGTGGCACTCCTCGTGCCATCTGCGGCACCGCTGGTGGCAAGCCTGATGCTGGGGAATCTGATCAAAGAATCCGGCGTTGCGGAGCGTCTTTCCAAGACCATGTCAAATGAACTGATGAATATCGTGACGATCTTCCTCGGTTTCACGGTGGGGGCGACGGCAACCGCCACAACCTTCCTCTCTGTGAGGACGATCGAGATCATGCTGATGGGCGTGGTGGCGTTCAGCTTTGGTACGGCAGGCGGCCTGGTGCTTGCGAAATGCATGAATCTTTTCCTGAAAGAAAAGATCAATCCGCTCATCGGATCTGCCGGGGTATCGGCAGTACCCATGGCGGCGCGGGTTTCCCAGACCGTCGGCCAGAAGGAAAATCCGGGGAATTTCCTTCTGATGCATGCTATGGGGCCGAACGTAGCCGGTGTTATCGGGTCTGCGATCGCAGCCGGTGTTCTGATGGCGTTATTTGGGTAAAAGTAAATATCAGATTTTGATATAAATAAACTTTTTGATTTTATATAGTTGGCATGTTATTGTCTTAGAAAAGGTCGGCTGGTAAGCAGCTGGCTTTTTTTAAATCCACCCGTGTAAGAAGTTGAAAGGGAATGGCTCATTTTGAACAACATATTGATGAAAATATGAAGATAAGTTATCATAATATTTAGAAAAGTAATACATTTAATTATAATGAAAGATAAACAAATAAAATAGATATTTTCACGGGCTGTGAACAAAAGAAATACATGGATCAAAGACGGTCAAAAGGTCTGCGAAGGTAGATTGGTGTGGATGAATATGATAAAACCGCCGAGATCAAAAATGAGAGCATACAAAAGGATGGGGGAGACACGATAGGGCGGAGGTTTAAAAACATTATGTGAAGCATCGTATATCTCTTTATTTGAAAAAGAGAAGATTTACGATGGTTGTTTTTTAGCCGTTAAGCTGATATACTTGTGGTATTAAGGTGAGGTATGTCTTCTGGTGTTAATCATAACGGGAAACACAGAGACAAGTTTTAAGAGTAGAAAGATATACGGGGACTACATATGAATAAGAAGAGACCTTTACAGGAGATTGTTTATGCTGTTTTTCTTTTGATGGCCATTATCCTATTGTTTTTCTGGTTTACGACACGGAACAGTAAACGGACTGAGGAGCAAAACAGAGATTATGCGGCGGACTCTGCACGGATGAAGTCAGAGCAGATCAATGATGAATTGAATAATGCTCTGAGTCGAATCAATACCTATGCGTATTTTGTGGGAGAAAGCCTGACGGAACCCGTGATCACAGCACAAATGCTTGAAAAGATGGAAGAAAACTCACAGTTTGATGCCATTATGTTTACAGATCTTGAGGGCATGGACTATGCATCCGATGGCCGAATTGCAGATGTTGCACAGCGGCACTTTTATATAGATGGTATCAGCGGAAACAGTGATATTGAGATTATATTTGATCCACATTTTTTTGAAGAGACGATGGCATGCTTTTATGCGCCTGTTTACTATCGTGGTGAGGTCATCGGGGTGCTGCGGGGCGCTTTTCTGGCCGAAGAATACTTGAGAAGCATGCTTACCACTACCTATTTCGGGGAGGAGGCCCGGGTGTTTTTGTGCGCGCCGGACGGCAGGGTGATCGCCAGTTCAGATGGTTCGGTTTATGAAAAACATTTGTTGGATGTTCTGACAGAGAAAGGTGTGATCGACCAGGTTGCAGCGGGGGAAGTCCGTCAGGTTTTTGAGAATGGCGGGGATGGCGTTTTTGCCTGTGATGCCTCTAGCAGTACAGATAATATTTGTGTTACATACTTGCCGGAAAATCCCTATGTTTTTGTGCAGACATTTCCAAAAGATGTTACACAGAGCATGATCAAAGAAGTAAATCTTGTAGGAGTGCAGCTTGAGTTTATGCTCATTGTACTGTTTGTTGCCTACATTATTATCATCTTGATTCGCGCCGGACAAAAACGAAGACAGTTGGAGAAGGAAAATCGGGAGATGGGATATATTATAAGCGGTGTAAACACACTGTTTTCTCGGTTTGCCATGGTGGATCTTGAGGAAGAAACATATCAGTACTTGGCAGGGACAAGTCCTGAGGGTGGTGGAATTGCGGATAGCGGAAAATACCAGGACATTGCGGCTTATTTGGCTTCTTTTGTGGAGGAGGAGCACCGCCAGGAGTTTGTTGATTATATGGAGAAAGATACCATAATCGCAGCTATGTCGGAGCATAATGATATACGGCATGAGAGCAGTGTGATAAAAGATGGACATGTAGGGTGGGAACACATGAATATTGTCTGTCTGGAGAGAAAAGATAATAAAGCATCCAAAGTTTTACTTATCCGCCAGGATGTAACAGAATTAAAAGAAAAAGAACTGCGTATTCAAGCGGAGAGAGCGCTTGCAAATCGCAGGGAGAGACAGTATCAAATTGCAATTATGTCAAACTCTTTCTGCAGTTTTGAGTTTAACTTGACGCAGGATCTTATAGAGCAGGATATTTTCAGAGATATAGATGGGCAGAAGATATCGCTGCTTGAGCGTGTAGGGCTTAAGGCGCCCTGTAAGGCCTCAGAATGTTTTGAAAAATGGAAACAATTTGTGCTTGTGGAGTCACAGGAAAATTATGCGGCTATTGTAAATACAGATAATCTCACCAGGTGCTTTGAGCAGGGTGACAGAGAAGTTGTTGCCGAATATTGGGGGGCTAACTCTGGTCAGGAGCAGGTTTGTGTGCGCCAGTCTTTTGTCATGACAGAGGATGATAATACAGGTGATATTATGGTCATGGTGTTATCTAAAGATATCACAGAACAGGTGAAAGAACAAAGAGAACAGACACAGGCTCTTCAGGAGTGACTGTCAAGTAAACGTTGGCAAATTTTTTTCATACAGATTTTTCTACTCTG
>CANSLJ010000043.1 GCA_947647735.1 uncultured bacterium | reverse complement strand
CGGCTTATCAATGAACTGTCGCTTTATTCGGGTATTGACTCCAACAGGATTCCCTACAACTTCCACAGACTGAATGTGGCAGATTATTTTCAGGACTGTCTAGAAGAGGTGGGATTGGATCTGGAATCCGAGGATATCGAGCTGAGCTACTCCAATCTGGTGACGCCGGAGACGATCGTGATCGCTGATCCGGAACAGCTGAAGCGGGTTATCAATAATATCATCAGCAACAGTGTGAAGTATCAGGATAAGAAGCCCGGGATGATCGATATCCGTATTCTGGATGAGATAGATTCGATCCGCATTGAGATTGAAGATAACGGGAGGGGTATCGCACAGAGGGATCTGCCCAAAATATTCGAGCGCTTCTACCGGACGGATGCTTCTCGAAATTCTACGAAAGGCGGCAGCGGCATCGGGCTTTCTATCGTTAAGAAGATCGTGGAAGACCATGGCGGGTATATCTGGGCAACCAGTAAGGAGGGTGAAGGAACCTGTATGCACATTGTGCTGAGAAAGTATGAAGAGGTAAAGCAGGAGGGCGTCAGCTTTGATGTGGATGAGCCTGCGTCGGAAAACGGGCGAAAACGTGGTCCAATGAAGAAAGAAGAAAATGAGCGGGCAAAATGAGAAATGCTTCCTGAGCGGATGCCGGGAAGATAGATGTTCGACAAACCTTGAGTTGCAGATCATAGAAAGGCAGGATAATTATTGTGAGCAGGATATTGATTATCGAAGATGAAGAAGCGATTGCAGATTTGGAGAAAGACTATCTGGAACTGAGTGATTTTCAGGTGCATATTGAAAACAGCGGAGATACCGGACTGGATGCGGCACTGGCAGAGGATTTTGACCTTGTGATACTGGATCTGATGCTGCCGGGCATGGATGGTTTTGATGTCTGCAAGAGAATCCGGGAAAAGAAGAATATTCCTATATTAATGGTGTCCGCAAAAAAGGATGACATTGATAAGATCAGAGGGCTCGGTCTGGGAGCGGATGACTATATGACAAAGCCTTTCAGTCCCAGTGAGCTGGTTGCCCGTGTAAAAGCACATATGGCGCGGTATGACCGTCTGGTAGGTTCCGCCCAGAAGAGTAACGATATTGTGGAGATCCGCGGAATTAAAATTGACAAGACTGCCCGCCGCGTATGGATAGACGGAGAGGAGAGAACCTTCACCACCAAGGAATTTGATCTGCTCACCTTCCTCGCGGAAAATCCGAATCATGTATATACAAAGGAAGAACTCTTCCGTGAGATCTGGGATATGGATTCCATAGGCGACATCGCCACAGTGACGGTGCATATTAAGAAGATTCGCGAGAAGATTGAATTTGATACTTCCAAACCTCAATATATAGAGACGATCTGGGGGGTAGGATACCGATTCAAGGTATGATCTCCTTGGATAATTAGATAGCATATTGATCCGGGACGGATTAAAGGTGCATCGTAAAGCATTACGATATGTATAGAGTATAAGCTTCGGGAAAACCAGAGTCCCGTGCAGATAAAAATATCCCCTCAGGGTGACTGTAACCACGCGGAACCCTGAGGGGATATTTTTATCTGCACGGGGCTCGTCCGTTTCTTCCATCTTAGTCCCTGCTAATCGTTCGGCCTCTGATAAAATCTTCCCGTTAGCTGCTGCGTATTCATCGTATTGATAAAAGCATTCGGATCGATCTCCTTTATCTTCCTGATCATTGATTTGATCTCATCCCGTCCCACAACAGAATAGAGCATATTGCATTCCTGTTTTCTGTAGCATCCGATTCCTTTAAAGAGTGTTGCATCGTGGTTGGTATTTTCCCGAATCTGTTCGTAAATCTCATCCGGTTTGGAGGTGATGATGAGTAATGTCTGTTTCTGGTAGCGCTTGTATAATGAATGCAGAACCTGGGTGGAGGTAAACTGGAAGATAATGGAGTACAGCGCTTCGTTCCATCCGAACAGATAACCTGCGATCAGCAGGATAATGCAGTTTCCAGCGAAAATATAATTCCATGTCTCAATGCCGTACTTTTCCGAGAAAAAGATAGCAATAAAATCGGTGCCTCCGCTGGTGGCATGGGCATACAGGCAGAGGGAGATCGCACAGGCATTTAAAATACCGCCGAATACACAGACGAGCAATGTATCGTTTGTCATCTGAAATCCGGACAGGATATCCGTAAAAATACCTGTCAGGACGATCATCAGACAGGAATAACCGGTAAATTTTTTCCCGATATATTTATAACTGATAAAAACAGGAATGGCATTTAAGGAAAAGTTGATCAGAGAGTAAGAAATATCAAGATTCCAGAAATGTCGTGCGATCTGCTGGATCAGCAGGGTAAGTCCGCTGAAACCGCCGGGCAGAAGATCTCCTGCCCGCACAAAACTTTTGATGTTCATCGCCATCAGAAAAGCGGCAGCAACGATCAGTACCGTCCTTTTCGCGTCATCTAAAACTTTAGTTTTTTTCATAATAACCTTCTTATACTGTAATATATACTGTCAATTATTTATCATTATTTACCGGCATGCCATGCGAGGCGTACACTGGCAGGGTGGTGTGTGTTGGTAAGCCAGTCCACATCGTTTGTGATCCAGTCCATGATCTCAAGCTGTCTTGTCTCCCATGCGACAGTTGCCATATGTGCCTCCGGTGTTTCTTCTGTTTCCATGGTAGTATCGATCTCATCATATCCGAAAATATATCCGCCGGCGCTCCAGATGCTGAAATTGCTGTCTGGTCCGGGCTCGGGAACACCGCCTCTTGCCTCGATCAGGGCATCGTGGCGCGCTTTGTACTCTTCCTCACATCCCGGTTTTAACTTTGTCATAAACATTCTGTGGCGGATCAGTTCTTTATTTTCCCTTACAATACCGAAACATTCGTACATAAGGCGCATATTTTCTCCGGGTGTTGAAATCCAGGTAAAGGTATCCTCCATTTGAGCGATGAGTTCACCGATCTGTTCCTGAGCTTTGGCATACAGGTCTTTCTTTCCTTCTGTCTCACAATACCCGAAAATAAGGGAATTGCAGTTCCAGATGCTGAAATTCCGAATGTTGTTTTCATCCAGAAAGGCAGTCAGTTCCTGCCAGATCTCACCGAGCTTTTTGCGGTAAAGGTTCATCCGGCCTTTTTTTACTTCCATTGCGAAGCTGTAGCGTTCCATAAGGTTGTTCCTCCAATAGTATGAATAGTTTTGTACATTGTAACACACTGATATCTCAAATAAAATAAAAATTTTAATCTCGGATAATGATATTTAAAAGGGCGGTTAAATATGGTACTATATCTTTGAAATACTGCTATTCAGGGTATGGATAAAATATATATGTATCTGATAACAGTCAGAGATTCATAAAAAGAAAAAGGAATGGTACAACTTGAGAGCTGATATTAATATTATTTATGAAGATAAAGATATCCTTGTCTGCCAGAAACCTGCGGGGCTGGCAACGCAAAGCGCCAGAGTGTCCACGCCGGATCTTGTCAGTGAACTGAAAAACTATCTGGCGGAAAAAAATGAAACTTATCTGGCGGTAGTGCACAGGCTTGACCAGCCTGTGGAAGGACTTCTGGTTTTTGCGAAAAACAAGGCTGCGGCAAAAAATTTAAGTGAGCAGTTAAAGCAAAGCGAGTTTGGCAAGGTATATTATGCGGTGGCATTTAATCAGCCGCAGGTGCAGGAAGGAATGCTGGAAGACTATATGATAAAGGAAGGCGCACGGGCAAAGATCGTGACGGCGGATACGCCGGGGGCGAAGAAGGCGGTGCTGCACTATAAGCTGATCGCCATGAAGCAGGGCAGGGCGCTTTATGAGGTAAGGCTGGAGACAGGGAGATTCCATCAGATCCGGGCACAGATGGCACATGCTGGGATGCCGCTTCTGGGGGATAAGAAGTATGCGGATGCGGCGATCAACCTTTATTCGGAGGCGCATGAAATTAAGAACGTTGCGCTTTGTGCTTTCAAATTAAAGCTGGTGCATCCGGGAACCGGTGAGGAAATGCTGTTTGTGAGCAAGCCTGCCGGAGAAGTTTTTCGGGATTTTAAAAAGGAGTAAAGGTGGATGGATGCAGATTTATTAATGGAGCGGGAAGAGGGCGCAGAGAACGTAGAAAGTGCTGAAAATGTTATGAAGACAAAGAGGCTGCACGTGAAAGATATGATGCGGCTTATCTGTGGTATCGGCGTTTATGTATTTCTTTTTTTTCTTGTGGGCGTTTACTCTTTTTATGCACCGGAAGGTTATATCCAGATCGCTACGAATAAATATCTGTTTTACAGGAAGTTGTGTCTGATCACAGCGATGATGATGGCTCCGTTTGTTATTTTATATTATATTTTGCCGCCGTTTAAAAAGAGCTGGCAGAAGGTGATACAAAATATCTCTACGACGGATGTTTTTGTGCTGCTTTTTCTGGTTATCAATATTATTTCCTTTGTCGGAACAGAATTTCGGGAGGAGGCGCTCTGGGGTACGGACGGCTGGTATATGGGATTTGCCATGCAGCTTTTTTTTATAGGTACTTATTTTTTTGTATCCCGGTTTTATGATGGAAGGATCAATGTGCTGCCTTTTTTTATGATGGTCTCCTTTTTGGTTTTCTTATGGGGGCTTTTAAATCGTTTTTCTGTTTATCCTGTTGATATGAAATTTGACAGCGAGCAGTTTATTTCCAGCATGGGAAATATTAACTGGTTTTGCGGTTTCTGGTCAATATTTTTCGTGACAGGGGTAGTATTCTATATTATTACGGAAAAAAGGCAGGCGCGTATTTTATCCGGTATCTACAGTATACTGGCATTGGGATTGGCGGCAGTGGAAGGGAGCGATTCAGCTTTTCTGTCTATGGGTGTTGTTTTTTATTTTTTGTTCCTGATCTCATTTCAAAAGACTGTTTACATGAAAAGATTACTGGAATTGGGTATATTTTATTGCGCTGCCTGCCAGGTGATGCGCATTATTGTGATACTGGATAAGGAACGCCTCAGTATGGATACCACAATGATGTGGATCATGCTGGGGAACCTGACGCTGATCGGGCTTATTATTTTATGTGTCATGCGGGTTTTCATAGAGAAAAGGGAGTTAAAATATAAAAAATATATTAATAAAGAGATGGAGGAAGAAAGAGGAAAACGAAAACCGGGAGAAAAAGAACCGGCAAAAGAGCTGATCTGGCACTGGAGATGGCTGAAATATGGTGTGATCGGATTGACGATAGGAGGAATGATCCTGTTTCTGGTACTTGTTATCATTAATACAAGGTCTCCGGGGATTCTCGGTTATTTATCAAAGTATAAGATCTTTTTATTTAACGGAAGCTGGGGCAGCAGCCGGGGCGCCACGTGGCGGGATGGCTTTGCGATCTATGAGTCTTTTTCATGGAGAGAGCGGTTGTTTGGTATCGGGCAGGACTGTTTTGCCATTTACGGTTACAGTGTGCCGGAATTGGCATCAAGGTTGAAGGAGGAGTGGCCGAACTCACGGTTGACAAATGCCCATAATGAGTGTATCACCCATCTGGTGAATGTCGGTATTTTCGGGATGATCTGTTTTATCGGTATTTTCTGGAGCAGTTTCAAGAGGCTTTTGGAGAGAGCGAAAAAAGAGCCGTTATGTTATGTGCTTGCGGCAAGCCTTCTGTCCTATTTTTTACATAACCAGTTCAGTTTTGCTCAGGTACTGAATACGCCTTATATTTATGTGATGCTGGGACTGGGGGAGAGTCTGATGAGAAGAGATGAAGAGTCCTGATTTTAGTGTTTTTGAATTGTAAAATCATTGGAATCTGCTATACTGTTAAACATAACGGATATACATTATATCGCAATATCGCAGAAGAAAGTGATGGGAACAGGTGGAAGAATGGGACGTTATTTAAATGTAACCAATAAGGGGTTTCGTGAAAGCCTGCAATCAAAAATATATATAGACAAAACAGGTATGATCACGTTCTTAAACAGGCTGATCGATACGGAACAGAAGTATATCTGTGTCAGTCGTCCAAGGCGGTTTGGTAAATCCATGGCTGTCAAAATGCTTTCTGCATATTATAACTGCGGTGCGGACAGTAGCGGCCTGTTTTGTGACCTGAAAATTTCAACAGACGCTTCTTATCAGGATCATCTTAATAAATATGATGTGGTCTGGATCAATATGCAGGAATTTTCAACGGGTGATGTGACGATAGAAGCGATAATAGGGAATTTAAATAAAAGTATCTGCCGGGAGTTACAAAATAAATACGGGAATATAGAATGTACTATGCCGGACAGTCTGGTTGATACCATGTATGATATTTTTGCAGTGACGGAAAAACCGTTTATTATTCTGATCGATGAATGGGATAATATTTTCAGGGAAAGAAAAGGAGATACGGAGGCACAGAAAAAATATCTTGATTTTTTGCGTGGCTGGCTAAAGGATAAGCCATACATCGGGCTTGCTTATATGACGGGAATACTGCCGGTTAAAAAATACGGCACACATTCGGCGCTCAATATGTTTGATGAGTATTCCATGACAGATCCAAGAGAGCTGGCGGAATTTGTCGGTTTTACAGAAGAGGAAGTAAAAGCATTGTGCGCCGAGTATAAAATGGATTATGAGGAGGCGAAATACTGGTATAATGGCTATTCTTTTCCTGATGTATCAGAAGTTTATTCTCCCAAATCTTTAGTGTCGGCAATGCTGACACAAAGATACAGTGATTATTGGAATCAAACAGAGACCTTTGAGGCTCTGAGCGTTTATATTCAAATGAATTATGACGGTTTGAAAGATAAAGTTGTGGAGATGATAGCAGGCGCTCATGTGAAAATAAATATTGGAAGTTTTACAAATGATATGACGACCTTTCATGCATCGGATGATATTTTAACCTTGTTGGTACATCTGGGATATTTAGCCTATGACCTGAATCATAAAGAGGTTTATATTCCAAACAGAGAAATAGAGATGGAGTTTTTGAATTCCATAAATGCAATTGGCTGGAATGAAGTGGTCACAGCAGTGGAAAATTCGGAAAAACTTTTACAGAATTTGTGGAATGGTGATGAAAAGGCAGTTGCATATGGAATAGAAAGGGCGCATGAAGAAAATAGTTCTATTTTGCAATATAATGATGAAAATGCACTTAGTTGTGCTATTAATCTGGCACTGTATGCTGCACAGGAGTATTATGTGATAATCAGGGAGTTTCCGGCTGGAAAGGGTTATGCGGATTTAGTTTATATACCAAGGAAAAAGTATATGGATAAACCGGCAATGATCATTGAACTGAAATGGAATAAAGATGTTATAGGTGCGATCAGTCAGATATATGAAAAAAATTATCCGGACGGTTTAAAAGGATATCAGGGTGAAGTGCTGATAGTTGGAATGAATTATGATAAAAATACGAAAGTGCATGATTGTAAGATTGAAAAAATAGTACTGTAGGAGCCGTTCATGAAAAACCATATTCATGCAATTTTTCCAAACGAAAATTATCTTGATCTGAGGCCGTATCAGTACGGCTGGGAGGCGTGTACACCGCTTCATTCTTTTGGACCGTTTATCCGAAATCATTATCTGTTCCATTATATTATCAGGGGATGCGGGACTTTGTATTCCCATGCTGTGAGCGGTGAGATTCATGAATATCACCTGAGGGAGAATCAGGGATTTCTTATCTGTCCGGGACAGATTAATCTTTATACGGCTGATGCGGATCGCCCTTGGGAATATGTGTGGCTGGAGTTTGACGGGATGCGGATAAAAGAGTTTCTCCTGAAAGCGGGGCTTGAACAGGATCATCCGATTTATACGCCTCGAAGCGAAGAGGAAGGAGCGAGATTGAAAGATCATATGCTTTATTTTACAGAGCATACAGAAAAGTCATCTTTACATCTGGTGGGGCACCTTTCTCTGTTTCTGGATGAATTGATCGAGTCTTCGGCAGATCGTCAGGAGGTTGATGAAAAGAAAGAACATGATTACTATATTCATGAGGCGGTAACTTATATCCAACAGAATTATCAACGTGAACTGTCGATAGATGAAGTGGCAAATTTCTGTAAACTCAATCGTAATTACTTCAGCAAACGATTTAAGGAGCTGATCGGCAGTACGCCGCAGGAATTTCTGATCAAGCAACGGCTTACCAGTGCGGCAGAACTTTTAAGGGTAACGGACCAGCCGATCAAAAATATTGCGGATTCGTGCGGTTATCCGAATCAACTGCATTTTTCTCAGGCATTTAAGAAATATTACGGAGTGTCTCCGCGGGAATGGCGAAAACAAAACAGCTGACTGTATGAAGCCGGCTGTTTTGTTTTTATGGACAGATCTTATTTCGCTTTCAGATAGATCTGAAATGCCTGGTAATCTCCTTTCACAACAGGAAGAGGATAACCGGCCTGCATTAATAAACTGCCGGAACAGGTTTTTTCCGAATGATCGATCTGATACTGCAGGGAAGGGTCCAGTCCTTTGAGATATAGCTTCAGAAAAGGGGAAGCAGGACGGGAGGCACTGGCAACAAACGAGATCAGGGCTTCCCGCTTATCGGCAGATACATGTTCCCATGCCGTAAACAGATCGTTTTCAAAAGGGCTGCTCAGGCGGTAGTAATCACCGTGGCGGATCAGTTCATAGTATGTTTTATAGTCTTCTATCTGTTGGCGGATTTCTTCCTTTTCTTTTACGGTACATTTATTAAGATCCATTTCGTAGCCGAAAGCTCCACTCATGGCGACAATGCCGCGTGTTTTCAAAGGGGTGATTCGTCCGTTCTGTTCGTTGGGAACCGCGGAAACATGGGCCCCCATAGTACAGGGGGGATAACAGAAGGATGTACCGTACTGAATACGCAGACGGTCAATGGCATCGGAATCATCACTGCACCAGATTTGAGGTGTATAATAGAGCATACCGCCGTCAAACCGGCCTCCCCCTCCGCAGCAGCCTTCTATGAGAATATGCGGATAGTCAGTGTGAAGCCTTTCCAACAGATCATAAACACCCAGAACATATCGATGATATACTTCGCCCTGACGCTGAGCAGGCAGGCCTGCAGACCATACATCCGTCAGAGAACGATTCATGTCCCATTTGATATAGGAGATGGGAGCGCTTGAAAATACAACCTGTAACTGTCTGTAAATGTGATCCCGGATATCTTTGCGGGAAAAATCAAGAACAAGCTGTCCCCGCCCTCTGGCCGGAGCACGGCCGGGTATATGAAGAACCCAGTCGGGGTGCAGTCGATAGAGATCGCTGTCCTCATTTACCATTTCCGGTTCGATCCAGATACCGAAAGTCATATTCAGATCACTGATTTTGGAAACGAGACTCTTCAGGCCGCCGGGCAGTTTTGTCTCATTTACCTGCCAGTCGCCGAGTCCGCGATTGTCGTCATTGCGATCGCCGAACCAGCCGTCATCCATAACAAAAAGTTCAATGCCCAGAGAGGATGCTTCTTTTGCAATAGCCAGCAGTTTATCCGCCGTGAAGTCGAAATAGGTGGCCTCCCAGTTGTTGATCAAAACAGGTTTTCGCATATAGCTGTAAGGATCACGAAGCAGATTTCTTCGGATCGCATTGTGAAACTGATGACTCATCTGCGAAAAACCGTTGGGGGAGCAGACAAGGGCCGCTTCCGGAGCAGTAAAGGATTCGCCGGGAGGCAATGTCCAGCAAAAGTGATAGGGGTGAATACCCATAACGAGCCGGGTACTGTCATATTGGCTGCACTCTGCTGCGGCTCCAAAGTTGCCGCTATATAGAAGCATGGCGCCATAGCACAGTCCGGTGTCCTCATTGGCATGCTGATCGCACAGTATAACAAAAGGATTATGCTGATGGCTGGAGGCACCCCGGATACTGCCTACACTTTGTATGCCGGAACGGAGGGGGCTGCGGTCAAGACAGCGTTCCATCAGATGATGGCCGTCGAAAGTGATCAGATCCATATCGGCCCGTAAAAAGTCCAGACAAAGGGAAGCGCATCGACACAGGCGGACGGTTTCCGTTCCATAGTTTATAATCCGCACAGAACGGGTGATCAGATCGGAGGCCTCGAATACACCGAAATACAATTCTATCATAATCTGAGCGGCGGCATCTTCCAGATAAAGTATCAGGGTTTCCGCCTCCTCTTCCGTGCCATAAAAGGCTGGGAGTTCCGGTAAGGTATATTTTCCCTTTTGTAATTCGCAGCCTTTGTAGCGCAGATCCGCGGAATGGCTTCCGTTTGGGAGTTCCAGCTCGACAGAGGGAAGGCGGAAGTCTCCGACCCCGCAGGTGGAATATTCCTGGGGCATAACGTCAAGAGAATAAGTGCGGTCATACTGCGCTTCATTCGGATTGGGAGAAAAGCTGCGGTCGCCATATCGGATCAGGCCGGAGAGGTCGCCGCATTCCATGCGGGGACCATAGTAGGTATGCAGCAACACCCGGTAATGATCTACTTTCATCTGATAGGTTGTATTGCGGGTATGTAGCGTAAAAAGAAGATTTTGTTCATCATATATGATCATAAGGCGCTCCTTATATATGTAGGGTAAAATATTTGTGTTCCAATATGGGGTGCGGACGCACCCGGATATATTTACAGATGCGCCCGCATTGCAGATTGTTTTGTATTATTTTCCGCCGGTCATAGCGATACCTTCAATAAACTGCTTCTGGAAGAACAGGTACAGAATGACCATAGGCAGCATAGCCAGCAGGCTTCCCGCCATCAAAACCGGGAAGTTTGTGGAAAACTGGCCCCGCAGGGTCGCAAGCCCGGAGGATAAAGTCATCATATTCAGGTCGGAGTTTACAACTAACGGCCACATCAGGTCGCTGTAAGCGAATACTGCTGTAAAGACGGTCAAGGCAGCTACCGATGAGCGCGTCAGAGGAAACATGATCTTTGTAAATGTCTGCCACTGGTTGCAGCCGTCCAGATAAGCTGCCTCTCCAACTTCTTCCGGGATGGCAAGATAAGCCTGCCGAAGGAAGAAAGTGCCGAAGGCGCTGACAAGGCCCGGAAATACCAAAGCGGCTACCGTGTTGGCGAATCCCAGCTTTGCGACCATCTGGTATTGTGGAATGATAAAGATCTGGCTGGGCAGCATCATCTGCATTAAGACAATGCTGAACAGGAAATTTTTGCCTTTAAACTTCAGTTTGGCAAAGGCATAACCTGCCATGGAACTGAAAAATACAGCGAATATGACGCGGAAAATGATCATCAGTATCGTATTGGCATACATGTTGATAAAGGGCAGGCTTTTCAGCGCCTCCGAAAAGTTATCCGTCATAAGCCGACTGGGAAAAATTGTCGGAGGAATCTGCATACTTTCCGATACGGTTTTTGAACTGGTCAGGATCATCCATACAAAAGGGAAGATCATAATGACAGATCCGAGGATAAGTGCCGCGTAGGTAATGACGGTGCTGATACGTTTAGAACCTTCCATAGATTTATTATGCATTATTATTCCTCCTTATACTTCGTAATTAACCCATTTTTTCTGGCCGATAAACTGGAAAACGGTAGCAATGCCGATGATCAGTACCGTCCAGACAGCGATGGCGGAACCGGAGCCGCGGCTGCCGGCAACGAAAGACTCTCGATAGAACAGATAAATGAGGCTCTGTACGCTTGTCAGTGCAGGGTTGGTTTCCTCCACCATCATATAGATCAGGTCATATACCTTTAAAGATGTCATCAGACGCATGATCATGGTTACAAAGAGGGTGGGAGAGATCATAGGCAGCGTGATCTTGAAGAACTGTGTGATCTTTCCTGCTCCATCGATAGAGGATGCCTCATAATAGGATTTTGAAATATTCTGCAGTCCTGATAAAAGTAATACCGCGTCATAACCGATGGCACTCCAGATCGCCACGATAGCACAGGAGAGTAAAGCTACACGGGAATCTGTCACCCACGCGACGCGAATGCCGAAAATCTGGTTAAGGATGCCATATTCGCTGTTAAAGATCCAGCGCCATACCATAGTGACGGCGGCAGGGGCACATACCATGGGAAGGAAGAAGATCGTTCTGAAACCGCCTTTAAATCTCACTCTGGCATTGAGCAGGATTGCCACTAACAGGGAGAGGAATATGCCGACAGGAACGGTCAGGATACAAAACAGTAAGGTATTACCGGTGGCTCTCCAGAAATCGGTATCCTGAAACATATTGATATAATTATCCAGTCCGATGAATTTATAGTGCCCAAAACCGAGATGTTCACAAAAGCTGGCATAAATCGTCTGGATAAAAGGCCACACATTCAGTATGAGAAGGCCGATGATGGTGGGCGCTACCATCAGATAGCCCCATGCCTGCTCCTGTTTGGCTGCCGTAGAAATTTTTCCGCTGTTCATGTATGATCCTCCTTTCACTCATCCGCCAGTTTTTTGGCGGTTTCTGTGTCTACGATCTGCTGCATATTTTCGAGGCCCTCCATCAGATCCTGTTCACCGGCATAGACTTTGGTGAGCTGATCCAAAACCTGGCTTTTCCATTTAGGGCTGGCAGAATTGTAGACTGCCTGAACGGCATAATCAAACTGCTCAAAAATAATGTCGAGATCCAATGTCTCATCATAAGAGTCAAAAGCGCTTCGCCAGGTTTCCTCTGTGCCGAGATAAGCAGGGATTGCCGCGCCGTTTTCACCCTGGATACGCTGTGCCTCTTCGGTTCCGAAAAATCTGATCACATCCAGAGCGGTTTCAAGCTGTTTGCCGTGAGCGGCGGTGGAATAACACAGACCGTTGGACATTGTGGCCCTGCCGTCGCCGCTTAGCGGATCGGGACATTTCGGAAGTTTTGCGATATCCCATTTGCCGCGCATTTCAGGATAGTTTTCCATTAACTGAGGCAGGTTCCAGTTGCCCTCCATATACATGGAACCGACTTCGGAGAAAAAGGCTGTGGCAGGTGTTGTCTCCGTGAAATATGTCTGTGAAGGGCACCAGTCATAGTCCTGCATTCCCACATAAAATTCTATTCCTTTGACAGAAGCGGGCTGTGTATAGCCGGCGGTGGTCTTATCTTCGCTTAGGATATAGCCGCCTGCCTGATAGGCAAAGGGCCAGTATCCAAGCTGATCGTCATTATAAGCCATGAAACCGTATTTGCCGGTAACGTTATAAATCTGCTCGGATGCGCTGACAAGGTCGTCCCATGTCCAGTCATCATCAGGGTAATCGACGCCGGCGGCATCAAACATTTCCTTGTTATAAACCAGATGTCCGTTATCCTTATCCTTAGGGACACCGTACAGATTTCCATCACTGCCGCTGGCGTTATTGATGGATATTTCTGAAAAATGTTTTTCATAATAATCGGGATCCACATCATCGTAGAGATGTGTCACATCTGCCAGCATACCGAAATCGGCATAATACAGAAGCTGATTGGTGTGCATCCAGAAGATGTCGGGCATCGTGTTGCTTTCGGCAGCAGCTTCCAGTTTCGTCCAGTATTCATTCCAGCTGGTGGCCTGTACTTCGATGACAACATCCGGATGCTGGGCTGTGTAGGCATCACACATGGCCTGCATGCCGGGACGTTGATAGACGTCCCAGATCTGGAATGTCAGGTGGGTTTTGCCATCCGAGGCACCGCATCCGGCCAGAGAGAACATCAGCAGCAGCAAGACGAGAATGATGGCAGTTATACGGGATATCTTTTTCATATGTCTTCCTCTTTTCTTTAAAATTTTTATGCGATGTGCTGAAAAAAGGTCCGGACTTTGTTTCTATGTACTTCACATAATGTTAATAATGATTATAAATTGTTGAGAATATGGCTGTAAATTAAGCAGTGTAGCCAGAATATATCAGGTTTTTCACAAAAGTTACATTTTTGTATATTTAAATGTAACTTTTGTATATTTGTAAGTGGCTTTTTGATATGTCATATTTTTGAAGGGGAGTCTTGAGAATCACAGGGACTTTTGCTATAATATTTCCGTAAACGCGGTAAAAACAGAAAAAGAGATAAAGGGGATAAAGAAATGGCAGACAAAAAATTAGTGGAAGCGATCACCTCCATGGAGGAGGATTTCGCACAGTGGTATACGGACGTAGTAAAAAAGGCGGAGTTGATCGATTATACAAGCGTCAAGGGTTGTATGGTGATCCGCCCGGCGGGTTATGCGATCTGGGAGCTGATCCAGAAACAGCTCGACGATATGTTTAAGGAGACAGGCGTGCAGAATGCGTATCTGCCTATGTTTATCCCGGAGAGCCTGTTGCAGAAGGAGAAGGATCATGTGGAAGGTTTTGCGCCGGAGGTGGCATGGGTAACCCACGGCGGACAGCAGGAACTGCAGGAGAGGCTCTGTGTCCGTCCCACTTCCGAGACATTGTTTTGTGATTATTATAAGAATGTGGTGCAGTCCTACAGGGATCTGCCTCAGGTGTTGAACCAGTGGTGTTCCGTGGTGCGCTGGGAGAAGGAGACGAGGCCGTTCCTCAGGAGCCGCGAGTTTTTATGGCAGGAGGGGCACACGGCGCATGCGACAGCAGAGGAAGCGGAGGAGAGAACGCTGCAGATGCTGAATATCTATGCGGAGTTTCTGGAGAAGGTGCTGGCGATTCCTGTGATCAAGGGGCAGAAGACTGAGAAGGAGCGGTTTGCAGGGGCAGTGGCTACTTATACGGTGGAAGCTTTGATGCATGACGGCAAGGCGCTGCAGTCCGGTACAAGCCATAATTTCGGGGATGGTTTCGCGCAGGCTTTCGGTATTCAGTTTACAGATAAAGATAATAAGTTAAAATATGTGCATCAGACATCCTGGGGTATGACAACCCGGCTGATCGGCGCGGTGATCATGGTGCATGGCGATAATTCCGGGCTGGTACTGCCTCCGAAGATCGCGCCTGTTCAGGCAGTGATCGTTCCGATACAGCAGAGAAAAGAAGGCGTGTTGGAGAAGGCGGCGGAGCTGAAAGAGATGCTGAAAGATTTCCGCGTAAAGGTGGACGACAGTGATAAGAGTCCGGGCTGGAAGTTCTCCGAGCAGGAAATGCGCGGTATCCCTCTGCGTATCGAGGTGGGCCCGAAGGACATCGAGGCAGGAAAGTGCGTGATCTGCCGCAGGGATACAAGGGAAAAAGTGGAAGTTGCCTTTGATAAGCTGGCGGAAACCGTGAGAGAGCTGCTTGAGAAGATGCAGACGGAGATGCTGGAGAGAGCAAGGGCGCATCGGGATACGCATACTTATGTTGCAAAGGATTATGATGCGTTTAAGAATGTCTTTCAGGAGAAAGCCGGTTTTGTGAAAGCAATGTGGTGCGGTTGTCAGGACTGTGAAGATAAGATAAAGGAAGAGCTTTCCGTGACCAGCAGATGTATGCCCTTTGAGCAGGAAGAGTTATCCGATGTATGCGTATGCTGTGGAAAGCCTGCGAAGAAAATGGTTTACTGGGGAAAAGCGTATTAAAATGTGAAGAGAATTTCTAAGTCTGCAAAAAGCACAGACTAAGAAATTCTAAAACTTCACATAAGAGAATGCAGAAAGCGCATTCTCTGAGATGCATTTGCAGAAAAGAATACAGATGCAGGATTGAGACAGAATGGAAAAAGAATTGCAGATCATACTGCCGGAGCAGGTAACATTTATTATAAATACATTAAATGAGGCAGGGTTTGAGGCTTATGCGGTGGGCGGATGCGTGCGGGACTCCATCATGGGGCGGGTGCCCGACGACTGGGATATCACAACCTCCGCCGATCCGTGGCAGGTAAAAAAGCTGTTTCGGCGGACCGTAGATACCGGAATCCAGCACGGCACTGTCACGGTGATGCAGCAGAAGACCGGTTATGAAGTGACAACTTACCGGATCGACGGAGAGTATGAGGATAACAGGCATCCGAAAGAGGTTATTTTTACAAAATCTCTGGAGGAGGATCTAAAGCGCCGGGATTTTACCGTAAACGCGATGGCATATCATCCGAAAGAGGGACTGGTGGATCTCTTTGACGGCATTGGCGACATGGAGAGAAAGTGCATCCGGTGTGTAGGCTGTGCGAGGGAGCGGTTTTCGGAGGATGCCCTGCGCATGATGCGGGGCGTGCGGTTTTCCGCTCAGTTTGGATATACGATAGAAGAGGAGACAAAGCGTGCGGTTCGGGAACTGGCGGGCAATCTGAAGAGCGTCAGCGCGGAGCGGATCCAGGTGGAACTGGTAAAGCTTCTGGTATCGCCCCATCCGGATTATCTGAGGGAGGCGTATGAGCTTGGCATTACGAAGGTCATACTGCCGGAATTTGATATCTGTATGACAACGGCGCAGAATAATCCGCACCATTGCTACAGTGTGGGGGAGCATACCCTGCAGGGACTGAAAGAGGTCAGGGCGGATAAGGTACTGCGGCTTGCCATGCTGCTGCATGATATCGGAAAACCGCTGACAAAGACGACGGATGAGACGGGAAAAGATCACTTCAAAAAGCATCCCCGCGAGAGCGCAAGGCTTGCGCAGGAAATTTTGCGCAGATTAAAGTTTGATAATGACACACGGCGAAAAGTCTGTCATCTGGTGGAGTACCACGACTGGTCCATCGATCTGGAGGCGGATGTAAAGGTCTCTGTCGTGCGGCGTCTGATCTCAAGGATCGGTGAGGATGCCTTTCCGGATATGTTTGAGATAAACCGTGCAGACATGCTTTCTCAGAGCGATCATCTGCGGCAGGAGAAACTGGCAAAACAGGAACGGCTCGAGGCATTATATCGGGAGATGAGGGAAAAGCGGGAGTGTCTGTCGTTGAAGGAGCTTGCCGTCAGCGGAAAGGATCTGCTGGCAGAAGGAATAAAACCGGGAAAAGAATTGGGAGAAATTTTACAGCGGATGCTGGCGGATGTTCTGGAAGATCCGGCGCATAATAAAAAAGAGTATCTATTAGAAAATTTGAACCAATATTTATAACATACTTCGCCCTTTTGTTTCATAAGATAGGTTATGAACAATTTCAGGAGGCTTGCATTGTGAAACCGAAGGCAGTAAATGTGTTAGAGAGGTATGACCTGGAAGTGCTTCGTACCTGGAAGGTGCGGGGCGCTATTCTTTGTGAGAGTGATAAAGGACTTTTTATTTTAAAGGAATTAGGCGGACGCGGGGAAAAGCTTTCGCTTCAGGACGCATTTTTGACCTTTATAAAGCAGCAGGGCTTTTTGCAGGCGGAGGAACTTTTCAAAAACAGGGACGGGGAGCTTTTAACCCGGGATGCGGAAGGCACCGGTTATATTGTAAAAACATATACCGAGGGCAGGGAGTGCAGCGCGGGGAGCGGCCAGGGGGCGCTCGCGGATGGCTGCGCCGCTATGGGCGTGCTGGCAAGGCTCCACAGGATAAGCGGCAGGTTTGAGGGCTTATCCGGACAGGACGGGAAACGGACAGGGCTTACTCTTCAGGAGTTTGAAAAGCATAACCGGGAGCTGAAAAAGGTACGGCGTTTTCTGAAGGAGAAGGGGCAGAAGAGTGATTTTGAACATTTTCTGCAGCAGCATTATGACATTTTTCTGGAGCAGGCGCTGGCTGTTGCAAAGCAGTTGAAGGAGGAGGCGCCGGGAGAGAGAAATATTATTTTGTGTCATGGGGATTTTCAGTATCATAACGTGCTCTTTTGTGAAAACGGCATCCGGTTCATGAATTTTGAGAAATGTATCTGGGATGACAGGAGCAGGGATATCTATCATTTCAGCAGGAAGATGCTGGAGAAGAGCAACTGGTCGAAGGAGACGGGGGAGGCTTTGCTGGGCGCCTATGAAAAGGAACTGGCGCTGACGGCGGATGATGCGAGACAGCTTTATTATCGTTTCAGCTATCCGGAAAAATTCTGGAAGATCGTGAATTATTATTATAACAGAGGGAAGGCCTTTGTGCCGGATAAGAACAGGGAGAAGCTGGAAGTGCTTTTGGAGCAGGAAGAGCGGAGAGCGGACTTTATCAAAAATGTGATCGGAAAAAGATTCTGTAAAGAGTCATAGATTCGATTCAAACAGCGTTACGGGATGAACAGAAAGCACACTGGAAAGAAGTATGCAGGACAGGAGCCAAATAGTGAGAGAACAAAGGAAGAAAAAAATTGTAAGGTTGATACCGGTATTGATCTGTCTGCTGTTTCTGATATCCTGCGGGATGCAGAAAGAGACGGAGGATAAGCCGGGTGATACCGGTTTTGTGGCGGCGGATACGGGCGTCTTTGATTCGGCGGACACGGCGGTCGTTGCGGATGTCGATATGGATGAAAAGACTGTCACGCTGAAAAATATGGATAAAAAGCGGCAGTATACACTTTCTTATGATGGAACGACATTTTTTTATGATAAATACGGGAAGGTGATCTCTGTCACGCAGCTGCCAAAGGGCGAGGTGGTGGACGTCACTTTCTTTAAGGAGAAAAAACGATTGAATACGCTGCAGCTTTCGGGTGAGGCGTGGACACATAAATATATTGATGAGTATAAACTGAATGAGGAGAAGTTTCAGGCGGAGGTGGGCTCTGCCATATATGCCTATTCGGAGGATACGGTTGTCATTTCCGACGGGGAGCAGGGGGATCTGATCGATATCAATCCTGTTGATGTGCTGACTTTCCGGGGAATAGGCTCGGATGTTTACAGTATTGTGGTGGAAAGAGGGCACGGTTATGTGCGGCTGAAGAACGAGGAGTATTTTTACGGCGGCTGGATCGAGATCGGGAATAAAACGATCCAGAAGGTGTCGGAAAATATGATGCTGACGGTGCCCGAGGGAAGCCATCAGGTTGTGATCAGCAACAAGGGGACAAGCGGTGTCAAACAGATAGAGGTTCGCAAGGATATGGAACTGGAGCTTGATGTGGGAGACCTGAAGGGAGAAGAGCCGAAGTACGGGACTGTGATCTTTACGATCACGCCGGAGGATGCCACACTGTATCTGGACGGGGAGAAGACGGATTACAGTTCGCCGGTGCGGCTGGAGTACGGGATCCATCAGATGATCCTGATGGCGGAGGGCTACGATACGATCAGTCAGTATCTGAAAGTGGGGCAGGAATCCGCCGGGATCGAGGTGACGATGAAGGCGAAGGAGGATGTTTCCGGAAATGATGTTTCGGGGAACGATGTACTTTCGGATAACGAGCTGCTGGAGGAGGTAAACCGGATCTTAAATGAGAAGGGTTACAGCGGCATTACGGCTGATGAGCTGGCGGGGAATTATAACGGGCAGAATACGGCTGCGGGCGACGGAACGGACAGCAGTACCGGGACGAATAACAATACGGATACCGGCACTAATCAGACCAATCCGCCTGTGACAAGTACGCTTTCGTATTATGTGACGATAGAGGCGCCTGTGGGCGTGGAGGTTTATCTGGATGGAAACTATATCGGGATAACACCATGCAGTTTCAAGAAGGAGACGGGATCGCATACGCTGACACTCAGAAATACGGGGTATGTGGCGAAGTCTTATACGATTCAGATTGATGAGGAAGAGAAGAATGTGAGTTATTCTTTCTTGGATCTGGTGAAGATTGAGTAGGAAAGTACAGAGGAGAAAGATGGAGAATAAATATAGTTTTGAGGATTTTGTAAAAATTATAGAGAGGCTGCGGGCGAAGGACGGGTGTCCTTGGGACAGGGAGCAGACGCATGAGAGCCTCCGACCCTGTATGATGGAGGAGGCGGCGGAGTTTGTGAGTTCTGTCAGGATCTATCATGAGAGCGGCAGTGCGGAGAATATGCGGGAAGAGCTTGGGGATATTCTGCTGCAGGTGGTGATGCACAGTGTGATCGCCGAGGAAGAGGGGCTGTTTACACTGGGTGATGTGGTGGAAGAGGTTTCGGAGAAGATGGTTCGGCGTCATCCGCATATTTTCGGGGAGGCGCAGGTGGATTCTTCGAAGCAGGTACTGCAGAACTGGGATGAGATCAAGAAAAAGGAGAAAGAGGGGAAAAGCTGGATCGAATCTCCGCTGCGGGAGATCCCGAAGGAACTGCCTTCCCTTACAAGAGGTCCGAAGGTGCTGAAAAAGATAGACAAGCTGTACGAGGCGGCGCCGGGACGGGAGGAGAATGCGGAGAGGCTCATCGAGGTGGCGAAAGGGCTTGCTGAGTGCAGAGAGAATGCGGATAAGGCTCAGGTTGAAAAACTGCTTGGAGATGCGCTTCTGGGGTTGTGTGAGATTGCCAGAAGGGAGAAAATACCGGCGGAGCAGGTGCTGATGGACCGAATAGAGGAATTGATAGAGGAAAAGGAAGGAAAAGGGGAAAACAGGAAATAAAATAAGAAAATAATGCAAGAATTTTTTATTGTATCGGAGAAGAGAAAAAGTTAGAATAAACGTAGCATTATCTCAAAAAGCAAAAACAAAGAGGAGGGTGTCGATGGAGTGGGGGAAACTGACAGATCATTTTACTTTGAATAACGGGAAAACGATTCCCTGTATTGGTTATGGAACGTATAAAACTTCTGATGAAGACGTTTATGAGGCGGTGCTCTCTGCCGTGAAGGCAGGCTACCGCCATATTGATACGGCGGCTTATTATAAAAATGAGGAGGGTATAGGCAAGGCGATCAGAGAATGCGGCGTCCCGAGGGAAGAGCTTTATATCACGAGCAAGGTATGGAATACGGACCGGGGATATGAAAAGACAAAAAAGGCTTTTGCGGACAGTCTGGAGCGGCTCGGGCTGGCGTATCTGGATCTGTATCTGATTCATTGGCCTGCCAATAAAAAGCAGTTTGGGGATGAGGCAAAAAAGATCAATGCGGAGACATGGAAGGCTCTGGAAGAATTATATGCGGAGGGGAAGGTCAAAGCCATCGGCCTGAGTAATTTCCTGCCGCATCATATCGAAGAGCTGATGGAGACGGCAACTGTAAAGCCTATGGTAGATCAGATCGAATTCCATCCGGGTTGGGCACAGCTTGAGGCCAGTGAATATTGTCAGAAGAATGATATCGTGGTGGAAGCGTGGAGCCCTCTGGGAAGAAAAGATGCATTGGATAATGAGGTGCTGAAGGGAATCGGAGCAAAGTATGGAAAAGGGACGGCACAGGTATGTGTCCGTTGGATCATGCAGCATGGCATTCTGCCGCTGCCGAAAACCGTAAATCCGGAACGTATGGTGGAAAATGCAAATATCTTTGATTTTGAACTGACGGCGGAAGAGATGAAGACAATTGATGAACTGGAAAATCTGGGCGGACAGTGTGCGCTGCCGGACGAAATAGATTTTTAGGAGGAAAGCGGGATGAAAGAAAATTTACTGAAGAAGTTTGAGGAGTTATTCGGGGATGCGGAAGGCGTAAAGGTTTATTTTGCTCCCGGGCGTGTGAATCTGATCGGTGAGCATACGGATTATAACGGCGGGCATGTATTCCCCTGTGCGCTGACGATCGGTACATACGGTGCGGCAAGAAAACGGGACGACAATAAACTGCATTTTTATTCCATGAATTTTGACAGGCTGGGTGTACAGGAATCTGCGGTGGATGCGCTGGGCGAAGCGAAGGAATCAGACTGGACAAACTATCCGAAGGGAGTGATCTGGGCGTTTGCAAAGAGGGGATTTGAGATGCCCTGTGGCATGGATCTCGTGTTATTCGGCAATATCCCGAACGGTTCAGGCTTATCTTCCTCCGCGTCCCTTGAAGTATTGACAGGCTTTATATTGAGGGATTTATATGGTTTTGACGTGACGAACGTGGATCTGGCTACGATCGGACAGTATGCGGAAAATAATTATAACGGTATGAACTGCGGCATCATGGATCAGTTTGCTTCTTCTATGGGGAAAAAGAACCATGCGATTTTTCTGGATACAGCGGATCTGTCTTATGAGTATGCGCCGATTGTTTTGGAGGGAGCAAAGATCGTGGTGACCAACAGTAAAGTGAAGCATAGTCTTGTAAATTCTGCTTATAACCAGAGAAGGAGCGAGTGTGAGGCGGCATTGGCTGAGCTGCAGGGCGTTGTGGATATCAAGGGGCTTGGTGATCTGAGCGAGGAAGAGTTTGAAAAACATAAATCTGCCATCAAGGACGAGGTGCGGGTGCGCCGTGCAAAACATGCGGTGTATGAGAACCAGAGAACGATCCGTGCGGTGGAAGCGCTGAAGAAAAATGATATCGGGCTGTTCGGCGAGCTCATGAATGCTTCTCATGTTTCCTTGAGAGATGATTATGAGGTTTCCTGTGAGGAGATCGATATTCTGGTTGATGAGGCGTGGAAGATCCCGGGGGTTATCGGCTCCCGTATTACCGGCGGCGGTTTTGGCGGTTGTACTGTGAGTATTGTGAAGGATGAGGCGATCGATACCTTTAAAGAGAAGGTTGAGAAGGCTTATGAGGAGAAGACAGGGAAGACGGCGGAGTTTTATATTGTGGAAGTGGGAGACGGGCCGTATATACTGTAAAATGGGTACTGTGTATATGTTTGCGGATTGGAGAATATTATGAGTATTTATGATAATATCAGGGCACTTGTGAGATATGGGCTGGATACCGGGCTGGTGGAGAGAGAGGATGAGATCTTTACCACGAATAAGCTGCTGGAGTTATTCGGGCTGGATGAAATGGAAGAAGCGGATGGGCAGGAGGTGTCTGAGGCAGCGGAGAGCGTAAATGGAGAGGGGCTGGAAAAGATTCTCGGGGAGATGATGGATTATGCGCATGAGACGGGGATATTGCCGGAGGATGATATTACCCACCGGGATCTGTTTGATACAAAGATCATGAGCATGCTGATGCCCCGCCCCAGTGAAGTGATCAGAAAGTTCCATGAGCTGTATGAGAAATCGCCCAGAGAGGCAACGGATTTCTTTTATAAGTTGAGTCAGGATTCGGATTATATCCGGCGTTATCGGATCGTGAAGGATCAGAAGTGGATAGCACCTACAAAGTACGGTGATCTGGATGTGACGATCAATCTGTCCAAACCGGAAAAGGATCCGAAAGCGATCGCGGCTGCAAAGCTGGCAAAGCAGAGCGGTTATCCGAAATGTCTTTTGTGTATGGAAAATGTTGGTTATGCAGGAAGGGTAAACCATCCGGCGCGGCAGAACCATCGCATCATTCCTGTGACGATTCAGGACAGCAGGTGGGGGTTCCAGTATTCACCGTATGTTTATTATAATGAGCATTGTATCGTATTTAACGGTGAACATGTGCCGATGAAGATCGAGCATGGTACGTTTTGTAAACTGTTTGATTTTGTAAAACAGTTCCCGCATTATTTTGTAGGTTCCAATGCCGATCTGTCGATCGTGGGGGGCTCCATTCTGAGCCATGATCATTTTCAGGGCGGACATTATGAGTTTGCCATGGCGAAGGCGCCGGTGGAGAAGGCGTTTACGATAAAGGGTTATGAGGATGTGGAGGCAGGTATCGTGAACTGGCCGATGTCCGTGATCCGGCTCAGCAGTGAGGATACGGAGCGGATCATCGCGCTGGCGGACCATATTCTGGAAACATGGCGTGAATATACGGATGAGGAGGCGTTTATTTATGCTTACACAGATGGTGAGCCGCATAATACGATAACGCCGATCGCCAGAAAACGGGGCGATAAGTTTGAGCTCGATCTGGTACTTCGCAATAATATCACGACAGAGGAACATCCGCTGGGTGTCTATCATCCTCATGCGAAGCTGCATCATATCAAGAAGGAAAATATCGGCCTGATCGAAGTGATGGGGCTTGCGGTACTGCCCGCCCGTCTGAAAGGAGAGATGGAACAGCTTTCCGAGGCGATTCTGGCAGGGAAAGATATCCGCAGCGATGAAGTGTTGGAGAAGCATGCGGACTGGGTAGAGGAGTTTTTACCGAAGTACGAGAAGATAGATGCGGAGAATGTCCATGATATTCTGAAAAAAGAGATCGGGCTTGTGTTTATGCAGGTGCTGGAGGATGCGGGTGTGTATAAACGTACGAAAGAGGGACAGGATGCGTTTATGAGGTTTGTGGAGAGATTATAGAGACAGTAAAAAATAGTACGTATATGTGAATCAGAATCCCCGGAGCAAAGTGATGAGTGCTCCGGGGATGTCATTTCATAAAGGTTATGCCTGTTGTATCAGGCTATTGCATTAATCATACCAATGTACGCCCTTTATTATATCTATGATTGGTTGTTTTATTTTTTCTTGCAAATAAGCTTCATTTAATTTGTTCTTATTGTATTTAAGGTATGAATTTTGAGTATATTCTATCAGCAATGCTGTAAAAAAGCGTTCCCAGCTAAAATATTTCCGGCTTTCAATGAAATCTTCAGGGTGATTTAAGATATCCTGTATGGTTTTCCCGTCGATTATTCCAGACTTCAGTATGAGCCACTCAAAAGACTCCGGCAGATAACATTTTATGGCAGGCTTATAGCACATTAATTGATATAATTCGTTCATTTCAGGACCGATCGCTGCACCGTCTGCAATTATCAGAGCAGGTTCATTACCTGATCTGCTGGCTGTTGTTTTCAGATTGGATTTACCTCCCGCGCTGATACAGGAAATTTTGTTTTCGTCACAAATTGCATGAAAAAAATCATAGCCGGAGTTCGAGTCTTCAACAACAACAGTTTTTGCTTAGAGTAAAATTATAGTTGGCAAAAATAAAAGGAAGAGGCCGAAACCCCTT
>CANSLJ010000042.1 GCA_947647735.1 uncultured bacterium | reverse complement strand
CCGACCCACGGCTTAGAAGGCCGTTGCTCTATCCAGCTGAGCTACGAACACACAAGCGGGTGATGGGAATCGAACCCACGTGTCCAGCTTGGAAGGCTGGTGTTCTACCATTGAACTACACCCGCAAATCATAATTATTTTGGATCCATACAGGAACCCGTTTGCACTTTGTAAGTCGGGGTGACAGGATTCGAACCTGCGACCTCCTGGTCCCAAACCAGGCGCTCTAGCCAAGCTGAGCCACACCCCGGCACTTTCCTTCAGGTTCGGAAAATTCCCTGACTTACTGCGCCCCTGACCGTGACGCAATAGTTATTATATAATACCCTTTCTCCCGTGTCAACAAAAATTTTTAAATTTTTTAGTCTTTTTTCCCGGGACATCCGCATCTGCTTTCCGGGGTCCTTTCACTGTCATCCGTTATTCCACTGCCCGTTTAGCCATTCCCGCCTTCTCTCAAGAAAAAGCCGCATCTCCTCCGCGCCTTCCTCCCAGGTATCGATCCCCCGGTAACAATTGTCCATCTGCGCCGCAGCCCTGATCTGTTCCTTATATTCCTCATATCCCTTCCGCAAAAATTCCTCCAGCCAGGGATCATAACGCATCTGCCAGCAGTTTTCCACAGAGGCATAAAATTCCGGCTTTTCATACAGCACCCTGCTCCAGCCGGCCTGATTCACATAAAACCCTTCCGGTTCATGCAGCTCATCCGCCTCTCCCCAGCCTCCGCTGTTCCCCAGCGCAAGGTCATAATCCCACACCGGCCCGGCATACAGCCTGTCTGCATACCTTGGCTTATAGAAAAAGACACTGGAAGAGTTGGCATCGATATTTTTGCTGATCTCATCCAGCACATAGCGCCCCGCAAAGGAATCCATATCCATCATTTCCGTATAGGCGATGCCGGCTCTGCTCTGCTCCAGCTCCTCCCCCGCCGGAAGATATCCGTCCCCCGCAAACAACGCGCTCTCAAAGTCCTGCACAAAGGCATAAATATACTGTATCTGCTCCACCGAAGCATAGGCGGGATTCTTTACCACCACATGCTGTCCGTTCCGTGTCTGAAACTTGCTGGGCTCCGCCGCATACCTTTCGGGATATTCCATCTCCAGCAGATATCCGCCTGCGATATTCTGCGGATTCTCCGGCAGAAACCATCCCTGCAGCAACGTCATATCCCCCACCGCCAGCGTATAATTCATATAGCTCGCCACATCGCCGTTCAACTCTTTGTTTTCCGCCTCCAGATTGCCGATCTCCAGCCTCCCTGACGCGATATCCACCTTCTCCGTCAAAAGATAAAGCCCCTGATATTCACCGTTCACATACAGATCCGCCCACTCGCAGCGCAAAGCCCCTGGCAGCCCGCAGTCCTTAGCCATATCCAGGAACAGTTTATTCCGCATCATGGAAGGATCTTTTACATTGGAGATAAGAAGCCACTTCTTAGCCGGGCTCATTTCCAGCAGAGATGCCTTCTGTGACAATTCTATCTGCCAGGACTTCTTATTCTCATACCAGGTGGAATTTCCATGCCCGTGCATGGCTTTGATCTCCCCCTGCCAGCCTATCCTGCCGCCCGGCGAAAACACTTTCAGTTTCCCGCCGCTCTCCGTCTCTTTATCCGCCTCCAGCTCCTCCAGTGTTTTTTCCGTCTCTATCCAGAGGCACGGCATATTCGCAGACTGCAGAACAGTTACCTCCACCGCCCCGCCTTCCGTCTGCACCAGTATTTTATCAGAGGATCTCTCCTCAAAGACAAGTCCCTCCTCCGGCTGTTCCTCTGCCGTCTGTATTCTGACATCAGATGCCTCCGCAAAAGAAGGCAGAAAAAGATAGTCTCCCTCTCCGTTTTTATCGCTCTGTATGAGAAGCGGTATCTTTCTGACCGTTGAAGCCTCCTGCGCACCCGTCAAAATGCATAAGAAAAAGGATGCTGCCACAAGAATGAGCACCCTCAAAACAACCCCTGACACTTTTACCGCATCCGGATATCTTCTTTTTTCTCCTGTCCGCATCCTAATAACGTTCCACACATTAAAACCGCTCCAGATAATGTATCGTGACCTCCGTCTTTCCCTCTCCGTCAATTTCCATCACTGCGTAGGAAGGTTTTCGCCCCTCCTGCCTCGGATAGGAAAGGCTCCCCGGATTCACCGCCAGAATACCGCCCTTATCATCCACCACCGGACGATGCGTATGTCCGTAAAATACCATCTGATATCCTCTTGCCCGGGCTTCCTGTTTCAAAAACTCATTGCTGACGGAAATATAATAGTTATGGCCGTGGGTCACCAGCGCCTTACAGGGACCGATCTGAACCTCCACATCGTTTTTCAGATTGGAAAAGAAATCATTATTTCCGGCTGCTATCACAAGGGGACACCCGTTTGTCTCCCGCACCGCATTCTCAAACTCGTGCTCCTGTCCTTCCACATCCCCGCAGTGTATGACTAAAGACACCGGCTTCGACTCCTCCAGCGCCCTGTAAAAATTCTCTCCCTGCCTGTGTGTATCACTTACGATCAATACTCTCATCTATTCTCCTCCGCATACCGCTCCGGCTGCAATACGATACTGAGCAGTCAGTTTCTCTCTCATGGCACGCAGCGCTTTTCCCCGGTGGCTGATATGGTTCTTCTCCTCCGCTGTAAGTTCTGCCGAAGTGCGCCCGGATTCCGGCAGGTAAAAGATCGGGTCATAGCCAAAACCGTTCTCTCCCCGCTCCTCATAGCCGATCCGTCCTTCCATCGCCCCCTCCGCTGTCAATACCTGTCCATCGGGACAGACCACAGCGATCGCACAGATGAATCTGGCGCTGCGCTCTTCATCAGGCACTCCCGCAAGCCGCCTGATCAGATCCGCGTTTTTTACCCGGTAGGAAGTATCATGTCCCAGATAGCGGGCGGAATAGATTCCCGGCTCGCCGTCCAGAGCATCGATCACCAGGCCCGAATCATCCGCCATCACGACAGCGTCCCTCCACTGATCGCTCTTTGCCGCCTCCGCAGCCACCGCTTTGGCTTTCAGCACGGCATTTTCCAGAAAGGTGGCGCCGTTTTCCTCAATCTCCGTAAAGACTCCCGCCTCCTTCATGGTCACCACCCGGGCGTCCATATCCTGCAGGATTCCCAGGATCTCTTTTACTTTATCTTTGTTACCTGTTGCCGCTATTATCTTCATATTTTACAGCCGTTTATCCTTTCAGCTCCTCAAATGTCTCTGTCACTCCCCTGTAGATCCCCTCCGCGATCCTCTCCTGATAGGCGTCCGTAAGGAGCAGTTTCCCTTCCGTCTCATGGCTCACATACCCCGGGCAGACAATTGCCGCCGGAATGGAAAGCTCTGATAATATTCCGTCCTCCGTTTCCACAAGCCCCAGTGCCCTGCCTTCAATGGCGGTTACCAGTTCCTTCTCTATCCGGTCGGCAAAATCGCCGTTTGTCAGCCAGGGACGAAAATACAGGCTGTTATAACAGACATAACTGCCAAAACGTTCCTGATCCGCATCCTTATCCAGCACCAGCCCCAGATAGATCGTCGCCCTTGTCTGCTCTATCAGTATCAGTTTATCGTCCAGACCGGCATTCTCTCCCTGTCCGGATGCGCTGTATACCCGGATGCCTTCCGCTTCCAGCCTCTCCCGGCACTTTTCTTCTATCTGATAAAGCGCCTCTTTTTCCTGGCCGCTCAGCATATCGGAAACCTCCGCGTCCAGTATGACAACTTTCTCATACCGCTCCGAAGGTTTGTACAGATTGACCTGCAGATAGCCCTTCTCCAGAATGCTCTCATACTCATACAGCTCCGAGAGCTGCAGATACAACGTGACACCCTCGCTCTCCACCGTATAGGAAGCCGCCTCCACAGGCTCCACATAGCCTGTTATCCGGTTATTTTCATAAAAGAAGCCTGTAGCGCCCCGGATAAACATCACAAGCCGCCTGTCCACATACCGGTTCTCCATTGTAATGTTCTCCGGTCCTATGGCACTCTCCATCGGGATCCTGAGGAAGGCTCCCTCCTCCCCGCTCTCCTGCAGAGAAAGTTCATGCCCCGGCAGTTCCTCCGAAGAGGAAAGTTCAGTCAGATCAGAAACATTCCCCGTATCCGCAATGACCACCATCCGGTTTGCCCCCAGATAGATCACAAGCCCGAGGGCGGCCGCAAGAAAACTCCCGCCGAGAATGCCGCTCCATTTCATCAGCTTTTTCATCCTCTGCTCTCCCCGGATCTCCTTTTCCCTGGCGGTTTCGGCCCCATATACTGATAAAAATAGGTTTTCATCATCCCGTTATAAATTTTTCTGTTCTTATCCGCTTTCCGTCCGATGCTGTCCTCTGTCTTCTCATAGGCGGAGATCACATACATGGACCAGGAATCCAGATTCTGATACCGTTCCCCCAGCGTATGATAGAGTTCCGGCAGTTTTTCCTTCTCCTCCAGCCTCTCTCCATAGGGAGGGTTGGTGATCAGAAAGCCGTATTTTTTCGGATGGTTCAGCTCCGATACGGGCCGCCTCTGAAAATGGATCAGCTTATCCACCCCCGCACGCTTTGCGTTTTCTCTGGAGATCGTTACCATCGCATCATCTATATCATATCCCTGGATATCCGCATCCACCGACAGATCCACCAGATCATTTGCTTCATCCAGCGCATCATACCATCTCTGTTTCGTGATCAGGTGTTCCCAGTTTTCCGATAAAAATTCACGGGAAAGCCCCGGCGCCATATTCGCCGCCATCATCGCCGCCTCGATCGGAAACGTACCGCTGCCACAGAAGGGATCTACCAGAATCCTGTCTTTCTTCCACGGTGTCAGCATGATCAATGCCGCCGCAAGATTTTCCGCAATGGGCGCCTTTGCAGTCAGCTTCCGGTATCCCCGTTTATGTAAGGACTCCCCTGTGGTATCCAGCCCCACCGTCACCATGTCTTTCATGATAAACACTCTGAGCGGAAAACTTTCTCCATCCTCCGCAAACCAGTTTATATGATACACATCTTTCAGCCGTTCCACAATGGCTTTTTTCATGATAGACTGAATATCAGAGGGACTGAACAGTTTACTTTTCACACTGGCAGCCTTTGCCACCCAGAATTTTCCGTCCTTTGGAATAAAGCTTTCCCAGGGCAGTTCCTTCGTCCCCTGGAACAGATCCTCAAAGGTAACAGCCGGGAAACTTCCCATTCTAATAAGAATCCGCTCCGCTGTCCTCAAATGAAGGTTTGCCCGGCAGACGGCCTCCTCATCTCCCTCAAAAAGAACCCTGCCGTCCTCCACCTGCAGGATTTCATAGCCTAAATCAATGATCTCTTTTTTTAATACCGCTTCCAGCCCGAAATGACAGGGAGCGATCAGCTCAAATTTTCTCATAAACATATATTAAATGAGTCCATTTACTCTGTCAACTAAAACGTAACGGAAAAGGGAAAGCATCAGCCTTCCCTTTTCGTCTTTTCTTAGTAATTGTTGCTGTTGTTCTGATTCTTGCTGTTTTCAGAAGAATTCTTGCTGTTGTTCTGATTCTGGTTCTGGTTCTGATTCTTCTGAGACTCGTTCTGAGAATTTCCAGTTTTGTTTGTGTCATTCTTAGACATATGCATACCTCCTGAATTTTTACATTTTCCGTTCCTGTTTTAAAGCGGAAAATATTTTTTAGTACAGTCAGTAGTATGTCTCACATTCCTATGATTTATACATCAATTTTTAAAATTTTTTCATGAATGAAATTGCCTGATCAGACGATAAACCCACGTCGCCAATATGATCACCAGGATAAAAGGAAACAGCGCCTGTAATACGGTAAACACCACAAACAGAATAAGCGCGGCAGCCAGCACCGACATGATCGTATGCAGCCAGGCAGGCCTTTCCTGATACCATTGCCAGAATCCTTTCCCACTGCCGGACGGAGGAACTTCCCCATAGCCTTCCGCCCCATAGGTATCCATACCCTCCGCATATTTATTTGCCTCGATAATCGTTTTGGCAAGAAGCCTCGGATCCCCAAGCGCCTCCAGCACCTCTTCCTCTCTTTTCCCCTGACGAAGCTGTATCTCTATATATTCTTCATAATAGTGGATGTTATCCTCCACCGTTGTCGCCGGAACCTTTCCTGTGAGCGCTGTCCGCAATGCACTGATAAACTCATATCTGTTCATGAAATATATTCCATTCCTCTTCTCTGGCTGCAATGATACATTCTGGTTATTATTGAAGTGTATCATATATCGGGGAGGTTTTCCATAAAAGGAATATTAAAAATGTCTAAACAGGGAGGCGAAAAACCAGGACGCGCGGATGAAAAATATCCGCGCTGAGCCTTGGTATTATATATCTTTATAATAATGGTGCGAAGAAATTAAGCACTTTTCCGGTCAGGCGATGATACCAGGGGATGGATTTGTAGTATTCCATCGTTACTTCCTGGCAGGATTCAAGGGTTTTCTGGAAGTCGGCTTCGATTTCCTCTATGACCGGGTTTCGGTACATGTAGGTGGCGCATTCAAAGTGGTGGTAGAGGCTTCGGAAGTCAAAGTTGATGGAGCCTACTACCGCTTTGTTGTCGTCGGAAACCACTACTTTTGCGTGGATAAAGCCCGGGGTGTATTCGTAGACTTTTACGCCGGCGCGCAGAAGCACCGGATAGTAGGTTCTTGTAACATCGTAGATCACCTTTTTGTCCGGGATATGGGGTACGATCAGTTTCACTTCTGTCCCGCGTTCCGCCGCGTATTTGAAGGCGCGTATTGTTTCATTATCGGTGATAAAATAGGGGGTCATCACATGGATATAACGGTTTGCGCGGTTCATCATGTCCAGATATACGTTTTCCGCAAGGGAATGTCTGGAGTTCGGCCCGTCTCCGTAGGGCATTACATAGCCTCCCTCGGGAATCCCCCATCCCTCTTTCTGCAACGGCGGCACCGCCTGTTCTTTCGCTGTTTTCTCCGGCAGATATTTCAGGTAATCACCGGGGATATAATTGGGGCTGCTCTCCGGCCCTATGCTGTACCAGAGCTGCAAAAACATCATGGTGTAGCTGCGCACCGCATCGCCCTCCACCTTCACCGCCGTATCTTTCCAATGGCCGTAGGGATGGCTTCTGTTGGCATATTCATCCGCCAGATTGACACCGCCGTTATAAGCCATTTTCCCGTCTATCACAAGGATCTTCCGGTGGTCGCGGTGATTCTGATGGGTGGAAAAGAACGGTACGGCAGGCAGAAATACCCTCACATCGATCCCTGCCGCCTTCAGCTTTTCCTCATATTTTCTCGGCAGTCCGTTGATCGCGCAGGTACCGTCATACATCAGCTTTACCTCAACGCCTTCCGCTGCTTTCCTCTTCAGGATCTCCAGAATGCTGTCCCAGATGGTTCCCTCATATATAATGAAATATTCCATCAATATAAAATGTTCCGCCTTCTCCAGTTCCGGCAGAAGATCTGCAAATTTATCCTCCCCGAGAGGAAAATACGTTACTTTCGTATTTCCGTAGGTCGGGTATCCTCCCGCATTCTCCACATAACGGGATATAGCGGACATGGAGCAGGGTCTTTCGTTCAGCCGTTTTCTGATCTCCTTATCCTGTTCCAGATAGGGTTTTCCTTCTTCTATCCTGCGATTGATGGTCTTTTTGATCGCAATGGTAATAAAGTTTGCTTCCACATATAAATATAGAAGGCCGCCAAGCAGCGGAAAAAGGCATAGCGGGATCACCCATGTCAGTTTAAATGCCGGGTTGATATCTCTGTTCACCACATAGATCAGCAAAACACCGCTGAGCAGTAACAGAATAACAGATATAATAGGCATATAATAGCTGAGCCAGTAAAATGTGGCAAATAAAAAATACGCCTGTGCCGCCACCAGTACAATTGTGATAACCAAACGGCTGAATATAAGTTTTTTCAGGTTACTTAGCAGTTTCGCCATTCCGCTTTCCTCCTTTTTTCTTTTGTGGTTATCATACCATAAAAAGCCTTATAAACCATACGGTTTACAAGGCTTTCCGCGTACGTGACAGGATTCGAACCCACGACCTTCTGGTCCGTAGCCAGACGCTCTATCCAGCTGAGCTACACGTACTCATGTCTACGAATCATCATTTATTCGTACTTATCTATCTTACATACCATTGAGGATTTTGTCAAGTAAAATTTTTTCTATCATACTTTCTTCTTGCGGAAAACGATAAATTTGCTGAATATATAATTCATGATCACCACAAGTACCGCCGAGACAAAAGTCGCGATCCAGTCGTCCACCCCGAATACTGTCGGCAATATCCACATGACAAACATATCCAGAAACAAGGTGACGATCCTGGATGTGGTAAAGTCGAAAGCCTCCTTCAGTATTTTGGGATTCTTACTCTTAAATACGAATTTCCGGCTCATAAAGTAGCTGAATACCAGCCCGACGAACCAGCGCAGAAATACGGCTATCTGCATGATGACCGCATTATCCACGTTCATGATCAGCTTGCAGACCGCATAGGTCGTCCAACTGATCAGGGTGGTCATAACGCCTACTACCAGATAGTTGATAAGTTCCTCATATTTTTTATATAATGCCCAAATCTTTTTCATATGTTTTTATTCCAGTTTCTGTTCCAGTTCCGCATATGCCCTTGCAGCTCCTGTGCACTGTACGGGCATATGCTGTTTTATCGATTTATACCTGGCTTGCCCCCAGCGCCGCGACTGCGCCGTCCGCTGCCGCTGTGGTAAGCTGGCGCACTGTCTTGCTCCGGCAGTCTCCGGCTGCAAAGATTCCTTCGACATTTGTCCTGCAGTCCTCGCCTGCCAGAATATAGCCGTGGTCATCCAGTTTTATCAGGTCTGCGAACACCTCATTTTCTGGCATCTGACCGATGGCAACAAAAAGCCCGCTTATCTCCAGCCTGCTTTCCTCGCCGCTGTTTTTATCCCTGAGGATCACCGCCTCCAGCGTCAGATTCCCCTCCAGAGCCTGCACGGTCTTATTCAATAAAAATTCCACATTTTCCCGCTTCTGCAGTTCCTGCACAAGCTTTTCCTCCCCGCGGAACTCTTCCCTTCTGTGGATCAGATATACTTTCTCGCAATAATTTGAGAGAAACGCAGCGTCCTCCAGCGCAGTATTTCCGCCTCCCACCACGGCCGTCTTCTTCCCTCTGAAAAACATACCGTCACAGGTGGCACAATAAGAGATACCCCTGCCGGTATACTCCGCCTCCCTTTCCACTCCCAGAGGACGGTTTTTTGCTCCGGTGGCAAGGATCAGCGCCCTGGCATGGTAGCTTTGTTCCGTGGTCTCCACAATCTTCCCGCCCGCCTTTACGTCAGCGGAAGAAAGCGCCTCCCCGTTATCTCCATCAGCCGCATCCAGCCTGATATCCTTCACCTTTTCATTCCGGTATTCCATCCCCAGCTTTTCCGCCTGCCTGAATAACCCGGAAGCAAACTCATAACCGGATATCTGTTCAATACCCGGATAATTTTCCACTTTCGGCGTATTGATGATCTGTCCGCCATAGTTTCCCTGCTCCAGAACCAGAACGCTCTTCCCCGCCCTCAAGGCATAGATCGCCGCCGTCAGCCCGGCTGTTCCGGCTCCTATGATAATGACATCCTTCATAAGCCCTCATTTTCCATTCTTATTATCCTGCAGATCAGGCATACACAACATCCCGCGCCTGAATCAGCTTCTTATTCTACTTTCAGCCTTCCGCCCCGCTCAGGATAAAAGCGCCAGCAGTTCCGCCTTCGGCTTGGCTCCGACTGATACTGTCACCGGCTCCCCCTTTTTAAACACAATGATCGTCGGTATGGACATCACGTTGTACTTTCCGGCGATATCCGGCTGTTCATCCACATTCACCTTGCAGATCTTCACATCTGTCCTCTCTTCCGCGATCTCCTCAATGATCGGTCCGACCATCTGGCAGGGACCGCACCAGGATGCCCAGAAGTCCACCATCGCCGTTCCTTCATACTCCAATACTTCTTTTCTGAAATTCTCTGTTGTTAAATGTAATGCTGCCATATTTTTCCTCCATTCCGGTATACATTAATAACCTTTCTGCTTTAACTCCGACACAAGATCCACATAAAACTCCCGCACGTCAAACCCCGGGATATTCTCCCTGTTCAGATCGATCATATCCCCGTGGGATATGCCCCGCCTGCCTTTTACCGTCACGAGGCGGAAACTTTCGCCCCAGGGAAAAGACTCTGTGGATACCAGCCCGTCATTTTCCCCTCCAAAGTATTTTACCAGATGATACGTAAAATTTAAAGGGAAACGTCCGTTCACCGCACGATCGCACTTAGATCCTACACTCTGGTAGTATACCCCTGCGGCGTCCCTGATATACCGATTTCTCGCCTCGCAGGCGCCTGCCGTCAGATCCCGCACAGCCTCCATAAAATCCGGATCTTCATCGCCCAGCACTCTCACAGCTTTATTATAGGTATCCGCCGCCTTTTGCTGTACATTCTGAGGGATCTTCTCCAGCAGATAGTCAGCAAAAAGACATCCCCTGTGAGGCGTATTGATCGTTGTCAGCGAAGCCACCTTCTCTGCGATCCCAAACTCCGAGAGCGCATATCTGCAGTCCAGCCCGCCCTTGGAATGGGCGATGATATTCACTTTTTCACAGCCTGTCTCCTCCGTGATCTGCCGGATACGCTGTGCAAGTTCTTTCGCGCTCCCCTCCACGGAATCCGCCGACTGATGATTCCCGTAATAGATCGTTGCCCCGTTTTTCTCCAGTTCCGCCGGGATCCTCCCCCAGTAATTCAGATACTTGAAATCCCTGAAAAACACGCCGTGCACCAACAGGACAGGATATTTTGTGGCACAGATCCTCCGCCCGGTGCGGCTCTCATCAACAAGGAGCTTTTCCCCCTCCAGCTTCGCCTCATACCCTGTGATCTTTATGATATGATAGAGCACCACCAGATTGACGATTGGCATAAAGCCGCATATCACCCCCAGCAGCCTCCACTTTATGGCAAGCTGTTTTGATGTCAGATAAACTCTGACAATACCGTTCCAGAAACAGGCCGCCTCCACCAGAAATACGTTCAGCAGATGAAGCAGCCATACCTTCGCCTCCCCGGAAAACAACTGCCCGATCTCCAGCAGGAGATACAGCGTGGATGCCGCTGTACTGACACAGAACAAAATAAGCAGATCGCTTCCCTGCAGACAGATACGAAGGCGCCTTGACGGGATCTTCCCATCCCGCAGGCAGGGCCTGATGTTTCCCAGCAGAAAGAAAAGAATGATCACCGTACAGGCGAAGATCCGGTATTCCCCGAGCATCCCTGCAAACCTGTATAAATTCGCCGTCACAAAAAAGACGATCCCATTGAAGATCAACATAAAATATCCAAAAGCTCCTCCGGCCTGCTGATCAGGTAAGCAGGTTCCAGTTTTTCCAGCTCCTCCCTGTCACGAAAACCCCAGTCCACAGATACACAGGGAAGCCCTGCATTCTCCGCAGTCATCCTGTCCACTTCCGAGTCCCCCACGTAAACTGCCCGCTTCTTCTGACTGCCAAGTTCCCGCAGTGCCTGATAGACCGTATCCGGCGCCGGTTTCTTCCGGACGCCGTCGCTCTCTCCGATGGCAACTTTCACATATTCCTGAAAGCACTCTCTGTTCAGGGTCTTCACCGCCTCATCCCTCTTGTTGGAGACAATGGCAAGCTTATATCCCCTTGTGCCAAGCTCCCGTAAAACGTCCATGATCCCATCGTAGGGCTTTGTCTTTATCTGGCAATGATCCTGATAATACTGTGTAAACTCGGGCAGCATCCTCTCGATCTCCTGCCCGGAAGTCCCCTCCGGCAAACATAAAGTCAGTGTCTGCCTCAGTCCGTTTCCCACAATACGGCGCACCTCCTGGATCGTCCTGGCCGGATAACCGTTTCGCCTCAGGATCTCATTCACGGCATCCGCCAGATCTTCCAGCGTATCCATCAGCGTTCCGTCCAGATCAAAAATGACCGTATCAAATTTTCTCTCCTGGTTCATGATCCATCTCCTCCCAATCCCTTAAATATCCTCCGCAGCATCCATACCGCGCACAGCGCCAGCATAAACTCCGCCACAAACGCAGCATAGGCGATCCCGTTCACGCCAAACAGTATATTTAATATGATCAGTGCCGGTATCTCGAACACGATCTTTCTCAGCACCGCAAAGAGCAGAGACTTCTTTCCCATGCCGATCGCCTGAAATACGCCTACCGCAAGAAAATCCACCGCAAGGAATGTCATGGCAAGGGAATCCGCATGGAGGAATATGGTTCCGTAATGCACGATCTCTTCCTTTTTCATGAACAATCCGACCAGCCATCCCGCCCTGAGATAGCAGAAAACACTGGAAACCACCATGACCGGCACCATGACTTTCGCGATAAACAATACCGTTTCCTTCATCCGTTTATAATTTTTCGCGGAGTAGGAATATCCCACAAGAGGCATCACGCCCTGGCTGGCTCCCATACAGATCTGCATCGGCACCAGATAGATCTTCTGCACAATGCCGATCGCCGCCACCGCATCCGGTCCGTAAACCGCCGTAAAATTATTCAGGATCGTCATTCCCGTCACATTCAGCAGATTCTGGATCGACGCCGGAACCCCCACGCCGCATACCCCTGCCACGATCTCCCTCTGCCATTTGAAATCCTTCGGCCTGATGCTGACATAAGTGCTCTTCCGCTTCACATAAAGCATCACAAAGAAATACAGACAGGCAACGCAGTTGGAGACAAAGGTCGCACATCCCGCTCCCGATGCTCCCATATCAAGTCCCCAGGGCATGATAAACAGCGGGTCCAATATCATATTTAAAATACAGCCGCTCATCGTACCGATGCTGGCATGCAGCGCCGCTCCTTCCGCGCGCACCAGATAGGCCATCACCACATTCAAAATGGAAGGCGCCGCACCGAGCAGCACTGTCCACTTCATATAGGCCGCTGTGGCTGTTATCGTTTCCCCGTCCGCCCCCAGCAAATGCAAAAGCGGCTGGAAAAATGCCGTACACAGCAGAGACATCATGATCCCGCAAAAAAGCGCGCAATAAAAGCCAAAGGCAGAACTTTTCCGCACCTTGTCTATATTCTGCTCTCCCAGCGCCCGGCTCATCATACTCGAACTCCCCACGCCGAACAGATTATTGACCGCGTTAAAAGCAAGCAACACCGGCGCTGCCAGTGTTACCGCGGAATTCTCGATGGGGTTATTCAGGCGCCCCACAAAATAGGTATCCGCCATAGAATAAATGACCATCACAAGAGAGCTCAATATCGTAGGTATCATCAGACGCCTTGCCGCTCTGGGCACAGGCATCTGTTCAAATAAGACGCTTTTCTCTATGTTTTCCATATTTTATGCACCAAATCTCAGGTAATCTCTGCCTGCATCCCTTCTTCTGTTATTTCTTTTCTCCATATACCTGATCTCAGGGGGCAGCCCGCCTTCACTTACTGCTTTACTTCCAATACGCTCTCTTTTCCCTCGGAAAGCCGCACCATCGCTTCCACCGTCTTTCCAACCATATCCGATACCGCCTGTTCGGTATAAAATGCCATGTGAGGTGACAGGATCACGTTCGGAAAAGCTCCCAGCACCGCTCTGTGGCGGTTTGCTATAATATCCCCTTCCCGGTTCAGATAATAAAGCCCGTTTTCCTCCTCCACCGTGTCCAGCGCCGCAAAGCCCGCCTTTCCGCTCTCCAGCGCCTCTATCAGCGCATCGGTATCCACCAGCATGCCCCGGGCGGCGTTGATCAGGATCACGCCGTCCTTCATCTTCTCGAAAGCTTTCTTATCCAGCATATGGTAATTTTCTTCCATTCCCGGGATATGCAGCGTTATGATATCGCTCTCCCGATATAATCTGTCGAGAGATACATACTCCGCATGCCGCTTTACCGAATCCTTCTCATAGATATCATAAGCCAGCATCCGGCATCCGAAACCGCTCAGATGCTCCACCACCGTCTCGCCTATCCTCCCGGTGCCGATCACGCCCACCGTACATAAAGACAGCTCTTTTCCTATCTTCCCGCCCAGGCTGTAATCCTGAAGCCTTGACTTTTCCAGAATATAGTTGATATTCCTGCAAGCCATCAGCATCAGCATGATCGTATAGTTTGCCACACTGTTGGGGGAATAGGCGGCATTGCATACCCTGATCCCGAGGCGGTTCGCCTCCTTCACATCAATATGTTCATAGCCGATGCTTCTTGTCGCCAGATATCTGACTCCCATCCCGGCAAAGCGTTCCAGAATATCCTTCCCGATGGGATTGGTGATAACGGAAACCGCATCATACCCTTCCGCCAGGTCAAGATTGTCCATACTCGGGTATGCCGTCGTATAATCAAACGTGATCCCGTATTTTTCCCTGCACTCCTCAAAATATTTCAGTTCGTCAAACTCCCGCATAGCATACACAAAAAGTTTCATATTGCCTCCTCTAAAAGCTTATACCCAGTGCCTGTAAGAACAGGAGCAGTAAGATAACAGGTGCGACCACTTTGATCATCGCAACATAGAGAGCCTTCCTCTGGAACTTATTTCCGCCCAGCGTGATCTCATCTATCACAGTCTTCGGTTTTACAACCCATCCGATCAAAATACAGGTGAGCAGCGCCACCATAGGCATAAACAGGTTATTGCTCAGATAATCCATCACATCCAGGATCTGTGCCACAGCGCCGTTGGGCAGCGTCAGTTCAAAGTAGAGGATATTATAACCCAGGCAGACAATGATACCGGCGATCACCGCATATGCCGTCACCAGCACCGTGCTCTTCTTTCTGGTCAGATGGAACTTGTCCACGACACTCGAAACGATCGCTTCCATGACAGATACAGAGGAAGTCACCGCCGCAAAAGTCACCATCAGAAAGAATAAAAAGCCGATCGCATTGCCGATGCCTCCCATCGCCTCAAACACCTTGGGAAGAGACACGAACATCAGCCCCGGTCCCGCGGACATTCCTTCCATACCCATAAACGTATAAACCGCCGGAATGATCATCAGGCCCGCCAAAAGAGCCACCAGTGTATCGAAAAATTCGATCTGATTGATGGATTTCATTAAATTGGTCTCTTTTTTCGCATAGGAGCCGTAAGCTACCATAATACCCATAGCCACACTGATGGAATAAAAAAGCTGTCCCATGGCATCCATCAGGATGATAAAAAATTCATGTACTGTCATGCCCGTAAAATTCGGGATCAGGTATACGGAAAGCCCCTGCATTCCCGTTCTTGTGATGCCGCTCTCATCCGTATGGCTGAGCGTCAGCGAAAAGACGGAGATCCCTGCTATCAGGACTAAAAGGATCGGCATCAGGATCTTACTGTATTTTTCAATCCCTTTATCCACGCCGTTATATACGACAAAGGCAGTTAAAAACAGATAGACGATCAGCCAGACGATAGGCTGCCAGACTCCTGTGATATAGCCGGTAAAATAGCCGTCCTGCGCTGCATCCACGCCATGCCCTGTCAGAAAAACAGTCAGGTATTTCAAAACCCAGCCGCCGATCGAACAGTAATAGGGCAGGATGATCACCGGCACGAGACAGGCAAGGATACCGATGCCTCCCCATTTCGGATGGATCTTTTTATATGCCGTCAGAGGGCTCTGTCCCGTCTTTCTTCCGATGGCGATCTCCGTCGTCAAAAGCGTAAAGCCGAAAGTCAGCGCCAGAATGATATAGCAGAGAATAAATACGCCCCCGCCTCCCTTTGCCGCCAGATAGGGAAATCTCCAGATATTCCCGAGTCCCACTGCACTTCCCGCCGCCGCAAGGACAAAACCGATCGATCCGGTAAAGTTACCTCTTTTTGTGTCTTTTTCCATTTATAATATCCCCCATGTAAAATTTCATTATCTATACAGCTTATCATGACATTCACTGATAGCGCAAGCCCCTGTGTGAAAATATGTCTGTTCAAATAATGCCATAGAGCAGTATATGTCCATATGCTTCCTGCCGTGCACAAAAAGGACCCTGCACAGATAGACAGCGGTCCTCTTTCGATTCTTATTTACTTTTTTCATAGGGTGATATCGTCTGTATCGAGCCATCCTCATTGTAATGAAGCTCCGTATATTTCACCGTGCGGCGGTGGTTGATGCCCCCGGAATACTCACAGTCATGGTAAAACAGATACCATTTTCCCCCAAATTCTATAATAGAATGATGCGTTGTCCAGCCGATGACCGGCTCCATGATGCGCCCCCGATAGGTAAAAGGTCCCGTTGGCCTCTCCCCTGTCGCATACACGATGTAATGGGTCGTGCCTGTGGAATAGGACAAATAATATTTTCCTTTATACTTGTGCATCCAGGGTGCCTCAAAATACCTTCTCTCCTCATCCGATGCCAGCAAAAGTTCTCCGTTTTCATCCCGTATCTCCACCTCCACCGGCCCGCTCTCGAATCCCGTCATATCCCCGCTCATGAGCGCACAGCGCGGCAGCACCGCAGGTTCATCCGGCCCCGGCTCTTTTCCTTCCGGATCAAAGACACCGCTCTGGTATTTTTCCAGCTGCCCGCCCCACAGTCCGCCAAAATAGATGTAGACTTTTCCGTCATCGTCCATAAACGCAGCCGGATCGATACTGTAACTCCCTTCAATATAATCCGGCTGAGCCGTAAAGGGACCTGCCGGGTCGTCTCCGACTGCAATGCCCAGCCGGAAATTCCCCTCCTTATCTCTCGCCGGAAAGACCAGATAATACTTTCCGTCCTTATATACCGCATCGGGAGCCCACAACTGATCCCCGGCCCAGGGTACATCCTTTATGTGCAGCGCCTCACCGTGATCGACACACTCCGCGCCGATATGATCCATCGTCAGCACGTGATAATCCTGCATCTGATACTCATCGCCGTTGTCATTGTCCTCCCCGTCATGGGGAATATCGTGCGAAGGATATATATATATCTTTCCGTCGTACACATGGGCAGACGGATCTGCCGTGTATATATGTGTAACAAGAGGCTCTCTTTCTCTGCTCATCTCCTTTTCCTTTCCTGTCTGAACGATCATCCCTTCACCGCGCCGGCCGTCAGCCCGTCTACGATCTGATTGCTGAAAATACAATACACGACAACCGTAGGTATGATCGCGATAATGATCGCCGCAAACATCTGTGAATAATTGGTATTATATGGCCCCACAAACTTTGACAGGGATACCGGCAGCGTCTTTTTTGCATCGTCCGATATAAATACCATCGCTAAAAGCAGTTCATTCCAGTTGGCCACAAATGTCATAAGCCCTGTCACAAAAAGCCCTGTTCTGGATAGAGGCAATGCAATTTTAAAGAAGATCTCATAGATCGACGCGCCGTCGATACATGCCGATTCGATCAGTTCGTTGGGCATACTCTGAAAAAATCCCGTCATGATAAAAATAGTCGTCGGAAGCGAAAAAGTCAGGTAGGGCAGGATAATACCCAAAAGGGAGTTTGACAGCCCAAGCCTCGCAAACCTGGTAAACAGCGGTATCATAACACAGTGTACCGGGATCATCATGCCAAGCATGAAAAACATCATACTCTGCTTTGCAAATCTGAAGCGCAGCCTGCCTATGGCAAACGCAGCCATCGATCCGATCAGCATACTGAAAACCAGCGTCACCCCGCATACGATAAAGGAATTCAGTGTTGCGATCCCGAGTTTTCCCGCCGTCCACGCAAACTCATAGTTCTCCAGATTAAAGCTCTCCGGCAGTGAAAACGGGGAAGCGAATATTTCCGCATTTGTTTTAAAGGATACCATAAACACCCACAAAAGCGGTACGATATAGATCACTGCTACAAGAGTGAGAAATACATATATGAGCGTTTTTATCAATGTCGATCTTGTCTTATCTTTCATTTTGTATCCCCCTCTTACATTTCGTAGTTTTCGGTCTTGATAAATTTATTGATCAGCCCTGTCACCACCAGGCACAGTACAATGAGCACCACGCCGATAGCGCTGGCATATCCGTACTTGTTGTATTTAAATCCCTGCGTATACAGGTGAGTTGCCAGAACCTCCGTTCTGTGGTTCGGCCCGCCCTCCGTCATATTGAAGATCAGATCAAAAAACTTCAGGGCCCCGATCGCATTGAGCGACATCGCCGTCGCAACCATCGGCTTGATCAGAGGCAGTGTGATATGTATAAAACTCTTTGCCCTGTTGCATCCGTCAATATAGGAAGCCTCGTACAGGGATGTGCTGATTCCTGATATCTGTGCCATATAGAGCATCATCGACTGCCCCACATACTGCCATAACGCCACGAAGGCGATGATCCACATCGGCAGGATGATAAAGCCGCTCGTATCCATCAGCCACAGAGGGCCTTCTATCCCGAATTTTTCCAGCGCCTGATTGATCCCCAGCTTCGGACTGAATATGAACATCCACAAAAGCCCGAGCGCTGTGGATGACAGAACACAGGGCAGATATATGATGTTTTTAAAGAGGTTGCGCCCCTTTTTGATATTGGTAAGGAGCGCAGCCAGAAACAGTCCCATAATAAGCTGCGAGATACAGGAAAACACCAGGAAAAACAGGGAATTCTTCAGTGCAAACACCATGCTCTTATCCTTGAGCAGATTTTTGTAATTCGTCAGTCCGATAAACTTCGGCGCCGTCAGTCCCTTATATTCACAGAAGGAATAGTATACTGACTGGCAGATCGGAATAAACAGCACCACTGTGAACAGTATGAGCGCCGGTGCCAAAAATATGAAAATCGCCTTTTTATCCCGTAACAATTTATCCATTTAGTGTTCCTCCATCTGCTTTTCATGCTCTTGGCATTTACCGGCAGTTGTCTGTATAAAAGGTTTCCATCTCCGTTGCAGCCTCCGCAGGTGTCATATCGCCCAGAAATACCGCTACCATCTGATCATCGAAGTATGCGCCCGCTTCCGTGGAAGGCATGGATTCATTGTAGAATCCGAACGTACCCTTGGCCCCGCCAAATACATCCATCACATAGGCGAGCTGTGCCGGTGCCGCAGATGCATCATACTCAACGCTGGTAACCGGGATCTTTCCGCCGATCTCCGCTGTGTATTTCTGCGCCGTATCATCTGTAAAGTATTTCATAAACGCCACACATGCCTCAGGATACTTTGTGGAAGAGCTCATTGCGAGAGAATCCGATTTAGCGATAACCCTCTCCACACCCGGGAACTGGAAAACGCCGCACTTGGATTCAAAATCGGGATTGGAACCGTTGATCTGCGCGATCGCCCAGGAACCCTGAATCAGGATCGCCGCTTCTTCATTGTAGAAGTTTGCTGTTGCCACATCGTTGGTATCTCCCGCCGCAGTCTTCTGGAAATACTGGGAAAGCTCCACCAGTTTCGCCGCCGCGGATTCCACCTTGCCGTCCTCCCAGCTTGCAGAACCGTCTTCCAATGCCGCAAGGTCAACCCCTTCCATCTCACAGAGATAACCTGCCACCATGGACAGACACCATGCCGTACCGGCTGAGATAGAGATCGGTGTATATCCTGCATCCTGTAATTTCTGACATGCATCCAGCATCTCATCCCATGTTGTCGGAACTTCGACACCTGCCGCTTCAAACATCTCCGTGTTGTAGAATGCACATGCCGCCGCAATATTGAGCGGTACCGCATAAATCTTTCCGTCATAAGTCATCTGAGAGAATACCGCGTCCGATGTAAAAGTATCTTTCCAGCCGTCTGCCAGATAATCATCAAGCGGTGCCGCCACACCCGGTTCAACATAATCCGTCAGGTTCGGTCCGGGGCTTACGATAAATACATCCGGTGTTTCTCCGGAAGCAACCAGTGCGTTAAGTTTCGGATAATACTCTTCCAGATTGGTTGTAATTACCGTCACATGGTACTGTCCTTCATAATCAGCATTAAACCTTTCAACAGTTTCAGCATATCCTTTGGAGATCAGATCTTCCGTTGCATTCAGATCATCCCAGAACATCCATGTGATCTCCTGCACTTCACCGCTGTCCGCGGAGGCGCCGCCCTCATCACCGGCCGATGTTCCCGGTGTATCCTGCGCGCTGCTTCCACATCCCGCCAGAAGCGCTGCCGTCATTGCCGCCGACAAGATTACTGCCAATAATTTCTTTTTCATTTGAACCCTCCTTTTAAAAAAGTTTTTTATTTTCGTAGTATCTGATACCGTCTTCATACTATCACGGCTCCTGTCCGGGCGCTTTCCAATTATTGTTTATTAATGATTAATTCTTGCTTTCAAAATGCTTTATTTGTTCTTTTGCTTTTTCCCTTTTTTGAATGTTATTCCAGTGCTTTTCTCTCAAAAATTTTTTTCATTGTGCATATCTGCTAATTTTCATCTCTAATTTTGGTGTATTTTTACCAATCCTGTTTTTTTGTGTACGACCGCCAATACTTTTTGAGCAAGATTTGATATTTTGTAGGCAACTTTTATATGTTATAAAGCTGAATTACGTTATAAAATATAATCATTATCAGAAAAAACAGATCCGTAAATTTATAACAGGAAATGACAAGACAGCAAGGAGCCTTCCATGATCGAATCATTAAACGGTATCTTCGAAACCGTCAACTATAAGCAGAGTACATCTCTCAAACTCTATGATAATGATGAGTATGAGGACTATCCTCCGCACTGGCATACGACAATGGAGATCATCATGCCCACGGAAAATATCTACACGGTGGAATGCAGCAACCAGACGTACATCCTTCGGGAAAATGACATCATCCTGATCTGTCCCTGCTGCATCCACACTCTTTTTGCCCCCCCGACCGGGCGGCGCATCATTTTCCAGCCGAATACCGCCTCACTGAGATTCATGAAAGATATCGAACTTTTGTTAAATATCCTCTCTCCTCTGATCGTCATTACCCCCGAGGATTTTCCCACCATACACGGGAGGATCCGCGAATTGCTGATCGAGATCAGGGATGAATATCTGCGCGCGGCCTCCTCTTTTTCCGAAGTCATCATATACGGCAAGCTGTTGGAAATCTTTTCCCTGATCGGACGCAACCATGTGCGCCACACAGAAAGCCAGAACAATATCCCCGGCCAGCAGAAAGAATACCTGGAGAAATTCTTCAAGATCTGTGACTACATAGAAGATCACTGTTCCGAGGATCTCAATCTGGATGATATCGCAGACATGTGCGGTTTCAGCAAATTTTATTTTTCAAGGCTGTTCAAACAGTTTACCAATGTATCCTTTTACAGATACGTGAACCAGAAGCGTATCGCAAAGGCCGCCGAACTGCTGACCAAACCGGAAGTATCCATTACGGACGCGGCGCTCAACTGCGGATTCTCCTCCCTCTCCTCGTTTATCAGGATGTTTAAGATCATAAAGGGATGTACGCCTACGGACTTCAGGAATATGTACAATTCCTGATCACAGAGCGGATGTCCAGCCCGCTCAGGGATATAGCATCTGTTGAATCTTACAGAAAGGAAACCATATAACATATGAACATTCACCATGAAAACAGGCTTGCGGAAATTTTCCAGAGCGGGATGATGTTTCAGCGGGACAAGGAGATCGTCCTGTGGGGCGAAGCGGCTCCCGGTACAACAGTCCATGCCGCATTCCGCAGAGAAGGATGTGCCGAAAATGCATCTCCCTCTCTCCGGGGAAACAGCATTGCTGATCCGGGCGGCCGATTCCTTATCCGGCTTCCGCGGCAGAAAGCGGGGGAAGGCTATCAGCTCTCTGTAACCTTCGATTCCGGAAATACCGGATCTGTTATGCTTGAAAATATCTGTTTTGGAGATCTGTGGCTGGCAGGCGGCCAGTCCAACATGGAATTTTTCCTGAAATACGACCGCGACTGGAAAGCCACCCGAAAACTGCCCCGCAATCCGAGGATCCGCATGTACAACGTTCCCCAGAGAGCCTTCGAGGGACATACCACGCACAATAAAACCGGTTACGGATACTGGTTTGATGACAGCAACGATCAGGCGCTGGAATGTTTTTCCGCGCCCGCCTACAGTTTCGCAAGAAACCTTCAGCCGCAGATCGATGTGCCTGTAGGCATCATCGGCTGCAACTGGGGCGGTTCCACCGCCTCCGCATGGGTGCCGGAGGAAGCGCTTCGCACACCGCCTCTGGATCTTTATCTGAAGGAATATGAGGACGCCATCCCGGATATCACTCCCGAAAAACTGGCCAGGGACAGCCTCGCGGCATGGGCTTTTGAAGATTCCGCGCAGCATGGCAGCGATTTCGAACCGCTGCTTTACGGTCGGGACAGAGACTGGCAGCTCCGGTATATGGAAACTCATGCCGGTGATCCTGTCATTCCAATGGGGCCCTATCACTTTAACCGCCCCGGCGGCCTTTATCACACCATGCTGTCCACTCTGATCCCGCTTTCCATCAAGGGTGTCCTCTGGTATCAGGGCGAATCCGACGCCGGTGACCGTGCGTTTATGTACGATAAACTGCTTACGGCACTGATCAAATGCTGGCGGGCACAATGGCATGACGATCTTCCTTTCCTGATCGTGCAGCTTGCCCCCTTCGGCATGTGGCTGGACTGTGATAATCAGGATTACGCTGTCGTCAGGGAAAAACAGGCTTTTGTCGCCGAAAACGTTCCGGACGTTTATATGGCGGGCATTATGGATCTTGGCTCCTACTATGACATCCACCCGAAAGAAAAGATGGAAGTGGGACGCAGGCTTGCTCTGCTTGCGAGAGGGCATGTGTATGGTGAGAAAAACCTGCTGTGTGACGCACCCAGAGCTGTCAGCGCCATACTGCTGGAAAACGGACAGATCCTTATCCGTTTCCGGCATGGGGACGGCCTTACCATCGGCTACCAGCCGTCCGATTGGAATATCCGCATTGGCGGCCAAAATTTTCCGCCAGAACAGATTACGGCAGAGGGTGAACATCTGATCCTTACTCTGCCCGATACTGCACCGGAAGTTAAATATCCCTGTCATGTATCGCTGGGATGGGCGGATTACGCCAATATTCACATTAAAAACCGCGCGGGGCTGTCAGCCTTACCGTTTCAACTCGTCATAGAACAAAATCATCAGGAGGTATGCAATGAAAAAACAAGTTTATAATCCGTTTCTTCCATCATGGGAGTACATCCCGGATGGGGAACCTCATGTCTTTGGAGACAGAGTATATCTGTATGGCTCTCACGATCATTTCCGGGGATATGTATACTGTCTGGGCGACTATGTATGCTGGTCAGCCCCTGTAGACGATCCGGGGAACTGGAGATATGAGGGAATCACTTATCGCAGGGAACAGGACCCCCGCAATCCGGATGGAAAAATGGTACTGTTTGCCCCGGATGTTGTTCAGGGGCCTGATGGGCGTTATTATATGTATTATGTGCTCAATCTCACCCACATTATTTCTGTGGCCGTATGCGATACTCCCGCCGGAAAATATGAATTCTACGGGTATGTTAAGCATGATGACGGTACCCCTTTGGGCGAAAAAGAGGGCGATGCGCCGCAATTTGATCCCGCCGTATACAGGGAGGGAGAGCAGATTTACTTATATACCGGTTTTTCAACCGCTGAAGACGCCTCTGTGGAAGGTTCCTGCGTGACCCTTCTTGCCACTGATATGCTGACAGTCGTACAGGAACCGCAGATGATCATTCCCAATGCCTGCCATGCAAAAAACACCTCTTTTGAGGAACATCCCTTTTTTGAGGCGTCCTCTCTGCGCAGGCGGGATAAAACCTATTATTTTATTTACTCCTCCATCTATAATCACGAAATGTGCTATGCCACTGCATCAAGCCCGGTCGGCCCCTTCACCTACAGAGGCGTTATCGTCGATAACTGTGATGTAGGCATCGATACCTACAAACCCGCCGGTCAAAAGGTTGCGCTGCACTGTAATAATCACGGAAGCTTTACCGAAATAGGCGGCAGATGGTATATGTTCTATCATCGTCCCACCAACGGCACCCAGTTCAGCCGTCAGGCCTGCGCTGAAGAGATTTTCTTTACGGCGGACGGACTGATCCCCCAGGTTGAGATGACATCCTGCGGCCTCAACGACGGTCCCTTACAGTGCGGCATTTTTTATGACGCGTATATTGCCTGCAACCTCTGGAACATCTATCCTGAACTGCAGAATGACGAAAAAAACCGTCCCGTTATCTCACAGGACGGCAACGATTCGGATGAATACCCCGGCTATGTCTGTAATATGGTGGATGGCGCCACCGCAGGCTTCAAATATTTTGACTGCAGGAATATCAGCAGGATCGATATCAAGGCAAGAGGCTATATGGACGGCTGCTTTGAAGTGCGTACCTCGCCGGACGGGGAAATCTGCGCCACAGTCCCCATAAGCGAATGCAACTATTGGGAAACCTTCAGTGCTCCCTGCCATATTCCCGACGGAATTCATGCTGTTTATATCACGCATGTCGGAGGACGTGTTCCGACTTTAGGAGGATTCAAACTGTATTGATCACTTGCCGATCCCTCTGATACAAATATTTCTTTATCATATCATCCAAAAGCAAAAATCCATCTCAGCGCAATGTTGAGATGGATTTTATATACTGCTGGTGGCCGGACTTGAACCGGCACGATGTTGCCACCGAGGGATTTTAAGTCCCTTGCGTCTGCCTATTCCGCCACACCAGCATAATAAAAGACAAACTTTTCGATATAAACAGAAATGGGACCTACAGGGCTCGAACCTGTGACCCTCTGCTTGTAAGGCAGATGCTCTCCCAGCTGAGCTAAGATCCCAAAACCGAAAACGACCCAGATCGGACTCGAACCGACGACCTTCGCCGTGACAGGGCGACGCTCTAACCAACTGAGCCACTGGGCCAATGTGAAACGGAGTTTCACATACGAGATTTGCTTCGCAAACTCGAAACTCCTTCAAATTTTCTGCGAGATTTGCTTCGCAAACTCGGAATTTCTTTAAATATTTCTATACGACTACTACTAGTGGACCTTCGGGGACTCGAACCCAGGACCGACCGGTTATGAGCCGGTTGCTC
>CANSLJ010000041.1 GCA_947647735.1 uncultured bacterium | reverse complement strand
CAGAGTAGAAAAATCTGTATGAAAAAAATTTGCCAACGTTTACTTGACAGTCACGAATTAGTCGATGAGGAACTGTCGCCTTTACAAATTAGGGAGGTGTGATATAATAATCTTAATCGTTTTCACAGGATAGAATGCAGTATATTAGTGGAAACACGGTGGATAACATTTGCTCGAAAATAGAACCGGGAAGTATGATGGTTGTATGAAGAAGGAAAGACAACAAGAGACAATAGAAGAAAATGATACAAAATATCAGATTCGGAAAGCGGCGGGAATATACTGGCTCATTGATATAGAGCAGGAGGGGGTTCCATATAGAAGGCCGATTCCCCTCAATAAAATGGGGGCTGACATTTGGCAGTGTCTGGCCCAAGGAGAAAACCCAAAAATGATAGCAGAAAAACTCAGCAAAGAGTATGATATGGAACAGGAAGCTATGCAGAAAGACATCTCATGCTTTATAAAGCAATTGAAAGAACAAGATGTTTTCTGCGATGTGGGAGAAGAGTTATGAATGTTTTGCTGATAGGTGGTGCCAGCAGTATGGTCAACAACCTTATCATCAAATTAAACAAAGAAAAGCACAGAGTATTTTTATTGACAGGGGACAGGTTTGGAAATCTGTCTTATCAAAAAGTATTTGAGAAGTATCCATTTCCCTATACGAGCAGTAATCTGAACGAGATATTCGAAAGCATAAATCCCGATCTGACTATTTTCATGGGAGCACATGATACTAACTTTGATTGGGGAGAAGAAGAAAAAGATTCTGTAAGATACAATGCAGGCTTGATGAACATTCTTGTGAATTATGCGAGAATGGGCAGGGGAAGGTTTGTCTATTTGTCTTCCGATGAAGTATATCAGAGCAGTTATGAGGAAGATATCACAGAGGATATAGAAACAGATCCTGAGGGTTTCAGATCTATGGTTCTTGCGCAGGGAGAAGAAATGTGTGAGAGATATCAAAGAACTATGGGTCTGGATATTATCACATTGCGCCTTGACCATCTCTATGGCATACCAGAATCGGCCAGAGATATTCGGGATATCTGCAACAGGATGTGTCTGGAGGCTCTTGACACGGGAACGATTACAATACGGGAGGAGTACTGGTGTTCTCTGCTTTTTGAAAAAGACGCTGTAGAGTATATCTATCAGGCGGGAGTATGCGAAAATCATCAAAATTCTTTATATAATATATCTTCTGATTATGAAATTTCTGAACGCCAAATCGCAGAAATCATACAATCACATTTGAAAAAAACAGTGGAGATCATTGTGAAAGGTGCCGGGGAAAACAGGAGGGTTCTTTCGGGCTCTCTGTATGAAAGTGAATTTGGAACGCCCTTTTTTTGCGACCTTTCTGAAAATATTCAAAAAATTCTGGACAGGATGAGGAAGGAAAGACATATATTTCTGCACGGCGAAGAGAAAAAGCTTCCATTCTATCAGCGTTTTTTGAAAAAAACAGGTTGGCTTATAAAGGAACTCATTCCTTTTGCGGAAAATATGGTCGCCTTTATTCCATTTTTTATGTTGAATAATCGTGCAGTGGGAAGTGAATATTTTGCGAAACTGGATTTTTATCTGATTTATGTTCTGTTGTTTGCTATTGTATATGGACAGCAGCAGGCTGCTGTTTCAGCGGTATTGGCTGTGGCGGGATACTGTTTTAGACAGATGTATGACCGTTCCGGTTTTGAGCTTATGCTGGATGCCAATACATACGTGTGGATCGCACAGTTATTTATTTTGGGGCTTACAGTAGGTTATATGCGAGATACGATCTCCAAAATGCATCGGGAAAATGAGGATGAAAAGGAGTTTCTTACGCTGCAGCTAAAAGATATTCATGATATCAACAGCAGCAATGTGCGTGTGAAGGATGCCCTGGAGACGCAGTTGATCAATCAGAGTGACAGTGTTGGCAGGATATACAGTATCACTTCGGCGTTGGATTACTACAGTTCTGAGGAGGTGCTGTTTTATGCGGCACAGGTGCTGGGAAAGCTGATGAAAAGTAAAGATGTGGCGGTATATGTGGTTTCTAATGAAAACTATGCGAGGCTGTTTTCTGCTACATCTCCAAAGGCAAGGCAATTGGGACATTCTATTCGTTATCAGGAACTGACAGAGATGTACGAAGCGCTAATAGAACATAAAGTATATATCAACAGGAACTTGGACGATAAATATCCCCATATGGCAAGTGCTATTTATGATGATCAGGAGAGAATGCAGGTCATTGCAATGATATGGGGGCTTCCTTGGGACAGCATGACGTTAGGACAGGCGAATCAGTTGGTGATCATTGGCGCGCTGATCCAGAGTGCGGTTGTCAGGGCAAACAGATATCTGGCAGCGCTGGAAGAAAGGCGGTTCGTAGAGGGAACCCATACCATGCAGACAGAAGCGTTTACCGCTTTGATCAAGGCTTATTTCAAGGCCAGGGAACAGGGATTGGTGGAGTGTGTGCTTTTGAGAATCTGTACAGAGGATCAGGGGCGCAGGGAGGCCGGTGTTGCTGTTTCGGAAAAAATGCGTCAGACAGATTATATTGGGATACTGGAGGATGGCGAATTATATGTGCTGCTTGCAAACACAGATAAGAGCGGTGTTCCTTTTGTGGTGAAGAGGCTGAAAGAGGCAGGATATGAAAGTGTAATAGTGGAGGACGAGGAACAATGACCAGAGAACAGATTGGGTTTATCTGCCTTCTTGTGTTGAATACTCTGGTGGCCGTCATTTATATATTTTGGAATGTGATCCGCAAAAAGAAAGGATATATGCTCAGGGCAATTATTATTCTTCTTTGTCCGGTAGTGGGAATCTGTTTTTTTCTGCTGTCTCAGATATGGTACCGGCTTTTCTTTAGGATACCAGTGGATCTGGAGGATGTTATCTTCAGTAAGGAACGCATTAAGGCGGTAATGCATGCGGAGGAAGAGCGGGAACGCAATATGGTACCTTTGGAAGAGGCCGTTGAAGTGACAGATGAAAAAGGGCTGCGGGAGTTGATGATGAATGTTGCACGCGGTGATATTCGGGAGACGCTTCCGGCCATTGCATTGGCGCTGGGGAGTGAGGATACGGAAACAGCGCATTATGCGGCGTCTGTATTGCAGGATGTGCTGAGCGATTTTAGGATCAATGTAGGAAAGCTTAGGAACCTCGTGGAGGAAGGCGGTCCTGATATGCCCGTTTATGCGGGGCAGTTGATCGATTATATGGATCAGATCCTGCGCCAGAGAGTATTTACCGATATGGAACAAAGGGACTATGTGGATATCATGGATGAGATATGTGAGATATATTATGACGAGTGTCCTGACAGGATGGTCAGCAGTCAGTTTGAGGCAGTCAGTATGCGGCTTTTGGAGATCGGTGATTTTGATAATTGTAAAAAGTGGTGTTACAGGGCTTCTTTTAATTATCCGAATACACTTTCCACTTTTACCTGTCTGTTGAAGTTATATTTTGCCAGCGGGCAGAAGAGGCAGTTTTTTGATACGATAGAGGAACTGAAACAGTCATCTGTAGTTATCGATCATGAGACGTTGGAACGGATTCGTTTTTTTTCTAAAGAGCAGGTGTGATGATGGTATCCCGTAAAAATTTTTTCAGTATGGCATTGATGATGTTGATCGTGCTATTTATGTTTCAGTTTTCACAAGTGATAAAGGCAAATGGTAATCAGTATGATCTGAATGAGTTTATAAGTGAGAAGCCATTATCAGGGAAAGATAGATGGAGCGAGGAAAGGGGCTTTACCGGGGAAAGGGAAAAGGTATTATTTTTGGGAAATGAAGAGGATGCACTGGGGATCATGGTGTCTTCATGGTGCACCTATACCAAACGACAGATGACAGTGTTGAAGAATACAAAGGGCCTTTGGGAGGAGGAAGCAGGAACACTGATTTTGATTGATTCCGGTAATATTGATTTTAATGAAGAAATAGATGCGATCATTGGATTGGCAGAGAAAGGGATGCCGGTTATATTTTGCAACCTTCCAGAGGTGTCAGTGATCAGGGAAAATAGGAAGTTAGCACAGCTCCTTGGCATTTCCGAAGTACGGCAGGAACACACTGAGCTGGAGGGCGTGCATCTATTTCCCGGTTTTTTGTTAGGCGGAGAGGTGGTTTATCAGGTACAGCGAAAAGAGGAAGAGAGATTTCAGGATTTTGATCTGTCGGTCCCCTGGTATGTGACTGGAAAAGGAACCAAAACATACATGGTTGGCATGATGGACAAGGATGTTGTGAAGATGGAAGAGTTTCCGGCGTTGATCTGGCGTAACGCTTATGAGGGAACGATGGTATTTGCGGTGAATGGTGATTATATGTCAGGGGATGTAGGCATGGGTCTTTTAAGTGCAATGCTATATGAGATGAACGCATATGCGATTTATCCTGTGGTAAATGCGCAGAATGCTGTTGTGGTGGATTTTCCCTATCTTGCATATGAGAATGCTGAGGAGATAGAAGCTCTATACAGCAGAAAACCACAGGCGGTCCAGAGGGATATCTTCTGGCCGGGCATTGTTTCATTAGCCTCTAACAATAAATTGAAACTGACCTGCTGTATCAGTACAAAATATGATTATAGTGATTCTGCGGCGCCCATGGGAGAGGATCTGCCCTTTTATCTGCAGCAGATGAAAGAGATCAGCGCAGAGGCGGGAAGATCTTTGAATTACAAGGGGGATGATATCACATTAGAAGAAAAGGCGCAGCAGGACGGAGCGTTTTATGATATAACGGATCGTATCTATCAGTTTGGCGCGGCTTATATAGAAAAATTGCCAGAAAATCTGGAAGGGTTGTTGCAGGAGGAGAACGGACTGGAGGAGGTAAGTACGCTGGTCTGCGGAGAAAGAAAACAGGAACCTCTGATCTCCTATATAAATGATTCTGTTACTCTGCAGGAAATAACCGGCGTGGCGGAGGAGTACAGCTATACAAAAGACCTTCAGTTAAGGAGTCTGGCTACGGCGCTGGGATATTCCAATCTGCTGATCGATATGCAGCATTTAAGATGGCCTGTTAAGGATATAGACAGATGGGAAAATTATTCGGATGAGGTATTTAGCGATATCAGCACTTTTTGGACGCAGTTTGATTATTTTGAGCAGACAACACTGTCAGAAAGTGATCATCGGATACGGAATTTTTTGAATATGGATTATGAGGAGAGCGAAACAAGGGATCAGATTATACTGAATATCTCAGGGGGAAATGATGATACTTGGTTTATTTTAAGATTACATGACAGGGAAGTCGCAAAGGTGGAAAATGGGGAATATGAGGAGCTTGAGAAAGGTGCCTACCTGATCCACGGACTGGCGGATAAAGTGGAAATATATTTGAGCAGATCGGAAGAGGAACTTCGATATGAGGGACCATTGTTTCTTTCATAGAATATGACGGAAGAAGGTTGTCTATGAAGATATGTATTGTTGCGGAGGGGTGTTATCCCTATGTGGTGGGTGGTGTTTCCGGCTGGATACACAGCATGATCCAGACCTTTCCGCAGATAGAGTTTATGGTGCTTGCGGTTGTGTCAAACCGGGAGCAGCGGGGAAAATTTCAATATGAGCTGCCGCAGAATGTGTCGGGAGTCTATGAGACTTATCTGGATGATGCCGATTGGGGGAAAAGATCCAGGCGGAAGAAAAGAACGAAACTAAGCACAAAGGAATATCGCGCTTTAAGAAGTGTTGTTTTGAATCAGGATATAGACTGGGAGCCGGTATTCGATCTGTTTCAGCGCAGAAATTACTCTCTTGATGATCTGTTGATGGGAGCAGATTTTCTGCATATCGTGCAGGAGACATACGAAAAGCGTTATCCGCATATTGTTTTTTCGGACTTTCTTTGGACAATGCGTTCTATTTATCTGCCGTTGTTTTTGGTCCTGAAGACAAAACTCCCCAAAGCGGATATTTACCATTGTGTATCTACCGGTTATGCGGGAGTGCTTGGGGGGATGGCAAAATATATACATAATTGTGCACTGGTTATATCGGAACATGGCATATACACAAGGGAAAGGGAAGAGGAAATACTGAAAGCCTCCTGGGTGAGCGGTATTTATAAGAATATATGGATAGAACAGTTTAGGAAGATGTCGCAGCTTGCTTATGACAGAGCCGATAAGGTGACAGCCTTATATGCGCATGCCAGAGAACTGCAGCTTGATCTGGGATGTCCTGAAAAGAAAACACAGGTAACGCCTAATGGGATAGAGGTGGAAAGATTTGAAAATCTATCCGGAAAACAGCAGGAGGATGAAGCGTTTATTAATGTGGGAGCGGTGCTAAGGGTGGCGCCGGTAAAAGATGTAAAGACAATGATACGTGCCTTTGCTTTTGCAAAGAAAAAGCTTCCATCTTTGAAGCTATGGATTATGGGACCCTGTGATGAGGATGAGGAATATGCGGGGGAATGCTTTGATCTTGTGGATACACTGGAGGTTCAGGACATTGTTTTTACAGGAAAAGTGAGTGTGACAGAATATCTGGGCAGAATGGATTTTACAATTTTGACGAGCATCAGCGAGGGACAGCCCCTTACTATTTTAGAGAGTTTTGCGGCTCATAAACCGGTGGTAGCGACGGATGTGGGGAACTGCAGAGAATTGATCTATGGCGGCGGTGATTCCTTTGGAACTGCAGGTATCTTGACACACATTATGAATACGGAAGAAATTGCGGATGCTATGGTAGAACTGGGAAAGTCTGGGAAAGTTCGGGAGAGAATGGGAGAATGCGGGTATCAGAGAGTGCGGAGCCGGTATCAGCTCGAACAGATGAAAAAGACTTATGAAGATATCTATGAAGAGGCCTATGACATATTGTATGAACGGTTATCATCTGAAAGAGAAGAGGAGATGTAACGCGGGGGAGAGAAGGAAGTGATGGCTGGTGGCAGGAATTGGTGTTAATTTAAAAAAAATATACAGCAAACATACGATCGTAGCCAGTCTGGGCGGGGCGGGATACAGTACCGTGATCACAATAGCGCCAATGATTATGGTTATTCTTGCAATCGTGGTTATGCAGAAATTGCTGGATTTTACAAAGGTGGGATATGCAGAAAGGGCTTTGTATTCGTCCACCATACTATATATTTTTATTTTTGCATTGCTCACAGCGGCCCCGTTTAATGCTGTGTTATCTAGATACGTGGCGGACATTTTTTTCAGGGAAAGCTATGGAGATATTTTACCTTGTTATTATTTTGGCATGGTGATCAATATCGTTTTCAGTACTGTTTTTGCTATTCCGTTCTGTATCAGGGAGCATCTGGTAGGTGATGTCGAGATTCCGTATGTTTTTGCCGGATACTGTGGGTATACGGCTTTGATCCTGGTTTTTTATTCCATGCTTTATATGTCGGCCTGTAAGGATTATAAGAAGATTTCCTTTTTCTTCTTTGTCGGTATGACGGTAGCGGTATTGTTGTCACTTGTGTTTGTAAAAATATTTCATGCAGAGGTTACTTTTGGAATGCTGCTTGCGCTGGATGTAGGATTTCTTTTGATAGCCAGCCTGGAGCAGTCACTGATCAGAAGTTATTTCAGGGAAGATCGGGAGATCTATGGAGAAATCTATCATGAGGTTGGAACATATTTTAAAAGATATTGGCAGCTTGTCATAACGAACTTTTTATATATTTTAGGCCTGTACCTTCATAATTTTGTGTTTTGGACGACGGAACTGCGCATGGTGGTAGCGAAGAGTTTTGTATCCGCGGAGGCCTATGATATGGCAACATATCTTGCAATGTTGACGAATATTTCCTCCACAACTATTTTTATCTCCGGGGTGGAAATGCATTTTCACGAGAGGTACAAAAGATATTCAGAAGCAATCATTGGCGGTCGGGGCATGGATATTAAAAATGCGGAAAGGCGCGTATTCAGGCAGCTTGCAGACGAACTGATGAATTTGGTCCGCATGCAGTTTATTATTTCCGTAGTCACATTTTTTCTGGGAATCATATTTCTTCCCAGGATGGGACTGGGTGGTCTGGTCACACAGATATATCCCTGTCTGGCGGGTGGATATTTTATCCTGTTTGTTATGTATGCGGAGATCATCTTTTTATATTATTTTAACGATTGGAACGGAGCTATGGTAACGGCATTTTGTTTTGCGGCGATCACATTGTCTGTCAGTATTTTCGCCACCAGGCTCTCACCTCAATGGTATGGGATCGGCCTTGTGGCGGGGGCCCTTGCGGGGTGGAGCATGGCATACTTTCGACTGAGGACAATGGAAAAGAACATGTATACGCAGGTTTTCTGTCGAGGGACTATTATGAAGCGGGGACATGGAGCGCGGCCGACGGATAAAGTGTATGGAAGAAGAGCTGGGATTTCCGGAAAAAGAGGATGATGGGAGTAATAGAAATGGGAATGGGGACGTTTTTGAGAATTGTGATGATCGCTGTTGGGATTTTTCTGATGATGGCAGTGATATCTTCTTTGACGAAAAGGAAAATGACAGAGTTTTTTTGCGTGATGTGGGGCGTGATCGCTGTTGATATCATTGTGATAGGTATTATGATGCGGACGGAAAAGTTGGACAGTGAGATAAGTGGAATAGAGGTATTGATCCTTTTAATGATTAGTTTTTGTATCTTGGGCGGTATGTATTTAATGAGCAGTAAAATATCCGTACTGCTGAGAAAAAATACAGAGCTTTCCATACAGACATCACTTTTGAACCTGAAGGTAGAAAAGATGGAGCGGCAGATTGAAGAGTTGATGGAAAAGATTGACAGGAGTGATGAACAGTGAAAAGGATACTGTTTGTGATCAACACACTGGGACATGCGGGGGCGGAGATGTCTCTTTTGGAGACATTAATCTGTCTGAATCCAAAGGAATACGAAATTTCATTATATGTACTGATGGGACAGGGGGAAATGGTAAAAGAACTGCCGGCTTATGTAAGACTTTTGAACAGGCATTATGATGCTTGTCCTGTGCTTGGCAGGGAGGGCAGGAGATATCTGCAGAAAAATACGATTCGGGCGCTGCTTAGCAGAGGAACCGGCATCAGGCTTTTTCCATACATGCTGAAAAATTTTCTGATTATGTTGAAAGGGAACAGGATATTACCAGAAAAGCTTCTCTGGAGAGCACTATCGGATGGCGGAGAGAGGTATGATACATATTATGATCTGGCAGTTGCTTTTCTGGAAGGAGGTTCTGCCTATTATGTGGCAGATCATGTCAACGCAAAAAAGAAAGCAGCTTTCGTGCATGTGGATTATGGGAAGGCAGGATACACTCGGTATCTGGATAAAAGCTGTTATCTGCAGTATGATAGGATATTTGCGGTATCCGATGAAGTCAGGGAGTCATTTTTAAAAAGTTATCCTGAATGCGAGGAAAAAACAGAGGTATTTCATAATATTTTAAATCCGGAGAGGATCAAAAAAAAGGCCGGGGAGACAGGTGGGTTTTGTGATCATTATGAGGGGATGCGTATTTTGTCTGTGGGAAGGCTGACAAAACAGAAGGCTTTTGAGGTATCCGCCAAGGCGATGAAATTGTTAAAAGACAGTGGAGAGGATGTTCGCTGGTATGTTTTAGGAGAGGGCGATCAGAGAAAGGTGCTGGAAGAAGAAATTGAAAAGTTAGAGTTGACAGAGGATTTTCTGTTGCTGGGGGCTGTGGAAAATCCCTATCCTTATATGGCACAGGCGGATATTTATGTACATGCGAGTCTTTACGAAGGAAAAAGCATAGCGGTGCAGGAGGCACAGATACTCGGAAAGCCGATCCTGGTATCTGACTGTAGTGGAAACAGAGAGCAGGTAGTGGCGGGGGTGGACGGGCTAATGTGTGAGTTGACACCTGAGGGGGTCAGCAGGGGGGTCAAAATTCTTTTGCATGATAGTGATTTGAGGAGTACGCTGGGGGATGCGGCAGGACAGAAGAACGAGGGAAATAAGGCAGAATTGAGAAAGCTGCTCGATATAATGTAAGAGGTGAAGTATGGGGAAGCAAAAGAAAGAGTTACTTATTATCATTCCGGCATATAATGAAGAAAAGACGATCGGTATTTTTTTGGACAAGTTAAAGATGACTGGAATTTTGGAACGTGCAGATATTCTGGTCATGAACGATGCGTCCCAAGATAATACCAGGGGGATCGTGAAAGACAGTGGAAATAGTGTAGTGACAGGAATATATCATTTGGGCTATGGATGCGGACTTCAGATGGGATACAGATATGCCCAGATGGGGGGGTACAAATATGTGATCCAGATGGATGCAGATGGCCAGCATGATGCGTCCAATGTGGAGAGGATATTGAAATGCCTGCAGACACCAGGGGAGGGTGGAAAGTATCCGGATATTGTTTTAGGCTCAAGGTTTATGGATGAAAGTATCAGTTATGAGATAGGTCTGTCAAAGAAGATCGCTTATGCATTATTCCGGAAAGTGATCAAGATGGTGACAGGGAGAGAAATCTCAGATCCGACAACAGGCCTGCAGGGGCTTAGCAGCAGGGCATTTTCGTTTTATTCAGGTTATGGGCATTTTGTGGAAAGTTATCCGGATGCGAATATGCTGATCCAGATGCTTCTTTTAGGATTCAGAGTGAAAGAGATTCCGGCGGTGATGCATGCAAGGGAGGAAGGAAGCAGTATGCATTCCGGGCTGAAGCCGGTGGGATATATGTTCCTTATGATGTTTTCCATTATAGGAATATGGATCAGGATCAAGGTATTCCATGTGGACGTGGAGGAAACAAGTGAAAAGGATATTTGACCGGTTTTCGGAGAGAAGAGGAAAATGGTCATTGTCGGCGGCAGATCTCACAGAACGAACGGAAGTCCTCGATAATCCCTTGAGAGGATGGTATAGAATATATACTTTTAATATCGAGGATAGGACAGATCTGGAGAACTTGGTGTACTGCCTGGAGGGGCAGGAGAGTCTGGTGCTTATCCTGATGGATATTGGACATTGCCGGAATGCGGCACTGAAGGAGGAGGAGCTTTCTCATATTCGGTCGATTCTGCAATTTTTTGACAGCCACCAGAAGGATGTTATTTTACGGGTGGTTTATGATCATGAAGGCAGAACGTTGGAGCGGGAGCCATCTCATTTTAAACAGATTCTTGAACATATGCGGCAGGTAGGAGAAATTCTGGCGGAGTTTCCAGGCATTGTTTTTGTGTACCAGGGGTTCCTCGTGGGAAACTGGGGGGAGATGCACGGTTCTCGCTTTTTGAGACAGGAGTATCTGGAGCAGATGGCAGATATGCTGAGGCGTTACCAGGGGGAAGGAACTTTTCTGGCAGTTCGGCGTCCTGCCTACTGGAGAGCATTGCATGTGGAAGACCATGGAACAGATATGGGGCTGTTTGATGATGGGATCTTTGGCTCTGCCAGTGATCTTGGCACTTTTGGGGCGGGATCAGAAAAGACAGAAGGGTGGTGTGCTTCCTGGAGCAGGGAAGAGGAGCTCTGTTTTGAGAGGGAACTTTGTAAAAGGGTTCCTCATGGAGGAGAGGTTGTATATGGTGAGGGTTATAGCAGGAACCTTGGCCAGAAGCAGATACTTGAGGATCTCGGGAGAATGCATATCACATATCTAAACAGCAGGCACGACGCAAGACTTCTTGCCTGTTGGGAAGAAGGGGTATATGAAGGAGCAGGTGTCTGGAAAGGTTGTAGTTTATATGATTATATCGGTGCGCATCTGGGGTATCGGTTTCTGATCAGGAAGGCAGCGGTACATGCTGTAAAGGGACAGGCGGGAGAACAACAATACTGTATTGCAATAACGATAGAAAATACGGGGTTTGCCAGTCTCTATCAGGAAGCAGAATTATATCTGGAGTGTGAAGACCAAGAAGGAAATAAAAAAAGAATCGGTATTGATTGTGATATGCGTCTGTGGGAAAGCGGCGGCATCTATCAGATAGAGAGTATGGTGGAAGTAGAAAAAGGGGAGTTGTATCTGTCGGCGGGACTAAAGCGCAATGGGAGAAGTATCTATTTTGCCAATCAGTCTGATGAGGCAGGCAGAGTATATCTGGGCAGTCTTGTACAGAGAAGATAAAATTGGGAGATAAATTTTTGATAGTATTATATTGGTTATTGGAGTACGGAAAAGTATTTTTGGCATATATCGTTATCATGTTTGTGTTTCCATCAGTAGTGTTTCAGGAGTACTTGAGCGGGAGATCAAAAACCTTTCGCTTCAGCTTCTGTGCTGTACTGCAGCCAATTTTAGTCAGCAGTGTGGTGCTGAGCCTCGGGCTGATGCACTTGCTCTATCCGTTTGTTGTGAGGCTTATTTTTTATGGAACTTTCTTCTACTGCATGATAAGGAGGCATCCCGTAAACAAGAAAGCGCTGCAAAAAGTACATTATATGGCAAATGGGAGTTACAGGGTCAAAACTTTCATGAGAGATGTGGTGGATTTTATACGGGCGAGCGTCAGGAAAGGATTTAGAAATCTTGGCCACATAATGCGGGGGCACTGGTGGGAATACGGCTTGCTTGCAGTGGTGGTTCTGTATGGCATGATCTATTTCAGTTATGGTGCTTTTCAGGACTATTCCTATGGTTTTGGCGATATGTATCCTCATAATGCATGGATTTATGGCCTTCTTCAAGGAAAGCCTTTTTCAGCGGGTGTGTATCCGGAGGGGATGCACTGCTTTCTCTATGCAATGCATGTGTTGTTTGGTGTAAGAGTTTATAGCTGCCTGCTTTTTACGGCGGGGATTCATATGATGGTGTTCCTACTCTCGGCATATATTTTGTTGAGGGAAGTGTTTCATTGGCGCTATAGCCCGCTGCTGGTGTTGACAGCATTCCTTACGCTGGAGGGGGTATGCATCAACGAGATTTATGCCATGTGCCGTCTGCAGTGGACGATTCCTCAGGAATTTGGTTTTTATACGCTGTTTATTTGTGCGGCATTTCTGGTAAAGTATGTCAGGGAAGCGGGGCGGATACCAAAAAGAAAGTGGAAGAAAAGAAAAATTTCGGGAGACGAGATAGAAGAAAACCGGGAAGATACAGGGGAACCGGAATTGACAAAATGCTATTGGGACGAGAATCTGGTGATTTTTATGCTGGCATTGGCGGGTTCGCTGATCATCCATTTTTATGTGACCATCATGGCATTTTTTCTCTGTGTCAGCTTTGCGCTGGTGGCCATCGGTAAAATATTGAATTATCGACGTTTTGTTCCACTCGTGGCGGCGGTAGTCTGCGGTTGTTTTATTGCGATACTGCCTATGGCGGGCGCTCTTGCGTCGGGGATTCCCTTTCAGGGTTCCATCGGATGGGCTATGAACGTGATGAACGGCACAGATGCGGAAACATATGGTGAGGAGGAAGCGGCTAAAAACAGGGAAAAAGAAACGGAAGAAACAGATATAGATGCCACAGAGGAAGATTCCAATATAAGTCAGGAGGAAGGTCAGGCTGGAGAACAGCAGACTCCTGTCCGTGGTATGGCAAGGCCGTTGACGCAGGAGGAACAGAGTGAGCCTGTGGAAATTCCGGAGATTTCATTTCAGCAGAGATTGCGGGAACTGACTGAAAGGATGGCAGAGAAGATAAAGCAGAAAGCCAATACGATTTACTATGAGGGATATGTCATCTTATATAGAAAGGAAAATGCAGATATCATGTTGCTTTCTACGGCATTGGCATTTGCGTTATGGATTGTATTTCGTTTACCGGCTTCCCTTTTGAAGTTGTTGCTGAGAAAAAGAAAGAAAGTAGCTGCGGACTATTTGGATCAGTATTGTGCAGTTGCCCTTTCCTCGGTCTTTTATATGATCATATATTGCGCTTATTCTCTGGGGCTGCCGGCACTGATTGCCGGTTCCAGACTTTGTGCGATAGAACAGATTTTACTATTGGCAACCATGATCATACCTGTTGATCTGATCTTTACGATAATAAGCCTTATCATGTTCAAGTGGGTTATGAAGATAGTGGCGCTTTTCTGTGTGATAGGTATTTATGTGGGAACTATTGTGACTGGGAGATTTCATGGATATCTGTATTATGAGTTTACCAGATATAATGGAGCTGTCATCACAACGGACACGATCATGAGAAGGCTGCCGGAGGAGACCTATACGATCGTATCGCCTGTGGATGAGTTATATCATGTGATTCAATACGGTTATCATGAAGAAGCGATCAATTTTGTGAATAAGAGTAGAGAAGGGGATTATACACTGCCGACACCATATGTTTTTATCTATGTGGAGAAAAAGCCATTAAAGTATGCCCAAAGTCATTTCTTTGCTGGACCGAAGTGGCTGGCATGGGAAAAATATCCAGCGTTTTATAATGGCTTTTATGCAAGTCAGTGTCCGGACATTATGGCTTCTGAGATATCGGAGGAGACGGCACAGATCATGCAGGGAAAATTTCCGGATTCCTCTCAGATTTATACGAATCTGGAAACCCGTACTGCGGTAGAATCTAGATTATATGCCTGGTGCAGAGAATTCGAACGGCTCTATCCGGGAGAACTGAAGACTTATTATGAGGATGATGCGTTTGTGTGCTATTATTTTAAGCAGAATCCGCAAAGGTTGTATCAGTTGGCAATACAGTAAAAGGAGATGTATATGAAAGAACATCGGATCAAACCGGTTGTTATAAATGCAGCAGTGCTTTTTGGCATGGCGGTGCTTTTGGTACTGCTGTATCAGTCCAAGGGCAGGATAGATAGAGAAAGAGGACATGGGAAAGTAGAAACGGTGAGTAATGCTTTTACTGAATCGAACCGCCAGCTATATAATCCCAATAGGGGATTTTACTATATGCATGGATTTCGTATTCAGGATGAAGAGGAGGATTTCAGACAGAATATCGCAGGCAGATTCTGCCGGGATGAGGATACAAAGCTGACGATGATAGAATTTAACCTGCAGGCTTTCCAGGATGAACCAATCTCGGAGCAGGGATTAAAAAATATGGAAAACTTATTTGAGGCATTAGAGAAGGTGGATAAACAGCTCATTGTTCGATTCCTTTATGATTGGAATGGAGAGAATGAGAAATACGAGCCGGAAGAATTGGAGGTTATTTTAGAACATATACGTCAGGCAGGGCCTGTTCTGGAGGAATATAAAGATCAAATATTTGTTATACAGGGGCTTTTTACCGGGAACTGGGGAGAGATGAATGGTACAAGGTATTCTGATCCGGAAGATATGCGGAAACTTGCCGAACAGCTTGCCGAAGCGACAGACCCGTCTATTTTTTTGGCAGTGCGTATGCCGATGCAGTGGCGCATGATTACACAGATCGGCGATGCCGATGAAGTGGTAAGAGGAGACGGAACATTGCCCTCCAGGTTAGGGTTATTTAATGACGGAATGCTGGGAAGTTGGAGCGATTATGGCACATATGGAGATCGAACCAGGGAAGAGCACGGAGATTTTACTTATTGGAATAGGGAACAGGAACTGGAATTTCAGGAGATACTCTGTAAAAGTGTGCCGCTAGGTGGAGAAGTCATCGTGGACAATGAGTATAATGATTTTGAAAACGCTCTGAGAGATATGAAGCAGATGCATGTGACCTACTTAAATAAAGACTATGACAGGAATGTGCTGGATAAATGGGCGGAGTATACGGTGGAGGAAGAGGGCTGCTTTCAGGGGATGGATGGCCTGTCTTATATGGAACGGCATCTGGGTTATCGGCTTGTACTGAGGGAGGTGGAGCTTGACTATCGGTATTCGGAAGATGAACTTATGGTGGAGTGTTCCCTGCAGAATGTGGGATATGCGCCAATCTATCGTGAGCCGGAGGTGTGGATCGCGTTGAGGGATAAAGCGGGTGAGGAGATTCGTTATTATAAGGCAAAAGAAGATATCAGAGCGCTTGCCGGTGGCAATGAGGCAGAACAGCTCGCTTCTGTCACGGCAGTGATATCTCTTGCGGGTGAGATACCGGGGGAGTATGAGGTATATCTGGATATCAGAGATGCGGCAACGCAGGAAAGGATTTTTTTGGGAAATGAACAGGAAGCGGAGCAGCATGGTTATAAAATAGGGACACTGAGAATGGATTCTATTTAGTGAACCGGGAGGGCGGGAGAGGAAAAGGGTATGGAGTATCCGATAGATTTTGTGGTAACTTGGGTGGATGGACAGGATGAGGCCTGGCGCAGGCAGCGGTCAAAGTATCAGAGTGAGGATGGAGAGGACAATACAGAGAGCAGATATAGGGATTGGGGACTTTTAAAATATTGGTTTCGAGGCGTGGAGAAATTTGCGCCCTGGGTGAGGAAAATACATTTTATTACCTGGGGACATCTTCCAACGTGGCTGGATACGGAAAATCCGAAGCTGCATATTGTGAGGCATGAGGATTATATACCGGGGGAGTTCCTTCCAAGTTTTAACAGTAATGTACTGGAGCTGTATCTGCATCGCATAGAAGGATTGGCGGAGCATTTTGTATATTTCAATGATGACTTTTATCTGACTCGTTCGGTAAAACCTGTGGATTTTTTTCATGAAGGTCTGCCTTGTGATATGTTGGCTTTTCAGCCGGTAGTCGCAAATCCTGCTAATGAAGTAATGTCTCATTTGTTTTTGAATAATGTGGTGGTATTGAGCAGACATTTTAATAAGAGAGAGAACGTAAAGAAGTATCCAGCAAATTACTTTCATTTGGGTTACCCACCACTGTATTTTTTCTATAACATGCTGGAACTGACCTTTCCATTGTATACTGGTTTATATACAGTGCATGGGCCATTTCCGTTTTGTAAAAAGACTTTTGAGGAGTTGTGGGAAAAGGAAGGGCAGCTTTTGACAGAGATGTCTTCTAATCGTTTCCGTTGCAATACAGATGTAACACCATACTTATTCCGGGAGTGGCAAAAGCTTTCCGGGAAATTTCATGCAAAAAATATAAAAAAGGATCTCACTTATATGGAGATCAGAGATGATAATAGAAAGCTGATACGGGCGATTCGGCATCCAAAAACAAAGGTATTGTGTGTCAATGATGCGCCAGTTACAAAAGAAGAGACAATTCGCATGGAGCTGCAGGAGGCTTTTACCTTTCTGCTGCCGGCGAGGTCTTCGTTTGAAAATCATGACCAGGAGTGAAAGGATGAAGAAAAGCAGAACGGAATACTCTGCCAGAAATACCATGGTGGCTATGATCGGAAGAGTGTTGGCTATCTTTGCAGGATTTGCCACAAGAGTAGTATTTACTCATACGCTGAGTCAGGACTATGTAGGTGTCAACGGGCTGTTCTCGGATATTTTAAATGTGCTGGCTCTTTCTGAGCTTGGAGCCGGGACAGCGATCACTTATGCTCTGTATAGGCCTATTGCAGAAGGAGATATAGAGAAACAGAAATCACTGATGAAGATGTTTCGTTTTTTTTATCGATGTGTTGCGCTGATCGTACTTAGCCTGGGGCTTTTAGTGATTCCTTTTATGGGTGTTTTGATCAGGAACCAGCCTCAGATCGAGCATTTGTACCTGATCTATCTGTTGTACCTGCTGAATTCCGTACTGTCGTATCTGATGGTTTATAAAAGAACACTGGTAGATGCGCATCAGCTCAGCTATATCAGTGTCCTGTATCAGACAGGTTCCTGGTTCCTACAGAATATATTGCAGATCATCGTGCTTTTGAAGAGCAGAAATTTTATCTTATTTGTATCCATGATGATCTTATGTACGGTTTTGAATAATATAGCGATATCGAAAAAAGCGGACAAGCTGTATCCTTATCTCAGGGACAAGGAGGCAAAGAAGCTGCCGGATGAAGAGCGAAAGGAAATTTTCCGGAATATCCGTGCCATGCTGATGCATAAGACGGGGACTGTCATCGTAAACAACACGGATAACCTGCTGTTATCCTCCCTTGTGGGTATTATAAGCAACAGCCTGTATTCCAATTACTATCTTATTATAGGATCTGTCAGGCAGGTGCTAAATCAGATGTTTCAGGGGCTGATGGCAAGTGTCGGAAATTTAGGAGTGGAGGAGAATCAGGAAGAGGCAAAAAAAATATTTGAAGCAGTGTTTTTTATAGGGCAGTGGATGTTCGGGTTAGCTGTGATCTGTATTTTTGAGGTGATCGATGTTTTTGTAGGGTTTTGCTTTGGGGCTTCCTATGTGTTTCCGAAGGATGTGACACTGGTGCTGTGCATGAACTTTTATCTCACGGGAATGCGTCAGGCGGCGCTTGTATTCAGGGATTCCATGGGTGTATTCTGGTATGACAGATATAAATCCCTGGCGGAGGCAATGATCAATCTGGGGGTGTCCATTGTACTTGGCAGAAAGTTTGGTGTGACTGGAATTTTCCTGGGAACTATGGTGAGTACAGTGACAACTTCGTTATGGATTGAGCCGTATATGTTGTACAAGCATCGGTTCGGTGTATCCAGCAGATCTTATTTTACAAAATATTTTTTATATGCATTGGTTACCTTTTCCATCTGGTATGGGGAAGACAGGATCTGCAGATACATAGTCGGGGAACCGTGGGTTATATGCATGGTGCGTATGCTGTTGTGCTTTGGGATCACGAATCTGGCATATCTGGCGATCTATCATCGCACGGGGGAGTTTAAGTTATTGTGGGAAAAAGGAATACAGTTACTAAAAAAATACCAGAAGAAGAAAGCTGTCTGTTAAAGCTTTTGAGGGGGGAATTGACTGGCGAGTACGAGAGGCTGAGGCCCTGTGAATGGGAAAACCTTTTTCACGTGGCAAAGAAGCATAGGGTGCTATCATTTTTATATCATTCTTTGACAGAAGGTGAGCAAGTACCCGAATGGCTGAAAGACGAGGCAGTGCGGGAGGCGAGGTATACGGTTCAACAAAGTTACCGCCTTCTCTTTCTGAGCCGCTATCTGATCAGAAGACTGGAGGAAGCGAATATTCCGGTTGTACTGTTAAAAGGGGCAGGGACGGCCGGGTATTATCCGGTGCCGGAACTGAGAAAGTCCGGAGATGTGGATCTGTTGCTGCTGGCACCTAAGAAAACGCGGGAAGCTGGCAAAATACTGGAAAAGGCCGGCTGTATCATGCAGGAAAAACAGCCTACTCTGCATCATATCATCTATCAGACTTCAGAAGGAATAGAGGTGGAACTTCATATTTTGCTGGCGGAGCCTTTTGACAATGGAGAAATGAACCGTTATCTTCACAAAAAACTGTCGGAGTGTGAAGAGAATATACGGCGCAGCGTCATTATGGGGATAGAACTTCCGATTTTGGATACGGCTTATCATGGCTATGAATTGCTGCTCCATATGTTGCAGCATTTTCTGCGGGCGGGCTTTGGCTTGAAGCTTTTATGCGACTGGGTGGTATTCTGGAATCATGAGGCTGAGGAAACGGAAAAAAAGAAGTACTTAAAGCTTGTAAAGGAGAGCGGCATCAAAGGTTTTTCAGATATGGTGACATTGACCTGTATCAGATATCTGGGGCTGAAAGCGGAGAATGTGGCATGGATGGAGCTTGGAAAGGGATATGATATAGAGGGATTTCTTCTGGATATTTTAGAGGCAGAAGAGTTTGGCAGGTCCGCGGCGAACAGGATGGTTGCTTTGCGCAGTCAGAGCCCTTTCGACTATATCAGGGAGTTCCATCACCAGATGAGACTGAATTTTCCGATAAGCGGGAAAAATGTGTTGTGCTGGCCGTTTCTCTGGGTGATTACCCTGGTTCGCTTTTTGCGCAATAATCGGATTGTCCGCAGGATTTCGACGATGTCCATTTTGGGGAAAGCAAAACAGCGCAGTCGTATGATGAGACAGATAGGATTGTTCAAGAAAAAAAACACATGAATGGAAGATATACCGGCAAATTAAATTGACATTCCGGAGGGGGAGGTATATCATGAAATGTAGGAAACATGATGTTTTTTGTTGTGTGAAAGTGATTTTGGGGTGATGAAATGAAAGCTTATGAAAAGCCATGTGTAATGTTAAGTGAAGAGTTGGCAGAGGGTGTGTATGCGGCCAGCGGAGATGTCGGTAATTGCATGACGGTGAGTGTGACATCTACGCAGGAGTGGAATAATTGGTCTCATGTGTTTGAGGTGGTGATAACACACTCGACAGAGGTGGTGCATCTTTCGGAGAGAAGCACAGTAACCCTGACTTTTTCGGGTAATATTACAGGTGTGTCCTCTGAATTTGACGTCACGGATTTTAGTGGGAACACAGTTACTCTGGTGAGGGAGTCACATGGAAATGGTTATCTATCTGGAGATAAAATGACCTATAAAGTATGGGTGTGGGCGGCGGATGAGGCTGCAGCGAAGGCAATAAGCTGTACCGGTGCAACTATCTCCTGTACTCATAAAGAAACTGTACAAGGTGGGTTTGATTGATCTGCTGATATATTATATAGAATGACAAAGACAGCACTGCCTGGTTTGGCAGTGCTGTTTTAGAATAAGCGAAGAAGGAAAGCTGTATCATGAATGAAAAAGCTGCATTTATCATAAGCCGCATCAAAGCAGGGAGGCTGCAGGAGATGTGGCAGCAGACGGTCTGGATCTACCAGTATGTGAGAAAGTACTGGACCGTGATGATTTTTTATACGCTGCTGGGGATGGTGAGTACTGTGATCTCTCTGGGGACTAGCTTAATTTCCAGAGATTTGGTAGATATCATCACCGGATATCAGACGGGGGCGGTTGTAAAAACGTTCAGTATGATGATCGGACTGAATATAGGGACGACCTTTCTGTCGAAGATTTCAGATTATGTCTCCAGCTATCTGGGAATGAAAGTGGATGCGGAGATCAAGAGGGATATTTTTGCAAAGATTCTGGTGACAGACTGGGAATCTCTGACAAATTACCATACAGGGGATCTGCTGATGCGATGGAGTTCGGACGCCTCCAATATTTCCAGCGGTGTTTTAAATTTTATACCGAATACAGTTATCTATATTTTTCGCTTTGTCAGTGCCTTTGCCATGGTGATCTACTATGATGCCACCTTTGCGATATTTGCCTTTCTCAGTATACCGGTGAGCCTGCTCTTATCTAAAAAGCTTATGAAGCGCATGGTGGATAACAATAAAAAGAGTGCGGCCATGGGAGCGGCCATGTCCGGGTTTAATCAGGAGGCATTTTCCAATATTCAGACGATAAAAGCATTTGATCTTTTAAAGATTTATCAAGATAAATTGAAGCGTCTTCAACAGGAATATATTGCTATGCGGCTGAGTTTTCAGAAAATGTCCATGGGAACTTCGCTTCTTCTGTCGGTGGTTGCCATGCTGGTGTCCTATTCCGCTTATGGCTGGGGAATCTATCGCGTGTGGAGCGGTGCAATCAGCTATGGTTCTATGACGATGTTTCTGGGACTTTCCGGAACGCTGAACGGGACAGTGCATAATTTGACATCGCTGGTGCCGACGGCAATCGGGCTGACGACTTCCGCGGGGCGGCTGATGGATATCATTGAGATGCCGCGCGAAGATTACAGTTTAGACGATGAAGTGGTGGAGTTTAGAGATAAATATCAGACAGAGGGAATCGGTCTTAAAATAAGTGATATGAGTTATGCATATCGGACGGGAAATCAGGTGTTTTTTCAGGCTTCTATGGAAGCGTATCCTCATGAGATCGTGGCGCTTGTGGGACCGTCGGGGGAGGGAAAGACGACGATGCTGCGTATTCTGCTGTCTTTGATGCTGCCGCAAGGTGGCGAAGCTCTGCTTTGCGGCGGAGATGGGAAGCGCGGTCAGGAGGAAGTGCCGCTGACGCCCTCCGGCAGAAAACTTTTTTCCTATGTGCCCCAGGGGAATACGATGTTTTCTGGGACGATCGCGGAAAATATGAGAAATGTGAAAGAAGATGCTTCCGATGAAGAAATTATAGAGGCATTAAAGCAGGCTTGTGCATGGGAGTTTGTGGAGGAGCTTCCGGAAGGGATAAACAGTGTGATCAAAGAGCGAGGAGGAGGTTTTTCGGAAGGACAGGCGCAGAGACTTTCCATTGCCCGGGCGCTGCTTCGAAAATCACCACTGTTGCTGTTGGATGAGGCCACCTCGGCGCTGGATGTGGCGACAGAGCGGAGAGTACTCAGGAATATTGTGGCGGATAAATATCCAAGGACTTGCATTATCACAACTCATCGTCCTACGGTACTGGAGAGCTGTGACAGAGTTTATGCCATTCGGGACAGGAGATGTGTTGTACTGAACCGCGAAGAGGTCAGAGAGCTGGCATGGGGAGAATAAGAGGAAATAGACAAAAAAAAAGAGAAAGAGAAGGAAAAATTGTGAAAATTTACTTTTAAATTACTGAATAGAGTTGACATTTTCAGGTCGGAGGACTATACTGTGTGAAAAGGTTGGAACTATAAGGTAGATGTGAAGCATATGGAAGGGGTGTTACAAATGAAAACTTATGAGAAACCTTGTGTTACAGTACATGGAGAGCTGACTGAGGGCGTGTACGCGGCGAGCGGTGATTATGTGCCAAAGTGCGACAGCATATATATGAATGGTGTGTGGCAGGCACCGGATAATTCTGATTGGGCTGGTGGAACACGTGGATATAAGCAGCAGTTTGGCTGTTTGGGGTGTCCAGCTAATACTAATACGGAATGCGGACTAAATACTCATTATGAGGATGCAGATCATGCGGGTAGTTATGATACAGATGACGGAAATCGCAAGCCTTCCTGGGAAAAGAAGGGTTATGGTCCCGATGATGTTGTGGCAGATTGGAGTATGTAACGGTTTGGAATATGCTATGATTCAATTATGAAGAAAATTGAAGAGGTTATATTATGTATCCGCATAATATAACCTCTTTTTATGAGTGTTTCAAATAAGCATCAATCTGTGCTTTGATTGTTTCCACAGAAGACATTTTGGGGGTACAAAGCAGGCGGCACACCAAAATGTTTTTTACGAGAGCGTTTGTGAGCTCCAGATTACGGGACAGAAAATGTTTATCCCATGCCGGAGAGATAAGACGCTGCAACACTAACAGTTGCTTTTGATCTTCTGTCAACAGTTCTACAAGATCTTTTTCGGAGCGCTTCAGCAGAATGATCCCCCCAAGCGGATAGGTATGCGTATCATAGATGCCGGAGGTCCCGCACCAGGGAATGCCGTGGATCACTGCACGTCCGTCTTTTATGGTGAGAAGATTCAGATCACCGTTGATAACAGGGGTACGGAGCAGAGTCTTCCATAGATTGGTATGGGTGGATTTTCCAGTTCCGGAAGGGGCGGAGAACAGCCACGCCCTGCCCTTATATAAAATGGAAGCGGAGTGCAATGCCGCCATTTGATGTTTTTCGGCAAGATAGAGATAGATAAGCCGAAAGGCATGAAACAGATCTTCACGGAGCCCATCGTTAAAGGGGGGGATGCAGTAAAATCTGGCATAATTTCCGTCTTTGGCGAGATATGCTTCTAAAATCTGTGAGGCTGTTGGAAAAAGCAGGATATAGTGATCCGTTGCTTCTATAATAAACAGTTCTGGATCTCGAAGAAGAAGCCTGCCATTTCCACGCATGCGAGGAGGCGTTGTAAGAATTTCAATACATAGATCGCAGCGGGAAGGGCGCTCGCAGAGAAAGGGGGCGAAAGCATCTGAAAAGGCATCCGCCGGACCCCAAAATCCGCATTTGATACCGGCAATCTCAAAGCATTTATAAAAGGGACTTTTGATGTCGGAAATTTCTGGCGGTGTAGATGGGAGAAGAGCGCCAACTGCCATAAGAGAATCAGTAAAGTGTGTGATATCCTTTTTGAGCTGCATGGCCTTGCTGTCATCTAAAGTATAATACCGGGAGCAGGAAAAAATCAGATCGTCTAAAGTGCGTTCCTCTTTTAGTAAATCCCATAAATAGACGCCGGTTTCATTGAGCCGGATGCTATGTTTGTGATCAGCGATCATCTGACCGATGGGGAGCAGATAGGGGATATCTGCAATTTTTTTCAGTTCATAACAATTATTTCGTTTCATTGCCACCTGATTCCTGTATTGTTTTTCTGCTGTGGCTATTATATCATGAATCTAAGATTCATGATCGATATTCGCCGCTCGCCGAATGAGCAAGCTCATTCTTTTCGCTAACACTCATTATATCATGATAAGGGAGGAATTGCCAGAATGCGGCGGGAAAAAGTCGTGGTGCACAAAATGGCTGACGACTGATTTTGGGAGGAACAGATGCAGGAAAAAAGGTTGAATTTGGAGAAACTGCTGGCAGAAGGAAAGATTATTCAAGTTAAGCCACAGGGATATAGCATGTACCCGCTTTTTGTGCCGGGAAGAGATGAGGCAGTGATAGAGCCTTTTAAAAATCAAAAATTAAGGCGGGGCGATGTTGTGCTGTATCGCAGGCAGGGAGGTATTTTGGTCTTACACCGGATATGGAAATGCACGCAGGAAAGCTGCTATATGGTAGGAGACAACCAGAAAACGGTGGAGGGGCCTTTGCGGAAAGAGCAGATCCGGGGGATATTAATTGGCGTGATCAGAAACGGAAAGGGATTTTCCACAGATCACCTTCTGTACAGAATATGCGCGGGGATCTGGCTGTTGCTGCGCCCGGTAAGACCGAACATTTCCCGGGTGATCGCTAAATGTAAAAAGAATTACAGGAAAAAACAGATTAACAAATCATCTGATTGATGGTAAGATAAAGACAACTGAAAATGTATTATATATTATTAAGGAAAGGGAAAATATGATCATCGAATTTAGTGACAACTTAATAACCGGCAACAGTACCATCGACACACAGCATAAGGAGCTGATCGAGCGCATCGCGGCCTTTGTGAATGCCTGCGAAGACGGGGACGGCAAAATGAAGGCCATCAAAATGCTGGACTACCTTGCAGAGTACACCGAATTCCATTTCTCCGAGGAGGAAAAACTCCAGCAGGAGGTCTCCTACCCCGGCTATAACGAACATAAGGCAAAACACGAGGAATTCAAAAAGACGGTGGAAGCCCTGCATGAATTTCTGGAAGAGTCCGAAGGCCCTACCGCCGCCTTTGTAGAGCAGGTAAAAAAGCAGGTGGTGGATTGGCTGTTCAAACATATTGAAGGGTTCGATAGATCCGTAGCTGAATATATAAACTATGTAAATAATCCGAACCGTTTATAACTTTGCGTTTACCAAAGTGCAGGCAGAGTATGAATATCCTGTGAAGGCTGTAGAAAAACGCCGGCACTTGGCGAGGTATTTTCGAGCCTAGTGTCCGCTGCGTTTTTCTCCAAGCGGAAGCGTGCCTGAACAGGATATTCATACTCTGCCGGAAAGTTCGGAAAAACTTAAAATTTTTCAAAAAAGTCCTTGCAATATTTAACTTTCTATAGTACAATAGCTTTTGCTGTGGCATGATAGCGATGAAGCGTGAGGTTG
>CANSLJ010000040.1 GCA_947647735.1 uncultured bacterium | reverse complement strand
CATTTTTCGGAACACGAAAAACTCCAATGCCCTCAACAGGCTAAAGCCCATACTCAAAAATCCCCCGTTTCCGGGGGATCCAGCTATTACAGATTTCTGTATCAGCAGCATCTTTATCCTGTCTGCTTTCCAAACATGCTGATATATTCCTGCGCCATTTGTAAAGACAAATTCAGTTTCTCCTGTAATCTCTTCAGAATATCCTTTTCAGAAAGCCCGAAATCAAATCCTGTCTCGATAATTCCTTTTGCCTCTCCTTTTGCCTCATTTTCTCTTGCTATCTCATCAAACAGAGTACACATATCAAATTCTCCCTTTCCTGACAGTGCGTTGTAATCAATCTTACAGTTTGTTGCGCCTGCTACCGTCATGATCACTGTCCTGTCTACATTATGCTCTCTTGCATAGTCTATTACTTTTTTTCTCGCCTCATCCCTTGACAGCCCTCTGTCAAGAATTACTTTCAACATACCAAAAAACGCTCTATTCCTTACATTATGAAATACCAGATCATTTTTCCTCGCTTCCACAAGCAGAATCTTATAATTATTTACAAATGTTTTCATCCCTTCCGGAATATCCAGCATTTCATGAAGTGAGAGTGCTCCATCCCACACCTTTTCGCCATAGTAGACAATGATCGTTATCACCGGCAAAAATTTGTCTGTCTTTTTCATTCCTGACAGATACTCATCTTCTGTCATGCCATCAAAAACTTTATACCTTTTTGCATTACTATCATACTGCTTTTTATAGGTACTATAATCATAACCCATCACACGCATCGGCATAGCATAATGAATATGCTCCTGCGATTCCATGCCAAGCATCACAAGTTCCACTCCATATGCTGTGGATTTCTTGCTCACCTTTATAGTATCCCTTGATGCTTTAATACTCTCGGCATAATTTCTGTGTTCCATTACGGAAGATTCTTCCGTATCCAGATCTTCCAGTTCTTCCGGTTTGATGACCTGTTTTCCCTCAAACAGCACCGCATTAAAGATATCAGCAAACTGCTCGTTATCTCTCCAATAGCTCTTCAGCACTGTATCAGGCTTTAACCCCAGTGTTTTCCCTGACATTCTTATCCTCTTTTTAGTATACCCTCAAATTCTGCTGATTTCAAGATTACCTGAATGAAAGCTTTTCGGCGGATATGGTTACATGATGATCATTTGATTGAATTGCAATGATAAAGAATATATTTTTGAATAAATTTATTTTTTACAACTGTACCATGAAGTATATGTATTTTCAACCCTAAAATTATTAAATTTTACTTTTCCAATATCGATATGATATGATAAAAAACAATGAGTAAAATAATAAAAGGATTTATGATATATGACAATAAAACCGGCTGAATATAACGATCTGGATACAATATTAAGCATATATGCACACGCCCGAAAGCAGATGCGGCTTTCGGGCAATGCTGCGCAATGGGGAGATGACAGACCGCTCCCTGAAACCGTTCTGGAAGATATCTCCAGAAAACAGGCGTACGTGATCATCTCCCAGGATATCATCTGCGGCGTTTTCGCCTTTATCATCGGAGCCGATCCGACATACCGGACCATCGAGGATGGCGCATGGCTGAACGATCTGCCCTACGGAACCATCCACAGGATCGCCGGAAACGGAAAAGCAAACGGCATACTGGCAGCGGCTTTGTCTTTCTGTGAAGAAAAAACAGATAATATCCGGATCGATACCCACGCTGACAACAAGATCATGCAGCACCTTCTTGAAAAATACGGTTTTCAAAAATGCGGGCATATTTATGTCGATGACGGAACACAAAGGATCGCTTATCAGAAGATCGTGCGCTAAAGCTTATCAACCTCTGAAATACCGCACCCCGGCCTCAAATATCTTCATATCCTGCTCACCGTAGATATTGATCGCAACGCCCTCGCCGCGGCGCTCCGCATGCACCATCTTGCCAAGGCATCTGCCATCCGGCGAAGTGATCCCCTCGATGGCGCGGTAGGAACCGTTGATATTGTATTCCTCATCCATGGAAGCCCTGCCGTCCATATCCACATACTGGGTTGCCACCTGCCCGTTCGCAAACAGCTTATTTAGCCACTCCTCGGACGCCACAAAACGCCCTTCCCCGTGAGATGCCGGATTTACATAAGTACTGCCCAGCTCTGCCAGAGACAGCCACGGCGATTTATTGGAAACCACTTTAATATATGCCATCTTGGAGATATGACGGTTTATCGTGTTAAATGTCAGCGTCGGAGAATCTTCATTCTGTCCCACGATATCTCCACAGGGCACAAGCCCCAGCTTGATCAACGCCTGAAAACCGTTACAGATCCCCAGCGCAAGTCCGTCCCTCTCCTGCAGGAGCTTCTGCACCGCTTCCCTGATCTTCTCATTCTGAAATGCCGTAGCAAAGAATTTCGCACTGCCGTCCGGCTCATCTCCCGCCGAAAAACCGCCGGGGAACATGATGATCTGGGACTGTGCGATAGCTTTTTCAAACACCTCCACAGATTCCCGGATATCCTCCGCCGTTCTGTTCTTGAATACCTTTATCACAACCTCCGCACCTGCATTCTGAAAAGCCTTCCCTGAATCGTATTCGCAGTTTGTTCCCGGAAATACAGGAATGAATACGGTGGGCCTTGCCACTTTATGTTTACATAAGTAGATGGAATCCGCCTTGTAAAGAGGGCTTTCCACCTCCGATGCATCCTGCACGGCTTTATAGGGAAATACTTTATCCAGCGTCCCCTTCCAGCTCTCAAGCGCCTCCTCCACAGGAATCTCCACATCCCCGTAGACAAATGCCGGCTCCCCGGCCACTTCACCGATCGTGCGATAGTCCACATCCAGATCATCCGCTGTCTTTTCCAGCTCCTCCAGCTTTGCCGCATCCACTTCCGCAATGATATTGCCCAGTCCGCAGGCAAACAGTTCCTCCGCGTCGATCTTTTCAGCATCCAAACGCACACCCAGCTTATTGCCGAATGCCATCTTGGAAACCGCCGCACAGATGCCCCTGGTATCCAGCGCATAAGCCGAAACAAGGATTCCCGCCTTCATCAGCGCGGAGATACCTTCATACAGTTCCAGTACATTTGCATAATTCGGTATATCATACTCATCCACATCTATTTTAAAATAAACCAGCTTATTGCCTGCCGCCTTCAGCTCAGGTGTCAGGATATCCTGCTGCTTCGCCACATCCACCGCAAAGGAAACCAGTGTCGGCGGTACGTCAATATCATTAAAGGTGCCGGACATGGAATCTTTGCCGCCGATGGAGGGAAGCCCGTAACCCACCTGCGCGTCATAGGCTCCCAGAAGCGCCGCAAAGGGCTGGCTCCATCTCTCCGGCCTCTCGCTCATCCTGCGGAAATATTCCTGAAACGTAAACCGGATCTTCTTACAATCACCGCCTGCCGCCACGATCTTTGCCATAGACTCGGTCACTGCATAAACTGCCCCGTGATACGGGCTCCAGGAAGAAACCTCCGGATCAAAGCCGTAGCTCATCATCGTCACCGCATCTGTCTTACCTGATAAAACAGGAAGCTTTGCCGCCATCACCTGCGTCTCGGTCAACTGATATTTTCCGCCGTAGGGCATCAGCACACTGCCTGCGCCGATGGAAGAATCGAACATCTCCACCAGCCCCTTCTGGGAACAGACATTTAAATCTTTCAGCTCTGTCAGCCAGGCTTTTTTCAGATCACCTGCTTTTAATGCTTCCTCCACCGCAGGGATCGCTGTTTTCTTTAACTGATTCTCCTCTTTAGAGGGGATCGCCACCTTCACCGAAGTCTCCTGATGAGCACCGTTGGTATCCAGAAAAGCTCTCGCGATGTTCACGATCTCTTTTCCTCTCCACTTCAGAATCAGCCTCGGCTCCTTTGTCACTTCCGCCACCACAACGGCTTCCAGATTTTCCTGTGCCGCATATGCCAGAAATTCCTCCGCATCCTTCGGGGAAACCACTACCGCCATACGCTCCTGAGACTCGGAAATGGCAAGCTCCGTGCCGTCCAATCCCGCATATTTCTTCGGCACCTTGTCCAGATCCACGATAAGCCCGTCCGCCAGTTCTCCGATCGCCACAGAGACACCGCCCGCACCGAAATCGTTACACTTTTTGATCAGACGTGAAACCTCCTCCCGTCTGAACAGCCTCTGTATCTTCCGCTCCGTGGGCGCATTGCCCTTCTGCACTTCCGCCCCGCAGACCAGTGTAGATTCTTCGGTATGAGCTTTGGAGGAACCGGTGGCGCCGCCGCAGCCATCCCTTCCTGTCCTGCCGCCCAGTAAGATAATATAGTCACCGGGATCCGAATTCTCCCGTATCACATTCCTTCTCGGCGCCGCCCCCATGACCGCACCGATCTCCATCCGCTTTGCCACATAATTCGGATGATAGATCTCCTTCACATAACCAGTGGCAAGCCCCACCTGATTTCCGTAGGAAGAATAGCCCTTTGCCGCACCTCTCACCAGCCTCGCCTGAGAAAGCTTTCCCTTCAGCGTCTGTGACGCAGGCACCGTGGGATCCGCCGCTCCTGTAATTCTCATCGCCTGATATACATAGCCTCTGCCGGACAAAGGATCACGGATCGCACCGCCGAGACAGGTTGCCGCCCCGCCGAAAGGTTCGATCTCCGTCGGATGATTATGAGTTTCATTTTTGAAAAACACCAGCCATTCTTCGCTGATCGGACCATCGCCATAGTCTATCTCCACAGGCACCACAACCGAGCAGGCATTGATCTCATCGGATACTTCCATATCCTCAAGTTTCCCTTCCGCCCGCAGTTTTTTCATCGCCATCAGCGCAATATCCATCAGGCAGATATATTTATCATCCCGCCCTGCATAGATCTCTTCTCTGGTATCCAGATAGCTCTGGTACGTCATCTCCAGCGGCTCTTTATAGTAGCCCTCACCAAATTCCACCTTTTTCAGCTCTGTTGCAAAGGTTGTATGACGACAGTGGTCGGACCAGTAAGTATCCAGCACACGGATTTCCGTCATGGACGGGTTGCGCTTCTCCTCCTCCCGGAAATAACGCTGAATATGTAAAAAGTCCTGAAATGTCATTGCCAGATTCAGAGAACCGTACAGGCTTTTTAATTCCGCCTCCTCCTGATCCACAAAACCATCCAGGATCTTTACATCCTCCGGCTCCTCATAGACTGTCACCAGCGTCTTTGGCTTTTCCATACCGGTCTCTCTGGAATCCACCGGATTGATACAATAATGCCTGATCTGTTCAAACTCCTCCTCCGAAACATCTCCGAGGATCATATAAGTCACAGCAGTCTGAATGACCGGCTCCTCATCCTCCTTTAAAAACTTCACGCACTGCAGCGCGGAATCCGCCCGCTGATCAAACTGCCCCGGCAGGTATTCCACGCTGAATACCTTTGCTCCCTCGGGCACCGCAAGCGTTTCTTCATAATAAACGTCTACCGGCGGTTCCGAAAAAACGCTTCTGAGCGCTGAGGCAAATACGGTATCGCTGATATTTTCCACATCATAGCGGATAAACATCCTGACATCCTCCACAGAATCGATCTGCAGATAGCTTCTGATCTCCTCCTGAAGCTGCTTTGCCGCTGCTGCAAAAGGCGCTTTCTTTTCCACATAAATACGTTTTACGTTTCCCATTTTTGAGATATTTTCCTCCTTAATATAGAATGCCTCAGAGCTCTTTCGCCCTGAAGCACTGCCTTATTCCTCTATCACAAGTCCCTGCATGATCATATACAGTTCGTTATCTATTGTCTCTCCTGATACTCCCATCGTAACGGAAGCTATTTTTAATCCTTCCAGCACATACATAATATTTTTCGCCGCAATACGGGCATCTACATCGTAAAACTCTTCATTCTTGATCCCCATCCTGATCAGCTTGTCCAGCATCGTCACAGCAGCCGTAAACTGCTTTTTCAGGATCGTATTTTTCGGGTTGGCGAAAGCATACTCATAAGTTGCCGCCGTAAGCGTCTTTTTACTGCGCAGTATCTCTTTTTTCTGTTCCTTTAAAAACAGGGCGAGAATATCCGCCGCTGTCGCATCTTCCCCGACACTCTCCGCGAACACGTCATCCGCCTCCTCGGATTCAGCCGCCAGCACCTCCAGAAACACCTCTTCCGTACTCGAAAAATATAAATACAGTCCGCCCCTGCTGATCTCACAGGCATCCACGATATCTTTCATCGTCACGCCGCGGAATCCCTTCTCCACAAACACTTCCTTTGCCTTTTCCAGAATCAACTGTTTCTTTTGTAACGATCGCTCTCCCATACTTCTCTTTCTCCCAATACCTGTTACTGCGCGTTCAGCTCCAAAAGCTCCCGGAGCTTATATAATACTTCCAGAAACACGCCGTTTTCCACACCCTGCGCCCACAGCACACTCTTTGTCATACCGCCCAGCACATATCTGGAAAGGATGCCCGACAAAACATCCATATCCCGCAGTGTGGCATTCTGAACCGCCATCTTCTCCTGTTCCGTAGTCTTTATCCTGTTTCTTGTATAGACATACTGATAATTCCGGGTGATAAATTTTGTCTTTTTTGCCGTGTTCAGAAAATTCAGCAGTGTGGAATCATACACCGGAAAAGTAAAAGACGTTTTCTGCACGCCCTCTCCCTCGTAACTGTTCATCACATTGCTGCTCCGTTTCTGTTCCAGCCAGGAAATATAGCGCACAAGGAGCTTTCCGTCCGGCTGATACTGCTGTATGAGATTTTTTCTGGTATCGACGTCCAGATCCGGTGAGTTTCCCTGCATTAACATGATTTTTCCCTGCCATTTTCAATACGTCTTTTTAATCATACCAAAAATTTGAGAAAAAGTACAGAAAGACTTCACAAAAAAGTCACCAATTAGTATAATGAAAAAAAAAGTTTTTTGTGAAAACAGATAGGATGGTAGATTATGGCTTCAAAACAGATCCCTGCGGGGACAACTTTTATACAGGCGGGACAGGCGCTTGACAGTTTCTGGTATATCACGGAAGGAACCATGCAGGCACAGTTCACCGGCGGTTTTATCACATTGGAAAAAGGAGACATCATAGGTATATGCGACTTTAACCAGGAAAGCCACTTCCTTACCTATCAGGCTCTGACCGACTGTATGGTCATTCCCTATGGCTCCCCGGCGGTGCTCATCCGCACGAAATTCTTTGAGGAGCATCCCGACAACAGGACGCGGCTCGCTGTCACCATGAACCGCTTTGTCAGAAAGCTTCTGGATAAGTATACATACACCTGGAAATCCTGCAAGGGGCTTTACGATTTTCTGGTATCCTCCTGTACGTCCTACCGGAAACTCTGCGAGGAACTCCATATCGTGATCAAGGACCTTCCCGGCATCGACTCCCTAGAACCCATGGAGAAAAGCTACACGCCCAACGTTTGGCAGTCCACCTACTATATCGGGCTGCACAATATCCTTTTAAATAAAGCGATGATGCCCGTCTTACAGGAAAACCAGTTTGTCCCGGGTTATCTCTATCATGCGTCGGGCGATGTCCACAGCCTGCTCCAGAAATTTCAGTCCCTTTTTGACTATGCGGGCGATATCTCCCATATCCTGCTCAACGAAGACAGGCTGGATCTGTTTGACCTGTATACCGGCATCTATTACCGGATCGGTATGCAGAATCCCAAGAGCGAGGAGGTATCGGGTGCCATCAGCACCATTCTTTCCCATGTGGAAAACCAGCCCGGCATCTCCTCTCAGCTTGCCGACAGCAGGATACAGGAATACAACAATCAGATGGACAATATGAAAAAACTGATGGAACATCCCTCCATGACGGATATGCAGGCTGATTTCCAGAAGGATTATTCCCTGCCCGGAAAACTCACCGACTCCGTGAGCATTATTCTGGAATATGCGGATTGTTCTCCCGAGGTGACCAGCGCCTTTAAAAATACGCTGGCTTCCTATAAGCAGCTCCCGGATAAAAATGCGACCACCCCGGAGGTGATGCGTCTTCGGAATACACTGACAGATTATTTCTATCAGGTCTACTCGGCGGCATTCCAGGTCAGCCTGACAGATGACAATATACCTCCTGTCTTAAAGATGTTCTTTAATTTTGGCTATGTGGATGCAGATCTGTGCGGCATGGACAGCGCCTGCTGGCTGTATCAGAACGTTCAGCATTATGCCGGTTCGCCGGAGCACGGCATCTATACGATCCACGAGTGGCTGAAAGCCATCTATGAAGGGGAAAAGGAACCCTGTATCAATGAGCTCGATGTGGATTTTGAGAGGCATGTGCAGAGCCTGAAATCAGAGGGCAGCATCACTGCCGAAGTGGCAGCCCGCATGCTGCAGGACAGAGGCCAGAAGGTCATGTTCGAACTGGCAAACATGTTCCCGAGGGCAAGCAAGATCACCAGCGGCAAGCCCGCCGTGTTCTGTCCCATTTTATCGGAACATCAGTTTATCCGTCAGCCTGAGGATGCTCTGCTCTATCCCGATCAGATCGTAAAAGTCACAGACCTGATCCGGGCCGCTGACTATACTGTTTTTGCCAGAAAGAGCCTTGTTGTCCTCTCCGAGAAAGAAAATATCCATGACTTTTTCAATGTGGAGATCCTGCCGGATATCATTCTGATGCCTGTCGTGGGCATGAGAGGCGCCATGTGGCAGGAGATCGTGGGCAGAAACCGTATGACGCCCGCGCGTATGATGCTGCCGATCTTCCAGCTTGAAAATCTGCAGAAAGTCATGGTCCGCATGATCGGCGAATACCGCTGGGAGATGTGCAAACGCGTGCAGGGCGCACGTTGGAACGATGTGACGGAACCTTCCCTCACCAGTCTATACTACGACTTCCTGCAGTTCTACCGCAAAAATCCGGAACTCTCTCCGGATACAAAGGAGAAGATCCGATCCGGGCTGCAGAAGTGCAAACAGAATTTCAAGGAATACTTCCTGTCGGATTATATGGTCTACATTATGTTTGAGAGCAAGGGCTCCCCGCATCTTGTGAAGAACGCCCGCGCCATTTTATTCGGCCAGTGTCCGTTCTCCGCTTCGATCCGGCAGACGCTCTCCTCCAATCCTATCTATCAGGATCTGCTGGAGGCACATGGCAGGAGTGTTACGGAGCGGTGTAAGAAACTGGATAATCTGAGTAAGAAGCTGGTTGCCAGGGGGATGAGGATACCGGAGGCGCTGGAGGCGGAGATTGCGTTTGTGAAGAAATAAAGGTTGGGGGATTTTAATTTTTGAAAAATCCGGACAGATAGCCGGAGGGCATTTATATCCTGTTCAGACGCGCTCTCGCTTGGAGAAAAACGTAGCGGACACTAAGCTCGTGTACTACCTCGCTAAGTGCCGACGTTTTTCTACAGTCTTCACAGGATATAAATGCCCTCCGGCTGTCTTGGGTGTTGGATTAATCTCATTCTCAGTTCTTTATTTTGTTTAAGTTTTCATTCATTCTCCTGACATTGTATCTTGCGATGGCGAATGATATAAGCCAGACGATGATAAAGATCAGGGCGAACATTGTGAAATAGGTCAGGAAGCCTTTTATGCTGCGTTCCATCCAGTATAGGAAGTAGGCGGCCGGCATCATGATGATGGCATTTATGAGAAAATAAATGACTGTCTGTTTTATGAGGGACCAGTGTTCTATGTCCCATATGACGGAACTTGCCGCAAAACTTACTCCTATCAGGCCGCACAGGAGTGCCTGTACGATGACGGCGTTGATCTCGTTTCCCATCACAGCGGAAAGTGCCGGGCTGCAGGGCGAATAGTATCCGCCTCCCCTGCAGAGGGATATGAGGATGCACTCCGCATATCCAATCGCCAGTCCCATCGGAAAGCCCCAAATACCTCGCAGAATTATCTTCTTTTTCATATCTATCACCTCATATTCCCAATATTTTTTTGATCCTGGCGACATACCGCCTTGACACATAGGTTGTTGTTTTGTCAGATAGTCTGACACAGATCGTGCCTGTAAAACTCAGGTCAAAGTTATTCACATGTTTCAGGTTGATGATCTCCGAATTGGAGATGCGGACAAACTGTCCGGGCGGCAGGCGCTCTTCTATTTCGTACAGCCGCAGGCGCAGTGTGTATTCCCCTCTGGAAGTAACAGCAAAAACTTTTCCGGCATTTGCGTAAACCCGGATCAGATCCGCAGGTTCCACTATCTCCACTTTATCATTCCTGATACCTGTGATCACCTGTGGCGTCCGCATCTGATCCGTCAGTCTGCCCAATATATCATTCACTTCTTCTGTCATCGAAGCAGCCATCAGGATCACCTTCGGCTCCTTGCAGGAACTGTCTATCTTTACTTCGATCTGCATTGGCATTCCCCCCTTCCATGACTGTATTATAGAAAAAGCGGGCTTTTCTTTCAACATATTTTCCATAGCCGGTCGATTTTGAAATACAGATGGTTCACAGGCAAAATAAAAAGACTGCAGCCATCGTTACAGTCTCTTTAATCATATGAGTTATTTATATAATTTCCATACAGTATACCACAATCCCAGCAGGCAGAGCGTGTCTATATCCCATTCACTTATCGATCGCCGCCCCCTGATAAACATACTGCATATTGCTGATATAGTCGGTCATATTATCCCCGTTATATTTCTCCGCAAATACCTTCAGGATATAGCCCTCCTTATCATACTCCGACGGCCAGTTTATCGCTATCGTGCCTACGCCCCGCTCCGTGGCATCCACAAGCCTGTCGTAGGCCACGATCTCCCGTTCGCGCTCGGTCAGTAGGATTGCGGATAAGTAGCAGTTTCCGGTGTTATACACATCTTTATAATCGAAACACAGAGCGCCTCCGTCCCTGCGCACATTGCTGATCTCAGGTTCCCGCATGCCGTAGGGATTTGTCTTTTCATCGTAGGGATTTTTTATGGTCAGTTTCCAGATATTCACTTCCTGTTCCGGCACAGGACGAATGCCGTTACCGTTTTTAAACTCGGAAACTTTTCCGCCTGTCGCCGCACTGATAAAGGCGATATCCTGAAGGCTCACCATATTCATGCTGCCGTCCAGCGTAGACTGCAGGTCCATCACTCTTTTTCTGACACCTCTATCATAACGGTAGGCGTCCGTGACCAGATACAGCGTGGAAGGTACGAGCGGCAGCGGATTTATCGTTGCCGTCTTATCCTGCCAGGCATAACAGTCGCTGTAGGTCACATAGTCGCCTGTCCGGTTCGCCCCTGTCTGCACGGGATCTTCGATTCCCTTTGTTCTGAGCTGCATCACCCTCTCCGGCGCCGCCTGTACGGTCCCTGCCGGATATACGCCGAGCAGCACTGCCCCGCATAAAACCGCCGCAAGAAGCCTTCCCGTATTTTTTCGTTTCATCTTCATATCCTGTCTGTCCTTTCCGCTTTTCCCATCTTTTTATGCTGTTCCCGCACTTTACCTGTATGTTTCCATCCGCATCCGGGCTGTCCTTTGTTTTTACGATAAATACAATGGCACGTCAGCCTTTCCTGATAAACTCCATGCCGATGCTGTTTAACAGATACGTTTTTATCCTGGAAGGCGTACATATATCTTTTCCACTATATTCTATACTCATACAATAAGTGATATAGCTGAATATCTTTCCGGACAGGGCAAGCACGATATATTCATCCGGGAATTCATCCTTTAACTCACCCCCCCGTCTTCCCTCTTCGACGATACTGTACAGACGGCCGACCATACAGTGTGATTCTTTTTTGATAACAGGTGAGAAGAAAAAGATATTGCATATTTCCCTGAGCACCTCTCTCTTGACCTTCCCGATCACTTCATCTATCAGTTGAAACAGGCAGTTTACCTTCTTCATAAAGCCGTCATAATGAGAAAGCTCTTCCTCTATACTCTCCGCCCATGTCCTCTGAAAATAATCTATCGCGTCGATCAGCAGTTCCTCTCTGCTCTCAAAATATTCATAGGCAGTTCCCTTGCCGATGCCGGCTTTTTCCGTGATCTCGGAAACCTTCATCTTTCCGATCTCTCTGCCTTCCAGCAAAAGCGCCGCCACCGCCTTGTACAGCGCCTCTACCTTCGGCGATAATTTTTCTTCTTTATGTTCCATTTTTTCAATGTCCGCCCCTCATGATTCTTGTTTCTTTGCCGCCGGAACTCTCTTTCTGCCTTTTAGTCAAACTCTTTCTCCGCACGGCGTTTTTCTTTCTTCTCCTTCCGCCGCTCTTTCCTCTCCTGACGTCTTTCCTTCCTGCCTCTCTTTCTGTCCTTCTTCGCACCTTTATCAATGATCAGATAGATGGTCGGGATCAGGATCAGTGTCAACAGCGTGGAAACCAGAAGGCCGCCGATGATAACAAGGGCCATGCCCTGCATCATCTGTCCGTTTGTCCCCAGGGCAAGCCCCATCGGGATCATGGACAGGATCGTTGTCAGCGAAGTCATCAGGATCGGCCTGAGGCGGATCGCCCCGGTCTCGATCAGCGCGTCTTCCACCGGCATCTCCGCCTTTAACTGGTTGGTGGAATCCACAAATAAAATACCGTTATTTACCACAATACCCATCAGCATCAGAAAGCCCATCAGGGAAACCATGCTGATCGTGGAACCTGTCACAAACAGGAACATAAAGGAACCGATCAGCGCAAACGGAATACACATCATCACCATGAAAGAAAATCTGGGTGACTCAAACTGCATTGCCATCACGAGGAATACCAAGAATACCGCCGTAAAGATCGCCTTGATCAGGGTGTTGAATTCCTCCATCATCATCGCCGTCATGGCGCTGTCCGCAGGTGTCACCGTCTCCGGGAATATGGTGTCCGCAACGATCTGGTCGATACCCGCCTGTGCCTCATAGTACCCGTCGGATGTAGTCGTTGCCGTCAATGATACCTGATATAATCCGTTCTGCTTGTAAATGGAATCCTGCGCTTCCTCGTAAACGATCTGCGCGATATCCCGAAGCGGCACGGTCATACCCATAGGGCTTAAAATATTCAGGTTCATCAGCGAATTCATATCATCATAGGAGCCCTTCGGATATTCCAGTTTGACATCGTACTCCGCTCCCTCCCGGGTCACGGTCATCGCTTTTTTGCCGTCTATGGCATTGTTGACAGACATCGCCACACTGATCGGCGTCAGCCCGTACTGCATTGCCTGCAGCTCATCCACATCGATCCTTGCACGGATGCTGTCGCCGGAAGTGGAATTATCCACCTTTACAACGCCCTCCACCTGGGAGAATTTCTCCTCCAGTTCATCCGAGAACGCCTTCAGCTCATCCATATCGCTGCCCTGCAGGCTGATACCATAACTGCCGGTGCTCATCATGGAGCTCATACTGGAACCGGAAGACGAAACCGTAATATCCATACCCGGCATCTCTTTCGCGATCTCATTCCATTCATCCACGATCTTTACCGTATCTCTGCTTCTGTCCTTTTTCAGATAAGCGCTGACACTGGCGCTGGCATCGCTGACAGAATAGGAATAATGCTCCACATCCTCATCCGAGGACACGATCTGTACCCATTCCTGCATCTGCTCATCAATGCTCTCCAGCCTGGTGCCTGCCCGGAACGTTGCGCTTATGCTGATGGTTCCCTCATCTGCGGAGGGCATCATCTCCATGTTGAGCTGGCTGCCCATGGCTATGGACGCTATTACCATCGCAACGGATGCCAGGATCACAAGAAACCGTTTATTTAAAAGCTTCCGCAGCAGCTTTTTATAGCCTCTGACCACCCAGCGCAGAAATCTGTTCATCGGAATATCTTTTTTCTCCACCGGACGGAATCTGGAATAACACAAAGGCACCAGTGTCAACGCCACGATCAGGGATGCCAGCATGGCGAATACGATCGTAAAGCCAAGCGGCTCAAACAACTGCCCGGAAAGCCCCTTACTGACAGCCAATGGCACATATACCACGACGGTCGTGATGGTGGATGCCACGATGGATGCTGTCACCACCTTTGTTCCCGCCAGCGCCGCCTCCTTAAAATCAGGCTTTTTCTCCTGCATACGGAAACAGCTCTCGATCACGACGATGGAGGAGTCCACCATCATACCGATGGCAATAACAAGGGACCCCATGGTCACGATATTCAGGGAATATCCCATCCAGTTCATCAGGATCAGTGTCACAAACAAAGACACCGGCATGGATGCGCCCACGATCAGGCTCGCCTTAAAATCTCCGAAGAACAGGAACAGTACCACCATGGACAAGACAATGCCCAGGATCAGCGTCTGCCCCACCGACCAGAGAGAATCCACGATACTCTCGCTGGCATCGTATGTAATATCGAAGGCGATGGACGGATTATCCGCCTCAATCTCCTCCAGCGCTTCCTTCACATCATTACAGACATTTACCGTACCGTAACTGCTCTTGGTCTGGATGCTGATGCTGATGTCTTCCTTCCCGTCATACTGGCTGATGTAACTGGCAGCATCACTGGACATCGTAACCTCCGCCACATCCTGCAGCGTGATCACACTCCCCTTGTTTGTGGTAAGGGGCGCCTTTCTGAGCTGCTGTACCGTACTGTAATCCTTGGACGTGGTAACGCTGATATCCTGTTTTCCCTGAGACACCGTGCCCGCAGGATAGCTGAAATCTATGGTGGCGAGCATCTGCGATATACTGTCCATAGTCAGCCCGTACTGATTCATCAGTGTTTCATTCAGTTCTACCTTAATATATTCCTCACTGCCGCCGCTGACCTGCACCTGTGCCACGCCGGAAATCTTCTCCAGCTCCGGCACCACGGATTCATTGATGACTTTCAGCAGATCGATATCCCCGACTTCCGTGGCCGATAGATACATATTCGGCATACTGTTCATATTCATCTCGATGACAGTCGGGGTATCCACATCATCCGGCAGGCTCAGGGAAGCCGTATCCAGCGCCGAACGCAGATCCGAATAACATTCGTCAATATCCACGCCGTACTCGTACTGGAAGAGTACCTGAGACATATTTTCCATGGAGATCGCCGTCACATCTTCGACACCGCTCAGGGAAGATCCGGCGTCCTCCACCACCTTTGTCACCAGTTCATCCACCGTCTCCGGGTCCGCGCCTGGATAAATGGAAAGCACGATCAGCATCGGCAGTTCCATGCTGGGCGTCAGTTCCAGTTTAAACCCGAGCAGGGAAGAAATACTGAACACAACAAGCGCCACCACGATCAGCACGCAGGAAACCGGGCGCTTTAAAGCTGTTTTTGTCAAATTCATACGTATGCCCCCTATTCTGCTTCGCTCTCTTCTGATCCGTCATTTTCCGCAGGCGCATCCGCCTCCACCGCATGCAGCAGCACACCGCCGGTAAGCTGCGGAGACCAGCTTGTCACAACAATATCGCCCAGATTCAGGCCGCCTGTCACCACGATATTTTCATCGTCAAAGATACCGGTGGTGATCGGCGTCTTCACTGCCCTGCCGTCCACGCTGGTATAGACATAGGCTCCTTCGTTTTCATAATAAACCGCATCGTAGGGAATGACCATCGTATTTTCCGCCCGGTAGGTATCCGCATTCACCTTTACCGAGACACCGCTGGGAAGCTGTGTTCCGTTTGCCTCCACGCAGGCCTTGATCTGAAACAGGCCGCTCTGGGGATTTACGGAGGAACCGATCTCTGTTATGGAAGCTTTATATGTATCGGCATTTCTCTCCAGCGTAAGTTCCTGTCCGATGGAAAGCGTATTTTTCACCGCTTCGCTGACCTGAAAGGTAACGGTCATCGTATTATTGTTGACGATCGTATATGCCGGCGATGCCTGGGTCGCCATACCGTTGACGTCCACGTTCTTGCTCTCGATCACACCGGATACCGGGGCTGTCACCGTATAGTAGGACAGAGCCATCTGCGCCTGCTCCACGCCCAGCGCCGCAAGGTTGATGCCTGTTTTCAGGGAGGCTTCGGTGTCCTCTATGGTTGTGGCAAGCTGTTCGTCTGTCATCGCCTTTGTTTCTTCCGTCAGCTCACGCCCTTCCTCCGCCGCATGGTAGGCACTTCTGGCGGTTAAGTATGCCTGATATGCCTGATCACGGGCAGATTTTAATTTTGCCAGCCCTTCCGGATCAAGACTGTTTCCACTGACATCTTTCATACCTGCCATCTGGTCATAGGCATCATCCGCTGACTCATAAGCATCCTTCGCCATCACATAAGCGATCTGCGCCTGCTCATACTGGCTCTGCGACTGTAGCTTGCTGCTCTCGATCTGAAGATCCGAGCTGTCCTGCTGATTGATCAGATTGTTCATCGTGGAATCCGCCTGGTTCTTTGTGGATTCCACGCTGAGCTGCGCCTGCTCCAGCGCCAGCTTCGCCGCCTCATCATCTATCTTGAAAAGAATATCTCCCGCCTGTACGGTATCGCCCACCTCGAAAAAGGTCTCTGTCACTGTGCCCTGCGCAAGGGGAATGACCATCACAGTCTCCTCCGGTGAGATTGTTCCAATAAAAGAATTTGCTAAAGTGATCGTCCCTGTCCCGACACTCTGGGTACTCACCGTTACGGCGCTCTCTTCCTCCGTCACTTCGGCCTCCGGCGCTGCAGAACCACACCCGCCTAATATCATAGCCAAAGCAAGTGCCAACGCAATCCTTCCTGCTGTCTGTTTCCTGAATTTTTCCATGCTGCTCCTCATTTCCGCGCAAACTGTTTTCTGCCGCGCTCCTTAATCTGTTCCAATTTTACATAAACCGACCCACGGGTCAGTTTCCTATTTGATTATACGCTTTTTTTTCCAAAAAACAATAAACTAAATCTTAAAAAACCTTAAAACTGTATTACAAAAACGGCAGACGCCCGTTTTGTTCATCTGCCGCTTCTCACCTTCTTTATCTTCGTCTTGATCCTCTGCAGGGCGTTGTCCGTCGCCTTCGCCGTTTTCCCGAGAACCCTTGCGATCTCCGTATAACTCATACCGGTCAGGCAGAGTTCCAGAACCTGTTTCTCGAAACTGCTGAGTTCCTGCTCTATCGCCATCTCCAGGCTCTCCAGATTCTCCCGGTCGATCACCAGCTCCTCCGGATTGATGCTGTCCCCCGCTGCCAGCTCCTGGATCAGTTCCGGATATCCCTCCTCCTCGCTCCCCGTCTGATTTCCGTAAAGTGAAACATAGGAATTCAGGAAAGAATGCTTCTTTCTCCCCGCCGCCTGTACCGCCGTATAGATCTGCCTTGTCACACAGAGCTCCGCAAAGGTATAAAAACTGGCATCCCGCCCCGCATCGTAATCCCGTATCGCCTTAAACAGGCCGATCATGCCCTCCTGCAGAAGATCTTCATGGTCCGCCCCGAGGATATACATCGCCTTGGACTTTTTCCGCACCATATCCTTATATTTTTCAATGATATATTCTGTTATCCTGTTGTCTCCGTCTCGGAGTTTTAAAATAAGTTCCTCATCAGAGAGAAGTTCGTAGTCGTTGTACATGGGCCGTGTCCTGTCCTTCTATATCATTTTATATATGAAAACTGTTATTTCACAAGATGTTTTGCCTACCATACCACATTGCTTCTTTTTCGTCAAATATGATTTCTTATTTACTACCTGCGCAAAAAGTGCTAGTCTGTAATAGCATCATCAACTATATACCGGGAGCCAATATGAACACCATCTGCCACGATATCTTCAGGGCCATCCATGAGGGAAAATGGCTGAAAATTGAATATAAAAACAGAGAAGAACAGACCACCAGATACTGGATCGGCGTCAAAGGCCTGAACGCCGCAAGGCGCACCTTATCTGTCGACGGCCTGCATTTAGGTATGTACACGACGGATTCCTACGATACGATCTACATTGATTCCATCTTATCCTCCCAGATCGTGGAGGGCTCCTACTGCCCCGTCAACGAAAAACTGGTTCAGGACATCTACCTGAATCCCCATAAATATAAAACCTTATTTGATCACACGGCAAATTTGAAAATACTGAACTATCTGGAAATGTGCAATCGCATGGACACCACGCCCTACTACTCCAACTTTGAACTGGTGCAGTTTCTGGACGGAGAAAGCTTTCAGGGAACAGATTACCGGCTCAGCACAGCCCAGTTTCAGGCTGTCGTAAAAAATTTCCAGTACAGGATGGAGGAGCAGAAAAGAAGCGAGGGAAAACTGCGTATTCAGCAGCTCGCCATGAATGTACTGAGCATCCATACCGCCAGAGGGCTCTATGTGCTGGCATACCGTAAACTCCATCTGGATGTGAATGCCAGAAGCCTTCGCCCGGATGAAGAGATCACCATCTGTACGGAATTCATTCTGGGCGACACGAAGGAAAGCATCCGGAAATATCTGGATGCGGAGGAATACGAACTCCTGCAGGATTTTGAAGCCAACCAGGAACAGATCAAGGATCGCGTGGCGGCCCATACCAGACAGGTCATGGGCGTAGATGACATGCCCTACATCATCGGCCTGGGCATGGATATCATACTGGACCTCCACAAAGAATATCAGGCGATCATCGATATGTACCATGACGGATGCGCCACAGTTCCCATCCGGGCTTTCTTCGGCGATCTGCTCGCCCGCCCTGTACGCAGGAAAGAATATCCCATCACCCTGATCGACCGGCGGATCAATCTGGATCAACTTCTCGCCATCAACAACGCCATGAAATATCCGCTGGCGTATATTCAGGGGCCTCCCGGCACCGGCAAGACCAACACCATCATCAACACCATTGTGACCGCTTTTTTCAACGAAAAGACAGTTCTTTTCGCCTCCTATAACAATCACCCCATCAACAACGTGTTCGAAAAGCTCCTCTCCCTGACCTATCAGGGAAAGCGGATTCCCTTTCCCGTGCTGCGGGTCGGAAATATGGAAAAGGTGGGGGAAGCCGTTGCCTATATCAAAAATGTATACACCCGGATGCAGGGCGTCACCGTATTTGAATCCACCCTCGACAGAAATAAGGGCGACCGGACAGAGCGTGCAAAAAAGCTCTCAAACCTGCTGAAGAAATATGAGGATCTGCTGGATCTCAGGGAGCGAAAAGAGACGCTGGACCGGATGATGGAGTATCAGAACAGGCTCAAAGCCTCTCTGGAGATGATCCCCTTTCAGACGGACCTGCAGGGAAGACAGCTCCGTCAGGTGGAGAAAAGAATCAGCACTTTGGGAGAGATTACGGATATGGAGGCGCTCGCCCTGCTGGACAACGATCTGGAAGAACTGTATAAGTATCTTTTTTATACTTCCGCCCGCTATATCAAAAAACTGGACGAGGACAGATACAAAGACCTGCGGCACATCCTGTTTGAGGAAGCGGAGGAAAAACAGGCTGCCAGTTTCAGCAGATATCTGAGCAGGACGGAAAATATCAAAAAGCTGCAGAAGATCTTTCCCGTCATCATCACCACCTGCATATCAGCCCATAAACTGGGGGAACCGGAGACCATGTTCGATATGGTCATCCTCGACGAGGCAAGCCAGTGCAATACGGCCATCTCCCTTGTCCCCATCCTCCGGGGCGAGAGCCTGATGCTGGTGGGCGATCCCCAGCAGCTGAGTCCGGTGATCCTGCTGGATGAGACGGCGGACCAGAAGCTGCGGAAACGCTATCATGTGGCTGATGAATATGATTACAGGAAAAACTCCATCTACAAGACCTTTCTCGCCTGTGACGCGGTGAGCGACGAAGTGCTTCTGCGCAGCCACTACCGCTGCAACCGGAAGATCATCGAGTTTAACAACAGAAAATACTATAACTCCAGACTGAACATCTGCTCCGACAGTACAGAGCAGCACCCCCTTGTCTATCTGGAGGTAAAGAGCGATCCCGGCCCTGTCAGAAACACTGCCGGACAGGAAGTGGAGGAGATCATCCGTTATGCCGGCATGCACCGGGAAAAATCCATCGGCGTCATAACGCCCTTTGTCAACCAGAAGAAGCTGATCGAGAGCGCCATAGAACAAAACCACCTGAGCAATGTAACCTGCGGGACCGTCCACGCCTTTCAGGGAGATGAAAAGGATATCATTCTATTCTCCACGGCGATCACCGGCCAGACCCAGGCGGGAACCTACGCATGGCTGAAAAACAACAAGGAACTGATCAACGTGGCGACCTCCCGGGCAAGGGAAAAACTGATCGTGCTTTCGGATTCCGAAAATCTGATGCGGCTTCACCGGCAGGGGGATGAGGACGATCTGTTCGAGCTTGTGGAATATGTGAAGAAAAACGGGGAATCCCGGGTGAGCGAAAAACATGCCAACTCCAGAGCCCTTGGCGTAAAGCCCTTCAGCACGGCTACAGAGGAGGCTTTTATGGAAAACCTGAACCATGCGCTGCAGAACATCTGGCTGTCCCAGAACCGCTTCAGTGTAAAAAAGGAAGTGGCGATCTCACAGGTCTTTCAGGACAACACAACCTGGAACGATCTGTTCTATTCCGGCCGCTTTGATTTCGTTGTCTATGAACGCATGGGACAGGCCGAAATTCCGGTGCTGGCGATCGAACTGGACGGAAAGGAGCATTTCGAGGACGAAGTCGTAAAAAGACGCGACAGAAAGAAAAACGAGATCTGCCGCGCCCACAATATGCAGGTCATCCGCGTGGAAAACTCCTACGCGAGACGCTATAACCATATCAAGGAGATTTTGATCAATTATTTCTCGGTGATGCACTGAACCGCCGCATCTGTCTCCGCGCCCGCACGCCCTGCCCGGTTTCAGCCCCTGTCCCGGCAGAGATACGACTCAGACGCCCCTCTGCCGTACGATTTCGTAGGCAAGCACCCCCGCCGCCACGGAAGCATTCAGGGAATCGATGTCCCCCTTCATCGGGATCGAAGCGATCATATCACAGTTTTCTTTTACAAGCCTGCCCACGCCTTCCCCCTCACTTCCGATCACAAGCCCGATCGGGCCTTTCAGGTTCAGGTCGTACATCTTCGTCCCGCCCATGTCCGCACAGACCATCCACAGCCCGCGCTTTTTCAGTTCCTCCATCGTGCGCGCCAGATTTGTCACCCGCGCCACCGGCGTATAGTTCAGCGCCCCCGCCGAGGTCCGTGCCACCGCTGCCGTCAGCCCCACCGCCCGGTTTTTCGGAATGATCACCCCGTGGGCTCCCGCCAGATTCGCCGTCCGGATGATCGCGCCCAGATTGTGGGGATCTTCTATATTATCCAGCAGTACAAAAAAGGGATCTTCCCCCTTTTCCTGCGCCGCCGCAAACAGATCCTCCAGCTCCGCATACTCATAGGCCGCCGCCATGGCGATCACGCCCTGATGGTGTCCGGTCTCGGAAAGCTGATCCAACCGCTCTTTTGCCACAAATTTCATAAAACAGCCCTGTTTCTTCGCTTCCCGCTTGATCGTCATCACCGGCCCGTCCTGGCAGCCGTCCAGTATGTACAGCTTGTCAATGGGCTTTTTGCTGCGAAGCGCTTCCATCACGGCGTTTCTGCCCTCTATTGTAAATTCACGATATGCCATGTTTGTCCTTTCTGATTACAACAGAACACTTTTCTCTATATCACTGCCCGCCTCTATAGCCGATCTGCAAAACTCCCCCGCCTACGCAAGCTCCAGCCCGCATTTCTCAAGCCCCAGTTTCAACAGCTCCAGCACCCTCTCCATCCGTCCTGTCAGATACAGATATCCGACCAGCGCCTCCAGTGCTGTTGCGTTCTTATAATCTGTCAACGTTGCGTTTTTTGCCTTGCTGTGGGTATGGGCATTTCTGCCCCGCTTTAACACATCCGCCTCCTCCTCCGACACCTCGTCCAAAAGCGCCTTATAGATGGCGGACTGGGTGCCCGCTTTGGAAAAACCCGCCGCCTCCCTGTGAAGTTTCTGAGGCTGTTTATTGCCTTTTCCAACTATCACGGTACGAACGATCAGTTCGTACACACAATCCCCGATATAGGCGAGCGTCAGCGGAGAATAGTTTCTGATATCCTGCTCCTTACATCCAAAATATTCCTGAATGCATTCCGGCAGGGCCGGCAGCGTTATGCCCTTTTCCATTTTACGCCCTCTCTTGTGTCTTCCAGCACGATACCCTTCTCCAGCAGTTCGTTCCTGATCTCATCGGCACGGGCAAAATCCTTCGCCTTTCTGGCATCCTGCCTCTCCTGGATCAGCGCCTCGATATCCTCCGGCAGAAGTTCCTGCTTCTTCTCCACGATCAGGCCGCAGATATCCGTGAGCATCGTGATCTCATTCTTCAACGCCTGCAGGTAAGCCTTCGTGCTCTCTCCGTCCGTATTGGTATTGACAAACTTCACCAGCTCAAAGATCGCGGCAAGAGCATCCGCCGTGTTAAAGTCATCTTCCATGGCATCCTCAAATTTTGCCACATAAGCCTTTGCCTGCTCTTCCAGTTCCTTTTCCCGGGCGCTCTCCTCCTCCGCCTTTGCACTCTCCATCAAAAAGTTCAGATTCTCCACCGCCGTAACGATCCTGTCGTAACCGTTCTGCGCAGCCTGCATCAGTTCCGCGCTGAAATTGAGCGGGCTCCTGTAGTGGGCGGAAAGCATAAAGAACCGCAGCACCTGCAGATCATATTTTTCAGAGATGTCCCGCACCGTAAAGAAATTCCCAGCGGACTTGGACATCTTTTTATTGTCGATATTCAAAAAGGCATTGTGCATCCAGTAATGGGCAAAGGGCTTTCCGTTTGCCGCCTCGGACTGCGCGATCTCGTTTTCATGATGAGGGAAGATCAGATCCTCGCCCCCCGCATGAATATCGATCTCCTCCCCGAGATACTTTTTGCTCATCACGGAACATTCAATATGCCATCCCGGCCTGCCGTCGCACCAGGGGGACTCCCAGTAAGGCTCTCCCTCTTTTTTCGGCTTCCACAATACAAAATCCAACGGATCTTCCTTCTGATCCTCCCCGGATACAAGAAGGGATCTGTTTCCGCCCTGCAGGTCATCCAGATTCTTATGGGACAGTTTCCCGTAGCCCTTAAAGCTTCTTGTGCGGAAATATACCGTACCGTCGGCTCCCCGGTAAGCGTGCCCCTTCTCGATCAGGGTCTCGATCATCTCCAGCATGCCTCCGATTTCCTGTGTCGCCAGCGGATGGGTTGTGGCAGGCTTTACATTCATGCCCTCCATATCTTTTTTACACTCCGCGATATACCGCTCCGAGATCACGGAAGCATCCACGCCCTCCTCCACCGCTTTTTTGATGATCTTGTCATCCACATCCGTAAAGTTGGACACATAGTTTACCTCGAGGCCCTTGTATTCCATGTACCGACGCACCGTATCGAAGATGAGCATCGGACGGGCGTTGCCGATATGGATCAGGTTATAGACGGTGGGACCGCATACATACATGCTCACCTTGCCCTCCTCGATCGGGACAAACTCCTCTTTTCTGCCGGATAATGTATTATAGATTTTCATGGTTTTCTCCTTATTCCAGTTTTGTAATGTATCTCACAAAATGCATCTGTTCCGCACGCTCTCCGGGCTTATGTGTCCTGTGCATCCAGTTTTCGCCTCAGTTCCCGCAGTTCCTCCTCCATCTGCAGCAGATGGTTTGTCAGTTCCGCGTTGGATCTCTTCAATCCCGTGATATCTTCCTGCACCGGATCGGGCAGGCTTACCTGATCCAGTTCCTCCTGCGGGAAGTTCTGCTTCTTCCGCTTCACCACATGCCCGGGAACGCCCACCACGGTGGAGCCCGGCGGCACCTCCTCCAGCACCACGCTGCCCGCGCCGATCTTGGAATTATCCCCGATGGTAAAGGAACCCAGCACCTTTGCGCCTGCGCTGATCATCACGTTATTACCCACGGTAGGATGCCTTTTGCCCTGCTCCTTGCCGGTACCGCCCAGGGTCACCCCCTGATAGAGCGTCACATTGTCGCCCAGTATGGCGGTCTCGCCGATGATCACGCCGTTTCCGTGATCGATGAACAATCCCTTTCCGATCTGTGCCCCGGGATGGATCTCAATGCCGGTCCTGCGCACGCCCCGCTGGGATACCCACCGGGCAAGAAAGTAGTGCTTTTTTATGTACAGTTTATGGGCAAGCCGGTAATGCAGCATCACCTTGAAACTGGGATAGAGAAGGACTTCCCAGTTGCTGTGGATCGCCGGATCGCGCTCCCGTATGATCTTGATCTCGTCCTGGATATTTCTGATAATACCCATATTGCAGTTTCCTTCCGAAATGAAATGTTCTATTTATAGTATTCCTCATATGGATAATCGTGTTCCATTCTCATAAATCACACAGAACATTATAACACACTATAAATCAGACGAAAAGGACCGATTAACTTCATCGAGCTTTTCACGAAGCGTTTTCTCCAACACCATAAAAGCTGAGATAAAACTGTCACGGATCAGAAGCAGCATTTCATCAATTTCATCTTCCTCATAGATATGCACGGACATATTGCGCTTTTTCAGCATTGCGAGCCATACGGCGGGATCCTCAACAAACCCGAATTTATACCCGAGCTGCAAAATTTCCCGTGGCGAACCTGTCCCGGCTTCTGCGCCGTGTTCCCTGAGCACCGCCTGCAGCGCCTTCCAGGCAAGCTCAAATGTCAGATTGAACTGCCCGATCACCCCGGTTCTATAGATATCATTTTCATCCGCAAGGTCAAAATCCGCTTCTTTCAATATATTTAAGCATTTTGAAAAATTATCAAGCTTTTTCATAAATTACAATGCCGTCCCCCATAATCTCCTTTTTTAATTCATCTCCCGCACTCCTGTTGTAATCGACAACATCAAAGCAAAGGAGCGAATGCGTTTTTTCCTTTATGCTCCAATAAAAAGCGTCGAAATCGCCGCCACACACCGCTATGTCTATGTCGCTTCTCTCCGCATGTGTCCCCCTCGCCCGGGAACCGAACAATATGATTTTATCAATATCGTATTTACCGGCAAAGAACCTTATTTCCCTTAAAACCCTGTCCGGAATATTATATTTCATACCCGATCACCCCCGGTTTATTTCTTACTCCTTCTTCGGGCAGCCGCTGCAGTTCCCGCACCCGGAAACATTTTCTGCGTGGAGTTCCATCGGCGTTGTGAGAAGGCAGATTGCCTGGGCGGAAATGCCTTCGCCGCTTCCGGTAAAACCAAGTCCCTCCTCCGTGGTCGCTTTTACGTTGACCTGAGAAACCTCTATCTGCAGTGCTTTTGCTATATTTTCCCGCATCTTATCAATGTGGGGGCGCATTTTCGGCGCCTGTGCAATGATCGTGGCGTCGATGTTTTCTATGAAGAAAGTATTCTCCTCCAGCAAAGCTCCCACCTTTTTCAATAGCTCTACAGAAGAAATCCCCTTATAAGCCTCATCCGTATCAGGAAAATGCTTTCCGATATCCCCGAGAGCCGCCGCGCCGAGCAGGGCGTCCATTATGGCATGCAGGAGCACATCCGCATCGGAATGTCCGAGAAGCCCCTTCTCATGGGGAATCTCCACGCCTCCTATGATACACTTCCTGTTTTCCACAAGCCTGTGGACATCATAACCCGTTCCGATCCTCATATGCCCTCCCATCTGTTCCATTCCGATTTCCGTTTTTTATTCCATCAGGGCTGATCATTTCAGCTTTCTCTACTCTCACCTGCACTGCCGGCAGACGTTTTCGGCTTCCTCCGCCTTCTTCTATGACTCCCGCCGGTCTTCTTCACTTCTTTCTCCGACGTCTCTGTCTTCCTGTGCCTCTCCTGCTCTCTGCCGCCTTCACCGCCGTATCCCTTTTTCCGCCCCGTCAGTGAAAACTTTCTGCCGCCCCTGTGGCAATCCTCACAGACCGTAAATCCATAGCCGAAGGGCAGCGGTTTCCCGCAGTATTTACACTTCTGAATATAGTCCTTTTTATTTTTTACCAGATACCGCATAATGGTATCTTCGGTTTTTTCTCTCTCTCTGGCAAGGCGCTCTGCGTCCATCTCCTTTCCCAGCCTTGTGGAAAACTGATGGTACAGATCCAGCATCTTGTAAAAGGTCTCATACTTCATGATACCCTTGTCGGTGCACATGGAGAGCGCCGGAAAATGAAGCGATACATCCGCCGTGTAAGTCTCACAGTAATACAGCCACAGATCCACGATGTCTCTGTTTTTTATGTCGATGGAACAGGTCAGCATCCGGTACAGCGTCCGCTTGTCATCGAAACCGTCGATGTCCTTCCGCTCCTTGTAAGCCCGCTCATAGAGGAACAGCATCTCATCGATACTGATCTTTTCAAAGGGCGGGGAAGGTTCCACCGATTTCCAGACCTGTAGGATCGTATCCAGCGGATCTTCCATATCCAGCAGTACATGGGGAAAGCCGAGGCTCACCCTGCTGATCGGCTCCTCAACTTTGGCATAGCGCTCCCTGATATATTCCAGTTCCTCCTCACCCGCCGCAGTCACATAGCCGGTCTCATAGATGCCGTATCGTCCGGCGCGCCCGGCGATCTGCTTGATCTCCGGCACCTCCAGCTGACGTTTCTGATGCCCGTCATATTTCTCGATCTGCACAAAGACAATTCTTTTTACCGGAAGGTTAAGCCCCATGCCGATGGCATCCGTGGACACCACTACCTTGCTCTCCTTCTCTGTGAACAGCTTTATCTGCCGCCTTCTGATCTCTGGGGGGAGAGAACCGTAGATCACGCTGGTGCGGATGCCCTCCCGCTCCAGACGCCCCGCGATATCCAGCACCGCCCGTTTTGTAAACAGGATCAGCGCATCCCCGTCCTGTACATCCTCGGGAAAACGGAACGCTTCCTGCTCGCAGACCAGTTTCGTCATCCGCTCATAACGGTTGATCTCACTGCTGTCCCCGCAGAGCGAGATCAGATGGGTTACCACCTTCTCCGCCGCCGGGCTCATACAGACATGGATCTCCTTCGCTTTTACGCCCAGTATCGCCCTGGTCCAGGAATGTCCCCTGTCCTCGTCGGCTATCATCTGAGCCTCATCAATGACAACAATGTCATATTCTTTATCAATGTCCAACATCTCGATGGTGGAGGAGATCACGCGGCTGTTTTCCTCAAAAATATACTCCTCCCCGGTGAGCATGCTGCAGGGCACGCCCGCCTCCATCATCCGCTCATACACTTCCAGCGCAAGAAGCCTGAGCGGTCCCAGATAGGTGCCATTCTGGGATGTTTTCAGCCGCTCCAGCGCCTGATAAGTCTTCCCGCAGTTGGTGGGTCCCACATGCAGGATAAAATGCCGCTTCATCGCCAGCGCCTCCTGGAACTCCGTCTCCGGATTCATCGGCACCATGTCGATGATCTCCCCCCGGATGCCCACATCCGCGTAACTTTTCGATAATTCCTTTATCGTCCTTCGACATATCTCAAAAGGAAGCTCTGTCCTGAGATACTCCAGAAACTTTCCTGTGATGATCTCGCTCTCCGTCTCCGTCAGCTCCGCCATATCCAGACGCACCAGCTCCGGCAGGAGCATGTCCCGGATCTCCATCATGGCGATCTGGTTTTTCTCCCGGAAGGCGTAATAGCTTAAATTTCTGAGCTGTCTGTGGTAATCCTCCAGCTTCGCCTTTTTTATTTTTGCCGAACCCGTCCTCTTTAATTCCTGAAAAAGCGATTTGATCCGTTTTTCATAGCTGCTTTTCCCGTCATTCTTTTTCTTTTTTAATTTTAACGCGCTGTCTCTGTACTGCGTAAAATAAAACTGTACCAACTTATCCTGTTGTACCATAAGATCCTGCTTTCTTCCATAAATTTCTGATAAGATAAAAAGCCTTGAAAAATTCAAGGCTTTACAGTAGTAGCGAGAGAGAGACTTGAACTCTCAACCTCCCGGGTATGAACCGGACGCTCTAGCCAGTTGAGCCATCTCGCCATATATCATACA
>CANSLJ010000039.1 GCA_947647735.1 uncultured bacterium | reverse complement strand
AGAGTAGAAAAAATCTGTATGAAAAAAATTTGCCAACGTTTACTTGACAGTAACCAAGCCAAACAAAATAAAATCCCCCCTTTTCATTTCCCGTGTTTCGTATTAAGATATTAGTAGGTGATAAAATAGAAACTATATAAAAAGGAGAAAAAAATGGCTAAGAAATTTGGGAAATTTTTAATGGTTACGGCAGCTATGGGGGCAGCGGCGGCAGGCGCATATTATTATCTTGCAGGGAAAGATAAAGAGACAAAACCTGTTGCGTATGACGACGATGATTTTGATGATTTCAGTGAAGATCTGGACGAGGAAACCGAGGAGAGAGGATATGTGACACTGACACCCGAGAAGGTGTCCGAGACCGTGAAGAAAGCGGCGGAGGAAGCAAAAGATTTCGCACAGTTTGCCGCAGGCGAGGCAAAGGAATTTGCCCACGGTGTGATCCAGGGCGCAAAAGACACGATCGCAGCCAGAAAAGAAAGCGCTAAAGCGGCAGCAGAGGCGGTAGAAGAAGGAATAGAGACAGCGGAGGAAGTCGTAGAGGAGGCAGCTGAAGAGATAGCGGAAGCCGTGGAAGAAACAACAGAAAAAGCCGTTGAAAAGAGCGAAGACTTCTTCGACGACGAGACAGAAGAGAAAAAAGAACCAGTTGATACCAACGCACCAAAAGTAGAAACCTTCATCGACGACGAAGACGAAGAAAATGAGTAACTTTATTTTTCATATTTAGGCGATATGTAGACCGGATGGAAATTAATTTCTCAAGGAGCCTCTTGAAAAACGCCGGTACTTAGTGAGGTCTTTCACGAACTTAGTACCGTTGCGTTTTTCACGAAGCGAGAGCGCGGCGACGGAGAAATTAATTTCCATCCGGTCGGACTAACTACCAATAATAATATTAAGGAAAACTTTCATGCTAACATTCATTTTTGGCGGTTCCGGTTCAGGAAAGAGCACCATACTGCAGGAGCGTATCATCCGCGAATCCATGGAACACCCGGAGAAGCGCTATCTGTTTCTTGTCCCCGACCAGTTCACAATGGAAACACAGAGGTCATTAGTGGAAAAACATCCCTGCCATGGCATCATGAACATCGATGTCTTAAGCTTTGGCAGGCTGTCATACAGAGTCTTTGAAGAAACCGGCGGAGTATCTCAGCCGGTTTTAGACGATACGGGCAAAAATCTGATCCTGCGGATCGTGGCGGATCGGTTGAAACCGGAGCTGAAGGTACTGGGCGGCTATCTGAAAAAACAGGGTTATATCCATGAGATCAAATCAGCCATCTCGGAGTTTATGCAGTATGGTATCGGGCTCTCGGAGCTGGATAAGATCATCGCGTTTTCCGAGAAGCGGGGGGCGCTGGCGGGGAAACTCAAGGATCTGGCGCTGTTGTATCGGGGATTTGAAGACTACATCAGAGACCATTATCTGACAAAAGAGGAATCGTTACAGGTGTTATCTTACCGCATAGCAGGTTCAGGCATGCTGCAGGGGAGCACCATCGTGTTTGACGGTTTTACCGGTTTCACGCCCGTCCAGATGCAGGTGATCCGGGAACTGATGGGCGTTGCGGAGGAGGTCTGCTTTGCGCTGGATTTTGACGGGAGAGAAGATCCTTATCAGGAGACGGGGGAGCAGCATCTTTTCGCGCTCTCGGCAAAGACGCTGCGGTCCCTTGAAAAATGCGCCGAGGAGGCGGGGATAGAGCGGGGAAAGGATCTGTTTTTAAGGGGAGCGCCCGTGCGCAGGCTGGCGGATGCGCCGGCACTCTCCCATCTGGAACAGAGCCTGTTCCGGTATCCGCAGAAGGAATATGCCGGAGCGCCGGAGGGGATCCATCTCGCCTTTTTGCCGGGGATGCGGGAGGAAGCCAGATATGCGGCGAGAAATATCCGGCGTCTGATCCGGGAGGAGGGGTATTGTTTTCGGGATATCGGGGTGGTCTGCGGGAATCTGGAAAACTATGAGGCCGTTATCAGCAGTGAGTTTTCCAAGCTTGGGATTCCCTTTTTTATAGACCAGAACAGAGGCATCCTGTTAAATCCCTTTGTGGAGTTTATCAGGAGTGCCCTGCGGCTGTACAGTCAGGATTTTTCGGTGGATGCGGTAAATCATTATATGAGAACCGGGCTGACGGAGCTTTCGCCGGAGGCGGCGGATGAGCTGGATAACTATATCCGGGAGATGGGCATTCACGGGTATGCGAGGTGGAACAGGATCTTTACCAGAGTGCCGAAGGATCTGGAGCAGGGAAGTGCTTCCGGGGAGAAGGAGGCTGCCGGAGCGGAGCTGTTGGAGCGATTAAACGAGGCGCGGGAGGAGATCCTGCACAGTGCGGCGTATCTGCGGGGGATGGGAAAAACCGCTTCGGAGAAGGTGCGGGCGCTCTACGATTTTGTTGTGGAGAGCCGTATTCAGGAGAAGTTGGCTGCCTTTGAGAAGGAGTTTGAGGAGAGCGGGGATCTGGTGCGGGCGAGGGAGTATCATCAGATCTATCCCTTTATCATAGACCTGTTTTCGGAGATCGTGGAGTTATCCGGGGAGGAGGAGCTGACAGATCAGGAGTTTGCAGAGCTTCTGGATGCGGGTTTTTCGGAAATGCAGGTGGGGACGATCCCCCAGAATGTGGATCATGTCACCGTGGGGGATATGCAGCGGAGCAGACTGAAAGAAATACGGGTGTTATTTTTTCTTGGGATCAATGACGGCAATATTCCGGGCAATGTGGGGAGCGGCGGTATCCTTTCGGATATCGACCGGGAGTTTCTGCAGGAGTCGGAGTTTGAGCTGGCGCCGTCTCCGCGGCAGAAAATGTATACTCAGAGACTTTATTTATATATGAATATGACAAAGCCTTCGGAGGGGCTCTATATGACCTGGGCGGGCTGTGATCAGGACGGGAAGACGCTGCGGCCTGCCTATCTGGTGGAGATGATCAGGAAGCTGTATCCTGATCTGGCAGTGGAAAATCCGGAGGAGAGAGACATATTTGAGCGGTTGGAGACCTGGCAGGACAGCTATGATTATGTGGCGGGCGGACTGCGGGAGGCGGCTGCCGGGAGGCTGGCGCCTGCGGATAAAGCCTCTCTGATGCAGATCGTAAAGGTGATGCTGATGGAAGGGGAGACCGCCGGGGAGACGGAAAAGCTGCTGCAGGGCGCCTTTGCCGGATATCGGGAGGAGAGGCTTCCAAAGCACCTTGCCCTCGCCCTGTGCGGGAGTGATCTGGTGGGGAGTATTACGAGGCTGGAAACTTTTGCAGCCTGCGCCTATGGGCACTTTTTGAAATATGAGCTCTTGTTGAAGGAGCGGGAGGAATTTGGTTTCGCGGCGGTGGATATGGGGAACATTTTCCACAGCGTGCTGGCGGAATTTTCGGAGAAACTGCCGGAGACAGGGTACAGTTGGTTTGATTTTCCGAAGGAGACGGGAGAAGCGCTCCTGCAGGAGATTTTGGAGGCAGATACGGCGGCTTATGGAAATGCGGTGCTCTATGAGACGGCAAGGAGCAGGTATGCCATGGAGCGGATCGGGCGGATCCTGCGGCGGGCTGTTTTTACACTGCAGTATCAGTTGCAGCAGGGACAGTTTACACCGAAAAAGTTTGAGATGTCCTTCTCATCCCTGCAGGATCTTGAGACGGTGAATGTGGCGCTGACGGAAGAAGAGAAGATGAAACTGGTGGGCAGGATAGACCGGCTGGATACCTGTGAAGAAGATAACGTATGTTATGTAAAGGTAATAGACTATAAATCGGGAAAGAATGCCTTTGATATCGTGGCATTGTATCACGGGCTGCAACTGCAGCTTGTGACTTATCTGAATGCGGCGATGGAGTATGAGAGAAAGCAGTCGCCGGAGAAGGAGATCGTGCCTGCCGGGATCTTATATTATCATATCGATGATCCGATCCTGGAGATGAAGGAGGAGAAGTCGCCGGAGGAGATCAACGCGGAACTGCGCAAGGTGCTGCGTCCCACCGGGATCGTCAATGACGATGAGGAGATCATTGAGAAGATAGACGGTTCGGAGGGTACGGTGAAGGAGGTTTTGCCTCTGAGCAGGAAGAAGGACGGGAGCTTTGCGGAAAATTCTTTGTTGATGAGCCGGGAAAATATGGAGCTGATATCGGAATATGTTGCCGGAAAGCTGAAGAAGCTGGGAGGCAGTATTTTGAATGGCGAGATCGGGATGCATCCTTACAGCAGGAAGGACAGGGATGCCTGTACTTATTGTCCTTACAGCAGGGTGTGCGGGTTTGATAAGAAGCTTCCGGGGTGTGAGAAGCGGGTTTTGCCGGAGGAGGATAGGGATGTTATTCTGGGGAGGATGAAACAAGAGGACACAGAATAGTGGATTGTTATGAAAAGGGTAGATGAAGTATGAAAAGGATATTTACGGAGGATCAGCAGAAGGCGATCACGTTGAGGGATAAAAATATACTGGTGTCGGCGGCGGCGGGGAGCGGGAAGACGGCGGTGCTGGTGGAGCGTATCATCCGGATGATCAGTGAGGGGGAGCATCCGGCGGATATTGACAGGCTTTTGGTGGTGACGTTTACCAGTGCGGCCGCCAGTGAGATGCGGGAAAGAATAACGGGTGCTATTTCTGAAAAACTGTCGGCGGAGCCGGAGAATGAGCATCTGCAGAGGCAGTCGGCGCTGATCCACAATGCACAGATCACGACGATCCACAGTTTTTGTCTTTTTGTGATACGGAATCATTTTCAGGAGATCGGGCTTGATCCTGCTTTCCGGGTGGCGGATGAGGGGGAGATCGGGCTGCTGATGCAGGATGTATTGGAGGATGTGCTGGAGGAGGCATTTGCGGAGCTGGAGCGGGAGAAGGAAGCGCTGGCTGGGCAGGAGCATGCCGGGTTTCCGTTCCAGAGTCTTGTGGAGGCTTACAGCACCGGGAAAAAGGAGACTGTTCTGGAGGAGACCATTCTGTCTCTCTATCGTTTTGCAATGAGCTATCCCTGGCCGATGGAGTGGCTGAAGGAGCACGGGGAGGACTATGCGTTTTCTTCCGCGGAGGAGCTGGAACAGACTCCTTTTATGCGATATATCATGGAGTATGTGGGCAATATGCTGCCGGAGCTGGCGGAGCAGCTTGCGCTTTGCATCAGGATCTGCGAGGAGCCGGACGGGCCTTATATGTACGGGGAGAATCTGGAAAACTCTCTGGAGGGCCTGGGGAGGGCGGTTCGCGCCGGGACTTTTTCTGACTGCAGGGAGGCACTGGGGAAGGTCGGTTTTGAGCGGCTCTCCGCCAAAAAGGATGCGTCTGTAGATTCGGAGAAGCGGGAGCAGGTAAAACAGATTAGAAACGGTGTGAAAAAGCAGCTTGAGCAGATCAGGGAGCAGTTTTTTTTACTGGGGGAGGAGGCGCTTTGTGAGCAGTGCAGGCAGGTATCTCCCGTGGTGCGGGAACTTGCGGAGATGACGATCCGCTTCGGGGAAGAGTTCGCCGCAAGAAAGAGGGAAAAGAATCTGATCGATTTTTCGGATATGGAACATCTGGCGCTCAGCATCCTCTGCAGGAGAGAGGAAAGGGAGGGCGGCGTTTTTGTGGCGCCCACGGCGGTGGCGCTGGAGCTGCGGGAGTATTTCAGGGAGATCATGATCGATGAGTATCAGGACAGCAATCTGGTGCAGGAATGTATTTTGAGCTGCATTTCCGGGGAGGACGCCGGGCATTATAACCGTTTTATGGTGGGGGATGTGAAGCAGAGCATCTATAAGTTCAGGCTGGCAAGGCCGGAGCTTTTTATGGAAAAGTTTTATGATTATTCGGAGCAGGAGGGGGACTGCAGGCTTGTCAATCTGCATCAGAATTTCAGGAGCAGGCGGGAAGTGATAGGCAGTGTGAATCTGGTCTTTTCACAGCTTCTCGGAAAGAATCTCGGGGGGATCGATTATGACGAGAATGCGGCGCTTCACTATGGGGCGGTGTATTATGACGGGGAGGAGGAGCCGAAGGGGCAGGAATTTGCCGGGGAAGATAAAATAACCAATGTTATCGAATGGAACGCGGAAACAGATCAGAAGAATAAAACGGAATTATTGATCATAGAAAAGTCAGAGGATCAGGAGAAATCTGCAATCGAACAGGAAGCGGAGGCCATCGCCCTGCGCATCAAAAAGCTGATGCGGGAGATGGAGGTTTTGGATCAGGGAGGCGGGAGTATGCGCCCTCTGCGGTATGGGGATATTGTCATCTTACTGCGCAGCAGCAGCGGGATCGACGAGGTGTTTCAGGAGGTGTTGGGAAAGCAGGACATTCCCTGTTTTATCAGTTCCAGAACCGGGTATTTTCAGACTTCGGAGGTACAGGTCATCCTGCAGCTTCTGCGGGTGCTGGACAATCCCCTGCAGGATATTCCGCTGTTCGGGGTCTTGAAGTCCTGCTTTGCCTCCTTTACAGATGTGGAGACGGCACAGGTTGCCTGCGCCTTTCCAGGCAGGCAGAGGCTCTATAAGAAGATAGAGCAGTATGCGGAACTTTCGGATGAGCTTGCGGGGAAATGCCGGAAGTTTCTGGGATGGCTTAAGGAGCTTCGGCGCTGTTCAGTGTGGCTCTCCATACGGGAGCTGCTGACGAAGATCATGGAGGAGAGCCGGTATCTGGAGTATGTGGCTGCTCTGCCCGGCGGAAAACAGCGGCGCGCCAATGCCGAGATGTTACTGCAGAAGGCGGCGGCTTTTGAAAAGACCAGCTTTAAGGGACTGTATCACTTTATCAGGTATATTGACCAGATGGAGAAATACAGCATTGACTACGGGGAGGCGGGCACACAGGATGAGGCGGCGGATGTCGTCAGGATCATGACGATACACAAGAGTAAGGGGCTGGAGTTTCCAGTCTGCATCGTGGCGGGGACGGGCAGGAAGATGAACCGGCGGGATGCATCCGCGCCGGTGTTGATGGATATGGATATGGGAATCGCGGTGGATCTGGTAGATCCGGTGCTGCGCGTCAGGCAGCGGACTTTGCGGAAGGCGGCGCTGTCAAGAAAGATATTATCGGATTCTCAGGCGGAGGAGCTGAGGGTTTTATATGTGGCGCTCACAAGGGCGAAAGAGAAATTGATAATAACAGGCGTTACAGATGACGCTGCCAGGCTGTTGCAGGGAAAGACAGGAGTTCTTCAGCAGAAGGATGTGTTGCTGCCCTATTCGGTGCGGAGCAGTGCGGGGAGTTTTCTGGAATTATTAATAACGTGTGTTATGCGAACAGAGGGTATGAAAGAGGTTTTTGAGCAGCTTCAGATGGAAATGTATTTGCCCAAATCCCTTCCGGGGGATGACATTATCTGCAGAATTGTAGGAAATATCGGGCTTGAGGAGGGTTTTTCGGAGGAAAATGACAGGGTGATAAATGATGCAAAATCCTTCAAAATAGGACTTGATATGTGTCATATCGACAAGAAATTGCAGGAATACTTGCAAAAAAAGTTCGGTTTTCGTTATCCCCATGAGAATTTTCAGAGGCTCTATGCGAAGACTACGGTTTCCGAGTTGAAGATGGCGGCTATCCACAGTATGGCAGGGAATCCTGTGGGAGAGATACCCGGAGAGGAGGGAGATAGCGGGAAGCGGCTGTTTGAGGAGGAGACGCCTGCGCCTTATCTGCCGCTGTTTTTGCGCAGGCAGGATGAGGAGGAGAAAATATCCGGGGCGACAAGAGGCAGTGCCATGCATCGGGTTATGGAGTTGATGGAGTTTGGGGAGCTGGCGGGATCGGGAGCAGATATGGCATGGCTTGATCGGAAGATCGAGGCGTGGCATGCGTCGGGATTGTTGTCGGAGGAGTACAGAGTGGCGGTCAGCAGAAAGAAGATTCTGCACTTTATGAACAGTTCTCTGGCGGAGCGGATGGGCGAAGCGGCGAGGAGGGGGAAGCTCTCGAAGGAGCAGCCCTTTATGATGGGCATCAGTGCGAATCGATTGTCGGAAGACTTTCCGGAGACGGAGCAGGTACTTGTTCAGGGGATCATCGATGTATTTTTTGAGGAGGACGGAGAGATCGTCCTGTTGGATTACAAAACAGATGTTATTGATACGCAGCAGGAGCTTGCGGACCGCTATCGGGTGCAGCTTGATTATTATGGGGAGGCTTTGGAGAGGCTGACAGGGAAAAGGGTGAAGGAGAGGATATTGTATTCATTTTATCTGGGGGAAGAGATCAGGGTATAGATGGCAGAATGGTTATTTTGTGGAAGGGTTATGTGAGAAGGAGGGGAAGAAAAAGAGAAGTGAGTAAGGACAGATGTATTGATTGTGAATATGGAAAGGGCTTTATAGAATTATGTGAATGTCCGCTCTGCCATAAAGCAGTGATTCTCGGGGATGTCAGAACAAGAAAGATACATTGCCCGAATGGATGCAGTCCGCTGCCGTTTGCCGTAGATTTTTGCGCGGAGAAGAATTGCTGTGAAGATGTATATAGAAGCGGGATCGATCTTAGAAAGTATCAGATGACAGTGAGGGGGAGTTTGAATTCTGAACAGATAAAAGTTTTAAGCAGGCATCTGAAAGAGAGTGTCGCGCAGATATTCTTGAAGGCAAGGCAGGAGGAGGGGATAACAAAGGAGATGAATATTTTTGCCATAAAGAGTCTGGAAAAGTATCTCGAATCTCAGAGTATAGAATATATAGTCTGCCCGGAACCGCCTCTGATAAGCAGACTGGAAGAGTGCTGGATGGGAACAGCGTCATCCTGGGATTTGCTGTGAACATGTATATACGGATGAAAGGTATTGAAAGAGAAGTACCGGAAGGAGAGTATGGGGGAAGCAGGAGAGGATATTGACGTCTGTCAGGACAGGGCTTTTAATTCAGAAAAAAGCAGTATACAGAGCGAGATCATGGCGGGGGGAAGAAACAGATCATAGGAATCTTTGCCTATGAGAAGGAGAGTGCAAGATGTATAGAGTGGGATAGGATCGATATGACGGAGTATTCATTCTGTGGATCGACGGGAGAACTGATATATACAGCGCCGAATTACGGATCGCTGGTGGATGAAGAGCCCTATCAACATTACTATTACGATAAAGAGTGGAACAAGATAACGGATTATTCCCTGGCAATCATACAGATTGACAGTATAGCGGCGGATGAAGAATATGCCAAAGAGTGGAAAAAGGAACATCCCGAGTTTGCGGAAGATGGGATATATTATATGAAATATACGGAAAGCGGCAGCGAAGTGCTGACAAAAGAGGAAGTAATAGAGATTTATGAGGAGGAAACGGGAGATGCGCTGTATAGCCTGTTGATCCCGGAGAATGAATGAGGAACTATAAACTGCGGACAAAGAGTGGAGGATTGGTTTATTTTTAGAGTTACGAAAGCGGTTCGGGTAATAATCTTACGCCATTGACAATATGGTATATTTGCCATATACTAAATGTAGAAAGAGAAGTTGGAGAGTACAATGGATAAATTTGAAGTAGAATTTTATACTAAGGATAATGGTGAAAAACCTGCTAAAGATTTTATCCTTGGTCTGGATGTCAAAATGCGTGTAAAAATTTTGGGGATCATCGATGTGTTGGAGGAGAAGGGAAATCAATTAAGAGAGCCATACAGTAAGCATTTGGAGGACGGAATATTTGAGATTCGTGGAAAAGTGGGGACAGATATAGCAAGAGTTCTATATTTTTTCTATTATGGTAAAAAAATTATTATGACGAATGGATTTATTAAGAAAACGCAGGGGACGCCAAAACAGGAAATAAAGTTGGCAAAAAGATATCGTAAAGATTATCTGGAAAGGATGAAAGAAAATGAGTGAATTTCGGAAATTTTTAAATGAACAATTACAGGATGATGAATTCAGAAAAGAATGGGAAGATATTCAACCGGAAATGGATGTGATCCGGGCAATGGTCGATGCAAGGATTTCACAAAATCTTACCCAGAAAGAACTTGCTGAAAGGACGGGAATTAATCAGGCGGATATAAGCAAGCTGGAAAATGGAACGAGGAATCCGTCTCTTAAGTTATTAAAACGTTTAGCGGATGGAATGGGAATGAATTTAAAATTGGAATTTGTGCCAAAAAGTCCGGCAAAATTATAGAAAATCAGGTAATATTGTTTCGGATAATATATTGTAAAATGTGTCCGGGGCTGATCACATTCGGCGCGCTGTATGCATCCTCGCGGGGGTTCTTTGCCGATAAAGGGGAGGAAACCTATGAGCACGGCGGGATTGAGGTGGGTGATCCATCAGGATGAGCTGCCTTTGACTGTGGAGGATCTGCTGGATGTGAGTTATAGAGGATATATCAAAGAGAGAAGCGATGACAGTTCGCTGCTGCTTGGACGGTTTGCCATGCATCAGTATCCGCGGTATGACGCGGAGTACGGTGCGATGAATGAGTATCTGCTCTGCTATGAGGATGTTCTGGTGGAGATTTGTTTTGAATGGGAGCCGACGGCGGAGAAGAAGGCGGTCGTCGGAGAGAAATTGGGCGGAAGGAAGACGGTGGATTTATAAAAATTTTAGATTTGCAACTCTTTTACTTTATAAGAGTTGCAAAATTTTCAGAAAATATTAGCACTCAACACTTGACTTGGCTAACAAACAGAGATATTATGTAATCGCAAAGAAAAAAGCGGTATAAGAAGCAGAAAGGAGATGCTTATATGAACATTTCAAAATTTACACAAAATTCCATTCAGGCGGTGGATCGATGTGAGAAGCTGGCTTACGAGTACGGCAATCAGGAAATTGAGCAGGAGCATCTGCTGTACAGTCTTTTAACGATAGAAGACAGCTTGATCCTGAAGCTGATCGAAAAGATGGAGATCCAGAAAGAGTATTTTGTGAACCGTGTAAAGCAGGCGCTGGAAAAACGGGTTAAGGTACAGGGAGGCCAGGTCTACATCGGGCAGTATTTAAATAAGGTACTCGTCTCGGCGGAGGATGAGGCGAAACAGATGGGGGATGAGTATGTCTCCGTGGAGCATCTGTTTTTGATGATGATCAAAGAGCCAAACAGGGAAATCAAGGAGATCTTCCGGGAGTTCGGTATCACAAGGGAGCGTTTCCTGCAGGCGCTCTCCACGATCCGGGGCAATCAGCGGGTAACCAGCGATAACCCGGAGGCAACCTATGATACACTGGAAAAATATGGGCAGGAACTGGTGGAGAGGGCTCGTCAGCAGAAGCTTGATCCTGTTATAGGAAGAGATAATGAGATCCGGAACGTGATCCGGATCCTGTCCAGAAAGAGCAAGAACAATCCGGTGCTGATCGGGGAGCCGGGCGTCGGCAAGACTGCGGTGGTGGAAGGACTGGCACAGCGGATCGTCAGGGGAGATGTGCCCCAGGGACTGAAGGATAAGAAGATATTTGCGCTGGATATGGGAGCGCTTGTGGCGGGCGCAAAGTACCGGGGCGAGTTTGAGGAGCGTCTGAAGGCAGTGCTGGAGGATGTGAAGAAGTCGGACGGACAGATCATTCTGTTTATCGACGAGCTGCATACCATCGTGGGCGCCGGGAAGACAGACGGGGCGCTGGATGCGGGAAATATGCTGAAGCCCATGCTGGCGCGGGGCGAACTGCACTGTATCGGTGCTACGACTTTAAATGAGTACAGGCAGTATGTGGAGAAGGATGCGGCATTGGAGCGGCGTTTTCAGCCGGTGCTGGTGGAGGAGCCGACGGTGGAGGATACGATCTCTATTCTCCGCGGCCTGAAGGATAGGTATGAAGTATATCACGGAGTAAAGATTTTAGATACGGCGCTTGTGACAGCGGCGACTTTGTCGAACCGTTATATATCTGATCGGTTCCTGCCGGACAAGGCGATCGATCTGGTGGATGAAGCCTGTGCGCTGATCAAGACGGAACTGGATTCCATGCCAACGGAGCTGGATGAGTTGAACAGGCATGTGATGCAGATGGAGATCGAGGAAGCGGCGCTGAAAAAAGAGGATGATAATCTGAGCAAGGAGCGCCTCGCCAGCCTGCAGAGGGAGCTGGCGGAGGAGAAGGCGGAGCTGGATAAGCGGAAGGCACAGTGGGATAACGAGAAAAATTCCGTGGAGAAACTGTCCAGGCTGCGGGAGGAGATCGAGGCAGTCAGCGGACAGATCGAAGTGGCGCAGAGGGAAGGCGACTATGAGAAGGCGGGTGAACTGCAGTATTCCAGACTGCCGGCGTTGAAGCGTCAGTTGGAGATCGAGGAGGAAGCGGTCAAAAATAAGGATCTGTCGCTGGTGCATGAGAAGGTGACGGAGGAGGAGATCGCTCGGATCATATCCCGCTGGACCGGGATTCCGGTGGCAAAGCTGACGGAGAGTGAGAGAAACAAGACACTGCATCTGGATGAAGAGCTGCACAGGCGTGTCATCGGACAGGATGAGGGCGTCACAAAGGTGACGGAGGCGATCATCCGCTCCAAAGCGGGGATCAAAGATCCCAGCAAGCCGATCGGTTCTTTCCTGTTTCTTGGTCCCACCGGCGTCGGAAAAACAGAACTGGCAAAGTCGCTGGCGGCATGTCTGTTTGATGATGAAAACAATATGGTGCGGATCGACATGAGTGAATATATGGAGAAATATTCCGTGTCCAGACTGATCGGAGCGCCTCCCGGATATGTGGGATATGAGGAGGGCGGCCAGTTGACGGAAGCGGTCAGAAGAAAGCCCTATTCAGTCGTGTTGTTTGACGAGATCGAGAAGGCGCATCCGGATGTGTTTAACGTACTGCTGCAGGTGCTGGATGACGGGCGGATCACGGATTCTCAGGGACGGACAGTGGATTTCAAGAATACGATCCTGATCATGACGTCCAATATCGGCGCGTCTTATCTGCTGGAGGGCATTCAGGAGGACGGCAGTATCAGCAGTGAGAGTGAAAAAGCTGTGATGGAGGAACTAAGAGCCCATTTCAGACCGGAGTTTTTGAACAGGCTGGATGAGCAGATCCTGTTTAAACCGTTGACAAAGGAAAATATCGGCGGTATCATTGCGTTGATCATTGATGACCTGAACCGGAGGCTTTCCGACAAGGAACTGCGCATCGCCCTGTCCGGGGAGGCGAAGGACCATATCATAGAGGAAGCTTATGATCCGGTTTACGGCGCAAGGCCGCTGAAGCGGTATATTCAGAAATATGTGGAGACGCTGTCTGCGAAGCTGATCCTGTCAGGCGAGGTGCATGAGAAGGATGTGATCCGGATCGAACTGAAGGACGGAGAATTGACAGCGAGGGCAGAATAAAACAGCAGAATCCCCGGAAGCGCATAAATCGATTTACAGACGCAGAGCGGCTGGAAATTGATTTGGGATAAGATGTGCTGGAGGGGATTCTGCGGAACTGGAATCAAAAAACAGGGAGGCTAACTTATTATGATACCATCAGATCCGATCATGCTGCTTAGTTTTGTGAATTTGAAGCTGCGGGATTATTACGGCAGCCTGGAGGCATTGTGTGATGATATGGATGTTCCGGCGTCAGAGATCGTGGAAAAACTGGCGACGGTGAACTATCATTATGACGCGGAGAGAAATCAGTTTGTGTAAGCGCTGATGCATCCCGGCAGAGTGAAAGAAGCTGCAGGCAGTAAAAGACAGGGAGAGAAGCACTTCGGTGTTTCTTTCCTTTTTGTAAAGATGCATTTTGGGATATTTCAGACATAAAATGTGATAAGGGAAATGTCTGGAGCAAGCGATGAAGGAGTTTAAATGGCAGGACTGGTTGATCATTATATCGGAAGCAGTGATAGTGCTTTTTTTGATCTGGGGGTATAAAAATATTTCGGCTGAAAAAATTGATACATGGAGTGGAAAGATCATAAGCAGTGTGAACGAAAAAAAGAGTACAAAGGACAAAGGCGCGCAGGATGGGCAGGAAAACCTTCCTGAGGAAGAACTGACGGAGAAAAAAATCGCGATCACTTTTGATGACGGCCCTCATCCTGTCTACACAGAGAAATTGCTGGACGGGTTGAAGGAGCGGGATGTGAAGGCGACCTTTTTTGTGCTGGGGGAGAAGGTGAAGGCGAATCCGGAGATCATAGAGCGGATGCAGAAAGAGGGACATATCATCGGAAACCACACCTATACCCATATTCAGTTGAGGAGCAGCAACAGGGAGAAGTTTCGGGACGAACTTGTGCTGACGAATCAGGCGATCAGCGAGATAACGGGGCAGGAGGTGCAGTATGTACGTCCGCCCTATGGCACCTGGGATAAAAAGCTGGAGGAGGAAATGAACATGTTTCCGGTACTCTGGAATGTAGATCCAAACGACTGGTGTACCGGGAATGCTGACCGGGTGACGAGGGGTATTGTGGATAAGACGAAGGAAAACAGTATTATCTTGCTGCATGACTGTTACCAGAGCAGTGTGGATGCGGCACTCGCTTCCATTGATATTTTACAGGAGCGGGGATTCCAGTTTGTGACGGTGGAGGAGATATTGTTTGAGTAGACTTTGCATGATGATTATGGTATACTTATACTGTAACGAAGCAGGTTATATTGTAGTAGAAAGTGGGTGGGTGCATGACTGAAAAAGAAATGCTGAAACTGTCGGTGGAAGAGTTTTCCAGATTACAGGACTATATGATAGAAACGGATAAAGAATCTAATGCATATAAGAGAATGAAAAGAAGATATATTGAATTAAAGGTTATTCTTACTGCGTCTGGGATTAATTTAACAGAGCTTGATTATATCAAAGAATAGCAATCTGGCAGGCAGAATAGTGGTGATACAAAATGAGGTGTAAAGTTATTGGATCAATAAGACTTTGCGCCTTTTTCTATAAGTCAAAATACCAAATAGATGTTCTGATGACAGTTTGATGACAAAAGTTTAAAGAAGTCCGAAAAACCCAGTAAATACGGCACTTTTCGGACATGAAAAAATGGAAGCAAGGAGGCTCGAACTCCTGACCTTTCGCGTGTGAGGCGAACGCTCATCCCGGCTGAGCTATGCTTCCATGTTTAGCAATATAAAGCAGTGAATGTTTCACTGATATGTAACTGTCTGTTATTATAACACAAGTTGAGAGAAAAGAAAAGTGGAAAATTATTTTCGTGATGCATTGCACAATTTTATATTTGAGGAAGCAGGCGGCGGAGCGATCCGCCATCTGACGGACAGGGGGTATACGGCAAGGCAGGTTTCCGAGGCGTTAAGTTTTCCGATGCCTTATGAAAAAGTGAGGGAGGCCTATACGAAGCATCTGCTGGAAAGCGGTATTTTGCTGGCGGAAAAGCCGACGGAGTGCAAAAAGCGGGAGAAGGTGGAGTATGTGCGGGAGTATGATAAGTACGGGAAGCCGAGTTTTCGCAGGGTAGTTTTCGCAGAAGATGACGGACGGGGCGGCATGCCTGACAAAAGTATTGTTGTCGGGCAAAGGGATATGTCGGATGAGATCGTCAGAGGCAGGCGGGAAAATCTGAAGTGGAGGGAGATGGAGTTTTCGGAGTTTCTTCTATTATATAAGGAAGGAACAGGCGGAGTAAGATTGTCTGCAGAGTCGGAACATAAAGAGACAGAAAAAAATGTTTATATTGCCTGTAACTTTGGAATGGACGGGATCGAAGAAATGTTACAGGGACTGGATAAAGGGCAGCAGGAATATATCCAGGGAATCTGCTGGACGAGAAGGACGATGTACCATCTTCTCGATAAGAGGATGCTGGGGATCGCGATAAAGCTGCGGGAGGAGGAGCAGGATATAACGGGAAAAGTTTACATTCGCCATTGAGGAAAAAGATGATTTCCTGTATACTGAGAAAAGTGGTTGAAATTACATCAGAGCAGAGTTTGGGACAGGGCAGCGTAAAATAATTAAAGGGCTCATGGCGTCTGTGAGATAAAAGAAAGGCACGGGAATGAAAAAAGACATATTAAGTAACAAATATTATCTGTATGCCACCGAGTTTTTTGCGGGGATGGCAGTCATGGCAGTGGAGCTGGGGGCAAGCCGTCTGCTGGCTCCTTATTTCAGTTCCTCCCAGATCGTGTGGACGATCATCATCGGAACGATCATGATCGCGATGGCTCTGGGGAATATTTACGGCGGCAGAAGCGCTGACAAAAATCCGGATCCGGACAGGCTTTACAGGAGGCTTTTGGTTTCGGCGGTCTGGATCGCGGCGATCCCGGTGGTCGGAAAGTATATCATTCTGGGAATATCGGGGGTATTGATCCTGACGGTCAGCACGAATTTTCTGATCCTGGCGGCATTTTTTGCCTGCATGCTGATCTTTGTGTTTCCGTTGTTTCTGCTGGGAACCGTAACGCCGTCCCTGGTCAAATATACGATCGGTTCTCTGGATGACAGCGGCAGGACGGTGGGAACACTGGGGGCCTGCAATACGATCGGCAGTATCATCGGAACTTTTCTGCCCACCTTTGTGACGATCCCGGCGGTGGGGACTTCCATTACTTTTCTGATCTTTTCAGGGATTCTGCTTTTGCTCGGGCTACTGTATTTTATTAATAAAAAGACAGCGAAAAAAGCCTGCGGGGTTTCTGTGGTGCTTTTTGTGATCTGCAGTATTCTGGGGCATTCCGGCAGCTTTGCTTTTTGGGAGACCGGACTCGCCTACGAGGGGGAGTCCATCTATAATTATCTGCAGGTGAAAGAAGATGACAGAAGTGTCATTTTGTCCACGAACGTATTATTCGGGGTGCAGTCCATTAAAATGAAAGAGGACGGGCTTACCGGGATGTATTACGATTATGCACTGGCGGCGCCGTTGATGGCGGATGCACCGAAGAAAGAGGAGACGGAAGTGTTGATCCTGGGGATGGGAACAGGAACATATGCCCATCAGTGCATGAAATATTTTCAGGGTGTGAGCGTGGAGGGCGTGGAGATAGACCAGAAGATCACAGACCTGGCAGAAATGTATTTTGACCTGCCGGAGGATGTGCAGGTGACGACTTATGATGGTCGGGCTTATCTGCAGACGATCGATAAAAAATACGATGTGATCATGGTGGATGCCTATCAGGATATCACGATCCCGTTTCAGATGTCATCGGTGGAGTTTTTTACACTGGTGAGGGATCATTTAAAGGATAACGGTGTGATGGTGGTAAATATGAATATGAAGTCCGACGGGGCGGGCGGCATCAATGTCTGCCTTGCAGATACGATCTCCAGCGTTTTTCCGAATGTCTATACGGTGGACGTGAGAGGGGCGACAAATCGGGAACTGTTTGCGTCAGAGAATGCCGATATGGTGACACTACTGTCAGAAAATAAAAAACATCTGAGTCAGGATGAACTGACAGTGATGATGGAACGGGTGGAGGAGAATCTGACACCCTATGAGAGTACAGGAGAGCTCCTGACAGACGATAAAGCGCCGGTGGAGGTGCTTGGCATGCGTGTCATTGATGAACTGATACAGGATGAGATCGGATACTACAAAGATATCTTCCGCGAGCAGGGGCTGGAAGGCCTCTTGGAATCCATATGAGGGCATCGATATTTTCATACTGCTGCTATACATTCGCTTTATACTTGTAATTTAACGAAGATCAGCCTGGGCAGGAAATATATCTCTAAGCCGACCTTTGAAAAACGTCAGTACTTAGCGAGGTATTTTCGAGCTTAGTACTGCTACGTTTTTCACAGAGCGAGAGCGGGTCGGCGTAGAGATATATTTCCTGCCCAGGCGTCCGCTTTCATAAAAAAGGAGACAACCATGGATTTATTTGAATACATGCGTCAGGGAACCATGAAAAAAGAATCCCCGTTAGCAGCCCGCCTCCGTCCCCGGACCCTGGACGAGGTTGTGGGACAGCGGCATATAATAGGAAAGGACACCTTGCTCTACCGTGCCATTTCCGCGGACAAGATCAGTTCCATCATTTTTTACGGCCCGCCCGGTACTGGGAAAACGACGCTGGCGAAGGTGATCGCGGGGACCACAAGTTCCGAGTTTACCCAGATCAATGCGACGGTTGCCGGTAAAAAAGATATGGAAGCTGTGGTGGAAAAGGCGAAGGATGATCTTGGCATGTTCGGGAAAAGGACGATCCTTTTTATCGACGAGATCCACCGTTTTAATAAAGGGCAGCAGGACTATCTGCTTCCCTTTGTGGAGGACGGGACGATCATCCTGATCGGGGCGACCACGGAAAATCCCTATTTTGAGGTGAACGGGGCGCTGATCTCCCGTTCTATCATCTTTGAACTGAAACCTCTGGAAGCGGAAGATATCAAAGTGTTGATCCTGCGGGCAGTGGAAGATCAGGACAGGGGTATGGGCGCTTACAATGCGGTGATAGAAGAGGATGCTCTCGAGTTTTTAGCAGAGCTTTCCGACGGCGATGCAAGACGGGCGCTGAACGCAGTGGAACTGGGAGTTCTGACAACAAACCGGAGCGAGGACGGGAAGATCCATCTGACATTGGATGTGGTGAAGGAATGTATCCAGAAACGTGCCATGCGTTACGATAAAACCGGTGACAATCATTATGATGTGATCTCCGCTTTTATTAAGAGTATGCGGGGCTCGGATCCGGATGCGGCGGTGTATTATCTGGCAAGGATGCTGGAATCCGGAGAAGATATCAAATTTATAGCCAGGCGTATTATGATATGTGCGTCAGAAGATGTGGGCATGGCGGATCCCAATGCCTTGACTGTTGCAGTCAGTGCTTCCCTCGCGATAGAAAGGGTGGGCATGCCGGAGGCAAGGATCATTTTGTCGGAGGCAGCAGTCTATGTCGCGACAGCGCCGAAGAGCAACGCCTCCTGTATGGCGGTGTTCGACGCGACGGAGGAGGTACAGCGGACAGGTAATCTGCCGGTGCCGCCCCATCTGCAGGACTCCCATTACAAGGGAGCAAAAAAACTCGGCAGAGGCCTGGGATATCAGTACGCCCACGATTTCCCGAAACACTACGTGGAACAGCAATACCTGCCCTATGAGTTGTCCGGTAAAGAATTCTTTAAACCCGGTGGAAACGGCTACGAAGTGAAGATAAAAGAACATATGAAGTGGCTGAAACAACAGCCGTAAGACCATATAGCATTTTAGAAATAAGAAAAGGCGTAAAGTTGTTTTATTTTATGCATCCAACAACCAGACCGGACAGGGTATATATCCCTTGCCTGGTCGTCCTGATTTTTCAGAACAATTTCTCCACCAGATACTGATAAACTTCTTCATTTTTTTCCCGCCAGTTTTTGCAGATAGATGACGCAGTCTGTTCTGACGGTACGGAAAGGTTGATCTCCACCAGAGGAATACCTTTTTCTTTAGCAAGAAGATGCGCCTCATATTCTCCGTTAGAAGACCTATCATAATTGGCGGTAACAGAGACTTCACTTAACAGTTCCAGTTTATTTTCCTTCAAGTAGGTATTGATTTCTTCTTTTGTTACATCACTGATCTGTGTCTGAAAAAAAGATAGTGTCTGTGCCCCTTCTTCGGTTAGAGAAAAATGGGTACGTTCATTGATGGACTGCGGTGCGATCATGCCAGCATCGATTAGTTCACCAATGGCCTGATTCAGGATGATATAGTTTGTATATCCTTTATCCAGAATAAAATTACATATTCTTGTTTTGGATAAAGGCAGAGAAGCTCTTTTTAAGATGTATAAAATAATCAGCTTATATAGTGTCAGTGGTTCCTGCAGCATATCAGTAACCTGTGCCTTTCTGTCACCTGCGCACAAAATGTATGATAGACATTTTGTGCAGGCAGACATAATACTCAAAAGATAGTTGAATTTTCGGAATATTTAGCGGATGTGATCCTTAACAGCCTGCGCAACGACTTCCACAACTGTAGGATCAAAAGCTTCTGGCATAATGTAATCTTCATCTAATTTATCTTCTGGAACAAGTGAAGCGATTGCCTTTGCAGCCGCCAGTTTCATTTCTTCGGTGATTTGCTTGGCACGTCCTTCCAGAGCACCTTTAAAAATGCCGGGGAAGGCAATCACGTTGTTGATTTGGTTGGGAAAATCGGAACGTCCTGTGCCGACTACCCTTGCACCGGCAGCTTTTGCAACATCAGGCATGATCTCCGGTACGGGATTAGCCATAGCAAAGAGGATGGCATTCGGATTCATGGATCTTACCATATCTGGAGTGACGATATTCGGAGCAGATACGCCAACAAAAATATCGGCCTCTTTCATCGCATCGGCTAAAGAACCGGTTTCCTGTTCAGGATTTGTAATTTCCACCATTTTCTGTTGCATCCAGTTGAGTCCCTCTGAGGCATTGGACAAAATGCCGGATTTATCGCACATGATCACTTGTTCAAAACCATAGGTCAGAAGAAGCTTTGTGATGGCAACGCCTGCGCTGCCTGCGCCGTTTACAACAACCTTGCAGTCTTTTGTTTCTTTTTTCACGACTTTTAGGGCATTGATAACGCCGGCTAAAACAACAATGGCAGTACCGTGCTGATCATCATGGAAGACAGGGATATCCAGTGTCTGTTTCAGGCGCTCTTCGATTTCGAAACATCTGGGGGCAGAGATATCCTCCAGATTGACCCCGCCGAATCCTGGGGCAAGCCAGGTAACAGCTTTGATGATTTCTTCTGTATCTTGCGTATCAAGACAGATGGGGACAGCATTGACACCACCAAACTCTTTGAACAGGACAGCCTTTCCTTCCATCACAGGCATGGCGGCGTGGGGGCCGATATTACCAAGGCCCAGAACGGCGGAACCGTCCGAAACAACGGCTACTGTGTTGGCTTTCCATGTATAAGTATAGGCAGCATCCCTGTTTTCAGCGATCACCTTACAGGGTTCGGCAACACCCGGAGTATAAGCAAGGGAAAGGTCTTCTCTTGATTTTACAGGTGTTTTGGAAGTGGTCTCCAGTTTACCGTTCCATGTTTCATGAAGCTTTAATGCTTTTTCATTTATTGTCATATATACACCTCTTTCTGTTATTATATAATAAATATTTGAAGAAAAATAAATAAGTTTACTTGACAGGTAACAGTGCCTGCCGCAAATCTATAATCCATGATATATACTTTGAAAAAATTTGGCAAGTCCTTTATCAATAAATAAATTTTTATAAAATTGAAAAAAAAGGTTGGCACTTCCGGTTTTGTACTGTATAATGGGCGTATTGAAAAGAGAAATCTTTATCATATCTTGGTGTTGGGCGATATACCGTAAGGTATCTGAATACTATTCAATATCCGGAATAAAATCCAAATTGTAATGATAAGAAACAAAACCAGATAAAAGTAAACTTTAGAAATAATAGTTGATTGTATAAGGAAGAGGTTGTAAGGAAAGGAGAAAGAACCGAATAATATGAGTGATATGAGAGAAAAATATGAATCTCTTGCGCTGAGTGACCTGAAAGAAATCGCTAAGGTGAGGGGTATTCGTGTATCGGGACTGAAGAAAGCGAATCTGATTGAAGCCATGCTGGCAGAAGACAAAAAAGACGAGGAAAAGGGTAAAGTGGTGGAGGCAAAGTCTATCATACCCGGCAGCGCACCTGAGGCAGAGAAGGAGAAGTTCCCGTCGGAGCTTGACAGCGGTATCAAGGCAAACGGTATTCTGGAGGTAATGCCGGACGGTTACGGCTTTATCCGCTGCGCGAATTATCTGCCCGGTGAAAATGATGTCTATGTGGCGCCGAGCCAGATCCGTCGGTTTAATTTAAAGACCGGGGATATCGTGGAGGGAAATACCAGGATCAAGACCCAGAGCGAGAAATTCAGTGCGCTGTTGTATGTCAGAAAGATTAATGGCTTTCCGCCGGAAATTGCGCAGCGCAGAACGAACTTTGAAGATATGACGCCAATCTTTCCGAATGAGCGATTGCGCCTTGAAACGCCAGGAGCTTCTGTGGCAATGCGCATTATGGATCTGATCAGTCCAGTGGGAAAAGGGCAGCGTGGTATGATCGTGTCACCGCCGAAGGCAGGTAAGACGACATTGTTAAAGGAAGTGGCAAAGTCACTGAAGAAAACAAGTCCGGAGTTGCATCTTATCATCCTGCTGATCGATGAGAGGCCGGAGGAAGTGACAGATATTAAGGAAGAGGTAGAGGGGCCTAATGTGGAAGTGATCTATTCCACATTTGATGAACTGCCAGAACATCATAAGCGTGTGGCGGAGATGGTGATCGAGCGCGCCAAGAGGCTGGTGGAGCACAAGCAGGATGTGTGTATCCTGTTGGATTCCATCACCCGTCTGACAAGGGCGTATAACCTGACGGTACCCCCTTCAGGAAGAACCCTTTCCGGCGGCCTTGATCCGGCGGCGCTCCATATGCCGAAGCGGTTTTTCGGTGCGGCGAGAAATATGCGGGGCGGCGGAAGCCTGACGATCCTGGCGACGGCTCTTGTGGAGACAGGATCCAAGATGGACGATGTGATCTACGAGGAATTTAAGGGAACCGGTAATATGGAGATGGTTCTTGACCGGAAGCTGTCCGAGAAGAGAGTGTTCCCGGCTGTGGATATTCCGAAGTCCAGCACAAGAAGAGAAGATCTGCTCCTGACACCGGATGAACAGGAGATCATCAACATTTTGCGTAAAGCGCTGAACGGCATGAAGGCGGATGAGGCTGTGGATAAGATACTGGATCTGTTTGCGCGGACGAAGACAAACGGCGAATTTGTCAATATGGTAAGGAAGATGAAATTTATCTAAAATAGTACTTGCATAGGATAAAGTGCTGTGTTATAATGAATAAGCTGTCGTTGGGAAACGGTGGTTTTGTAATAGAGAAAAATAAGCGCAAATGAAAATAGAGAGGTGAGAAAAATGAAAGAAGGACTGCATCCTGCTTATTATCAGGCAACTGTGACTTGTAACTGCGGAAATACGTTTGTGACCGGCTCCACAAAACCGGAGATCCACGTTGAGGTTTGTTCCAAGTGTCATTCATTCTATACTGGCCAGCAGAAGAGCGCCAGAGCAGATGGACGTATCGATAAGTTCAATAAGAAATACGGTATGGCTGCTAACTAAGAAGATTAAGAAGGGGTTGGGGAATGGTTGTCCTCAACCTTCTTTTGTTTTATGCAAAGAAGCCGTTTTGGATGGAATGGCTTGCAGATTTTTATGATTGGGAGTATATCCATGGGCAGAAGGAGAAAATGCTATTCCGGCATCGGCGGTCAGGCTGTGCTGGAAGGGATCATGATGAAAAATAATACCCGCTATTCCGTTGCGGTCAGAAAGCCGGACGGTGAGATTGATGTGGAGATCGGGGAGTATACCGGTATTCTGGGCGGGAGCGCACTGACAAAGATTCCTTTTATCAGGGGAATATTTAATTTTGCGGATTCACTGAGGCTGGGCACAAGATGCCTGAATCATTCCGCCGCTTTTTTTGCGGAGGAGGAAGAGGCTGAGGAGAGCGCGGCGGATAAAGTGCTCAATAAGGTTTTCAAGGATAAGGCGGAGAGTATCCTGATGGCGCTGACGACGGTCGTTGCGGTGGTTTTTGCGGTGGGCATCTTTATGGTGCTGCCCTACTTCATTTCCAGTTACCTTGAGCGGTTTGTGAGAAACGAATCCCTGCTGGCGATCATCGAAGGGGTGATCCGCATTCTGATCTTTGTACTCTATGTTCTTCTGATCTCGCTGATGAAAGATATCAGGCGGGTTTATATGTATCACGGGGCGGAGCACAAATGTATCAACTGTATTGAAAAGGGCAGGGAGCTGACTGTTGAGAATGTGATGAAAAGTTCCAAGCAGCACAGACGCTGCGGCACCAGCTTTCTACTGTTTGTGATGCTGATCAGCGTGATCCTGTTTTTCTTTATCCGGGTGGACAATATGGCGCTGAAGGTGCTGATCCGTATTCTGCTGATTCCTGTGATAGCCGGGATCGCCTATGAGATCATCCGACTTGCCGGCAGGTCCGATAACTGGCTGGTCCGCGCGATATCCGCGCCGGGGCTCTGGCTTCAGGGGCTTACCACGAAGGAGCCGGATGAGAGCATGGTGGAGGTTGCCATCAAGGCGGTGGAGGCTGTGTTTGACTGGAGAGCCTATCTGCGGGAGAACTTCGGGTATGAGGAAGAAGGGCAGGAAGCGGAGGACGGAGGCGACTCAGCTGCAGGGGAAGATGCGTATACCGGCGAAGAGGTTTATGAAGAAGAGATATATGCCGATGGAGAGGTTTATGAACAGGGACCGCAGAAGGAGATCCGCCGCAGAGTGAGGTCCGGCGAAAAACAGCCAAAGCCAAAGCAGGCTGTAAAGACAGACTTTGAGATAGAAGATGATGACGAACCGAGTTTTATCGGGAGCGACAGGATTGAGTAAAAAGGATGCAGTATCAGGAGGTTTATAAACAGGGTGTATCAGCTCTGGAAAAAGCGGAAATAGAGGAAGCTTCACTGGACGCCAGGCTTCTTCTGGAAGAAGTATGCGGCACGGACAGGACGGCACTCTATGTGCACGGGGAGATGGAACTGACCGCAGAACAGGAAGAGCGGTATCTGGAAAAGATAGGGATTCGGGCAAAGCGGATCCCTCTGCAGCATATTCTTGGGAAGACGGAGTTTATGGGATTGACCTTTTTGGTCAATCAGAATGTGCTCTGTCCCAGACCGGATACCGAGGTGCTGGTGGAGGAAGTGATGCGGCATCTGCATGACGGCATGAGGATACTGGATATCGGCACGGGGAGCGGGTGCATTTTGCTGAGCCTTCTTCATTATTCCAATGACTGTCATGGCGTGGGGGCGGATATTTCGGAGAAGGCCCTGCAGACGGCAAGGGAAAATGCAAAAGCGCTGTCCATCGAGCGGGCATGTTTTGTGGAGAGCGACCTGTTTGAGAATATAGAGGGGCAGTTTGAGATCATTGTATCCAATCCGCCCTATATTAAAAGCAGTGATATAGAAGGATTGATGCCGGAGGTGAGAGACCATGATCCGCGCCTTGCGCTGGATGGCAGGGAGGACGGGCTGTTTTTTTACAGAGAGATCACCAGAGAGGCGAAGGAGCATCTGCCCGGCGGCGGGATGCTGTTTTATGAGATTGGCTGCGAGCAGGGGGAAGCTGTGAGACAGATCATGGAGGAGCAGGGATTCCGGGAGGCCAGGATCTTGAAAGACTTTTCGGGGCTGGACCGGGTGGTGTTCGGGACCTGGCATGGAGGCAGCGGACACTTGTAGTGGGAAATAGTTCCGCATATAATATAGATAATATATTAAATGTGGACTAATAAATGAAATACAGGATCTATCCGTCAGAAAGCGAGGGCGGTATTTGTCTGTGAAAAGAGTGTGGTAACAGTATCAAAATAGTAAGGAACAGAAATGAGGAGAGGATATGTTTGACAGATTGGATGATCTGCTGCGGAGATTCGAGGAGATCATGAATGAACTGGCGGAGCCGGGAGTCACGGATAATCAGCAGCATTTCCGTGAACTGATGAAGGAACAGAGCGACCTCACCCCGTTGGTGGAGGCGTATAAAGAGTATAAAAAGTGTAAACAGGATGTGGAGGACTCTCTGGCGATGCTGGAGGAGGAATCTGACGAGGATATGCGGGAGATGCTGAAGGAAGAGCTCTCCGCATCAAGAAAGCGCATTGAAGAACTGGAGAAGGAACTGAAGGTTCTGCTTTTGCCGAAGGATCCCAATGACGACAAGAATGTCATCGTGGAGATCCGGGCGGGCGCAGGCGGTGATGAGGCGGCGCTGTTTGCGGCGGAAATCTACCGGATGTATGTGCATTATGCGGAAAATCATCGCTGGAAAGTGGAAACCATGGATGTGGAGGAGATCGGCATCGGCGGCATGAAGAGCGTGACCTTTATGCTCAGCGGGCAGGGCGCCTACTCCATTATGAAATATGAGAGCGGCGTACACCGGGTACAGCGTGTGCCGGAGACAGAATCCGGCGGACGTATCCATACTTCCACGATCACCGTGGCGGTGATGCCGGAGGCGGAGGAAGTGGATGTGCAGATCGATGAGAAGGATATCCGGATCGATGTCTGCAGGTCTTCCGGCGCGGGCGGGCAGTGTGTCAACACGACGGATTCGGCTGTAAGGCTGACGCATATTCCAACAGGGATCGTGATCTATTCCCAGACGGAGAAGTCCCAGATCCAGAACAAGGCGAAGGCGTATGCTCTGCTCCGCACAAAGCTGTATGATCTGGAACAGCAGAAAGCCCACGATGCGGAGGCGGAGCTGAGAAAGAGCCAGGTGGGAACAGGCGACCGGTCTGAAAAGATCAGGACCTACAATTTTCCGCAGGGTCGTGTGACGGACCACCGGATTAATCTGACGCTGTATAAGCTGGATAAGATCATGAACGGGGATATCCAGGAGATCGTGGACGCCTGCATTGCAGCCGACCAGGCGGCGAAACTGTTGAAGATGGGTGAAATGTGAGAGAGTTAAACAGAGAAATTGAAGAAAAAATAGCTTTATGTGAGCAGAGATATGAGGAAAATAAGGAAGATTCTTTTTTGTCTGTAATTCTTGACAGTGAATTGAGAAAACTGCAGACGCTTTACGGGCGCATCCGGAATGAAATGCCTGCGGATCAGGAAAAGATGCTGGCAGAACTGAAGGCAGAGTTTGCTGAACTGGAGAAGGACAGGGAGAGGGAGGAGCACAGTCCAACCTTCGACTGGTATGATGAGCATTATCATTATAAAGTATTGGACGGGCAGTGTGATGCCTATCGGAGTGTGATAGGGATTCTGGAGAGATATTGCCTTTGATCGTAAAGAGATAAAATATCGGGATACACATAAAGCGATTTACGGACAGGAGAGCAGTGATTGATACAGGAGAAGGTCGTGAAGACCGATCCGGATTATGGAAAGGGAGAGGCAGAAAAATGATCTTGGATTTTAAAACAATGGAAGAAACAATAATCCCCAATTTCAAGGGCGGCGAAAAGCAGATGGCTACAAAAATGCATGTGGATGAGAAAAACCGCATTATGTTAAGCAGGCTGATTCCCGGGGCAACCGTTGGATTGCATACCCATGAAGGAAACAGCGAGATCGTCTATATACTGGAAGGCAGCGGAAAGGTGCTGTATGACGGTGCGGAACTGCGGATCGAAGCAGGGCAGGCGCACTATTGCCCTGAGGGACATGAGCACAGCCTGATCAACGATACGGAGAGGGATCTGGTGTTCTTTGCGGTGGTGCCGCAGCAGTAGGGCAGTTTGGGGAGATGCCAGTGACGGCAGGATTTTGGAATGATGACAGAACGGCGCGTTTCTGGATGGACAGAGGCGCAGCCGTTTTTATATTTGCAGGATCGTATCGGACAGAATAGCTTTTCGTTCAAGGAAATTCTGAGTATTACTCCGGATGCATATATTATAGAAAAGCATTTTGGAGTAATAAATGATGTCACAGAAACTGGAAAATCTGTTAAACCTGTCTTTGGAGGCGACAGCGCAGCAGCGGGAGCAGTCCCTGGAACTGCCCGTGGGCGTTGCGGAGGACAGGTGGGAACTGATCATAAAATATCATGGAAATCTCGGGGAGGCTTTGGAAAGGGCAGGGTTGTCCGGGGCAGGAGAGTCTCAGACAACTCCTCCTCAGCAAGAATTTTTTCAGGAAAATCTGTCACAGTCAGATGTTCAGGCATCGCTGCAGGCGGAATATCTACTGCCGGGCTATGCGATCATAACGGCGACAAGGGTAGAAATCGAGAGGCTTTCAGTTCTGCCTGAGATCGATTATGTGGAAAAGCCGAAGGCACTATATGAAGGGGAGATCAGCATCAGTCAGGGGAAGCTGGCTGCCTGTATACAGGGGGTGACGGAGAGACCTCCTTTTTTAAGCGGACGAGGGTGTCTTGTAGGGATACCGGATTCCGGGATAGATTATAAAAACGGCGCGTTTCTGGATGGGCAGGGACGGAGCCGTATTTTATATTTATGGGATCAGACGAAGGCGGCAGATCCGGAGAGGGGATTGTTTCCGCCGGCAGGATTTTTCCATGGAGTGGAATTCACAAAGGAACAACTGGATGAGAGCATAGTATCCGGTGAGGAACTCACCTTTGACCGATCCGGTCATGGTACCGGTGTGACTGCAATCGCGGCAGGGAAGGAGGGGGTGGCGCCGGAGGCGGGACTTTTGATCGTGAAACTGGGGAGCGGGAGCGGTGCGGAGGGTTCCTCTCGCACAACGGAACTGATGCGGGCGGTTGCGTGGATGCTGCAAAAGGCACAGGAACTGGGAGAACCGCTCGCCATCAATATCAGCTACGGCAGCACCTACGGTTCCCACGACGGGACTTCCCTGCTGGAGACCTTTTTGAATAATGCGGCGGAAAGTTATAAGGCGGTGATCTGTGTGGGCAGCGGGAATGAGGGAGCGGCGGCAGGGCATGCGCAGGTGATACTGGATGGGGAAAAGCGGGTGGAATGTTCCATTGCCTCTTATCAGAGCGCCTGCTATATCGCTCTCTGGAAGAATTACGGGGATGTTTTCCGTCTGGAGCTGTTATCTCCCGGCGGCAACCGTCTGGAGATCCCGCTGGACAGGAGCGGAAAGCGGGAGTTTACGCTTTCCGGGACGAAGATCCTGTTTTACCAGGGGGAACCGGCCCCTTATACAAGGCTGCAGGAATTTTATTTTGACCTTCTGGGAAATCCTTATATAGAGGAAGGCATCTGGACCTTTGTGTTGACGCCGGTGCGGATCATTCAGGGGGCGGTGAGCCTTTATCTGCCGGCGGCGGAGGCGGTGAACAGGGGCACTAATTTTTTTCGTCCCACAGCGGCGGTGACGATGACGATTCCTGCTACGGCACAGAAAGTCATTACGGTAGGTGCTTATAATCCGTTGTATCAGGAGTATGCGGATTTTTCCGGCAGAGGCTACCCGATCGGGGAGGAAACAGCGGGAACCGGGAAGTTCTACTATGAGCAGCAGATGAAGCCGGACATCTGCGCTCCGGGGACGGATATCCTGGTACCGGACGGGCAGGGGAGTTACGCGGTGGTTTCGGGGACCTCTTTTGCGGCGCCCTATGTGACGGGCAGCAGCGCGCTGCTGATGGAGTGGGGGATTGTGCAGGGGAATGATCCGTATCTGTACGGGGAGAAGGTGAAGGCGTATTTTATCAAGGGGGCGAAAAGACTGCCGGGGTATACGAGGTATCCGAATGAGATGGTGGGATGGGGAGCGGTTTGTGTGGAAAATAGTCTGCCGGGGTAGGATTGGGTAGGTTTTAGGGGTAATAAACACTTTATTTTTCGCATTTGATGTCGAACAAGGTACTTATTATGTGATAAATAATAAAATGGTTATTGTTATATATTCGAATATACCATTTGAAATAAAGTTTTAAGTATTTTAAATCCTTCTTAGATATGGTATTCTATTAACAAATCATGGAAAAGAAGGATATCGGTATGCGGACAAAATCAGAGGGATTAAAAAGGATAGAGGCAGAGTCAAAGAGATTTTTAGGTATGGAAACGGAAGAAGCTCTAGAGGAATTCCGTCAATGTGTGTTTGAAGAAATTTTCCGAAAGGAATTAAAATATGATTGTTCATCATCCAAGGAAATAAATTGGAGTAAAGAACAACAGATATATATAATAAATAAAAATCTGAAAATCAAAATAACGCTTGATGAGGTGGATGAAATAAGTATAGTAAATCGTTTGTTTAGAGATTATACAAAAGAGGGGATAAAGGATAGTACAGCTGAATGGGGAATGGTAATAAGTCCTAAAGGGATTTGGCTGTTTAATAATAATATAGGTAGAGGAAAATCAGATTTTCAAACGAAAAAGACAGTTTTGGAGATTGTTTATGGTAAAAATTCAGATCAGAATTATTTTGATTTT
>CANSLJ010000038.1 GCA_947647735.1 uncultured bacterium | reverse complement strand
TTTATGGGGCGCTGTTACGGCTGCGACTCTGTTGGTCAGCCTTCTTTTTAAAATGGAGCCTCTTCTTTTCCTTTCCGAAATAAAGCGTACAATATTCGGTATAGACTGCATAAAACTGCTCTTTATCACTTACGGCCTGATCCTTCTCCAGCAGTTGATGGAAGAACAGGATATGCTGTCCGACGCAGAAAAGAATCTTTGTGCGCTGGCGCCTGATCCAAAAGCCGGAAGTGTGATATCCCCTATTATCACAGGGCTTTTGCCCTCCCCCGCCGCCGTACTGATCGCAGGTACTATGTTCAAAAAACGATATGAAAAAATCCTTCCTGACGATATAATGGCTTTTGCCACCACTTATTTCCGCCATATCCCGGAAGCCCTTCTGCCTGTATACACAAACGTGATCCTGATGTGTGCCGTAACAGGCACGCCGGAATGGAAATTTCTTCTTTTAATGCTTCCCTATACGATCCTGAATTTTCTGATTCCGTATTTCCTTTATCTGAAAAAAGCAGACATGCCGGAAGCTTCCGAATGCCATGACCTCCCCCGGCATACCCTGTTTTTCCATGCGTTCAGGGCACTCTGGCCGATCTTTCTGATCATCATCCTTATTCTATGTTTACATATAGACACTATCTGGGCAGTATTTCTGACTCTGGGGCTGTTTTTACTTCTGAACCGTTTTCCGCTTCGAAAACTCGGCCGTTTTCTTAAGTCATCCCTCAACTGGAATATGCTGCTTATGGTCATTACGATATTGGCATTCACAAATATCCTGAGCCTGACAAAGGCACCCGACACGCTCCTTAACCTCTGTCTGGGTGCCAGGATCCCTCTGTTTCTCATTTACGGCGCTATTGTATTTGTCGGTTCCATATCCAGCAATTTTACCGCCATGATCCCGACCGTTTTTCCACTGGCCGTATCCACCGTCGGCTCTCCTGCCGCCATGACCGTCTATCTGGCAAGCCTTGGACATCTCGCCAACCAGCTTTGCCCGACCCATATGTGCATCTCCCTGTGCGCTGAACAGTTTAAAGTATCGATCAATGATATCTTCCGCCGCACTCTGCCGGTTTCAGTTATCATGCTGATCGTGACAACCCTGTTATATTTATGCATGGCCGCCATCTTTTAACCTGCGGCAAAAGGGCTGCCGTATTGATCAGGATATGTTTTTTTCCGTTAATACGACAGCCCTCTCTGACATCTATTTTACTTCACAGTTTTTAAAACAATCGCATAAGATATCCACAAACTTAAACCGGTCGGCATTAAAGGCAAAGTAACTGTTCTTCTCCTCAGCGATCACTTCCGCCCTCTGGTCAATGATAGTCTGCCCTTCCCCGTATCCTGAAAGCCCGATCTCCACATGGCAATTACGGACATCTGTCAGTACGCTTTCATCGATCAGATATGCGATACAGAGCGCATCATGCACCGCCGCGGCATCCGGAACTTCCAATGGCTGTCTGGCATTATGCACTATGATCCGCTGCTCACATTGCTGCGCCGCAAAGTTTCCGGCAAAATTATCAAGTTCCCTGAAACGCTTGCAGTCATCCAGCGTTACACAGGCCTTATGGGTTGCATCCAGCGGAACCCATACAAGCCTGGCGCCGCTCTGTACAACAATTTCAGCCGCCTCGGGATCATGCCATATATTGGCTTCCGCGCAGGGTGTCAGATTTGCCTCCTTACTTCCGCCTCCCATAATAACGATCTGTTCGATATGATCTACAATATCCGGCGCGATCCTCAGTGCCAGCCCCAGATTCGTAAGCGGTCCAACCGGAACCAGCGTAACCTTTTCCTTTGCCTTTCTCAGATAGTCCACATAAAAACAGGCGGCGGGCATATCCTGCGGCACACTTTTCGCCTCCGGCAGGTCAAGGTGCTCCGAGTGCATAATGACCGGTTTCCCGTCATGCATAACCGGCGCAAAAGGTTTTGCTTCAATATAATCATGCGTGAGATATTTTGTCATAGCTGTATCACAGCCTTTATAAACCGGAATATCCGCCCCCATGGCATCCAGCAGCCTCAATGTGTTATCCGTTGTAAAATCAACACACTGGTTTCCCCATGTGGTACAGATCGCTTCCACTTCGATATCAGGTGACAGAACCGCCGCCATAATAGCAATGGCATCATCCGAACCGGTGTCTACATCAAGTATAATTTTTGTTGCCATCTCTTCTACCTCCTCTTTAAGTCCCTTGCAAATAAGTCGCAAAGAATATCCGCAAATTTAAAACGGTCGCCGTCAAACGCATAATAACAGTTTTTATCTTCCGTATAATAACGACAGTCAACAATTGTCTGTCCCTCGCTGTAATCCCGGAAACCGATATCAACATGAGCGTGGCGGACATCCTTCAGTACAGTCGGATCGATCAGATACGCAATGCAGAGTGCGTCATGTACTGCCGCGGCATCCGGAACATCCAGGGGCTGGGCGGCATTATGTACAAAAATCCGCTGCTCGCAGAGTTCCGCCGCAAAATTGCCGGAAACCGTGCCGATCTCCCTGAAACGTTTACAGTCATCCAGTGTAATGCAGGCAGCATGCGTCGCGTCAAGCGGAACGATCGTCACTTTCGCCCCACAGTGGATGACCCGCTGTGCCGCTTCCGGATCCTGCCAGATATTGAATTCAGCGGACGGTGTCGTATTGGTAATATTATACCCGCCTCCCATAATAACGATCTCTTCGATCTTATCTACAATAGTCTCATCTACAAGAAGCGCAGCAGCCACATTGGTAAGCGGGCCCACCGCCACTATTGTGACCGGCTCACTGGCTTCTCTTAAATATTTTACGTAAAACTCTACCGCCCTTATCTCCTGCTCTTTTATGGAGGCCGCGGGAATATCAAGATAATCCTCATGGATCATGATCACTTTATCGCCGTCCTTTGCCTTGCATTCCCTCCTGTCCGGTACAATATGATCGGAAGAAAGCCATTTTGCAAAAGGCGTCCGGCATCCTCTGTATACAGGAACATCCGCTCCCATCAGTTCCACAACCCGCAGCGTATTTTCTGTTGTTTTATCCAGATCCTTATTTCCGACTACGGAACATATCGCTTCCAGTTGAATATCGGGAGAAAGGATCGCCGCCATAATGGCAACGGCATCATCCGAACCGGTATCCACATCAAGTATGATTTTTTTTGACATTTTATGTTACTCCTTTCTATCTTGCATCTACTTCAAACGGCTTTCCTGCCGCTTTGGGTTCTTTTGCGCCGCCCTTGGCAATGCCAATGATGATCAGTGTCATAATATAGGGCAGCATCTTATAAAAATTGGAGGGTATTCCCAACCGGTTTAAAAAATCTATCGCCGAGTATGTGGAGGCCAGAGTCATGGCCACGCTGAACAGCATCGCAGATCCCAGGATCTTAACGGGATCCCATTCGCCGAAGATCATAACCGCCAATGCCAGAAAGCCATAACCTGCTACCGTTCCATTAAAGCTGATGGAATTGGGAATGACATATGCCAGGCCCGCCAGCCCGCATAATGCGCCTGATATCAGGACTGCCACCCAGCGCATTCTGGGAACATTGATTCCAACCGATGCGGATGCGGAAGGGTTTTCCCCACAGGATCGAAGTCTCAGACCAAATTTCGTCTTATATAAAACCACCGTTATGACGACAAAGAGAACAGCCGCGATATAGGTCGTAATATATACTTTCTGAAAAAAGATATCACCGATGATCGGTATCCTGCCCAATACAGGCACTTCCGAGATCAAAAAAGTATTGTTAAAATTCATAACGGATTCACCGGTTATCAGCCTTGCCGCAAATACCGCAAACGCGGGCGCAAAGTTGGCGATCGCGACACCGGATATGATCTGGTTTGCCTTCAGATTGATAGATGCAAACGCATGAAATACGGAAATCGCCATACCGGTCGCCACTGAGATCAAGATCGCTATCATCAGCTGCCCCTGTCCGCTGATCACCAGGCCCGTACCCTTGATAAAATAGACACTGAAAAAAGCGCCCATGATCATCATACCGTCAAGACCTATATTATTTACACCGCTGCGAACAGAGATCATACACCCCAGCGCCGCCAGCAAAAGCGGTACTGCGAAATTAAACATATGCCTCAATAAAAAGAATATCATATCCATCTATTTTTCTCCCTTCTGCTGTTCGCTTTTTTTAAAGTACCATTTCTGAATAAGCTGCGTAAAGATCAGTGAAAACGCGCTGAAATATATAATAACAGCTGTAATAGTCTCTACCGTTTCCGTCGGAAATCCTGCGCTCTGCACCATTGTTCCACCCACGGTGAGCCATGCCAGTAAAAATGCCGCACAGAACACCCCTATCGGATTGTTTAACGCGAGAAGCGCGATCGGGATCCCGTAGCTTGTCTCCACGATAGCTACTTCAGAGACAAGGAAATTCTTGGTCTGGGAGGAAAGGAAAAGCATACCTCCACCTACGCCTGCGATAAAACCGGCGATCAGCATCACCAGAATAATATTCCTCTTTTCATTGATCCCGGCATAATACGCAGCGTCTTTATTAAAACCGCTTGCACGGAGTTCATAACCAAACCCTGTCCGGTAAAGTAAAATATAAATAACAATGCAGAATAGCAGAGCAATAAAAACGGCACTGCTCGCACTGGATCCGGGAAAGATCTTGTCCATCCCCATTCTCGGAAGCAGGGAAGTCGATTTTACATATTTGGACGCCACCAACGTGGGATCGTAGAAATAGGTCTGTATCACCCAGTTACTGAAATAAATGCTGATATAGTTCATCATAATGCAGGCGATCACTTCATTACAGTTTAAAAATGCTTTCATAAGCCCGGGGATCATCCCCCAAATCACTCCGGCAAGGCCCGCAAGAACGATCGCAACGATCCAACGGATCGGATCAGGAATCCCCAGCGCCATACCACCGATCAGAACCGCAACCATACCGCCCACTGTAAACTGTCCGGCAACACCTATATTGAATACGCCTGTCTGGAAGGAAAAGGCAACGGAAAGCCCGCACATAGCATAGGGCGCAATGTAATGAAACACCTGTCCCATACTTTTTAAACCGTTGGAAAAACCGCCCTTCAAAAGCATTCCAAAGGCTGTAACCGCTGTCTCCGGGTTAAAGATCAGCATAATGATCAATCCTACTACAAGGCCGCTGATAATTGACATAACAGATGCGAGTACGCCAAAAACAGGGCTGTTTTCTGAAAGTTTCTTTTTCATACCGCTTCCTCCCTTTCTGCTCCGGACATATAAAGCCCCAGTTTCTGGACCGTTACATCTTCCGGACGTACATTTGCCATAATCTCTCCGTCATGCAGAACGAGTATCCGATCGCTCACTTCCATGACTTCATCCAGTTCCAGAGAAACCAGAAGGACCGCCTTCCCTTCATCCCGCTCTTTTACCAGCTGTTTATGAACAAACTCTATAGCGCCCACATCCAGCCCTCTTGTCGGCTGTACTGCGATCAACAGATTATGGTCCCTGATGATCTCTCTCGCCAGAATAACTTTCTGCTGATTTCCACCTGACATATTTCGCACGATATTAGTCGATCCCTTTGCGCTCCGCACATCGAAGTCTTCGATCGCCTTATCGGAGAATCTGATGATATCGTCAAATTTCAGAAAGCCTTTTTTTATGAAATCATCCTCAAAATAAGTCTGAAGTATCATATTCTGAGAGATGTTGAAATCCAGCACCAGCCCATGCTTATGCCGGTCTTCCGGAATATGTGAGATTCCATGTGTATTGCGGTAACGAATACTCTTATCCGCCACAGACTCTCCGTTCAGAATGATCTCCCCCTTCGAGGGCATCATTCCTGTAAGTGCAAATACCAGCTCCTGCTGACCATTATTATCAATTCCTGCAATGCAGACGATCTCCCCCGCCCTGACATCGAAGGATACATTCTTTACCTTCTCCTTCTTTCCCGTCTGGGGTACGACCGTCAGATCTTTCACGGAGAGAACCACATCTTTCGGTGTTGCAGCCTTTTTCTCAACGTGAAGAGATATGCTCCTTCCGACCATCATTTCAGAGAGTTCCTCCACATTCACACTCTCCGTATCTACAGTCCCGATATATTTTCCTTTTCTCAAAACACTGCACCGGTCAGACACTTCTTTGATCTCATTTAACTTATGTGAAATGAATAAAATAGATTTTCCTTCTTCCGCGAGCCTGCGGATGATTTTGATCAGTTCTTCGATTTCCTGAGGTGTCAATACGGCCGTTGGCTCATCGAATATCAATACATCGTTCTCTCTGTACAGCATCTTCAAAATCTCTACACGCTGCTGCATCCCGACAGTCATATTGTCGATCTTTTCATCTATGTCCACCATAAGCCCGTATTTTTCGCTCAATTTAATAATCTTTTCCCGCGCTTCATTCATCTTTAAAAATCCATTCTGTACAGTCTCAACACCCAGAATGATATTTTCCAGAGCCGAAAAAACGCCTACCAGCTTAAAATGCTGATGCACCATTCCGATCCCCAGATCATTTGCCGCATTCGGTGAAGACATTTTTACTTCCTTCCCTTTTACTATGATCTTACCGCTTGTGGGTTGATACAGTCCGAATAATATACTCATTAAAGTAGATTTTCCGGCGCCGTTCTCACCTAAAAGAGCATGGATCTCACCCTTTCTCAATTCAAGCGTAATATCGTCGTTTGCAATGATTCCGGGGAAAATTTTTGTAATATTGCGCATTTCAATAATATTTTCCATAAAACACACCTGTATCCTTTTTATAAAAAGCGGCTAATTTTTTATAAATTAGCCGCTTTTACATAACCGCCTATGCTTGCCGACTTTTAGTCATCCTGCAACAATAAATACTGTTTCTACTTGATAAAATCAAGTGTGATCGCATTTACCGGAATCTGAGTAGGGTCTTCATATGCAGAATCATCCGGAATGCTGTCCGCTATACCATTTTCATTACTTGCAACTCTCTCAAACAGGCTGTCATACTCTTCCTGAGTAAAGTTCTGGAACCTTGCACCGTCCATCGCAAGGCCGCATGCCTGATCCGCACTTCCCAGTTCCACTGTCTTGCCGGTTTCCATCGTGCCGTCTTTCCATGCTACCAGACCGTTATATGTAGTATTTTCCGTATCTTTCAATGCACTTGTAACGATCCGCTCGGATATCTCATTCTGATTTGCGTCACATCCCATTGCTACCACATCTCCGTTTTCCTCCGCAGCTGCAAAGATGGAATTGTTCATAACGCCGGCAACAGCAAAGATCACTTCCGTACCGGACTGGTACCACGCTGCCGCTTTTGCCTGATTCTCCGGGCTTGCTTCAAAGTTGCCCGCATAAGTATATTTTACGGTCACATCATCAAGTCCCATTTCTTCCGCCGCAACATCAGCCCCCTTCACAAAACCGTACATATACTGGATAACACCCGGTACCGCCATACCGCCGATCGTTCCCAGAGAACGATATCCTTCCTTCACTGCCGCATAGCCTGCAAAGAAACCGGACTGTTCCGCCTTATAAGTCACAACCTGTACATTATCTTCAATAGAAACTTCCCCGTCTATAGTCTGAGGCGCCGCTTCGATGGATAAAAACTTCACATCGGGATATGCCCGGCTCATTTCCAGAAGAGATACCTTAAACTGGTCCGCAGCTACCACGATAAACTCCGCTCCTCCGGCAACTGCCGCATCACAGATGGAAACCTGCGCTTCAACCGTATCTTCTGTAGGCTGGAAATAGGTACAGGTATATTCCGGATTTTCGTCACAGAATCGGTTCATACCAACCCAGCAAGCGGTATTGAACGCTTTATCATCCAGAGAGCTGACGGATGATATCAATAGCGCGATCTGATTTTTTCCGCTGGCACTTTCACCCCCCCCGGGATTTTCCGCCTCTGCTGTTTCTCCGGAACTCTCTCCCTCGGTGGCAGCCGGCGTTTCCGGAGCGGAATCCGAACCGGAACCACATGCCACAAGACTGAAAGTCATTCCCAACGCTAATATCAATGCCAATAATTTTTTCATATTATATTCCCTTCTCTTTCTATGCTGTTTCTTCTCAGGTTATCAGATGCTGTCATACAGCCGTAAGTTATCTTCCACGATATCCCAGAACTTTTCCACATCAAGTTTCACCGCTACTTTGCTGTTCATCTCTTTATCTTTCATAAGATTAAAGAAATCACAGTTGGTACGTCCATGGCTCGGGCCGCCGGTAATATCGATCTCCGAATACATATCCTTCGTTTCGATACAGGACGGATCGATCAGATACGCTATCGTGGTAGGATCATGCAGCGGGCCGCCTTCCCACCCAAAAGTCCTCTTCTGTGTCATACAGAAAAATTTCATCAGATCCACAAACAGTTTTCCTGCCCTGGTCTTTACCTTCTCCATCCTCTCCACGATCTCCGGATAGCAGAGCGCCTGTCTTGTCAGGTCCAGCCCCATCATAACCACCCTGCGGCCGCAGCTGAATACCACATGTGCCGCTTCGGCATCCGCATAAATATTAAATTCGGCAGCTGCGGTCACGTTTCCGTGCTGATAAGCGCCTCCCATCAAAACTATTTCATCAATATTTTCGAGTATTCTGGGCTCCTTTTTTATCGCCATAGCGATATTGCTTAAAGGCCCTGTCGGTACTAATGTCACAGGGGAATCCGCATTCAGTACGGTTTCTATAATGAAATCTACCGCATGTCTGGGATCCAGCTGCTTTGTTAACGGATCAAATACGGGACCGTCCAGTCCGCTGTCCCCGTGCACTCTCTCTTCTACCGGCGGTGATTTCCGCACGATCGCTTCGCCGAGTCCCTGACAAACCGGAACATCAATTCCCAGATACTGGCAGATATTCAAAGCATTTTTCGTTACTTTTTCAAGAGTCTGGTTTCCGCGCACGGTTGTAATTCCAAGAAGCTCTATCTTCGGGTTGCGCGCCGCCAGCATGATCGCTACCGCATCGTCATGTCCGGGGTCGCAGTCAATAATAATTTTTCTTCTATCACTCATAATTCCTTTTCCTTTCCGGTTTGTTTAAAATGTTCCATCCTTTCGGCCGTAAAAGATAAAACGTTTTATCCTCCCTGCGAAAACAGAATAACACATGGTAAAACCTTTTGTCAACTTTATTTTAGTTTTTTTGCTGTTATATACAAATATTCCGTCCTTTTTTTGTGCAATTTCACAACTTTCATCAGATTTATGCATTATACAGTTGCAGTTTTCTCTTAAATATGGTAATCTTTGATAAACATTTATCAACTTTTGACAACCCTGATAGAATGATTTTTTCTGAAAAGGAATTTCAATATGAAAGTTACGATCACAGACATCGCGCAGGCGGCAGGACTTTCTCCTGCCACCGTATCTCTTGTTTTAAATAACCGCCCTTCCCGCATTTCCGAGAGCACCAAAAACAAGGTCAAAGCCCTGGCACAGGAAATGGGATACCACCCCAGTTTTGCTGCCGTCAACCTGCGGACCAGCCGCAGCTATACCCTGGGACTGGTCATTCCGGATATCCGAAACGACTATTATGCCACTTATGCCAAAGGTCTGGAAGATGTCTGCCAGGAAATGAACTGGAGCATGATCTTATGTACCACCAACCAGCATCCCCTGAGAGAAAAACAGTATATCGAAGCACTTTACGCGAAAAACATAGACGGTGTCGCAATTGTTACCACACCGTCTTCTGCTGATGATTCCATTTATGACTCCAACAGGGAACTGCTTCTTTCCATGAAGGTTCCAATCGTTCAGACCGACCTGACCAACTACAGAGAACCGATCAACGCAGTTGTCTGTGACCACGAAAAAGGCGGTTATATCGCAACCCTCCACCTGCTCTCACTGGGACACCGGAAAATTGCCTTTATTACCGGTCCTTCCGGCCTGGAAGCAGCACAGAGCCGTCTGGAAGGCTGTAAAAGGGCTTTCCATAAATATAATCTGAAATGGGATGACGATCTGGTTTACGAAGGGGACTATACCTATGAATCAGGCCTGAACGGTATTGATTATCTCTGTGACAGGGAATTCACGGCTGTCTTTGCCCTGAATGATCTGATGGCTTACGGCGTATACAACGGCCTTTCCAAATACAATTTATCCGTGCCGGAAGATGTATCCGTTGTCGGATATGATGACCATTTTTTGTCTGCCATCTTAACGGTTCCTCTTACCACGGTACGCCAGCCCGTCTATGAAATGGGAAAAGAAGCGGCGAGGATCCTGATCCACGCCGCCGAACATCCGGATGCCAAACCTGTGATCACTACTTTCGATCTGAAGCTGATCCTCAGGAAAAGCACCCGGAAGATAGACTGATAAACAGCCTTCTTATATATTGATGAGAATCAGGCTGATCACCGCCAGGACCAGCGCTATCACGGTATGGCGATTGCCCTTTTCCTTAAAGCAAAATCGCCCTGCCAGTGCCACGATCAGCAGATTTCCGGCTGCAGATACCGGCATCACTATGGCAACGCTTAAAAAGTCCAGGCTTTTGAGCTGAAAGAAAGTGCCGATCGCATTTGATATACCGATCACACTGCCCAGCAGAATATCTGCGGCCAGAGAACCGCTTTGTTCCTTTCCTCCACGGAATAACAGGACTATGCTGCTGATAAGCGTCACCATAAACACGATAGACAGAAAAAGCGGTTTAAATTCCGCCGGAAAATATTTCCCGTATACCGCATTAAAAAAGAACACCAGCCCGCTTCCTATGAACAAAACAGGAAACAGCTTTCGGTCGCCTGCCACGCTTCCATCCTGAGTCCCGCGCATCATCTCCGCCATGGACACCAGCAGCACCAGAATGCCCGCCGCCTGGAGAATTCCCGGAAAATCCTGCCACAGCACCGCTGAAAGGATAATGCAGATCAAAAAACCCGCCCGGCTGAAAAAAGTTGTGCTTCCAAGGCCGTTTTTGTCCGTACTCACTTCCGTACACCACAGATTCTGGATCATGGAAAGTCCCAGCGCAACCGCCAGGCATGCCATCTTCCAAAAACCGCCATCTCCAAATCCTTCAAAAATATTTTTATCTTTCAGACTCAGGAGCGCCACTGCCATTGTCAGCGCCGTTGCCGCAATATAATTGATAAATATTACCCTTCTCATATCAGCGTGGTAAATACTGACCAGCTTAAATCCGATCGACAACATACAAAAGCCTGCTAATGAAATCATCAAGTAGATCATAATCTTATCCCCTATGTGCAAATTTTATTTTTTTGGCAGGTTTGATGAAACGTTTTATCTCATCTTGTATTTTTTAATATATATTCAACGCAGGCTGTTGTCAATCATTTTTTCACTATTTTCACAGGCGGCCGGGATCGTCTCTTCTACAGCTTCACCTCACGCCGCAGCACCGCCCTCCCCAGCTCATACAGCTCATCGCTCACCCCCTCCGCCAGCTTCACATCCTTCACCGCATCTGTATGCTTCAAAAGTTCCTCCTTTACAACGCCTTCCAGCGTATGCTTCGCAGACGGGCAACCGCTGCAGTGCCCGGTAAATCTTACATAGGCAACATCATCTCTGACCTCTTCCAGATAAAGGTTCCCCCCATGTTGTGCCAGATATGGCGCCACATATTTTTCTAAAACAGCTTCTATTTGCTTTTTCTTCTCTTCCATGCTCAAGATCCCTATACTGTTTTCAATCCGGCTCCCCATATTTACACGAAAATCTCCTCTCATACTCGGCAGCCAGTCCTTCTCTGAAATCCGGATGCGCGATGCGGATCAGCGCCGCCGCACGCTCCCTTAACGTCTTTCCTCTCAGAGCCGCAATACCATATTCCGTCACAATATAATCCACATCCGTTCTGGAGGTAGTTACCGCCGCTCCCTCGTCCAGAAACGGCACGATCTTGGATACTGTGCCCCTCTTTGCCGTGGAGCCGATCGCCATAATAGACTTTCCCCCTCTGCTCCTCCTTGCGCCGCGGACAAAATCAACCTGGCCGCCGATGCCGGATATCTGGGAGAGCCCTGCGCTCTCAGCGGCAACCTGTCCCTGAAGATCCACCTGAATGCAGGAATTGATGGAGACCATTCCGTCATTCCGGGCAATGATAAACGGATCGTTTACATAATCCACCGGGCACATGTACAGGGACGGATTATCATCCGCATAATCATACAGCCTCTTTGTTCCCATCAGAAAAGTAACCACCGTCTTCCCCGGATGCAGCGTTTTCTTCTTGTTGGTTATCACACCCGCCTCGATCAGTTCCACAACGCCGTCCGATATCATTTCCGAATGGATGCCCAGATCCTTTTTGTCTTTCAGGAACAGAAGGACCGCATCCGGGATCGCGCCGATGCCGAGCTGCAACGTATCCCCATCGTGAATCAGCTTCGCACAGTTTTCCCCGATTGCTTTTTCCACCTCACTGATCTTCGGGAGCGAAAGCTCCAGAACAGGCTCCTCTATCTCCACAAACGCATCGATCTCGGACACATGTAAAAAAGTATCTCCATGCGTCCTGGGCATCCGCGGATTTACCTGCGCGATCACTCTTTTTGCGCATCTCGCCGCAGGCAACGTATAATCCACAGAAATGCCGCAGCTGCAGTAGCCGTCCTTATCCGGCGGCGTTACGATCACGACAGCTACATCCACCGGCAAATACTCCCTGAATAATCCGGGTACCTCCGAGAAGCAGCAGGGTGTAAAATCTCCCCGCCCCTCCTTCACCGCAGGCCTGGACTGCACCCCCAGAAAAAAGGAATTCAGCCGAAAATGTCCCTCTGTCCCCGGTTCTGAAAATCTGGCATTTCCCATGGAAACCATCTGTACGATCTCAACATCCCTGTAATCCTCCTTATGCTCCACCAGTACATCGGTGATCGCAAGGGGAACGCCCACCGCATGCCCGATCACAACACGGTCCCCGTCATGGATCAGCCTGATCGCTTCCTCAGCATCCACTCTGCGCTCATCATAAATTTTCTGCCATTCCATATTACCATAACCTCCGATGTCCATCCGTTACTCTTTCACTTTAGCAATCTTCTTTGCAAGCTCTTTCTTCATAGGCAGATTGCCCTGACGGGAGATCATGATCCGCTGTGCCTGAGGGCTCCCGGCTCCGTGCAGGGATTCCGTGCGGTAACCGACTGCAGCTGTGCCGAGACACAGATTTTCGATCAGCCTGAGAATGCGGATCCTGTTTTCAACGGAAACGCCCGCTGCGCCAACCATATATTTTTCCACCCATTTTCCGGTCTCCTCCCCTCTGAGATCAGCCTCCGAGGGAGCGGTTACCATAATACCGCCCGCAATGTCCTCCGCCAGCCGTGCGATCTCGTAGGGAAATCTTGTCACATTCTGTTTGCACACATTGGCAAGAAGCAGATCGATCATATAGTTGCCGGATTCAGTCTCTGACCCTTCCGCAGAGCAGGCGATGCCGCAGCAGTACAAAGTTTCATTCAGGTGTATCATCTCGATCAGCTTGTCCTTAATATGAGAAGCTTTTGCCACCCCGTTATACTCCGCCGCCAGAGCGGACGCTCCGATCAGCACATCTCCCACGCCCACTTTACATCCGCCGTAGCTCTGTCTGTGATACCCCGCAAACCGCTCCACCAGCATTCCCGCAAACTCATATTCGCCGTTCAGGAAGATCCTGTCGTTGGGCACAAACACATCGTCAAAAATAACCAGCGCTTCCACACCGCCAAATTCACTGTTTCCCACATCCAGTTCGGAACCTTCCAGCTTTCTCGTATCGCAGGACTGTCTTCCGATGATCATAGTGATCCCTTCCGTGTCAGTGGGAACCGCAAATGCCACCGCATAATCCTTATCCTCCGGTCCCATGGAAATGGTCGGCATGATCAGGATCTCCTGAGAGTTGATCGCCCCGGTCTGATGCGCCTTTGCCCCTCTGACCACAATGCCGTCCTCCCTCTTCTCCACTACCCGGAGATACATGTCAGGATCGGGCTGGGCATGAGGCGCAAGCCCTCTGTCCCCCTTCGGATCTGTCATTGCGCCATCCACCGTAAAGTCTTTCTCCTGACAGTAGGCTGCAAACTTTTTAAAATTCTCAAAGTAGGAAGTCCCGTATTTTTTATCGATCTCATAAGACGTACTGTAAACCGCATTGAACGCATCCATGCCGACACATCTCTGAAAACATGCCGCCGTCTGCTGTCCGCAGAGTCTCTGCATCTTTACTTTTTTCACCAGATCCTCCGGACTTTGATGGATATGTAAAAACCGGTTTATTTTCTCCCCTGTAAATATGGATGTGGCTGTCATCAAATCCTCGTACTCCGGGTTCTGCGCCAGATCATAGGTTGCCTTTACGGAATTGAGGGAGGGACGAAGGATCGGATCATCCACCGGATTCTCAATCTTCTTTCCAAACATATATACTTTCAATTTCATTGCGCGCATGCTCTCGACATACTGCTCACCTGTCATCATTGCCATAATCTTCTCTCCTTTTTCTTTTGATCCCGTTCGTTTATCTTCATCGTTTCGCTTTACAGGCATTCCTGATAAACAGCCTGAATTTCATCCTGACTGAGCGGCACATGACTGTTCTTCAGCAATCTCTGCTGGTTGTCCACGGTGCTCTGTGCGAAAGGAACGATATCTTCCTGCACCACGCCGTATTCGGACATCTTCTTTGCAGGAAGCACTTTATCCAGCAGGCTCCTCAGCAGGTCTATGGCACTTTCGTCACTGTCTGCGCCGCCAAATCCCCCGTTTACCATGCATGCCTTCAGAATATTTTTCAACTCCGCCATTTTCCCCCCGGTAACCTTCCTCTCATATAACTTCAGAACCGGCACAAAGAACTGATAATTGCTCTCCCCGTGGGGCACATGATATTTGCCGCCGATCGCATAGGCCATGGCATGGACAGCCCCGCAGCCGTTGTTGGAAAACCCGATCCCCGCCATATTGCTGGCGATCAGATACTTCTCCGCGTCCTTTTTCCATGCCTCTGTCCCCTCCTCCGCGATCCTGCAATACCCCTCCAAAAGCATCTCGATCGCTTTCACAGAATACATCTCGGAAAAAACGGTGGCATCGGGATTCAGATAAGATTCCACGGCGTGGACAAGCGCGTCAATGGAACTTGTCGCAAATACCTTATAGGGAAGGCTCCCGAGAAATTCCGGGATCAGCACCGCCTTGTCCGCGAACATCGCCTGGGAAACCATGCCCTGTTTTGTTCCCAGTTTTGTCCTGTTAAGCACCGCAATATTGGTCACCTCGCTGCCCGTACCACATGTGGTAGGGATGATGATCAATTCCTTCCCCTTTTTCAGCTCTGCCATATTTTCATACATATCGTCAATCCGATCAGCACCCTCCAGCACCAGAACCTTGGCTATATCGATGATCGTTCCACCGCCCACCGCGATGATCCTTCGTGCGTCATATTTTCTCACTTCCTCCAGGATCGCCTCTGTCATTACATCCGTGGGTTCACCCGTCCCATATTTTTCCTGATAGATCACCGCACATTTCAGATCTTCTGCTGCCATGATAGGGTTGTAGATGTATTCGTTGGTCAGGATCACATCCTGCTCTCCCAGCGCATACTCTGCCGCAAATGTATGAAATGTATCATAAGAGTGTATCTCGGGCTTTATCAAAATCTGTTTCATTGTCATTTTCTCCTGTTTTTGAAAACAGGAAGCCCTGCCTTTTACTGATGAATCAGTTCTTTTGCCGGACTTCCCTGCTTTCTTTTCATATATCTCTATTCATCTATTGCCATTCACGATTGCCTTTTACGTTATCCGCTAAACTATCTTCCTAATTTTTCTCTCACCAGAGCTACCACTTCTTCACCGGCTACATCCGCTTTTTCTTCCCAGATCACTTTTCCTGCTTCCGTAAATTCCGCTCTCTGCTCTTCTGTCAGATGTGTTACTTCCACGCCGGAGCTTTCAATGCTGTCCCATGCATTTGCCTCTGTCTCAGCACATAATTCCCGTACATTTGTCACAAAATTTGCCATCTCTTCGTCCACGATCTTCTGCAGGTCCTCCGGCAGTGAATTATAGAAATCCCGGTTGATAAATACGATCTGCAGATTGGCATTCGGATTTACATCTGTTGCATACTGCTGTACTTCACTGAACTTATTCAGATCAAACAATGTGGATGCCACAAAAGCTCCGTCCACGGTACCCTGCTGCAGAGCACTGAACACTTCGCCCCATGCCATAGGTGTCGCATTTCCACCCAGCGCATTGATCGTGGATACATAGAGTTCCGCTGTAGAAGTACGGATCTTCAGCCCGGACAGATCTGCCGGTGTAGCAACTGCGCGTTTACTGTTGCTGATGAGCTGCCATGAGTTTACATAATTGGAATAAACCTTCAGAGAGGAGTTCGCTTCTATCTGTGCGGAAACATCGCTCCAGAAATCCGGATCATCCATGATCTGATACATTTCCTCCGATGACTGGAATAAGAACGGATAATCCCAGATATAGAGCGCTTTCACGCCGATGCTCTCCGCCAGAGTAAAGTTCGGGCAGTTCCCGATCTGCGCCGCATTCGACGCCACAAGCTGCAGGGTTTCCGTGTCGCCTGAACTGATCGTTCCACCGCTGTAAACATCTACCTGGATCCTTCCCTCCGAACGCTCTTCCAGAGCTTCCTCAAGCATGTGATACGCTATTACCTGGGGATCGCTCTCATTCTGCGTCTGGGGAATTACGATCGTATAAGCCTCCCCTTCCTTCGGGCTGTCTTCTGCAGCCGCTTCGCCCGCTTCCGCATTTGCTGTGTTTTCTTCCGCCTTGGGCGCTTCTTCCTTCTTCCCGCACCCCGCTGTTATAAGCATTACCAATACCAATAAAACCGCTGTTAATGTTCTTTTCTTCATAATTTTCCCTTTCTTAGATGAATATAAAGATATTATGTAAACTTCCCTTCTCTTTTTTGCCGCCTTCTGTTAACCAACCAGGAACAGAGACAACTGTGGAACAAATGTGATCAACATCAGATCGATCAAAAGTACAATGATAAATTTCATTACCCATCCCAGCAGTGCTTCCATCTTGGTATCCGCCAGCTTGGAAGCAATAAACAGATTCAATCCTACCGGAGGTGTCACCAGTCCGATCGCCAGATTCACGCACATGATCAGGCCGAAATGGATCGGATCTACGCCAACAGACTGTGCGATCGGTAACAACAATGGTGTAAAGATAAATACCGCCGCCAGTGTCTCCAGAAACATACCGGCAATAAACAGGATCACGTTGAATAATAACAGGATCACGATCTTACTGTCCGTTATGGAAGTGATCGCGTTTGTGATCGCAACCGGTACGCCCATCAATGTCAGCACCCTCCCAAACGCCAGAGCGATGCTTGCCATGATCAGGCACATTCCTGTTGTCTTGATCGTATTATTCAGACACAGTATAAATTTCTTGAGATCCATTTCCCGATAAATAAATACACTGACAAACAATCCCCATACACAGGCTACAACAGCCGCCTCGGTAGGTGTAAAGATCCCGCCGTAAATACCGCCCAGGATAATGATCGGAACAAGCAGCCCCCAGATCGCGGACAAAAACTCTTTTCCCAATGCACGCCAGTTAAAGCTTCCTTCTTTGTTCGCCGGCTGAAAGTGATGTTTCTTCACCACCGCAAAGTTCAACAGCATTAAAGATACCACCATCAAAAGTCCTGGCCCGATCCCTGCTGTAAACAGCTTGGTAATGGAAACGCCTGCTGTGATTCCATACATTACCATCGGAAGGCTGGGAGGAATGATCGGCCCCAGCGTCGCGCTGGATGCAGCGATCGAACCCGCATAATTTTTATCATACCCTTCTTTTATCATAGCCGGAACCATAATGCCGCCGACTGCCGCAACTGTCGCAACGCCAGACCCGGATATCGCCGCAAAGATCGCACATACAAATACTGTGATATATCCCAGCGAACCGCTTGCCCGCCCGAAGATTGAGTTGGCAAAGGAGACCAGCCGTTCGGCAATCCCTCCGATACACAATATCTCTCCGACCAGAATAAAGAATGGCACTGCCAGCAGGGTAAACGAATCGCTCCCGGCATATAATACCTGAATATAGTATGACAACGGCACAATATCAAATACCGCGATTCCTATGATCGACGCAATTCCAAGAGAAAAAACGATCGGCACGCCCAAAAACACACAAACCATAAAAACAATAAATATAATCAATCCCGGATTCATTTTCCCTCCTCCTTTCCGTCCTTATCCCTTCCCAGAAACGCTTTCAGCTTTTTGTATTTCAGTTGGATCATGCGGATGCACATCAGCAAAAACCCCAGCGGGATCGCAGTATAAACAAATCCCAAAGGTATCTTCAACCCCGGCGCGATACTTCCCATATCAAATATTTCCTTCGTATAAGAGGCACTGACATAGATCATCAGGAGATTAAACAAAAACCAGATGCCGTCTCCGATCTCCAGTATGACAGGACGCACTTTCTTTGGCCATATCATAAGCGCCGCATCGATCCGTATATGTGCTTCATTTTTTACCGCGAAACTGGTTCCTATGAAAATAAGCCAGATCAGGCAGTATCTCCCGACCTCTTCTGACCAGCTTGTGGCATTGCCGAACACGTACCGCAGGATCACCTGCACAAAAAGAACCACCAATGACACAACCAATGTAACATAACAGATATATACTTCAAAATTATCAACTATTTTTAATATTACCTTCTTCATGAACCCCCTCCACTTGAAACACTGTTCAGGAATGAGCGCTGATATGTATAAATAGTAGGAGAGCCTGTAAATCTTCCGAAATATCCCGGCTCACAGGTTAGAACGATCCTTTGTTTCATATCCGCGAACTCCGGCTCTACCGATAATTTATCGATGTCATAATACATCTGATCGCTCTTTGTATTACATATGATCAGGCGCGTATCAGGCAGATTCGCCTGCTTCAGCACTCTTAAACTATGACGCACACTGTCCAGTCCGTCATATCCCTCCTGTGAATAATAATTCCGATAACGAACGATCCTTCTCGCTTTTTCTTCCGCTCCCGCCAGATCCGTATCATCCGAAGCAAGCATATCCGATTTCATCATATAGTCATGAATCATACCGCGGTAAACCGCGTCCCCCGTTTTATCCAGGTTCTCAATAAGTTGAGCCAACCTGCCTGTCTGATCGTGCCTCTTTTCCACAAAAGCATTGATAAAATAGGGTTTTGCGAGCAATGCCAGCGCTGTCTGGTGCGGTTCTCCCATCAATGTAAAGTTCACTTTATATCCCTTTTCCTGAAGCCGGTATGCCAGGTTATGCCCATAAAAGAAATCTTTAGTAGCTCCCTCTTCCACAGCAGGGTATTTTCCTCCCAGAAAATCTCCGACATTCTCCGTGTTTAACGGCCCCGTATGCGGCACCTTTACCACCAGGCGGTAAGGAGTGAGAATCTCCTCAAAGCGGGAAACTTCCTCCATCAGTTTCTCTTCCGGCGCAAACGGGTCATCAAATTCAACGCTGATGTCCACACCGGGCCCTACCAGCCTCCCAAGTTCCTCCAGCACCTCGTATCTGTCCTTAAACTGATTGTTTTTGTTCGCTTTCGGATTATTTAAAAAATGTTCATAAATAATAGCCGGGTTCGTTGTCAGGTTGGCGATAAAGTTCTTCATCGCCTCCACCTCAAACGGATTCGCCGTATTTGCTGAAAACAGCATATTGGTAGGACGCCGCTCTCCATTTTTTTCAAAAGCAATATCTCTTACAAGATCCACCCGCAGGCAGCCGTCATCTCCAAAGATCAGTTCCTTTCTGAACCCCGCCGGCGTCTCGCCCTCCGGAACCGGAAACGTCTTCAATACCTTCCGGAATTCGTCAGTTACCCCCACATACTTAATGTATCCCGCTGAAGCCAGAAAGTCTTTCAAAGATAATTTTGTATTCCGAATCCGTTCATATAACTCCGTTTCCGTTCCCTCCGCTACAGCCAACTGTCCCGAGCCCACCAGCGCTCCAATGGTACAGTTTGTCTCTTCAAGTGTCATTTCCCTTCTCCTTTCATTCTCCTTAAAGTTTGTTTTCGTTCCTATAAATGAACTTTATCATACATTATCGGAAATTGCAAGACTTTTGTTTTATTTTGTGTAAAATAGTAGTATTTTATCGGAAAAAATGATAGTATTATTTATATCTAGGAAATGGCGGTATGATAATCTTGAGAATGAAAACAAAACGATTAGAAGAAATTACAAAACTTCTCGGCATTCACGGAAGCATGGGCGTCGCCCAACTGAGTGAATCTCTTCAGGTGACAGAAAAAACAATACGGCTGGATCTGGCTACTCTGGAGAAAATGGGAATTGTGGAACGTGTCCACGGCGGTGCCATCATTAAAAGCAGCACGAACGAGATTTATCCCCTTCCTGCTAAAAGGCACAGGAACAGTAAAGAAAAGCAGGCTATTGCCGCAGCTGCTCTTTCCTACATTAACGACGGGGATATCATAATTCTGGATTCCGGTTCGACCACGCTCGAACTGGCAAAAATTCTGGATAAAAAAGTGATCGTCATCACGAACGATCCTTTTATCTCCTATCTTTTGATCAATAATGATAAAGTGACTTTACTCTGTACCGGGGGGGAACTGCGGCGCAGCGCCGGTTTTGCCTATACCGGTGTTGATGTGATCCGGATGATCAGTAACTATCATGTCAATAAGAGCTTCCTTGCCACCACCGCTTTTGACATGGAACATGGAATGACCGTTTTTTCTTCCATGGAGGGAGAGATCAAGCAGGCGTTCCTTTCTGCTTCCGACCAGACATATTTTCTGGTTGATTACAGCAAGTTTCATCAGACTGCGCTCTACTCTTTTGCCAAGACGGCTGAAGTCGATCATATCATCACCGACTCCCGTATACCGGCTAAGGAAGTCGAACTTTTAAAGGCTTCTTCCATCCACACCGATGTTGTATAACAACAGCCGGTCGGTTTCCTCCGAAAACCGACCGGCTGTATCATTTCTATATTCCTGATCTTATCCGTGCAGCCTCTTCCTCAAATACTCCTGTGCCGCTTCCAGCTGATTATCGATCTGCTCCTCGCCATAATAGGCTTCCGCATCAAACTCCACCACGATATCCGGCTCAATCCCTTTCCCGTGGATATTATTTCCCTTCGGCGTGAAATAACCGTCTGTCGTAAGCTTTATCGCAGAACCGTCCGAGAGCGCGATGATCTTCTGGACAATTCCTTTCCCGTACGTGGTCGTGCCCATGATCGTCCCCACGCCGTAATCTTTTATGGCTCCGGTGAGCACCTCCGCCGCGCTGGCGGAACCGCCGTTGACAAGCACTACCATCGGAATCTCTATCTCCCTTTTCCCGTCGCAGTCATATTCCACACGCTTGCCGTTCTTATCCTCCGTATAAACGATCAGCCCTTCCGGCAGGATCTGTCTGCCGATATCGACCACCGCATCCAGCAGCCCGCCGGGATTTCCCCGCAGGTCCAGAACCAACGCCTTTGCACCGGAACCCTTTATCACCGCGTAGGCTTCCGTAAACTGATCCACCGTCACATCCTTAAACTCGGAAATGCCAATATAGCCGATCTCCTCATCCAGCATTCTGGAAGTCACCGTAGGGCGATCCACACGCCGGCGCACCACATCCTGGTCGAAGACCTCCTCATCCCGCACCAGTGTCAGTGTCACATGGGTTCCCTCCTCGCCTTTGATCAACGCAGTCACCTCATCCAGCGTCATCTGGAACGTCCTCGTCCCGTCCACCGCATAGATGATATCGCCCATCCGCAGTCCCGCCTCCTCGGCAGGGGTTCCCTCTATCACGCCGCTGACATAGGGCGTCTCAATCTCCTCATCCATGCTGACATAGGCACCCACGCCGTAATAGATCCCCTCATTGCTTTCCAGCTGGGCATTCAGCTCCTCCGCCGTATAATATGCCGCATACTTGTCATCCAGCGCCTCTATCATACCGTTGCAGATTCCCTTTTGCAGTTCCTCCTCCTCCACATCGCCAAAATAGAACCGCTCATTCACCATCTCCTCGATGGCAGCCATCTTGCTGATCGTCTCCGTGTTCACCACGGACTCTCCCTCCGATGTGCCGGAGACGGACGCCGTTTTCGCCCTGCTGTTATCATATAATATTTTTCCGGTCCACGCGCCGCAAAACACCAGCGCTGTTGCCAGAATCCCGGTTATCACGCCAACGCCGTAACCGCTTGACCTTTCCTGCTTCTTACTCCAAACCAAAACCCATACGCCACCTTTTTACTCATTTTCTGTTCCATGCATTCCCGCCTCAACAGGTATTCCGTACGGAAGGTACCGCTAAGATATCTCCTTATCCCAGATATGACCAGGGACTCACATAACTTCCGTTCTTTCGTACACCGAAATGCAGATGCGGACCGGTGGATCTTCCGGTAGAACCTACCGCCGCGATCTGTTCTCCTTTTGCCACAAGATCCCCCTTTGATACATAAAGCGCAGAAGCGTGCATATATATCGTATAGAGGCTGTCCCCGTGGTCGATCATTACGTAGTTTCCCATGCTGCCGCTGTATGCCGCCGCCACCACTTCACCGTCATAAGCCGCCAGGATCGGGCTGCCGTTGGGTGCCGCCAGATCTATTCCGTTATGGAACTTCTCCACCCCCAGCGTAGGGTGCATACGATTTCCATAATCATCGGAAATCCTGGTGTAGGAAGGCGCCGGGAAGGTAAACATTCCGCCGTCATAGGTCAAGCGCCTGCCGTTTTCCTCCGCGATCCGCTTCCGTTCCTCAGCAACCGCTGCCTCCAGAGAGGCGATCAGCTCATTCTGCGCCTGGATATCCGCCTCATACTCGGCGATCGCTGCCGCCTTATTGCTGATATCCCCCTGCTTTGCCACGATTTCCGTCTCCTTATCGGAAATCAGCTGAGCCAGAGAAGCCTCCTCCTTCTCAACGCCGGCCTTCGCCTCGTCCAGCACCTCTTTCTCGGCATCCAGCTCTTCCCTGCAGACTTCCACATACTGCCGGATCAGCATATACTCCTCCAGCTTCTTGTCATCATACTCCATCACAAGCTGGATATAATCCAGTTTATTCAACAGATCCGCAAAAGATTCTGCACTCAGTATCGTCTCCAGATAATAATCGTCATTTTGCTCGTACATCATCTGGATCCGGTATTTCATAGCCGCATACTGCTCTTCCTCTTTCTGTGTGGCAGCCTTCAGTTCCTCCTCAGTCTCCCGGATCTCCTCCTCCTTCTCCACGATCATGCCGTTCAGTTCGGATATCTTCTGCTGGATCTCAGCCAGATTATTGTCCAGCGCCACCACATAGCTCTCCAGGCTCGCTTTTTCTTTCTCCAGTTGATCCTTCAGCGCCTTGATATCCGTCAGGGCTGATGAGAGCTGATTTTTCTCATCCTGCGCCGCAGATATCTGTCCTTCCTTCTCACGGATACTATCGGATGTGATGGAGGAAAGTGAAACCGCCTCCGCCTCCCCTGTCTGCAGAAGCATGATCAAAAGGAGCGGGAAGATCAATATATATTTTTTCAAATGCTTTTTACAGTTCATACCAAATCTCCGCCGTATTCCTCGTCCAAAATGCGATTTAACTCAGCTCCTGTTCCGCCCAAACCGATCCTTCAGATCACACCCGCAGATGTTTTCTCACCGTAATAAAACTGCCCAGAAATCCGATCCCCACACCTATGCCGAGAGACAGCGGCAATAAGATATGGAAAATCTCCTTCACCGGAAGAAAGGTAAGCAGATTGGTCAGAATGGAAAACCGTTCCAACACATAGGCCACCGCCTTATTATATACAAAATAAATGATCGCCAGTGGAATCCCCGCACCCACCAGGCCGATCAGAATCCCTTCGATCACAAAAGGCGAACGCACGAAGAAATCCGTCGCGCCGATATATTTCATGATGGTGATCTCTTCCCTCCGCACATTGATGCCGATGGTCACGGTATTGCTGATCAGAAATACCGATACGCCCAGCAGGATCGCGATCAGGCCAATGGAGACATATCCCAGCAGCGAATTAAAACCGGAAAGCACATCTGCCGTGAGCTGGGAACGGTTAACCTTCCTGACTTCCGGCATGGATTCCAGATAGGTGACCAGGGAATCCTGCATGGAAACATCACTCAGGTAAGCCCTGTAATTGGCACAGTTCTCCAGCGGATTTTCCGTGAAACCTTCCGCATACTCCGGCGGATACCCCGCCAGCCAGTCCTCCCACGCCTGATCGGCGGAGATATACTCCACCTCGGAAACCTCCATCCTGCCCGCTATCTTCTGCCCGATCTCCTGTATCCTGGCATCATCCGTTCCCTTTTCAAAAAATACGGTAACGCAGACACCCTCCTCGGCATTCTGCACCATGCTCTGCAGATTTACCACCACCGAATAAAAAATACCAAACATAAACAGGCATGCCGTGATCGTCGCAATGGACGCCAGAGAGAAAAGCTTGTTCCGGAAGATATTGCGGAAGCCCTGCTTGATGGTGTAAAAAAATGTACTAATCCTCATCTATGTATGCTCCCTTCTCCTCATCACTGATGATCACGCCCTTTTTCAGCGTCACCACCCGCTTCTCCATCTGGTTGACGATCTCCTTATTGTGAGTAACCACAAGCACAGTAGTCCCTGTCTTGTTGATCTCCTCCAGCATATTCATGATTTCCCAGGAATTCTTCGGGTCCAGATTTCCGGTGGGCTCATCGCACAAAAGCAATGTGGGTTCATTCACCAGCGCCCTCGCCAGCGCCACCCTCTGCTGCTCACCGCCGGAGAGCTGCTTCGGTTTTGCCTTATATTTTCCCGCAAGCCCCACCGAGGCCAGAACAGCCGGCACATTTTTCCGCATCTGCTTTGTGGGCGTCAGCACGATCCTCTGGGCAAACGCCACGTTCTCATAAACATTTCTGTCCTTCAACAGACGGAAATCCTGAAATACGATACCGATATTGCGGCGAAACTCCGGTATCTTCCGGTGTCTGATCCTGTTCAGGTCATAGCCCAACACCTTCACGTTTCCCTCCGTCGCCGTCAGTTCCCGAAGCAGCAGCTTGATCATGGTTGATTTTCCCGAGCCGCTGTCCCCTACGATAAATACGAATTCTCCCGGTTTGATCCTCAGATTGATATCATTTAAAGCCGGCGAACCGGTCTCGTAAGATTTACTCACATGCTCCAGCAGGATAATATCGCCGCTTTTTCTCTTTCGTTTCTTCTTTACCGTTTTTTCCGCCACTATTATATTCCTCTCCTTTGTGACCGGTTCTCCATTCCGGTTACTATGTGCACTTTTTATAAGTGCCGTTTTAGTAATCAAATGTTTCCATATACTTCATATATTTTACGACCATCAGAGCGATCTTGAACGTGATGGCGTCCTCAAACACCCGAAGATCCAGCCCCGTTGCCTTCTGCAGCTTATCCAGCCTGTAGACCAGCGTATTTCTGTGAATAAAGAGCTGCCTCGAAGTCTCCGATACGTTCAGGCTGTTTTCAAAGAACTTATTGATCGTTGTCAGAGTCTCCTCATCAAAATCATCCGGGCTCTTTCCGCCGAAGATCTCCCTGATGAACATCCGGCAGAGCGGCAGCGGCAGCTGATAGATCAGACGCCCGATGCCAAGCTCACTGTACGCCACCACGTTCCTGTCGCTGAAGAAGATCTTTCCCACATCCAGCGCCATCTTCGCCTCCTTGTAGGAACGGCTGACATCCTTGATCTCTTTTACGACCGTACCGTAAGCCACCCGCACATTCTTCATACCCTCCTTCACAAGAAAGCTCTCCAGCGCCTTCGCGCCCTTATCTATCTCCACGGGGGAATCCCCCTCGCTCAGATCCCTCACCACGATAACATTGTTCTCGTCCACCGCCGTCACAAAATCTCTGGTGTTTGTGTTGCCGCTCCGCACGATCTCCAGCACATTACAGTCTTTCGTACTGTCCGTCTCGATGATCATGATCACGCGCCTGACATCCGCCTGGATATGCAGCTTCTTTGCGCGGCTGTAGATATCCACCAGAAGCAGGTTGTCAAGCAGCAGGTTCTTGATGAAATTATCTTTGTCAAAACGCTCCTTATAAGCCACCAGAAGGTTCTGGATCTGGAAGGCAACCATCTTGCCGACCATATAGACGTCCTCGCCGGAACCGCCCGCGATCAGTATGTACTCCAGCTGCTGCTCATCGTATATCTTAAAATACTGATATCCCTGGATCTCCTGAGAGTCCGCCGGAGACTGCGCAAATTCCATCGCCGGTTTTTCACATTCATACATGCTCACCGTTGCCGCAACCTCTTTTCCGTCGGTATCCATGATGCAAAGCTCCACTCTGGCGATCGCCTTTAACCCTTCGATCGTGTTCTGTAAAATCTGGTTTGAAATCATCTTTTCCCTTCCCTTCTGCAAACACATTGGCTGTCTACAATGCCTATACTTCTTTATACATTTTTAACAATACATTTTCACCCCATAAAAGGCCTTTTTCACAACCTATTTTCTATTCTAAAACAAGTGCACAAATAAATCTACCTTTTTTCGAACATTTTTTGTTTGTTTTTTTATGTTTTTTCAAAAATTTGTATAATTTTAACAATGGTAAACCTATACAAACAACGACTCCCTTCTGACAGATCAGAAGAGAGCCCCCTTTTATTTTCACTCCGTATCCTGTTCGTTTTTGTTGGCATCATGATATTCCAGCAGCTGTTTCTGGAACAGATGGTGATACCACTTGCTGAGCAGCCGCCTTAAAACGGGAACTTTTCTGATGCCAAGTTCCATCTGTGTATTCAGCGCAAGCCACACATCCGCGTTCAATATCTTTTTCATCCTGTCCATCAGCCTTGCCTGCCGCTCAAACTGCATTCTGGATATAACCGCAGCGGGTGCGAGTTCATTGATACGGTTCGCCTCATCGTCCCACTCTTCCTGTACGCCGCCTGCAATGCCGCATCCCACAATATTCAGGTCCTCGCGAAGAAGTTTCAGATCAGATTCCAGCTTCCTGACTTCCTCCTCCGATTCCGCAAGCAGATACAGCGGCTTTTTTCCTTTCCCCAGACGTTTCAGGACTTCTTTGATATAGTCCTGATTCTCCACTTCGTGAATGCGTTCCTTCGCCTTAATACCCGCCTGCCGTACAATTTCCGCATCACTCCAGATGATCAGATCAGCCTCTCTGATCCATTCCTGTTCTTCCACATTGACTCCAGCCCCCACCAGGATCTTTGCGGAAATAAAAAGAATCGTGTTCAGACTGCCGCTCCCCAGAAACCTGTCCGTGATCCCGACAGCCTCCCGCAGGGAGTAATCCGTCAGATTCATCCCCAGTAAATTAATTTTTTGCATACCTCTCCTTTTGTGAAGAATATGATTCCAATATTCTTGTCACATTTCTATAAAAGTAGCATATCATATAAGGGGCTGTTTAGCAAGGTTGATGAAAAATCCGGACGGCCGAGGGGAATTCGTATCACATAAATAAACCTCTGGACAAAAAAAGTTCCGGCATCTATACTATAATTGTAAGAAAATCGCGCCTGTGCGTAAGTGCAGATGCGCAGAAAGAGGTGTCAGATGGATATTGCCGGTTTATCGACTGCTTTGTCTATGTCCAACCTTCAGACCGGCTGGGGTATGAAGATGCTGGATAAGGCTATGGATACCGCTAAGTCACAGGGTTCGCAGTTATCTGAAATGATCGCTTCCGTCCCGGCTTCTCAGATGGAGCTTTCTGTCAATCCCTATGTCGGAAGTCAGTTTGACGTCCGCATATAGCAACAGTAAGAGCGCATATCCACAGACAATGTATGTCGAAAGACACACACAAAAACAGACAGAATCCTTTCTGTCTGTTTTCTCATCATAACGGAGGATAAAAATGTTTTCCAGAAAGCATTCAACGATAACCAAGGGGATCCTGATCATTCTTATGCTGGCGCACCATCTGTTCTCACCGGATAACATGGTTCTCTATGAGGTAAAAACGATCCTGCCGAATCCCGTTCTCGTGACACAGATCGTCACCTGGTTTAAGATATGCGTTGCCGGATTTTCCTTTCTCTCAGCCTTCGGCATTACCCGATCCCTGATGCAGAAACAGCCCGGGAACGCGTCGGAAGGCATGTCTGTTATGGTAAACAGGCTTATTAAGCTGGAAAGTGCCGTTGTAATCCTCTATATATTCGCCGCTCTATACAGACAGTTTGTCATGAAACAGCCCCTCAGCCTGCTTTATGCCGAAACGGATCTGGATACCGCCCATATCATACTCTGTATGTGCATCGACGCTCTGGGGCTTGCAGCCTATGCAGGTATCCCCGCCATCAATGTGACCTGGTGGTATCTGTCCTATGCGGTCCTGCTGATCGTGGTGATGCCTTTTCTTTTTAAGGCCTACGAAAAATTCCGGTATCTTCTGCTGCCCGCCGCCTGCATGATCTCTCTGGTCATTCCGGGGGCGCGTGTGGAATTCTGGTGCTATCTGCCGACCGTCTTTCTGGGGTGCGCTTTCGCCTATGAAAACTGGTTTGAAAGGCTCAGGGACTGGATGCAGGGGAATAACATAATAAAAACAGGCAAATTCCTTGCCTGTCTGTTTCTGTTATATCTCTCCTATCTGTTGAGCAAGTATACCGCTCTGGAATTCAGCTATCTGTTGGTGTTTGCGATCCCGTATCTGGTATATGAATTTATCGCACAGATTCCGGTCCTGAATTCATGTCTGGAATTTCTCGGAAAACATTCCGCCAATATTTTCCTGATCCATACGTTTGTTTACTATTATTTCTATCCGGATTTCATCTATTCTTTCCGGGATACATGGAAAATACTGCCGGTGCTGTTGATCATCTGTCTGATACTCTCGATCCTGATCGAACTGATCAAAAAGTTTTCCGGCTATAACAGGCTTGTCGCCTGTCTGTATTCAGGCCACACGCATCATATACTCCGCCACCGCCTCAAACGTCATATAGGCAAGCGATAAAACGATCCCGATGATCAGGCACACGCTCCATATCCTCTCAAAGCGGTTTTTTCTGGACGCCCAGATCGTCCTCAGGAAATTCTGCCTGCCCTCATTCCCCGCGATCCATGTTACCACGCAGAATGCGATCGACGTGCAGACTACCGCAAGCAGCAGATAAACCGCAATGACAAACATCATTTCTTCCGAAGTATAACTATAGTTCTCCAGCCCCTCCTCGATCACTTCCGGGAACAGCTTATCCTCCAGATAGATCAGGCATACGGACTGTCCGTTAAAGATCAGATGCATGATAAACGTTGCCGTTGTGGAACCCGCCGCCTCCGCTAAAAGCGCCATCATGATCCCCAGCAGCACCGCGTATGCCGCCTGATTGAAGTTCATATGCATCAGCCCGAATAAAAGGCCTGACATCAGGACCGCCCCGAAAATATTGCCGGATTTCCGAAATCCCCGGTAAAAAGCTCCCCGGAAGACCAGCTCCTCGCAAAACGGCCCGAAGACCGCCATGATCAAAAACATAACAACAAAGGGGACATTCAAAATGTCCCCCGTGAGATTTGCTACCGTATTATCCACAAAGATCATGGATATCGCATTGGCAAGTGTTGTCAATGGCATCAGTAAGAACGTATAAAGGACGGTCATAAGGACTGTGGATATTTTAATGCGCCGAAATCCCAGCACATCGGTAAAAACCTTTTCCTGCCTGAATTTCCTGCGCCCGGCTAAAACGACGAGCGACACAGGGATGATGTTGATCATCTGGCTCAATATTAAATTTTCCACAATACCGATATCTTTTCCTGCCGGGCCCATCACATAGTATACGGATATGCCGATCACTACCAGAAAGTGAACCAGTACCAGCAGCAGAAAAGAAACGCCGACCCTTTTACTGTTCATTTATATTAGTCATTCTCCATCATGAAGTTTACCAGTTTGCCGATATCTTCCGGCTCGTATGCGATGATCTCCAGCTCAGGGATCTCACCGTTGGAGAAGATATTTGCCATGGACACATACTGGGACAGTTTGGATTTCAGATTTAATCTGTCGCCCTCGCCTGTAACCAGCTCTACTTTGCCTGCGCAGCCGTCAACTACCTTGAAAAACTTTTCGATGTCTTTAATGTTCTGTACTTTCATTTTGTACTCCTTTCTTCCTGCGTGTCTTTGCAGGAACCAAACCTTAATCATTTTTGCTTACATCTCTGATTTTACTCACTTTTTTCCAAATTGCAATAGGCGGAAAACGTTTTCTCTCTTTTCACACGCTTTTTTTCAAAAATGATCTTTTCGACTGGCTATAATGCACAATTTTTATGTGACATTTTTGTGAAATTCATCCAAAAGTCAAGTATTTACCCGCTATATCAGATTTTGCGAATTGTTTTTTCGCCAATCTCAATACGGCGCTCTTTATATAGACGCCCTGCTGCCCTCTTGAATTCATTTTTGCTCATGCCGGTCTCCCTTCGGATCACTTCAGGATCCGCCTTATCCGAAAAAGGAAGCACACCTTCATAACTTTCAATGATCTCCATCAGCCTTTCCGCATCGTCATCCATCTGGAGATAGGCCTTCTGTCTCACTGACAGATCCAGCTTGCCGTCCTCCTTCACTTCCGTCACCCTGGCTGTGATGATATCACCCGGTTTGAAATCCTTCGCCCCGTACATCTGCTTTTTGGGGATCAGCGCGGAATATTTGTCATCCACCGCCACAAACACGCCGAAGTTCCCGCTGATCTCATAAATGCGCCCTTTCACCGTATCATCCTTCTGATAGGGGCTGTCTGTTCTCAGGTAGTGGTACAGCTTCATCGTGGCGCAGAGCCTTCCGCTCTTATCTATATAGAGGGCCGCAAGGCAGTCCTCCCCTGCCTTCACCCTGTTTGTCTGCTCGCGAAAAGGCAGAAGAAGATCTTTCTCCAGCCCCCAGTCCAAAAAAGCTCCGATCTTCGTAACATCCAATACCTTTAAAAGCGCAACCTCACCCAGCGTCAGCTTCGGAGTGTTTACCGTTGCGATCAGCCTGTCCGCTGAATCCCGGTAAATAAAGACCTCCAGTTCATCTCCCTTTTTTGTGCCCTCCGGCACCTGTTTCCCGGGCAGAAGCACTTTTTCCTTCTCCTCCCCCAGATAAACGCCAAAATCTACCTCTTTGACTACCGCCAGTTTCTGTTTTTTTCCTAATTCGATCACTCTGTTCTCCCGTTCTGTTTGTTTGCTTTTATTACCTTGTTACTCTTTCTCCCCGGTCAGTTCCACCACCGCATGAGGCTCTCCGTTTTTATCATTCAGGCTCACCACATACGCATTTTCCTTTTCATAAACCACCGGGCAGAAAATATCTCCCAGATAAGACTGCTTCTTATATTCCGCCCGAAGCCGTCTGACCACAAAGCCCTCCTCCGGATATTCCAATGCCATCTTTACATACTGTCCATTATTCACATGGTTGTTTGTATCAAGATAATGCCTTGTGATAGGAAACTCCTGTTTTGCCTCGCCGCCCTCCGGCAGCGCTATCTTCCGGGGCAGATATTCCATCTCTATCTTAGGGCTGATCTGATATCCCTCCTTCGTTCTCTGATCGGGCATCGTCGGTTTTCCTTTTTCCATATCAAAAAGTGTCCATATGGAGTTCGCCGCCGCCAGCCTCACTCCCTGTTCATCCGTCATCCAGAAATTACGATATCCGATAAATCCCTTAAAATCATAAGGCAGCGTCCCGACTCTCACTCTCTCCCCGATCTCAGGATACCGCTCCACATCGATCTGCCAGGAACTTAACAGCCATACCTGATGCTTCTCCTGCAGATATTTTACCCCTAGCCCGAGATCTTCGGACTGGAATGTAGAACAATCCTGAAAGTAATCCAGAAGCCTTCCCAGCGTCAGTTTATTTTTGTAATCCACTTCACTGTATCTGATTCTTGCGTCATAGGTATACATGGCGAAGCCTTTCCTTTCATGATCATTTTCGCAGTTTTGTTTATATTCGAGAAAAGACCTCAGTAATCACGATCACTGAGGTCTTTCATACAGGGCTACAAGGATTCGAACCTTGAAATGACGGAGTCAGAGTCCGTTGCCTTA
>CANSLJ010000037.1 GCA_947647735.1 uncultured bacterium | reverse complement strand
TCCATTTTTCGGAACACGAAAAACTCCAATGCCCTCAACAGGCTAAAGCCCATACGAAAAACCCTTGAATCCACATGGATTCAGGCTTTTCTCACTTTTGCCATAGTAGGAGCTCAAAATACACCTTTGTCGCTCCAACCAATAATTTTTAAAGAAAATGCATTGATATTGTGTGCAAAAACGCCACAATTCACAAGAATCATGGCGTTTGTCTTCGTACTTTATTCTATTTTCACTCTTTTGAACACAAATTATTTAAAATTTGCCTTCTTTCGCTGCTTCCTCAATCGAAACCGCAACCGCAACGGTAGCACCTACCATCGGGTTATTACCCATACCGATCAGTCCCATCATCTCAACGTGAGCCGGTACGGAAGAAGAACCTGCAAACTGTGCATCAGAGTGCATACGTCCCAATGTGTCGGTAAAGCCGTAGGAAGCGGGGCCTGCAGCCATGTTATCGGGATGCAGAGTACGTCCTGTACCGCCGCCGGAAGCTACGGAGAAGTATTTCTTCCCTGCTTCTGTTCTTTCTTTCTTGTATGTACCTGCTACAGGATGCTGGAACCTTGTCGGGTTTGTGGAGTTACCTGTGATGGAAACATCTACGTTCTCTTTCCACATGATCGCAACGCCTTCCGGCACGGAGTTTGCGCCATAGCAGTTTACTTTTGCACGAAGTCCCTCGGAATAAGAGGTTCTGAACAGTTCTTTTACTTCGTTTGTGTAAGGATCATATTCTGTCTCAACAAAAGTAAATCCGTTGATTCTGGAGATAACCTTTGCTGCGTCTTTTCCAAGTCCGTTTAAGATAACACGGAGCGGTTTCTGACGAACTTTGTTAGCCTTCTCTGCAATGCCGATAGCACCTTCTGCTGCTGCGAAGGACTCATGGCCTGCCAGGAATGCGAAACAGTCTGTATCTTCTTCCAGAAGCATCTTGCCCAGATTACCATGTCCAAGGCCTACCTTACGGGTATCTGCAACGGAACCGGGAATGCAGAAAGCCTGCAGTCCTTCACCGATCGCTGCTGCTGCATCCGCCGCTTTACGGCAGCCTTTTTTGATCGCGATAGCTGCGCCTACCGTGTAAGCCCAGCATGCATTCTCAAAGCAGATCGGCTGTATCTTCTTAACCTGATCATAAACATCCAGTCCGGCGTCTTTTGTAATTTTCTCAGCTTCTTCGATAGAAGAAATGCCGTACTCATTTAAAACGGAATTGATCTTGTCAATTCTTCTTTCATAAGATTCAAATAATGCCATTTTTACATTCCTCCTATTCCTTATTCTTTTCTCGGGTCAATGATCTTTACAGCGTCATCCACACGACCGTACTGTCCGCTTGCCTTTTCCCATGCTGTATTAGGATCGTCACCCTTCTTGATAAAGTCAGTCATCTTGCCGAGACTGACGAACTTATAACCGATAATCTCATCATTTGCATCCAGAGCGATACCTGTTACATATCCTTCCGCCATTTCCAGATAACGAGGACCTTTCTTTAATGTACCATACATTGTACCAACCTGGCTTCTCAAGCCCTTGCCAAGGTCTTCCAGACCAGCGCCTACAGGCAGTCCGTCTTCAGAGAATGCGCTCTGGGAACGGCCGTATACGATCTGTAAGAACAGTTCTCTCATCGCTGTATTGATCGCATCACATACAAGGTCAGTATTCAATGCTTCCATTACAGTCAGGCCCGGCAGGATCTCGGATGCCATAGCTGCGGAATGTGTCATACCTGAACAACCGATCGTCTCAACCAGTGCTTCCTGAATGATACCTTCCTTGACATTCAGAGTCAGCTTACATGCTCCCTGCTGCGGTGCACACCAGCCAACACCATGTGTCAGACCGGAAATATCTTCCACTTTTTTAGCCTGCACCCATTTTGCCTCTTCCGGGATGGGAGCACAGCCATGGTGAACGCCCTGTGCCACGGTACACATTTCTTCAACTTCTTTAGAATAGATTATCATGTGAAAACTCCTTCCATAATATAAATATTTGTAACAGGAGGTGTGCTTGTCCCCTGTTATAACCGCTCTTATTATTTTCGCATATATTCGACAAAAAATCCAGTCCCACTTTACAAATATTGTAATTTTTTAATGCCGCAGAATGATATCTCTGTCAATGTTTCTGCACAATGTTCCCTGCACTCTTGAAAATACTGTGCTCCGGAACCACTCCGCGCACCATGGACGTCGGATAGATATTTGTCTCCCTGCCGATCACCGTACCCGGATTCAACACGCTGTTACAGCCCACTTCCACGTTATCACCGACCATGGCACCGAACTTTTTGAGTCCTGTCTCAATCTGCTCCTCCCCGTTCTTCACCACAACCAGTGTCTTGTCGCTCTTCACATTGGAGGTGATGGAGCCTGCGCCCATATGCGCCTTGTAACCTAATATGCTGTCGCCCACATAGTTATAGTGGGGCACCTGCACATTATTGAACAGCACTACATTTTTCAGTTCCGTGGAATTTCCCACCACCGCCTTCTTTCCAACGATCGCATTCCCGCGGATAAACGCACAGTGGCGTACCTCCGCCTCCTCGTCAATGATAGCGGGACCGTTTATGTACGCGGACGGATACACATTCGCCGACTTTGCCACCCAGACATTCTCTTTTACCTGCTCATATCTGTCTTCCGGCAGGCTCTGTCCCAGTTTTATAATAAAATCCTTGATCAGCGGCAGCGCCTCCCAGGGGTACGTCAGCCCGTCAAAAAGCTCCTTCGCGATCGTCTCATCCAACGTATACAATGCCGCAATTGTTGCCTGTTCCATTTTCACCATGTCTTTATCCTTCTTTCTATATCTTATGATGTGATCACCCTTTATAGTACCCCGCAAACTTATCAAATGCTGGATAGAGCGCCGTCTGATTTCTGACCTGCTTCACGATATTCGTCCGCCTTGTGATAAAATCATCCAGCTTCCGCATATACTCCTCCGAAGTGATAGTTCCTTCTGACACCTGTGTCAGTCCCTTTTCCCAGCTCGCTGTAAGCCTTGGGTCCAAAAGCGGCTTCATCGCATTGTCCACCACTTCATAGATAATCTCTCCCAGAAAGGTGGGGGTGATGATCTGCGTCTTTTTATTCAGCATCAGATATTTGATATTGACCAGTTTTTTCAGGATCTCCGCCCTCGTTGCGGAAGTACCGATGCCGGAACCCTTGATCTGGGCCCGCAGCTCCTCATCCTCGATGAGCTGTCCCGCATTCTCCATCGCCAGTATCATGCTGCCGGAATTATAACGTTTCGGCGGAGAAGTCTCGCCCGCCTTGATGGAAAAACCGTGATAACTGATACGGTCTCCCTTCCTCAATTTGGAGAGTGCCGTGAGAAGTGCTTCGTCACAGCTCTCTTCCTGAGCTTCTCCTTCCGCCACAGCTTTACCGTTCCCGGCATCCTTGCTGCCGTCCTCGGAAGCCGGTGCTGATCCGCCTGATTCTGATGCCTTTTTGTCCTTCCAGAAGGAAAACTTCGTCACAGGCAGATATCCTTCCTCTTTCAATACCTTAAAACTGCTGTAAAACCGCTCTTTCTTTACCTCCGTCACCAGCGACACCTTCTGGTACACCGCCGGCGGATAAAAAATAGCCAGAAAACGCCTGACGATGACTTCATAGACTTTCTGGGATACAGGCGCAAGCCCTCTCAGCGCCGCCAGTCCCTGTCCTGTGGGAATGATCGCATAATGGTCCGTGATCTGCTTATCATTCGTATATTTCGTGGATGCGATCTTTTTATAGCTTCCCCCGGTCAATACCTCTTCCGCCAGTTTGCCACATACAGTATAGTTTCTCAATCCACCGATATTCTTCGCTATCTCCTTCGCCACAGCGCTGGATAACACTCTGGCATCGGTCCTCGGATAAGTCACCAGCTTTTTCTCATATAATTCCTGCACCACCTGCAATGTCTGATCCGGACTGATCTTAAAATATCTGGAACAGTCATTCTGCAGCTCTGCCAGATTATACAGAAGCGGCGGATTTTTCGCTTCCTTTTTTCTTTCAACGGAATGAACGATCCCGTCCTCACCGCTGACAAGACCGATCAGCCCTTCCGCGTCCTCCTTCTTTAAAAACCCGTTTTCCTTATACAATCCCGGAAAGCCCGCATATTTTGACTCTTCCCAGACTCTCCACTCACCGGAAAACTGTTTTCCCTCCAGATCCACATCCGCCAGCACCCGGTAAAACGGCGTTTTCACAAAATTCCTGATCTCACGCTCCCTGCTCACCACCATGCCCAGCACGCAGGTCATGACACGCCCGACAGACACCACACACTTATCTGTATGCATATAGTTTTTCACCGGATAACCGAATTTCAGCGTCAGCGCCCGGGAAAAATTGATACCCATCAGATAATCCTCTTTAGCGCGCAGATAAGCGGAGGCACAGAGATTGTCGTACTCCGACAGATCCTTTGCCTCCCGGATGCCCCGGAGGATCTCCTCCTCCGTCTGGGAATCGATCCACACCCGTTTTCTTGTTTTTCCTTTTACGCCTGCCTGCTGTTCCACCAGTCGGTATATGTATTCACCCTCCCGCCCGGAGTCCGTACAGACATAAATCGTTGTTATATCTTTTCTGTTCAAAAGCCCGCTGACGATCTTGAACTGCTTTGCCACCCCCGGAATCACTTCATACAGATATTCATCCGGTATAAAAGGTATCGTTTCCAGCGACCACCTCTTATACTTCTCGTCATATGCGTCAGGGTAGCTCATTGTCACAAGATGCCCCACGCACCAGGTCACAACGGCTTCTTCCGATTCCAGATAACCGTCCCTCCTGGTCATGTTCAGCTTCAGCGCCTTCGCAAACTCCTGCGCTACGCTGGGCTTTTCCGCAATATATAAACTTTTCTCCATTCACACCATCCAACAAAGCGAACCGCTGCAAAACAGTCCGCATATCCGATCCGCCCGGCTGCTGCCTGCGGCCCGGGAACGCCCGATTTCTTCCTGCTGCGTTCTATTATTTCCTTACGATATATCCTTTCGCTTTCAGCATCTCCGCGCAGAGCACGGCACCGCCTGCCGCACCTCTTACTGTATTATGAGAAAGGCCGATAAACTTCCAGTCATAGACGCTGTCCTCACGAAGCCGTCCCACACTGACGCCCATGCCGTTTTCATAATCCACATCCAGTTTCACCTGAGGCCTGTTGTCCTCCTCCAGATACTGGATAAACTGTTTCGGCGCGCTGGGCAGCTCCAGCTTCTGGGGTTCCCCTGTAAAGTTTCTCAGCTTTTCGATCAGCTGTTCCTTCGTGGGGTTCTTCCTGAACTTCACAAACACTGCCGCCGTATGGCCGTCCAGTACAGGCACACGGACACACTGACAGGTGATCACAGGACTCTCCGCCGGCACGATCACGCCGCCTTCCACCTTGCCCCAGATACGCAGAGGCTCTTTCTCACTCTTTTCCTCCTCTCCGCCGATATAGGGGATCACATTTTCCACCATCTCAGGCCAGTCCTTAAAGGTCTTGCCCGCACCGGAGATCGCCTGATAGGTTGTCGCAACCACCTCATAGGGCTCGAACTCCATCCATGCTGTCAGCACCGGCGCATAACTCTGGATCGAACAGTTGGGTTTTACCGCTACAAAGCCTCTCTCCGTGCCAAGGCGCTTTCTCTGGTCCTTGATCACCTCAAAATGCTCTGTGTTGATCTCCGGCACCACCATGGGCACATCCGGCGTCCATCTGTGGGCACTGTTATTGGAAACAACTGGGGTCTCTGTTTTGGCATAAGCCTCCTCGATCGCTTTGATCTCGTCCTTGCTCATATCCACAGCCGAGAAGACAAAGTCCACCTCAGAAGCCACTTTTTCCACTTCATTGACATTCATGACAACAATGTTTTTCACACCCTCCGGCATCGGTGTTTTCATTTTCCACCTGCCGCCCACGGCTTCCTCATAAGTTTTGCCCGCTGAACGGGGGCTCGCCGCGATCGTTGTCACCTCAAACCAGGGATGGTTCTCCAGCAGGGAGATAAACCTCTGCCCTACCATACCGGTTCCGCCTAAGATTCCTACACGTAATTTTTCGCTCATAATTTTTCTCCTCTTATTTTAAGTTCCGCATATACCCTTCCAGTACACATTACCCTGAAGTAATTTCCGGTCGATGAAAGCCTCGCCCGTAAATCACTTCGTGCACTGTCCGGGCATATGCTGTTTTTTAAGTTCCGCATATGCGAAGTTTTTAATTGCCGTTCAAATAATCTTTATAAACCGCCAGCACCTTCTCCATCGCTCCCCTGCCCGGTGCCCCGGTTGTCAGCCGCTTCTCCACGCAGCTCTTCAAGGAAACCGCATCATAAATATCCTCCTCAAACCTGCCGCTGATCTTCTTCATCTCCTCCAGAGGGAGCACATCGATGGACGTATTTTTCTCAATACAGTATAACACCAGCCTGCCCACGATGCTGTGCGCCTCCCGGAACGGCACGCCCTTTCCTACCAGATAATCCGCCGCGTCCGTGGCGTTGGTAAAGCCTTTCATGGCACTCTCCGCCATCCGGTCCTTCCGGAATTTTATCGTATCCAGCATCCCGGTAAACAAGATCAAGCAGTCCTTCACTGTATCAAAGGCATCAAAAGCCGTCTCCTTATCCTCCTGCATATCCTTATTATAAGCAAGCGGCAGTCCCTTCATGACAGTCAAAAGTGCGATCAAATCCCCGTAAACCCGTCCTGTCTTTCCTCTGACAAGTTCTGCGATATCCGGATTTTTCTTCTGAGGCATGATCGAAGAACCGGTGGAATACGCGTCATCGATCTCGACAAACCGGTACTCGTCACTGTTCCAGATAATGATCTCCTCCGAAAACCGGGACAGATGCATCATCACAGTGCTCAGTGCCGATAAAAACTCGATCAGATAATCCCTGTCCGACACGGAATCCATACTGTTCAAAGTCGGTCCCTCAAAGCCCAGAAGCTCTGCGGTATAATCCCTGTCAAGCGGATAGGTCGTTCCAGCCAGAGCCCCCGCTCCCAGCGGACAGTAGTTCATGCGTTTCAAAATATCCTGCATTCTCAGCCGGTCCCGCCGAAACATCTCAAAATAAGCGCCTAAGTGATGCGCCAACGTGAGCGGCTGGGCCTTCTGCAGGTGGGTAAACCCGGGCATGTAAGTATCCAGATTCTCCTCCATGATCCTCACGATCACAGACAGCAGCTCCTTTAACAATTCATCCGTCATCTGCACCTGAATCCTTGTATACAGCCGCATATCAAGCGCCACCTGATCATTTCTGCTGCGCCCCGTATGAAGCTTCTTCCCTGCATCCCCGATCCGCTCGGTGAGCACCGCCTCCACAAAACTGTGGATATCCTCAAAACTGTCGTCTATCACAAGCCTCCCGCTCTCCACATCCGCCCGGATAGAGTCCAGCCCGTCTATGATCCGCTGCATTTCCTCCGTTGTCAGAATGCCCTGCTTCCCCAGCATCTTCACATGGGCGATGCTGCCCTCGATATCCTGCTGCCAGAGCCGTTTATCAAAGCCGATGGAGGCATTGAATGCATAGACAAGTTTATCTGTTTCTTTTGTAAATCTTCCGCCCCATAACTGCGCCATATTTTCACACTGTCCTTTTCTCTTAATTCTGTGGACACCGAATTACTGTCTGCGCCTGCCGGATACTATGATGCCATATCTTCTCCGGATATCCCGCCTGCCGCTGTCCGCCATTTTCAATCCCGCATAATCTTACCACATATTTGTTTATCTGACAATTATTTTCACTTCCTGTTACTCCTCCATCGTATCCTCATTTATAAAATCATACTCATACTCCATCAGCATCTCCAGATACTCATCAAAGCTGTCCGCGATAACTATGATCTCATCCGGATCGTGCAGAAATCTGACAATCTGCCCTTTCACTCCCCTGGACGAAGGTGAAAAATCAATAAACAGCTGTGATGTGCCTCCATTATTCATACAGTCTGAAAAATGAAGCCAACACATTTCCTCCGCTTTATCAATGATCTCTTCATCAATCGCAACATCATCCCCGAATTCCCTGTTAATATAACTGTTCAGCCAGTCAAGCTCCCCTTTCTTGCACATCTGCTTTGCGGAAAGCAGATAATAAGGATACTCTTCCACATCAGAGCCAAGAAAATAAAAAGCAAACTTTTTCCCCGCATATTCCCTCCAATATGTCCCGTCCACGATCTTCAGCAGTTGAAGCAGGCTCTCAGGCATATCGGGACATAGTGACTGTAACTCTGCCAGATCCTCCTCACTTGCGCCATGTACCGCCTTTTCAAATTCATCCCACTGTTCTTTCCCGCCGTATTCATAGTACGCTTTCTTTAATCCGTCAATATACTTTTCCACTATACTCATAACTATTTTCCCTTGCCTTCCTTTGTATTTCTGCCAATATATATGCCCTTACCCCATTCCAACATTTATTTAACCGCCAGGATCACAGAAAACTTCTGACAGGAATAAACACATTTGACAGTCTGGAACCCGCTTTCTCTCAGCATACTCTCTTCCGCCTCAACGGAACACTCCCGGTCCAGTTTCCTGCGCTCCTTCCACAACGCTATATCTGCATCTGTCAGTCCTCTGTCCGCAAACTGGCTCTCCCAGTAAGTATCAAACCAGTCATTCATCCGCAAATCCCCAGCGCAAAACTGATCATAATTTACAAACATGCCGCCCTCCGGCAGTCTGTCAAATATCTTTGCAAACAATTCTGCCTTTTCCTTGTCTTCCAGATGATGGATCGACAATGCGGAGATCACCATATCAAAAGAGCCATCCGGTAGTTTATCGATATAATTCTCCATTTTAAATGATATATTTTTTATACTTTCAAATCTTTTTCGTGCAACATTCAGCATCTCATCCGCTATGTCCACAAGCACATATTCCGACTCTGGAAACTGCCGGTACCAGAAATAAGTCAGCAGGCCTGTGCCCGCTCCCAGATCGAGGATCCGCTTTGGAGCCTCTATATTGAATGCTATAAATTCTGTCGTACCTTTATAAAATTCATCGAAACAGGGTATAAATTTTCTGCGATTGCCGTCATACTCCTCTGCGATCAGATTAAACTGGCTTTCTATACTCATCTATTATTCCTCCCAAAATCTTAATCATAAAAAGGTAGTGCAGAATAATTCATCATACTTTTTGTTATTCTCCTGCAGCCGAAATGCATACTGTTTCATCTTTTCAAATTCTTCTGTCGGAAATTCACCCCAATGCCTCTCATATAATATACGGCCATTCCCGCTTTCATACAAAGAAAACTCTGTTACTATTCCATCAACAGCGTTCTGTATATCTATATCAAAATGGAATCTGCATTTTCCTCTTTTATCCCACTCCGCTTCCTCATCTTCATTGTTTAAGTCAAAAGAATCTACGGGCAGATCATATTCTTCAAAATGAACCCTCTTATTCTCATGATATATCCTCCAACAGGTGTATCACATTCCCTGCGGTCACTTTATCAAACCTGTCATCCCGGCAGAACATACGCTCACCTCTACTCGCTCACCCTGTAATGCCCCACGATTCCCTTCCAGATCTCCAGAATATTCTGCTCATACGCACCCTGAAGCGGATTGCTGTGATGGATCACATAAGGCACCCCGTTTTTATTTCTGTGATCTGAAATAATACCGATATGCCCTTTGAAAATGACAATATCCCCGCCCTGCCACTCTTCAATCTCCGTCACATCCGTTGTCAGACTGACCGCCGTGTGGGCAAAAAACACCTTCAGATTCTCCACGCGCCGAAAGTCAATATTGCGATCCGGCTCCTCTATAGGATAATCCCCCGGATTTTCCGCGATGTCCTCCTGCACCAGCTCCATCAGGTCATATCCCGCACTTTTCAAAGCGTTCGCGACGACATCCGTGCACACCCCGTATTCATCATCAGGATAACCTGTCTCATAATATTTGCTCTTATATTTTGGTCTCTCTGCAATATATTCCAGCGCCCCCTGCAAAATATCCGCCTGATCGTCAACGCCATCCCCGTCCTTATCCACCAGACTGTGTACCTGTTCCACATCGTGATCATACCTGTCCGAAAGCCGTCTGGCAGAAGTATTCTGATAACGGATGCCCAGATAAACACATACGTAGCATATCGCACATAAACATATCGTAAGAAACCTCCGCACTCTCTTTTTCACAACAACTCCCATCCGCCCGCTTCAGCGGGCACTCAAGTCCGGAAGGTGAAATTTTTATCACCTTCCGTCATGTCTGCTGATGCAGCACCACCATAACATGACAATCCTTACAGATCTCAATATAAGCGTTCCCCTCCATGCCGTCCAGCACCGTATCCCACTGGATCTGGGCAAGATATTTCATCGGCTTTCCGCAATCAGGACAGAACCTGATCTCACAATCCTGTATCCAGAACGCAAACCCGCCGACGGAGGAACCGCCCTCCCAGTCCGCCGCATATCTCGGCGTGACAGGATGCTCCCCTAAAACATATGTATTGGACGCCAGTTCCTCGATCCCTTCCTCTCTCAGATAATCCTCCATTTTGGGGCGATCCTCGTCGATGATGATCTCGCTCTCCCCGTCCACCGTATATCTGCAGAAATCCCCTTCCGAAAAGACAATGCAGTTCGGACAGCATTTCGCTTTGATCACACCGGCGATCCCAAGAAAATCTAACCTCGGATCCCTGCCATCGATCTCCATCAGATCAACGATTCCGCACCCGCATTTCGGGCACTTTTCCTTTGTTCTGGCGCCGATCTTCACAGGGCTCTTCGCCTTCCCCTCCTGCGTCCCTCTCACCATAGGATAACATTTGTCAAAATTTGTTTTAGTAAAACGACCTTCTCTGTCAAATGTCCATCCCCCGGCCGCCGCATAATAGGCGGACCCGACATACAGTTTCCCGCCCCATTTTCTCGGATGCCTCTCCAATTCCAAAAACAGCTGGAATACCTCTTCACCGCCGTAGACTGCAAGGCACCGCAGCAAGCTGTTTGCCAGCATGGACGCTGTGTCATCCTGTTTCAGCATTTCCATCATTGCCCTGATCACATCATCGGGCGCATCCTTATATATTTCGCAGGGATGGAAAATACCCTTCTGAAAGGCCGCCCGGGCTATCTTAGACGTATCAATGTCCCTGTAATTGAGCAGCTCTGTAAACAGCGCTCGCTCTTCTTTCAGCGCCCCTGTCTCTTCTATTTCATTACAAATCTGCCCGATCGCCGCCTCGATCTCCGCCCCCGACAGCGCCAGTATCCTGTTCCGCTCATTCTCCGTCCGGCAGTTGACACAGATCCCGTCAAAATAAATGGTCCGCCCGCACTGTTTACATTTCTGTGGTTCTCTTCCCATGTTCGTCTCCTCCATTCATACCCTAATAATCCAACAGGATCGGCACACGATTTTTCTCGGAAAACAGCAATGCCTGATAAAAGACCGAAAATGAAAATTTTGCCAGGGACTGCGTATCATATTCTGTATGCTCCGAATCATCCGATATGACAAACCCGCCGTCTGATCCTATCTCACCATCCACAGGATACCCCTCCTTCCGGCTCCAGTCGAGGATCTCTTTTTCATCCGCCTGCCACGCCAGATCATTCAGTGCTTCCAGCTCCCTGCGCAACCCTCCCGTCGTGGCAACCGTCTCCTCACTGCCATTGGGCAATGTCGCTCCAAACATAATGCTGTCCTCCAGCGGAAGCCACCAATCTGTATCCCGGACCAGCGACCATACCCTCTCCTCATCCTGCGCCAGCCTTACGATAAGCGGATGCTCCGTAAACCGAAAATTTTTCGGTATCACAGCCGGAACCGGCTCACCATAGACACTGCAGGCCGCCACTAACAGCATGGCTCCAAAGGCATCCCAATCGGGCTTTTGCGTAAAATAAGGTTTCTCATTATCCTCCTGCCAGGAGGCACAGGAACCCTGCCTGATACGACTGATATCCCCGACAATATTATCCCGCCAGCGCTCCATGCACTCCTGAATCTCAGCCGGGGACATCGCCTCCTCATCTCCCTCGCAACCGCCATCCCCGCCCGGCGTGATCCTGTTAAAAGAATATCCGTTCTCCTCCGCCCACTGCTGTGTAACCGTTTTCCAGTTCTGCGCATAATACCGCGTAAGCGTTCCCGCATAAATATCAAGTCCCATACCAATTCCCTCTCTTCCATATTTACAACTGCTTCCAGTATACCACTCAATCTCCACTCCCGCCAACAAATAACGACAATCCCCACACCTTTTTCGTCATTCCACATAGAATAATATATACCATTTTAAAACAAAGGAGCGCTTTTTGTGGAAACCTCGTATCTTTCCCTCGACCATTTATCCTACGCCTACCACGGTATGCACGGGGAGACCTGTGCGCTTACCGATATATCCTTTTCTGTGAAAAAAGGCGAATTTATTGCCATCGTAGGACCCAGCGGTTGCGGTAAATCCACGCTGCTGTCCCTGATCGCAGGACTCCTTACGCCGGAATCCGGGAAGATCCTCTTCCCGATGCTCGCCAAAGACGAAAGTCCGAAGATCGGCTACATGCTCCAGCACGACCACCTCTTTGAGTGGCGGAGCATCTACAAAAACGTGATCCTCGGACTGGAGATCAACCACCTCTGCACCCCCGAAAAGCTCGCCAAGGTGGACAGCTACCTGAAAGACTACGGTCTCTGGGATTTCCGTGACAAAAGCCCCAGCGAACTCTCCGGCGGGATGAAACAGCGCGCCGCCCTGATCAGGACGCTGGCGCTGGAGCCGGAGCTTCTGCTTCTGGATGAACCTTTCAGCGCGCTGGATTACCAGACACGCCTGCAGGTCTCGGCGGACATCTGCCGCATCATCCGGGCGGAGAAAAAAACGGCGCTGCTGATCACCCACGACCTGTCGGAAGCCATCTCCATCTCCGACAGAGTCATCGTCTTATCCAGCCGCCCCGCCTCTGTGAAAATACAGATCCCGATCCGTCTGACGCTGCCGGACGACAGCATGCTGGCGGCAAGAAACGCGCCGGAATTTAAAACCTACTTTAATCTGTTATGGGAGGAATTGCATGATGACACTGCAGGAACAATATATCAGAAAACATAAACGAAGCCACCGGATGATCTTTCTGGCGAGGCTCTGTATCATTGTCGTATTTCTTCTGGTCTGGGAGATATCCGCAGACACAGGACTGATCGATCCGTTCTTCTTTTCCAGTCCTTCCAGAGTCTGTAAAAGCTTTGTCACGCTGTATCAGGAGAACAGCCTGCTGACGCATATCGGCATAACGCTTCTGGAGACCATCCTCAGCTTTTTGCTGGTCTTCGGTATCAGCATGCTGGCGGCGACTCTGCTCTGGTACTCGGATAAGATCTCCGCCGTGCTGGAGCCCTACCTTGTGGTATTGAACTCCCTGCCCAAATCAGCTCTGGCACCGCTGTTCATCGTCTGGCTCGGCACCGGCATAAAGACCATCATCGTTGCCGGCATCTCCGTCGCCGTTTTCGGTGCCATCATCAGCCTCTACACCGGCTTTGCCCTGACGGAACCGGAAAAATGCAAACTGATCACCACCCTGGGCGGCAACAGAAAGCAGATCTTTAATAAGGTTGTCCTTCCCTCCAACATCCTGCTGATCCTGAGCACGATGAAAGTCAACATCGGCTTATCCCTCGTGGGCGTGATCATCGGGGAATTTCTCGCCGCAAGGCGCGGGCTCGGCTACCTCATCATCTACGGCAGCCAGACCTTTAAGATGTCCATGGTCATCACCTCCATCGTCATTCTCTGTGTGATCGCCATGCTGCTCTATCTGGCTCTGCAATTCGCAGAACACTGGTATAAAAAGAGGGTGCTGTAAAACACCCTCTTCCCTTTTATTCCATGCTTTCCACCGCCTCCACGATACGCATCCTGCCGATCCTCCCGAGAGGCACACAGGTTGCCAGCAGGCAGGCCCCCACAGCGAGCAGCGCCGCCTCCATGATCGGCAGCACCGGAAGCGGAATCCACTGCAGCGCACCCGATCCCCCCGCCTCCACAAAGAGCAGTCCGATATAGCCTGTCACACTGCCCGCCGCTGACGCGATCATGCCGTAATAAGCCCCTTCCCACAAAAACACTTTGTACAGGCTCTCCCTGCTCATGCCCATCGCCCGCTGGATCCCGATCTCCGTCACCCGCGTATGAATATTCGTATAGACGGTGTTCACGATGTTCAAAAGCCCGATCAGTCCCACAAACAGGATAAGCCCCCACGCCAGCAGACGGATCTGTGCAAAACTCTCCGCAAGCTGCCTGTCCGTATCCTCATAGGAAAGCCAGGTGGTCCCCGGCACCCGCTTCGCCAGCGCCTCTATCTCCTTATCGAAGGCATCCCGCTCCCCGCCCTCCTTCAGAACCGGCAGAAATTCATGGTATTGCTCCCCGCCGGTCAGCAGAGTGTACAACTCCTCGTTCACGATCACCTGCACCCCGTTGACAAACCCATTGTTTCCCACGGAAAAATATCTGTCATAACCGTCCAGCGTATGCAGCACCGGAAGCGGGATTCCTGCCGCTGTCACCTCCTCCCCGGCATGAAACTCCGTCCTTGGAACCTCCTCCCCATCCAGAACAAGAGGGATCGGATTGCGCACCACACAGCCCTCCCCCGCCCTCAACTGTTCCAGCTCTTCCTCCGAAAGGCAGTCCGAAAGCCTCCTCTCCATATAAGCATCATTCATGCCGACGACCTGAAAGGTCTCCCCGGGTTCAAGCGCAAACCCCGGATCAATGCCCACGGCGCCTCCCTCCCCGTCGCTCTCATAGAGGGTAAACTGAAACGCCGCCACGGACGAGACGCGCTCATCCCCCTCCATCGCCAGCAGATCCTCGTGTGAAAACCCCGCCGTCTCATTGACGATCGAATAATCCCCCAGATGTTCCGTCGTACCGCCCGCCGTATCGAAAAGAGAAACGCTGCCCTGCAGAACAATAAACACGGAGATACTCATCACAAGAGAAAGCACAGTCAAAACGGTACGTCCCCTGCCCCGCCTCAGATTCAGCCCCGCATAATACCGCTCAAAATGCTGTATCTCCCTGGCTTTCCGGTTTTTCCGCCTGACTTTCACCCTGACGCCGCTCATCGCCCGCACCGGCGATACCTTCGCCGCATGCCGGGTGGCAGGAAAGGCGGCCAGAAACGCAAAAACAAGAGTGATGACCGCGCTGAGCAGAAGAAATGCCCCGCTTCCCGCACTGTTTTCCGCGATCAGCCTGTTTAATTCCTCCCCATCCTGCACCAGAAAGATCTCCGGCGACAGAAGGCCCGTAGCGGCAGTCAAAATGCCCTTTGCCGACAGCGCCCCGATCAAAAGTCCCGCCGGAATGCCCGGCAGACAAAGAAGCAGCACCTGCATTCCCACCAGAAAATAAAGCTGTCCTTTTTCCGCCCCGATCGCCCGGAGCACGCCGTACTCCCCGATCTTCCGGGACACCGCGATCTTCAGGATATTGTAGATCACAAGCCCTGCCGCCAGCAAAAACAGTGCTCCTATCATAATACCTGCCAGAAGCAGAAAGGAAAATCCCTCCGCGGAAGCCTCCACATCCCCCTTCTCCGCCTCATAGAAAATACCCAGTGCATCCAGATAAACCGCGTTGTACATCGTATCCAGTTCATGGACTTTGAGGGAATCGATCAGAGAATCCATCGTGCGCTGAAAATTCTTTTTATCCGCTGTGCGGATGTCCACATTGTAATAGAGATAATTCGCCGGCAAAAGCGCCTTTGCCGTCCCCTCCCCCACAATGCCGTTCACAGCGCCGGCGGTATAATTCAGGTAATCACTCTCCAGAATCCCCACCAACACAAAATCACCGGCAAACTCATAGTTTGAGGCTTCCACGCCGTGCCGAAGCGCTTTGGAAAGAGAAAGCGGGATGCTGTCCCCCAGCCCTCCGGTAAAATGCAGATAACCCAGCACATCCTCCGGCAGGGCGATCTCCATCGGCTCCTTTGGCAGCCTGCCCTCTTTTACTCTGGCGCGGGCAGGATAGACTTTTGCCACATCCTCCTGATATTCATTTAAGCCCAGTTTCAGGGACGCGTTCAGCTCCGCTGTTCCCAGCGTAACATATTCTCCCACAAAGGATAGACGGGAATCCCCTTTCAGAATCTCCACATCCTCCCCGCTCATCTGCACAAAAGTAGCATAGCGGTCCCCGCCGAGGGAGATCGCCTGACGCTGGCGCATGGCGGAAAGGATGCCCGCCGACTGTCCCACCACCGATGTCATCACGGTGGACAGTATCACGGCGATCAACAATAAAACAGAGGTAACCCGCTGTGCCAGCAGTTCTTTCAGGGCAAAGATCCGATAACTTTTCATCATCTCCCCACCTCCTGCAGAATGCCGTCCACAATGGAAAACCGCCGGGAAGCCATCGATGCGATCCCGCTGTCGTGGGTGATGATGACCAGCGTTTTTCCCAGAGTTCTGTGAACCTCCCCCAAAAGCTCCATCACCTCGGCGCCGCTCCTGCGGTCCAGATTTCCGGTGGGCTCGTCCCCGAAGATCACCTCCGGCTTTGCCATCAGCGCCCGGGCGATCGCCACCCTCTGCTGCTGTCCCCCCGACAGTTCATGGGGCAGGTGGGAGAGGCGTTCCTTAATGCCCAACAGCCCGGCAATCCTCTCCATATATTCTTCATCCGGCTTCTTTCTGTCCAGAAGTACCGGCATAAGCATATTCTCTCTGGCGGTCAGCACCGGCAGCAGATGAAACTGCTGAAAGATAAACCCGATCTTTTGCCGGCGGAATGCGGACAGTTCCCTGTCGGTGAGACGGTAGATATCCTTTCCGTCATAGGTGAGCTGCCCCGATGTGGGCTCATCGAGTCCCGACAACAGATGGAGCAGCGTGCTTTTTCCGCTGCCGGATGGCCCCATGATGGAGATAAAATCCCCCTGCCGGATCTCCAGATCCACCCGGTTTAAAGCGATCACCTCCCCCTCCCCTTCTCCATAGATCTTTGAAAGCTGTTTTGCTTTGATATGCATAAAAATACACCCTCCTTATGTCATTTAAGAAGAGTGTACTCTGTAAATCTCAAGAAATCCTCAAGATTCCATATCCTATTTTCAAGATCATCGTAAAAAGAATTCCGCCGCTGCCACCGCACCGCCTTCCGTCCCGTTTCTCAGACTAAGCTTCCCCCCATGCTTCAAGCATAACAAACTGCAGCTATAGAGTCCCATCCCGAAATGTGCCCCGCCATCCTCACCCTTTTCAAAGGGTTTCGGTCCGCTCTTTAGCAGTTTATCCGGAAATCCCGGACCGTCGTCCGATATCGTGAGGATCAGCCGCTCCCCCTCCAGGGTAAGAACGATCTCCACCCTTTCCTCCGCAAAGCGAACCGCATTCCCGACCAGATTCTCCGCCACTGTCAGAAATATCCCGTGATCCAGCATAACGCTCCCCGTCCCCGGACAGGAGATCGCTATCATCAGATCAGAGCCCAGCAGCCGGGCAGTCTCCTCCAGTTCCCCACCCAGATCAGACAGAGAAACCTCCTCCGTTTTCACCGGCATCTGCTCCAGCCTCTGTATACTGCTCATCGCTTCAATATACTTTTCTATCCGCCCGGTATAGGTCTCCAGCCGCTCCAGAGCCCGCTCATCCTGCCGGTTTTCCTTTAAGAGCTTCACGGTCCCCTTCAGCACCGTGACAGGATTTCTCAGGTCATGGGCAAACGCGGCATTCAATCGTTTTCGTTCCTCATTCTGCCGCCACAATTCCTGATTTGTCTTCTGCAGTTCGCTCCTCATACTCTCAAAAGCCGCGCAGACTTCTCCCAACTCATCCCCGGATACCGCCGGAAAAGAAAAATCAAGGTCATGGTTCCTGATCCGTTCCGTCCCCTCCCGCAGAAGAGCGATGGAATGCCTCAGCTTCCACCTGTAAAACAAAACGCCCGCGCCGCCCAGCCCGATCACGGGAAACAGCACCGCCGACAGAACGGGGAGCGTACTCAACACCCTGATCTTCCTCTCCTGCTCCGGCGAAGGCCCCTCCAGTAACGTCATCGTCCCGGACGCATCGATGGAGATACCGCCGGAAGGATATTTCTTTATCGTCCGCGCGCATGCCATAGAGACCAGCAGCACCAGAACCAGAGACGCCAGCACACCGCAGAAAGAGAGCAGAAAAAAGGCTTTTTTCAGGCTCATGCTTTTTAACCCTTCCATTGATAGCCGCACCCCCAGACTGTTTCGATATACTGCGTTTTCGTATGCTCCGCCAGCTTGGAGCGGATCTTCCTGACATGTTCCATGATGGTATCGCTGTTTCCTTCCCCATCCGGCCCCCAGATCCGCTCGTAGATGCGCTCCCTGTCAAAAACCTGTCCGGCGTTCAAAGACAACAGCTCAATGATATCAAACTCCCGCCTGGAAAAGGAGATCTCCTCCCCCTGCACGCTCACCCTGCGGGCACTGTAATCCACTGTCAGCTCCCCGAAAAAACGGACTGTACTATTGTTTTTATGGCGCATCTCCCGCCGAAGGTGGGCTTTCACCCGCGCCCGCAGCTCCTCCAGATCAAAGGGCTTTACAATATAATCATCCGCCCCCGCCCGAAACCCTTCTATCTTATCGGCAGATTCCACCCGCGCCGTCAAAAACAGGATCGGACACGCCATATATTCCCGGATTCTCTGACAGACGCTAAGCCCGTCCATCTCCGGCATATTGATATCCAGAAGGATCAGATCCGGGTTGTGAGCTGCCTGCAAAAGCGCCTCCCTGCCTGAGTATGCGGTCAGCACCTCATACTCCGGTGTGAAGAAGCTTTTCATCATATCTACGATGCCGGGCTCGTCGTCTACTATTAAAAGTTTTTGCCGCATTTGTTCTGTAATCTCCGCATATAACAAAATCAGGACGTAAGCCATATAAATAAACCTGCGTCCTGATCTGCTCATTATTCAATTATTCTTTAATCTCATCTATGTCTGTAAGGTTTACACCTAAAGAAGTCAAAACCGCTTTCAAAGACCGATAATCTTTTTTCAATCCATCATATGTTTTAGTCGCGTTTTCTTCTTTTGCATTTCTCATATGTGATTGTACCTTTTGAAACTGATCAACTACATCTTTTATAATTTCACCATTACTTGGCATTTGATCACCTCCCGACTTTAGAAACTGATTATCAAGTTATAAGTAGTATATCATACTCAGAATACGAAGTCTAATATATTTTCTTCAACTAATACAGAAAAATAAATTTACATCTTGCCAAATGATAAAAAAACTATTATAATAATATCGTTGTCTGAAAGACAAATGCTGGAATAGCGCAGTCGGTAGCGCAACTGATTCGTAATCAGTAGGTCGAGGGTTCAAGTCCCTTTTCCAGCTTATATAAAATGCTGAAAATCTACATATAATGGATTTTCAGCATTTTTTTATTTTTGTTTCCCATACCCTTTAAAAAACTCATTTAGTCCATCCAGCACCTTCATCACGACCGGCAGATCCTCCTCGTTCAGCTTCTCCAGCACTGTCTCCGTCATCTGTCTGTGGTACTCCTCGTGATGCTTAAAAGCCGCAATCCCTTTTTCCGTCAGCTTCACTAAAACCACCCTTCTGTCCTCCTCACTGCGGCTCCGTTCCACATACTGTTTCTTCACAAGATTATTGACTGCTGTAGTCAAAGAGCCCACCGTAATGTTCAGCCTCTTTGCCACGGAAGACATATTTTTTCCTCCCTCGAGCCCGATTGCCTCGATGACATGCATATCATTGTTTGTGATATCCTTAAACTCATCCGTGATGATCGTCTTTCCCTCCAGCTCCCAGATCTCGTTTACCAGCCGAACCAGTATATAATTAATTTTTTTGTATGCATCTTCCATTTTCCCGCTGTCCTTATCTGTCCGGGCCCCTTTTCAGAACCCTCCTAACGCCATTACCCCGCCATCTGCTTTATACTCCTTATTTTCACATGATCCTGCTAAAACAAAGGTTATTTTACAAATAGATGGTATGAGTATACAATAAAATCATCCTCCGGTCAAAAGATATTTTTAAATCAGAGAATCCATAACCTCTTTCACCGTCTCCAGTTTCTCCGCCTTATAAGCGTAAGCCCCGCAGAACAGGAGAGCATCCTCCACCTCTCCCTTCGCCGCATGGATCAGCGCATCTGTGATACAATAGGGAATCTCCGCCGGATCACATTTCCGCAGGCACCCGTGACAGGCCGTATGCGGTATCTTCTCCCCGGCATTCACCTTTTTCATAAAACCGTTGCAGATCGCTCTCCCGGGCATACCCACCGGGCTTTTTACGATCACGATATCTCCCTTTTCCGCTCTCAGATAAGCTTCCTTATAACGGATATCCGCATCACACTCCTGTGTGGTCACAAATCTGGTCGCCACCTGTATCGCATCCGCTCCCAGCGCAAAAGCATGATCCGCCTGCTCCCTGTTCTCAATGCCGCCCGCCACGGCAACGGGAATCTTCTTCTGATAGCGCGCCTCATATTCTCTCACTATTTCAAATATCTTCCGAATCTCTCCATCATAATCGCCTGTTTCCGTCTCCAGATACTCTGTGAGCTGATCCCTTGTAAAACCGAGATGCCCGCCGGCTTTCGGTCCTTCGATCACAAGCAGGTCCGGCACTCTGTTATATTTTTTGTCCCAGAATTTCAGGATCACGCCGGCGGATTTTCCGGTGGAAACGATGGGAGCAAGCTTTACTTCGCTCCCGCCTGCCAGCCGGGGCAGTTCCGTCGGCAGTCCCGCTCCTGAGATGATGATATCCGCTCCCGCCTCCACTGCCGCCTGCACGTAATCCTCATAATGCCGCATCGCCACCATGATATTAAAACCGATCACACCCTCCGGCGCGATCTTCCTCGCCTTATCATACTCCTTTTTGATGGCACGGATATTTGCCGCCAGAGGATCTCTATCAAAATCCGGCTCGCGATAGCCGATCTGCGCGGCGGAAATGATACCGATGCCGCCCTCTTTTGCCACGGCTCCGGCAAGGCCTCCGAGACTGATGCCGACTCCCATGCCGCCCTGTATGATCGGTTTTTCTATTATTAAGTTCCCTATTTTTAACGGTTTTATGCTCATAGCCTTTTCCTTTTTGAATCCACCGCACAGCCTGAATATTCTCAAGCCCTGCATGTACCCGATTGCTATCCTGCCCTTTTCCTATCCATCGGAAATGCCGGTATCCGCGCTCCTTACATCTGCCTGAAACGCTGATATCTGTGCTCCTGCAGTTCCTCCGCCGACAACTTTCCATATTTTCCGAAAAACGCCAGCATCGCCGCATCCATCTTATCCGTCACAACATCGATATTTTCCGCTGTCAATTCCTCCGGCTCCTCAAAGACCTGTTCCACGATCTGCTGCTTATACAGATTTTCCGCCGTCATCTTCATGACCTTGGCGGCCTCCTTCGCCTTGCTGCTGTCCTTCCACAAAATGCTGGAAAAACCTTCCGGCGACAGGATCGAATAGACCGCGTTTTCCAATATCCAGACCTCGTCGGAGGTCGCCAGAGCCAGCGCGCCGCCGCTGCCGCCCTCGCCCACTACCACGGAAAGCACAGGAACCTTCAGCGCCGACATCTCATAGATATTCCGGGCGATCGCCTCGCCCTGTCCGCGCTCCTCCGCCTCGATACCGCAAAAAGCCCCCGGCGTATCCACAAAACAGATGACAGGCCTGCCGAATTTTTCCGCCTGCTTCATCAGCCGCAGCGCCTTCCGATACCCTTCCGGTTTCGGCATGCCGAAATTATGCAGGATATTTTCCTTTGTGTTGCTGCCCTTTTCCTGCGCGATGACAGTCACCGGCATGCCGTGGAATCTGGCGACGCCGCCCACGATCGCCGCATCATCCCCGTAATATCTGTCTCCGTGGAACTCTATGAAATCCGTAAACAACGCACGGATATAATCACTGCCGGAAGGGCGATCGCTCTTTCTGGATTTCAGTACCCGATCCCAGGCTTCCAGACGCTTTTTCTTCTTCTCGATCAGCTTTACCGCCGGTTTTTTCAAAGCCTCCCCCGACATCTCCTGTTTTTTATGAAGCTTTAAGATCCGCGCCAGCGTCTCCTTCTGTTCCTTTCTCTCCACGATACCATCCAGAAAACCGTGTTCCAGTAAAAATTCCGAACGCTGGAAGCCTTTGGGAAGCTTCTGCCGGATCGTCTGCTCGATCACCCGTGGTCCCGCAAAACCGATCAGCGCCCCGGGCTCTGCCAGGATGATATCCCCCAGCATGGCAAAACTCGCCGTCACGCCGCCGGTGGTGGGATCGGTGAACACACTGATGTACAAAAGCCCCGCCTCGCTGTGGCGCTTTAATGCCGCCGAGGTCTTCGCCATCTGCATCAGAGAAACGATCCCCTCCTGCATCCTGGCGCCGCCGGAACAGGCGAACATGATCACAGGGAGCTTTAACTCCGTCGCTCTCTCCACCGCACGGGCTATCTTCTCGCCGACATTTTCGCCCATGCTCGCCATCAGGAAACGTCCGTCACAGACGCCCAGCACCACTTCCTCGCCATCGATCCTCGCCTTTCCTGTGACAACCGCCTCTTTCAGTCCTGTCTTCTCCTGCTGAAGTTTCAGTTTTTCCAGATATCCTTTGTACCGCATGGGATTGACCGGGCGCATCTCCCTGTCCCATTCCTCAAAACTGCCCGCATCGGCAACCATCTCGATCCGCTGCATGGCGGGCACATGATAGTAACCGCCGCATTTGGGACAGATGTAATATCCGTTCTCCACCTCTTCCGTCAAAATGACTTTTTTGCAGAGATTGCATTTTCTCAAAAGTCCTTCCGGCACTTCCGACTTCGGCTCGTTATCCTTGCTCTCCGCCACAAGCTCCTGATTCTTTTTGAACATATTATCCAGCTTCATATTTTTACACCCCTGCATACCGCAAGCAGCGCTTGCGGTACTGCTTCAATCAGTAGATTTGAAAGTTTACTTTCAAACTTTATATTCCTGTATATATCATATACATAATGTTATTCTATTTTGCGCTATCCTGCATTTCAGAAAACCTCTGGATAAACTCCACATCGATGTTTCCGTCCAGATAATCCTGATCGTGCAGGATCTCATACTGATAATCCACATTCGTGTCCACGCCCTCGATGATCACCTCGCCCAGCGCGCTCTGCATCTTCCGTATCGCTTCCTTCCTGCCCTTGCCCCAGACGATCAGTTTCGCGATCATGGAATCATACCAGACCGGAATCGTATAGCCGCTGTAGACCGCCGTGTCGATGCGGATTCCCTTTCCTCCGGGCAGATACATATCCTGCACCGTCCCGGGAGAAGGCTTGAACCCCTTCTCTGGATTTTCCGCATTGATCCTGCACTCGATGGCATGCCCCTGAATCCTGATATCCTTCTGGGCAAATTCCAGCTTCTCGCCTGCCGCGATCTTGATCTGTGCCTTGACAAGATCCACGCCCGTCACCCATTCCGTCACCGGATGCTCCACCTGAATGCGGGTGTTCATCTCCATAAAATAAAAATGATTTCCCTTATCCAGCAGAAACTCGATGGTTCCGGCGTTCACATAACCTGCAGCCTTCGCCGCCTTCACCGCCGCTTCGCCCATCTTCTCCCGCATTTTTTCCGTCAGCACCATGCTGGGCGCTTCCTCGATCAGTTTCTGGTGGTTTCTCTGGATCGAACAATCCCTCTCGCCCAGATGCACCACATTTCCGTAGTTGTCAGCCAGGATCTGGAATTCGATATGGCGGGGGTTCTGTATCAGGCGCTCCAGGTACATCCGTCCGTCCCCGAAGCCGCTTACAGCCTCCTTCTGCGCAGTCCGGAATGCCTCCTCAAAACCCGCCGGATCATACACTTCCCGCATACCTTTTCCGCCGCCGCCGAGCGCCGCTTTGATCATCAGCGGATAACCGACTTTCTTAGCCGCCTTGAAAGCCTCCTGCCAGTCCTCCAGCGCTTCCTCCGTCCCCGGGATCACGGGAACGCCGGCTTCTATCATGGTCTTTCTGGCTTCCTGCTTATTGCCCAGTTTTTCAATGACCTCCGCATCGGGACCGATAAAAGTGATCCCGCACTGTCTGCACAGATCCGCAAACTTGCTGTTTTCTGACAAAAAACCGAACCCCGGGTGCACCGCGTCCGCTCCCGAAACCACCGCCGCACTGATGATGCGTTCCATACTCAGATAGCTTTCCGATGCCGGCGCTTCTCCGATGCAGATCGCCTCATCCGCCAGCTTTGCATGGAGCGCTTCCCTGTCCGCCTCCGAATAAACCGCCACCGTGGCGATGCTCATCTCCCGGCAGGCGCGGATAATGCGCACTGCGATCTCTCCTCTGTTTGCGATCAAAATTTTCCTGATCATATCGATAGCACACCTTTCTTTCCCATCTTTCAACCGATCATAAAGGACAACTCCGCGCTGACAACCACCTTGCCGTCCACGCTCGCCGTGGCTTCCCCGATGCCGAGCGGTCCTTTCTGCTTGATGATCTTTGTCTCCAGACGCACCTTGTCGCCGGGCACCACCTTCCCGCGGAACCTGCAGTTTTTGATGCCGCCAAAGTAGGCGGTCTTCCCGCGGTTTTCCTTCATGCTGAGGATCGCCACCGCCCCTGCCTGGGCCAGCGCCTCCACTGTCAGCACACCGGGCATGACGGGCTCCTCCGGAAAATGTCCCGCAAAAAACTCCTCCCGGTAGGATACGCATTTATACCCCACCGCATATTGTCCCGGTTCGTAATCTTCTATATAGTCCAGCAGTAAGAAGGGATGCCTGTGGGGTATGATCTCCTGTATCTGCCTGATATCCAAATGATTCATAATAAATATACTCCTGCTGATTTATTTGATTTTAAACAGCGGCTGCCCGAACTCCACCGCTTTCCCGTTCTCCGCCAGCACTTCGGTCACAACGCCGTCGTATTCGCTCTCGATCTCGTTCATCAGCTTCATCGCCTCCACGATAGCGAGCGTCTGTCCCTTCTTCACAGTGTCTCCCACTTTGACAAAGGGTTCCGCGCCCTCCTCCGGCGCCGCATAGAAAATGCCCACAAGCGGACAGGTTACCACCTGATCTTCCGCCTTCTCCTCCATCTCTGTCACCGCTTCCGCCGGCGCCTGCACTGTGCTCACCTGAACAGATTCGGGCTTTTCCATATGTACCCTGATGCCGGACTCTTCATATTCAAATCTGGAGAGCCCTGAACGGGATACTGTTTCAATGAGTTTTATAAGATGATCCATTTCCATATATGATGTTCCTCACTCTGATCCATTTATTCTTCGTACTTCTTCAGCACAAGCGACGCATTATGTCCGCCAAACCCGAGGGAATTGCTCATAACATAGTGAAGCTCTTTCTCCACCGGCACGCCCAGCGTGTAATTTAAGTCGCACTCTTCCTCTGTCTCCTTTGTTCCCATGGTCTGATGCACAAAATTATCCTGCAGGCTCTTGACGGAAACGATAAACTCCACCGCGCCTGCCGCGCCGAGCAGATGTCCGATCATGGACTTTGTGGAATTGATCTGAACGCTCTTTGCCGCATCCCCGAAAGCTGCCTTGATCGCTCTTGTCTCAAACAGATCGTTGTGATGGGTAGCTGTGCCGTGGGCGTTGATATAATCGATCTGAGCCGGCTCTATTTCCGCTTCCTGCATGGCAGCTTCCATCGCCTTCGCCGCCCCGCTGCCGTCCTCCATCGGGGAAGTGATATGGAAAGCATCCGCCGTGGAACCATAACCCACAAGCTCCGCATAGATATGCGCGCCTCGTTTTTTCGCATGTTCCAGTTCCTCCAGAACCACGACGCCGGCGCCTTCGCCAAGTACAAAGCCATCCCGCTCCTTGTCAAAGGGAATGGAGGCCCGCATGGGATCCGTCGCTTTTGAGAGCGCTGTCAGGGAACTGAATCCTGCCACGCCGGTGGGGCAGATACTGCTCTCCGTACCGCCTGCAAGCATCACATCCGCATCCCCGTACTGGATCGCCCGAAGTGCATCCCCGATACAGTTTGTACCGGTTGCGCAGGCTGTGACCACGTTGGTGCATTTTCCCTTCAGTCCAAGCTGAATGGAAATGTTGCCTGCCGCCATGTTGGAGATCATCAAGGGCACCATCAGGGGATTTACCCGGGCAGGTCCTTTGGTCAGTATTTTTTCATACTCCCGCTCCACTTCCTGCAGGCTGCCGATGCCGGAGCCCACGATCACACCCGCGCGGTAGGGATCTTCCTGTTCCATATCGATGCCGGCATCCTCAAAAGCCTCTTTCGCCGCCGCCACCGCATACTGGGAAAAGGGTTCCATACGCCTTGCCGCTCTCGGATCCATGCGGTCTTTTGCGACAAAACCTTTCACTTCTGCTGCCAGCTTCACTTTATAATCTGTGGTATCGAATTTTGTGATCTCACCGATACCCACGGTTCCTTTTTTCACAGAATCCCAGAACTCCTGCACCGTGTTTCCGATCGGTGTCACCGCCCCAAGCCCTGTCACAACTACTCGTCTTTTCATGGTTACCTCCATATATCTTAGATGACCATTCCGCCATCTACGTGCAGCACCTGTCCTGTGATATAGTCTGCCTCATCAGATGCCAGAAAGGCTGCCGCATAAGCCACCTGCTTCGGTTCGCCAATCGTGCCCAGCGGGATCCTTGACGCGATCTCCGCCTTCACCTCATCCTTTAACTGCCCTGTCATATCTGTGCTGATATAGCCCGGTGCGATAGCATTTACCGTGATGCCTCTGGGCGCCAGTTCCTTTGCCGCCGACTTGGTAAGCCCGATCACGCCGGCTTTGGACGCCGCATAGTTTGCCTGCCCCGCATTGCCCGATACGCCTACCACAGACGCCATATTGATGATACGTCCGCTTCTCTGTTTCAGCATCTGCCTGGAGACAAACCGGATCATATTAAAAGCACCTTTCAGATTGACCTGTATCACCTGATCAAAGGCTTCCTCCGACATGCTCATCAGCAGGCCGTCCTTCGTGATGCCCGCATTGTTTACCAGAATATCTATCCTGCCAAACTTGCCGACGATCTCTTTCACAAAGCTTTCACACTGTTTGAAATCAGATACATTGCACTGGTAGATAAACGCCTTACCGCCCGCCTCAATGATCTCTTTCTGTACTTCTTTCGCTTTTTCTTCCGAACCGTTATAATTGATGATCACCTGCGCGCCAAGCTGTGCCATATGAACGGCAACTGCTTTTCCGATTCCTCTGGATGCGCCGGTTATCACGGCTGTTTTTCCTGTCAACATATAAAAATCCTCATCTCAGTTCTATCTTCTCCAGATCTTCCCACTTTGCCACCTGATGCACCTTCACTTCCGGCGCGATCTTCTTCATAAAGCCCGCCAGCGTTCTGCCCGGTCCGATCTCCACAAAGGTATCTACACCCTCTTCCAGCATAGCCTTCATGCTCTGCATCCACTGCACCGGCGAAGATACCTGTTTCGCCAACAGCGGTTTGATCTGCTGTGCATCCGTTACTTTCTGTGCCGTTACATTGGTGATATAGGGAATCGCAAGTTCTCCGAATGCCATCTTTTCCATCTCTGCAAAGAGCTGATCTCCCGCTTCTTTCAACAGCGGTGAATGGAACGGACCGCTGACATTCAGCATGATACAGCGCCTTGCTCCCGCTGCCTCCAGTTTTTCCTTCGCTATTGCAACCTGAGCGGTCTTCCCGGTGATCACGATCTGTCCCGGACAGTTATAATTCGCGATGGTCACATCCTCTATCCCTTCCAGAACCTGCTCGATGATCTTTTCATCCAGCGCCAGCACCGCGCACATGGCGCCCTCTCCGGCGGGTACCGTATTCTGCATCAGGATGCCGCGCTTCCTGACAAGCTGCACCGCCTGCATATCCGTCATCGCTCCCGCCGCCGCGATCGCCGCATACTCCCCGAGGGAAAGGCCTGCCGTGATATCCGCATGAACGCCCCGCGCTTCCAGCTCCCTTGTCATCGCAAGGTAGGTCGTGACCAGTGCCGCCTGTGTGTACTCCGTCAGATCCAGCCTGTCATTTTTTTCAAAACAGAGCTCTTTCATATCAAGCCCCAGCGCTTCGGAAGCCTTATCGTATACTTCCTTTGAAAGGACGCTGTTTTCATAAAAATCTTTTCCCATTCCGGCGGTCTGTACGCCCTGTCCCGGATAGAGATATGCCACTTTACTCATAGATATTTGTTCCTTTCATCAGAGCGTCCGCTTCGGAGACCAGTTTCTCGATGAGTGCCTTACAGCTCATGGATTCCTTCACCATGCCGGCGATCTGTCCTGCCATCAGGCTTCCGTTTTTCATATCGCCTTCCACCACTGCCTTGCGCAGACCGCCCACGCCCAGCAGCTCCAACTCCTCAAAAGATGCGCCGTTCTTTTCCAGCTCCATATATTTTCTGGTCATCTCATTGCGCAGCGCCCGTACCGGATGCCCGGTGCTTCTTCCCGTCACTCTGGTATCGATATCTTTCGCCTTTAAAATACGCTCTTTATAGTTTTCATGGACCTGACATTCTTCGGTGACAACAAAATGCGTTCCCAGTTGAACGCCCTTTGCGCCCAGCATAAATGCCGCTACCACGCCTCTGCCGTCAGCGATGCCGCCTGCCGCTATGACCGGTATCTGCACAGCGTCCACAACCTGAGGTACAAGCACCATGGTCGTGCTCTCCCCGATATGTCCGCCGGCTTCCGTTCCTTCGGCTACCACAGCGTCAGCGCCCACGCGCTCCATTCTCCTTGCCAGTGCAACGGAAGCCACCACAGGAATCACCTTGATGCCCGCTTCCTTCCATGCGCCGATATATTTCTCCGGATTTCCGGCTCCGGTAGTCACCACCGGCACCTTCTCTTCCACCATCACCTTCGCCACTTCATCAGCATAAGGACTCATCAGCATGATATTGACGCCGAATGGTTTATCCGTCAGTTCCTTCATCTTTCGTACCTGATCCCGCACCCAGTCCGCCGGAGCGTTTGCCGCCCCGATCAGTCCGAGCCCTCCGGCATTTGAAACCGCTGATGCAAGATGGTATTCCGCCACCCATGCCATACCGCCCTGAATGATCGGATATTCAATTCCCAAAAGCTTCGTTATTTCCGTTTTCATTCACAGCCTCCGCCTTACGCCTGATGCTCTTCGATGTACTTTGCAACATCCTCGATGCAGGTGAGTTTCTCCAGATCCTCCGCCGGAATCTCGATGTTGTATTCCTCTTCCAGTGCCATTGCCAGTTCAAACAGATCAAGGGAATCGATCTCCAGATCCTCCTTGAACTTTGCCGTAGCTGTTACAACCTCCATTTCCAGATTTAAATTCTCTGCTGCGATCTCTCTGATTCTTTCTACCATTGTTTTTTCCTCCACGTTTCATTTTTTCAGAAGCTTTTACTTCCTGATCTCTTTTTCTTTCACAGACAGCAGACCGAACTCCGCAGATGCATCGGACAGCCTCTGTATGATTTTCTATGATAAACCGGATCTCCTCCGGATATCAGCTTGTATGATAAAAGTATTTCATCCACGCACCGGTCATCCCGAAACAGGACCTACATCCCCCAATCAAGGATATTGCCGCTCCAGGTCAGCCCTGCGCCGAAGCCGGCAAGCAGTATCTTATCGCCCTTTTTCAGCTTTCCCTGCCTGTTCAGCTCATCCAGAAGAAGCGGGATGCTGGCGGAAGAAGTATTGCCGTAATGCTGCAGGTTCATCGGAAACTTCCATGACGGTTCTCCCAGATGCTTTGCCACGGATTCCAGGATCCTGCTGTTTGCCTGATGCACCACAAACCATGTGATCTCTTCCTGCCTCACGTTGTTCTTCTGCAACACTTCCCGGATCAGTTCCGGGACTTTGCGGACCGCAAACTTAAAGATCTCCTGTCCGTTCATATCTATGTAATATTCTCTGGGGAGCTGCCCCATACCTGTCTCAAGGCGGTTCTTACAGGTCAGCGTCCAGCCTTTTGTCCCGTCGGAATGGGTGACGGAAAAATAATGCCTCCCCTGTTTTTTCTTCATCACCGCCGCACCGGCGCCGTCACCGAACAAAATACAGGTGCCCCGGTCCGTCCAGTCCGTCAGATGAGAAAGGCTCTCTGCCGCCACGATCAGTGCTGTCTGATACTGCCCCGCCTCAAAAAAAGCGTCCGCCATATTGTAGGCGATCGTAAAGCCGCTGCAGGCAGCATTGATATCAAAAGCTGCCGCCCGGTCCGCCCCGATCTCCTTTTGCACCTCGCAGGCGCTGCAGGGCAGGATCACATCGGAAGAAAGAGTTGCCACGATGATCAGTTCGATTTCCTCCGGGGATATCCCGGCGTTCTCGATTGCCCGCTTCGCCGCCTCCGCCGCCATATAGACGGTGGTTTCCGTTTTTGCGATATGGCGCTGTCTTATTCCTGTTCTCTCCCTTATCCAGGCATCGTTTGTCTCTACCAGCTCCGCTATCTTATCATTATCCATGATATAAGCCGGTGCATACGAACCCGTTCCACAAATCACTGCCGACATAATCTCTCTACTTTCTTATTTTATTTTGCACAAAAAATCTTTGCTTTCTCTGTTAGTGCAATGAATCATAATCCCGTCCAAAATGTTTGAACAATCAAATATTTTGAATTTATTTATGTTTGACAGTCAAAGTATATAGCCGTTTTATTTGAATGTCAAGTATTTTTATAATCAAAATTTAAGATTGTCAAAATTACCGGTGGATTGTTTATATAACAGTCAGATTTTCTGTGATTTGCCTAAAAAAATCCGCACTCCATACATTTAGAGCGGATACATCATGAATAAAAAGCTCTACATCCTGCTTCGCCTGCGAAAAATCAACAGCTTCAAATCGTTCATTCAGCATATGCTTTATTTCACTTAACGAACAGGAATTATTCTCTGTAATATATCCCGAATCTAAAAGACGTTCCCTGAGATGCTTTTGATTCACTGCTGTTTTTCGAGAAAGATAAAATACATAATCATAAAAATCTCTTCCTTTTACCCTGTTTAGCCATGCACGACAAAGAACAGCATGAATTTTTCCCGCAAAAAGCGACGGCATATCATACATATTTACCTCATACGGTATTGGAAGCAGCCTGTATTTATGCTCAAAAGAAGCATACTTTGGCGGATTGATATCAACCTCAAATTTAATTTTGATCATTTCATTTTTTGCAGTTTCACCTGCCGCATGCTCATCGGCAAAAAATAGTAACAAATGCTCTTTCGTATTTCCTTTCAAAAAAGCCGAACGGATATTGCTTTTTCTGCTCTTTTCCTTTTCAACGATCACAACATTCAAACCAAACGATCTGATCTCTTTTTGGAGAACCGGAAAATATTCAGCCAGATCAAAACCCGGATCCGCTGTCTCCAGAGAAAAGTCCAGATCTTCTGAAAATCGATCCAGCCCATAAAATATCCGTAATGCCGTTCCACCGTAGAAAGCCGCCTTTTTAAAAAAACCGGCACGTGACAGCCCGCATAAAACAATCTCCTGCATAATCTCCTTCATGGCATTTTTCCTGTCATAAAAATTTTCAATATCATAACTTTTTAACATCTGCTCAATGACGGCACTCATTTTAAATTCTCCTCAAAAGTGAATATAGCTTTTTTATATTTCCGGTATGATATTTATCGCTCAATTCTCCAATGACCGATAAATCCAGTTTTTGAAGTTCCGCCCTCTCAATTCGCAGATCTTCTGTTAATAATATGAAAAGTTCTCTCATATTGCCTGCCGGTTCCATTGTATATAATTTGTCACAGACAGCTTTCTCCGGCGATGCTATCCGATAAAAATAATTTTTTTCTTTTACGAGATTAAGTCCCAAAGGAAATGCCTCAGAAGGTACATCCCGGTAGGTAAATGTACCAAAAGGTGTCTCATACTTCTTCTTTTTTTTCTTTTCAAAAGCAGCACAGGTTATAACATATACTGCTTCCGGAATTAATCCATAATAACTCAATGCATATTCAAAAGAAAGATAAGAGGGACCATAAATACTACCGGCAAGCAGATGTGCCGGTGTACTTTTATCCGTCTCATATAATCCTTTTACGATCTGTATATAATCACCTTGTTTTACCATACGGGAAAGTTTTGACTTTGGACTTGAATAATGACTTAATTCTTCTAAAAGCATTGCTGTTGTTTTTATCATATTTTCACCTCATAGTATTATTATATGCAACTATCTGGCGAAAATCAAACATTTTTGAAACTTATATTACAAAATAGTACGTTTTTAAAACTCAAATATCCCTGCTTTGTCCCGCACCGATCCATTCATGACAAAGCAGGGATATATTTTACATCACTCAAACTCTCTTCTCAGCGCTTCCTCCATCACCTTCACAGGCGCTTCCTCGCCGGTCCAGAGCGTAAAGTTCAGCGCCGCCTGCTGTACAAGCATACCCAATCCGGTCACTGTCTTTGCGCCGCGTTTTGCAGCCTCTTTCAGAAAGACGGTCTCCACCGGATTAAAAACCACATCGCAGACACACATTTTTTCCGTGACAGTGGAATAGTCGATGTCCGGTCCCTCTTCCACGTTCGGGGAAAATCCTGCCGAAGTACCATTGATCAGGATTTCCGTATTTTCTGGAAGCTTCATCCTCTTCTCCCACGCCAGAAATTCCGCTTTACATTCTGCCTTCTCACAAAGTAACGCCGCCAGTTCCCCGCCGCGCTCCGTATTTCTGTTGATAATGGTGATATGCTCCGCACCGTTCAACGCACATTCCACAGAAATAGCCCTTGCAGCACCGCCTGCCCCGAGTATGGTAACATATTTTCCCTCCAGGGACATTCCCTCATTTTTTAAAGCGGTGACAAATCCTTTTCCGTCCGTATTTTCGCCATAAAGCCTGCCCTCTCTGTGAACGACGGTATTCACAGCGCCGATGATCGACGCTGCCTCACTCAGTTCGTCCAGACAGGCGAGTACCTTTACCTTGTGCGGCATGGTAAGATTGATCCCCTTCATCCCCAGCACGCGGACGCCGGTCATTGCCGCCTCCAGATCCTCCGGCAGCACCTTGACTGTCAGATAACGGTAGTTTAACCCTTTTGCCTCAAATGCTGCTTCCTCCACCACGCCGGTAGGATTGTCATCCACCGGATCACCAAATACGCCTGTTAATTCTGCGCGATAATTTTTCACTGTTGTCCTCCTTTTTCTGAAAAGCCGCAAATTTATAATGCATTTTACAATTCCCGATCAATCTGTCCCCACTGCCATACCTTACCTGAACACATCATTCATTTTTTTAAGGGGAATCCA
>CANSLJ010000036.1 GCA_947647735.1 uncultured bacterium | reverse complement strand
CAAGGGCTTACAGCCAGCGTCCCGAGCCACCCGTTTTACGGGTGGCGGCGACTGTTTGGGATGTTCAAACTAGAACAAGATAATTCGAGTTTGTAGCACCCAAGTAGCACCCGTATAGCACCCAGACGCAGCACCCCAAAAATTATAATTTCATACAATTTATAAAGGATTTCAATAGGGAAATGTTTGAGGTTAAGATAGAAAACAAAAATTTTAATATAAGTTGTCGAAAAGAATATGCCATGTTATAATTGGGCAAAGGAGTAATCGTGTTGCAAGGTGGTAGCCTCCCTAACTTGAAAAAGAAGGGAGGTGGTGCAGATGAGTACCTACGAAGTTTTAACATTGTTAATACTGTTCGGAACGTTTCTTGTCGCATTGCTTGCCTACATAGATAGGAATAACAAGCGAAAATAAATAAGCCTACCTTGTCACTTGGCCAGTACAGGTAGGCTTATAGTCTAATCTAGGAGGTCAACCACTTTGTGGGCGGTTACTCCTTTTATGCTTAAAATATAACATATTTTGTAGGAGGATTCAAGTCATAAAATGGAGATAGTGTCAGTTAATCGCCGATAAATCGAGTTGATAGCATCGTATAGCACTCAAAGGGCTTGGAAACGCCTTAAAATCAAGGCATACAGTAACGATTGAGGAAGCAGCAAAGGAAGGTAAGTTCTAAAGAATCTATTGAAAGTATAATATATTTTGGAAGAGGGGTGACTGCGGTCACCCTTTTTTCAACAGAAAAGATTGATACCTCCTAATGATACCTATCCTGATTGTGAGTGCAGTATCTAGAGGCTTAAAAATAGAATAAGGGCACAACAAACAGGCTATTGTAACGACGAATAGAGATCAGTCTTTTACAATAGCCCGTTTTTCATCAGAACAAAGGCACTTTATGATTTTTTAGTCTTTTTGAACTTCTTCCTTTTTCTGGCCAATAGGAAATGGTACAGAAAATACTGTTCTTCAACAGGAAGGCGTCTAATTTCACGTATTAAATTGTGCACTAGTTCAGAATCAGGGGCAGAGTCATCATCAAAGAATTCTCTGGGGGTGATTTTGAAATAGTCGCAGATTTCATAAAGCGCTGTCATAGATGGAAGTGTCTTACCAGAGCTGATTGATTGAATATAACCCTTACTGTAGCCGAGGTCTTTACTCAATCTATATTCTGAGATATCTCTGGCAAGCCTTAATTCTGTAATTCTTTCTTGTACAAATCTGGGATTTGTAATGCTCTCTTTCTTCATGCATAAATTATACTATTCCTGGAAGAATGGGAGAACTTTTGAAAGTGGTGCTTATAACGCTATTTTGAAGAAATAGACTTATTGTACTAGTTGTTTGTGCTGGAAAGAGATGTTATAAATATTTGAAAAGGAAATAATGAGTGTAAAGAAAAATATGTCATAAAAACACTGCAGCATATCATCACTGCAGTGTTGTGTTTTAATTATGGGAATGAATTTTGTTTTGATAATTATTGTGGAAGAGAATTGTAGTTATTCATCAGGTTGTTCGTTTGATGTTGATTCTGGCTCAAAAGTTTCATCTTCGGGAACATATCTTACATTATCGTCCAGGATTTCTTCACCATGAAGAATCTGAAGGATGTAACCAAGACGGATATTGGCCCTGGTATAGTATTCATAGGCTGCATCTGCATAATTCGGATTGAAAGTACCAGAATCATAAGCTTCATGGTAATAGGAGACTGCCATGCTCATATTTTCGCTGGCTTCATCAGCAAGATTGTCAATAGTAGAAAACTCATCCGGTACGACCAGTTCTGCCATCTGGGAAAACTGATCATCCAGAGTGTCCAAGTGTTTTAGTAAGGTTTCCACATCGGATTCTCCAGTACCGTCTAATGTGTTAATCTGGTCATTAATATAAGAAATGTTATCACAAAAAGTACTCATACTTGCCTGATAAGTACTTAATTCATCCGCAATATCACTTTTACCGCAGCCTGTTATCAGAAATGCGGCTAAAGAAGCAGAGAGGATGAATGGCAAAAATTGTCTTTTCAAAATAGCGCCCCCTTGCGTTCATTTTCTCGTTTGTAATAATTTTGTAATAAGTTTAACAGTATGAATGTATCACATTTAAAGTAATTTAGCAAGTAAACTTGTATTTCTTTTGAAAAAATGGTATTATGTTCAAAGCTGAGCAAATTTTTGGCAGTGTATCTTGGAATATAAAATATATAAGGATAAGGAGGAATCCCATGATTGGTGCAGATGCAATGGTAAAATGCCTGGAAGCGGAGGGTGTGACAAGTGTTTTCGGTTATCCCGGCGTTGCAATTTGTCCTTTTTATAATAGTATATTACAGAGCGATATCAGAACGATCCTGATCCGGACGGAGCAGAATGCGGCACATGCCGCTAACGGCCTCTCCCGTGTGACGGGAAAGGTGGGAGTCTGTGCGGTTACTTCCGGCCCCGGCGCGACGAATGTGATCACCGGTATCGCGACGGCTTTTGCGGACAGTATTCCGCTGATCTGTATTACCGGGCAGGTAAATTCGGAACTGCTCGGCAGCGATGTGTTTCAGGAGGCGGACATCACGGGGGCGGTGGAGTCCTTTGTGAAGTACAGTTATCTGGTCAAGAATGTGAATGACATCCCAAGAATTTTTAAGGAAGCTTTTCACATTGCAAACACCGGAAGGAAAGGCCCTGTCCTGATCGATGTGCCGATCGATATACAGAATACGGAAATAAAGGATTTTGCTTATCCGGAAGAAGTTTCCATGCGTACATATAAACCTACGGTAAAGGGGCATATCGTGCAGATCAAGAAGGTCGCTAAGGAGCTGGAGAAGGCGAAGAAGCCGCTGATCTGCGCAGGGGGAGGCGTTCTGCTCTCCGATGCGGGAAAAGAACTCTGCAGTTTTGCGGAGAAGTATCGTGTTCCGGTAGTCTCCACGATGATGGGGATCGGCGCCATGCCGACGGAGCATCCGATGTACTTCGGCATGGTGGGGAATAACGGAAAGCTCTGCGCGAACCGTGCCATGAATGAGTCGGATCTGCTGATCATGATCGGCGCAAGGGTGGCGGACCGGGCGGTAAACCAGCCGGATATCATCACAACGAATAAAGTGCTTGTCCATATTGATGTGGATTCTGCGGAGATCGGTAAAAATGCACTGCCTTCCATCCCGATCGTGGGAGACGCAAAGTGTATTTTCCAGGATTTTATGGAGCAGGAGATTTCCTGTGAGGACCATGAGGAATGGATCGAAACGTTAAATGAATACAAGAGAAATATTTACCGGAAGAGAAATCCGAATCCGGACTATGTGGATCCGGCGGAGTTTATCAAAAAGCTGTCTCTGAGAATGCAGAAAAACGGCATCTATGTGGCTGATGTGGGACAGAATCAGATCTGGTCCTGCGCTTATCATATTGTCAGAGAGGGACGGTTTATGACTTCCGGCGGTATGGGAACCATGGGCTACTCGATCCCGGCGGCGATGGGTGCAAAGCTTGCCTGTCCGGACAGGCAGGTTATAGCGGTCTGCGGTGACGGTTCCTTCCAGATGTCCATGATGGAGCTTGCGACAATGCGCCAGCATAACATTCCTGTGAAGATCGTTGTGCTGAAAAACAACTATCTGGGTATGGTGAGGGAGTTCCAGCACTATAATTATCAGGATCACTACTCTGTGGTGGATCTGTCGGGAAGCCCGGATCTGGAGAAACTGGTATCTGCTTATGATATGAAGTTTATACGGCTTGAGAACATGGAGAAAGCGGATGAGGCGCTGGATGCCTTCCTCGAGAGGGACGAGAGTGTGCTCATGGAATGTCTGATCGATCCGATGGATCTGGTGAGCTGAGAGAGAAACAGCGCCGAGCGAAGCGAGTGTGTATCGCGAAGCGGAACTAAGATAAGAAAGGAACCCGTGTATGAAAAGAATATATTCCGTTCTGGTGGAAAACAGATCCGGTGTGCTCTGCAAGGTGGCAGGGCTGTTTTCCAGAAGATGCTTTAATATTGATTCACTGGCAGTTGGTGAGACGGACGCACCGGATGTTTCCGTGATGACGATCGTCAGCTCCGGTGATGAGAGGACGATAGAGCAGATAGAGAAACAGCTTAATAAAAAGCTGGATGTCATTAAGGTGAAGACCTTTTCCGAGAGCCAGAGCATCAGCAGGGAGCTGATGCTGATCAAGGTGAAATACAACAAGAACAACAGGCGTGAGATTTTAGAGACCTGTGATGTGATGAAGGCGAATATCATTGATATGTCCAAAAATACGATGATGATACAGATCTGTGACGAACCTGAAAAGGTTAAGCTGTTTATCAGTATGATGGCTTCGGTGAGCATTGTGGAAATGGCGCGCACCGGAACGCTGGCGCTTCAGAAATGTATGGAGGCGGATTCTTAAAGTGCGGCTGAGAATCTAATGAGTAACAGATTCTTGAAAGTTTTCCGTGTATATAGTATAATATATGGGTTTCAGGCTGATAGAAACAGATATTTTATAAGCAGTGTGAAAACAACTGCATTAAGAGATGATCGTTTAAATAAAAGGAAAGGGTATGGACAAGGCGATGCAGAAAAAAGTATTTCAGCTTTTGGTGGATAATACATCCGGTGTACTGAGCCGGATTTCGGGACTGTTTTCCAGACGGGGATATAATATTGAGAGTATTACGGCAGGTGTGACGGCGGATCCGCGGTTTACAAGGATCACGATCGTGACAAGCGGAGACGATGAGATCCTTGATCAGATCGAGAAGCAGGTTGCCAAGCTGGTGGATGTGCGGGATATCAAGGAACTGAAGCCGGAAAACAGCGTGTATCGTGAACTTGCCATGATCAAGGTAAAGGCAGGGGAGAGCGAGCGGCAGGGGGTGATCGCCATAGCGGATATTTTCCGTGCCAAGATCATCGATGTGGCGCCGGAGAGCCTGATCATCGAACTGACCGGTAATCAGGATAAGATTGAAGCGTTTATGAGCCTGCTCAGCGGGTATGAGATCCTGGAACTGGCGAGAACCGGTATTGCAGGACTTGGCAGGGGTATTGAAAATGTGACATACCTGTAAGATAGTGAGCTTCGCTCACATTGCGAGTTTACAAAGTAAACTCGTAAAAATCGGAGCACTTTTCAACGAACTCTAAGGGAAATCCTTTCAGTTATAGAGAAAACAAATAAAAATGGAGGAAGAGAAAATGGCAAAGATTTTTTACCAGGAAGATTGTAACCTTTCTTTATTGGAAGGCAAGACAATCGCAGTGATCGGCTATGGCAGCCAGGGACATGCACACGCATTAAACGCAAAGGAGTCCGGATGCCACGTCATTATCGGCTTGTACGAAGGCTCCAAATCCTGGGCAAAAGCAGAAGCACAGGGCTTTGAAGTATATACGGCAGCGGAAGCGGCAAAGAAGGCAGACATCATCATGATCCTGATCAACGACGAACTGCAGGCTTCCATGTATAAAAAAGATATCGAACCGAATCTGGAAGAAGGCAATATGCTGATGTTTGCACATGGCTTTAACATTCACTTCGGTCAGATCGTACCCCCCGCAAATGTGGACGTAACCATGGTTGCGCCGAAGGGACCGGGCCATACCGTGAGAAGCGAATATCAGGCAGGCAAGGGTGTTCCCTGCCTCGTGGCTGTTCATCAGGATGCCACAGGCAAGGCACAGGATATGGCACTCGCTTACGCACTGGCGATCGGCGGCGCAAGGGCAGGCGTTCTGGAGACTACATTCAGGACAGAGACAGAGACAGACCTCTTTGGTGAGCAGGCAGTGCTCTGCGGCGGTGTATGTGCTCTGATGCAGGCAGGCTTTGAGACACTGGTTGAAGCCGGTTATGATGAGAGAAACGCTTACTTTGAATGTATTCATGAGATGAAGTTGATCGTTGACCTGATCTATCAGTCCGGTTTTGCAGGGATGAGATATTCCATCTCCAACACGGCAGAGTACGGCGATTATATCACAGGCCCGAAGATCATCACAGAAGAGACCAAGGCAACCATGAAGAAGATCCTGAAAGACATCCAGGACGGCAGTTTTGCAAAAGAATTCCTGTTAGATATGTCTGCGGCAGGCGGGCAGGCACACTTCCGTGCTATGAGAAAACTTGCTGCTGAGCATCCGGCTGAGATCGTTGGTGAGGAGATCAGAAAGCTGTATAGCTGGAATGGTGAGGATAAGCTGATCAACAACTGATCCTGACTTACTATAGAAAAAAGGAACCGCAACGATCTTGCAGAGGAATATAGATACCTTTTCAGGATAGGGCGGTTCTTTTTATAGTAGAAAAAGATATAAAAGTATGAGAGGGGACAAAATTATGAAACGATTGATATCAATATTACTCAGTATGATCATTTTTGTATCGGCACCTCTTGCGGCTAAGATGACCTGTGAGGCGGCGCCGGTGGAAGTCGGAGTGACAACACTGTCAGATGCGGCTTTTTTTCATCCGGGATGGGCGCAGATGAAACTGACCGTTTCCTGTGGAGGAAAGGTCTGGGAGAAACCGATCTCGGAACTGATGGGGCAGGAGATGCGCCTCTATACAGATCCGGATACGGGGGTAAACAGCTGCAGTTTTGTTCAGATCGACTGGGCGGATGCTTTTCTGGGGCAGATCAATGCGGATCTTCGCTCTTCTGGCTTTGTGAATACGGCAGTACCGGCGGGATACTGTTATCAGTTTGTGGACGGGTTTGAAGCATGGTATCTGAATGTGGTACAGACACAGTTGTTTTCCGGTCCTGTCAACAATATCAATGTGGAGCTGAACGCGAATACCTGTAAGGTGATCACGGTGGCGGAAGCGGAGGCTGCCGCTGTGGTGGCAAATACGGCGGACTATGTGCTGGCGGGTACCTGCACCACGTCCTTCCGCGGAAGCAGCGCGGCGCGTATCAACAATATCCGTGTTGCGGCGGGAAATATGAACGGCTATGTTCTGCCCAGTGGAATGACGGCTTCTCTGGATGCGATCTTTATGCCGAGAACTTCTGCCAACGGTTACAAATCGGCGGGGGTATATTCAGGCGGAAAGCTTGTCAACGGAATAGGAGGCGGTATCTGTCAGGTGTCATCCACCGCTTATAATGCGCTGATGAATGCCGGTATTACCGTAACGATGCGTTACCCTCACAGTTCTCCTGTTTCCTATCTGCCTCTGGGGACAGATGCGGCTATTTCGGCAGGGAGCAAGGATCTGCAGTTCCGCAACGATTATCCTCATCCGGTGAAGCTGGAGACGATCGTGGAAGGCAAGAATCTTACGATCAATGTGTATGTGAAGGCCAGCGATATGAACGGCATTACTTATAAACTCTGGGCGAAGAAAACTTCTGCCATGTCCGCAAAGACCTATCTGACGGTTTATGTGAACGGGGTTGAGGCAGAAGTGCGGGAAGTGGGCACCTGCAGGTATCAGCCGTTGAAGAAGGATGATGAAGATTAAGAGATTGGCTGAAGGATGCAGAGACAGGTACGGAAAAAAATATAATGTCCGCGAAATACGCAGGTTTACTGTGTGAAAGGCTGGAAAATATATCGAATGGAGACAAAAAAACATTCATGATCGAGGAACGGAATATGACAACACAGGAATTTATTCAGGAGCTGGACCGGCTCTTTGCAGAGCAGGAATATGATAAAGTAGAGCCTTTTATGCTCCAGGCGCTGGCGGAGGCAAAGGAGCGGGAGGACTACGGATTGTATCTGTCTGTGGGAAATGAGATGATCGGGTATTACCGTTCTGTTTCCAAATTTCAGAAAGCCTATCAGATATCCGAAGATATGCTGCTTTTGATGGAAGAGCTGCAGATGGACCAGAGCGCGGAATTTGCCACGGTGCTTTTAAATACGGCGACGGCTTACAGCTTTGATGACAATTATGAGATGGCGCTGCAGTTTTACCGGCGGGCGGAGCAGATATACCATCTGCTGGTAAGCCCGGATGACTATCTGTTTGCGGGGCTCTATAACAATATGAGCAGCCTGATGGAAAAGATGGGCAAAAATGAGGAAGCGCTGGAACTGCTGATGAAAGCGCTGGGGATTTTGCAGAATTATCCGGAGAGGCAGATGGAGGCGGCCACCAATTTTACGAATCTCGGGCTTCTTTATTTAAAGATGGGCGATCATGAGAGCGGAAAGAAATGTGTGATGCAGGCGATCAACATGTTTGAGGCACTGGATACGCCGGCGTCCCATTACAGTGCGGCGCTCTCCGCCCTCGGCGAGATTTTTTATCATGGGAAGGAATATGCGCTGTCCATTCTCTGGTATCAGAAGGCGCTTGATGAAATCGAGAAGCATTACGGGCTGAATCTGGCTTATGCGATCGTCTGTGAGAATCTGGCAAAGGTGTATCAGGAATGGGGAGATCCCCAAAAGGCGGAGGAGGCGGAGAAATACCTGCGGAAGGCAGAGCGTGTCCGGGCTGATCTGAAAAGAGGAAACAGGGATCATTCCTTGGAGCAGGAAGAGAAAGCTGACAGCGTAAAGAGTTCAGAAGATGCGGACAGCAGGGAGAGGGCAGGCAATACAGAAAATGTTGAGCACGTGCGGGAAGCCGAAAAAGCGGAGAGCTGTGAAAGCGGAGAAATGGTGGAAGCAGCAGAGCACATAAGGCGAAGCGGGATCAGAGAAGTTACTGAAAGCACAGAAAGTCCCGAAAAAATCTGGAATCAGGAAAAGGGTTTGAATGCGGATAAGCCTGAAAAAATGTCAGGTATATCGCAGAAAGCTCTGGCGCGGTGCCGGGAATATTATGAAAAGTACGGAAAGCCGATGCTGGCGCAATTCCCGGAATTACAGGGACATTATGCCGCCGGGCTTACAGGTGAGGGATCGGAATGCTTCGGCTATGATGATGTGATCTCCACGGACCATGATTATTTTCCGCGGTTTTTTATCTGGCTTGATGAGGAGACTTATGCAAAATATGGAGAGGCTTTGCGGAAAGCCTATCAGGAACTGCCCGGGCAGTTTGAGGAATATCCGGATACGGTGATGACGCCGGAGGCAGCATGGCGCTGCGGCGTCTGTAAGACAACGGATTTTTATTACAGGCTGTTGGGGCGGGAGAAGGCGCCGGAGAATATGTATGACTGGGTTTCCCTGCAGGAGACAAGGCTTGCCACAGTGACAAACGGAGAGATATTTGAGGACGGCGGCGGGGATTTTATGGCGCAGAGGCAGATATACCTGTCCTATTTCCCGGAGGATGTGCGGAAGAAAAAGCTGGCGGCAAGGCTTCGCAAGATGGCACAGACGGGGCAGTATCAGTATGCCCGCTGTATGGCGAGGGGCGAATATGTGGCGGCTCAGCTGGCGCTTGCCGAGTTTATCCAGAATACGGGCTCTGCCTGCTTTTTGCTGGCAAGGCAGTATATGCCTTATTTTAAGTGGATGCACAGAAGGATGAAGGAGCTGCCGGGATTATCACCGATCGCGGACAAACTGGAAAAACTGACACTGATGTCATCACAGCAGGATAAATGGGATAAGACGAAACCGGAACAGTATCGGTTTTTCTTAAATACTGCCGATGAGAAAGTGGTATTGATAGAGGAGATCGCCGGTATGGTTGCTGAAGAACTGTGGCGGCAGCATCTGGCGGAAGGGCAGGAGAGCTATCTGGAACCGTATGCGGCAGAAGTGGAGAGCAGGATAGAAGATCCGGTGCTTCGGAAGGCGAATCTGGTTTAAGCATGGAAATTGAGTGAAAAGATGAATAAAAGTTCGGATGATCATAGGATAAATAAATTTTGGAAACTTTATAAAAAAGACCTGATGCTGGTAGCCGCCGTGTTGGCGGCTGCTGTCATTTCGGCGCTTGTCTATCAGAGCAGAAATGGCAGTGCAGATAGGGAAAATACCGGCGGAGTGCTTGAGATCACTATAGACGGGGAGATTTACGGCACCTATCCGCTGGATCAGGAACAGGAAATAAACGTGGTTTCTTCCTACGGGAGAAATACGGTAGTGATAGAACAGAACAGGGCTTATGTGACGGAGGCGGACTGTCCCGATAAGGTCTGTGAGGGAATGCAGAAGATCATCCATGATGGCGATATGATCTGCTGTCTGCCGCACCGGTTGTTTTTGACGGTGAGAGGTGGTGGGAGCGCGGAGTACGATGCGGTTGCTTATTGATAAGCGGGCTGCAACAAAGATGATGGAGGAAAAACTTTGAAGGATTTTATAAGGTCAGATATATTGTTTTCCCTGTGCGGGTTGAATTGCGGTCTATGTTCTATGCATATAGGCGGTTATTGTCCGGGATGTGGCGGCGGGGAAGGTAATCAGTCCTGTAAGATCGCAAGATGCAGTCTGCAGAATGGCAAACCGGAATATTGCAGTTTGTGCCGGAGATTTCCCTGTGAAAAATATGAAGAGATTGATAAGTTTGATTCTTTCATTACTTATTTCAATCAGAAAAGGGATTTAAAGAAGAGGGATGAGATCGGCACAGAAGAGTATCAAAAAGAACAGAAAGAAAAGATAGAGATGCTGGAATGGCTGCTGCAGAATTATAATGATGGCAGAAAAAAATCTTTTTTCTGTCTGGCTGTGAATCTGTTGGAGCTGGAAGATTTAAGGGAGGTAAAGCATCAGATCAGACAGGATGCTGGAATGGAGAAATTGTCTTTAAAAGAGAAGGCAGCCTGCGTGAAAAAACTGCTGGAAGCCAAGGCGGATGAAAGGCAGATTGTGTTGAAACTGAGGAAGAAGTGAGGAATTGTGAAGCGGTATCAAAATAGATGGCCCTTACATTGAAAATCGATATTTATGGGATATAGGAGTACAATATGGACAGGAAAAAACAAAGAGGGCAAAGGCGTAGAATAAACACATTATTCCATATGATCGATGAACTGACACCCTTTCAAAAGCAGGAAAATATGTATGAACATTTCCATGTTCCAGGGTCACCTTGGATTGAAGCGCCCAAAACTTCGAGTAAAATAAAAACTTTATTTATAAAAAAATGGTTGGAGAAAACTTCTGAGTTTATTGAGAACAAGCCTCAGAAATTGTATTTTTGCAAGGTTGTAGCAGTTGTTGACTGTCAACATCTGTGGAGTTCTCAGATAATAATTTTTTACAGTGAAGATTATTATAAGACTTTTTGGGATAGAAAGAGACAGTATCAGAGATGGGATTGCATTGACAGCAAAGAAATATCCTTAGTGAAAAGCAGAAATATAGAGATTAGTTTATTTGAAAAAGGATATATTGAAACTATTATCGATGAGGGTTTAATAATAAGATCAGTGTTGTGGTTTTATGGAGAATTATAATATTAAAGCAGGGAGCGTCGGATTAGGAAAATACACATTATGTCGCATTGACAGATGCTTTCTTAATTTCCTTTTTCATCTTATCCGCTTTTGGCTGTCTTTATATCACACTTATAGTTATGCGCCAGTCCAGGCCTCCTATAAGGAAAGCCAGTCATTTGCAAAATGAAATACGATAAGGAGCATAAGGACAGCTTATCGAAGTCCCCCGAATTAAATGAGCGTATGCAGAGGTAATCAGCTATAACAAAAAGAACCTTGAGAGGGAGTTTCAGAACGAGAACCGACATCAATCTGTCCATAGGACAGATTACAGACAGCAAGGCAGGAGTAATCTATAATACATACTTGACAAGTATAAATGCTCCCTTTCGGACGGACAATTGTTTATTTGTCTTTCCGGAAGGGAGCATATTATATGTCAGATAAAAACCTGCAATATGGGAAACCGCTGCTTTGCAGCCCGCTTATTTCTGAAACAGATGCCGTATCAATGCGAAGATGGACGCATGGCTGCTTTTGATAAGATCCCTTGCAAAATCGTCACAGTACAGATAACGCTCGGACTTGATCCATGATGGTGTATAGCTGTTGATGGTTACAGGTTCGTTTAAAGCTGTTAACATATGATGCGCCTCCTTTGTCTTTTTTATTTTGTTTGGTTTATAAGGTAAGTATAGCATAAAAAAAAGAAAATAAAATAGCTTTGAAACCTAAAAATGGAAGTGAAATATGTACTAATAGCACAAAAAGTGATAAAATGGAGAAAAATAAAAAACGGAGGCAGGAAAGATGGGCTTTACGATACAGGATATGATGATCGCTTCGGAAGAGCGTTACCGTATGAAATATCTGGCAGGTAAAAACGGCTGGGCCAATTCGATCAGCTGGGTGCATTTGATTGAGGATACGATGATCATACGGAATTTCTGGGGAAAGGAGCTTGCGGTCACAACGGGGCTCGGTTTTCCCACGGAGGAAGCGTATATGGAACTTGCAAGATATCTGGTAAAGCACCATGCGGCGGGGCTGATCGTCAATGTCGGGAATTATATCGAGGAACTGCCGGACGGTCTGCTGGCATACTGTGAGGAGAACGATCTGCCGCTTTTGACTGTGCCTTGGGAGATTCATCTCTCGGATATGATAAAGGATTTCAGCATCCGCATTTTTGCCCAGGGGAGTACGGATGAGGAGGTTGCAAATGCGCTGATCGCGGCGGTGGAACAGCCCGACAATCAGGATGCGTACCGGAAAAAACTGTTGCCGCATTTTGATGTGGACGGAACTTTTCAGGCCATGCTTATCGCAAGCGAGGGGCTGGATTCGATGGATACGGTGGACAGAAGAAGGCTGTCTTACCGGCTGCAGCTTTATTTGGAACAGATCACACACAACGGGAGTTTCTTTTATTATAATTCATTTTTTGTGCTTGTTGTGAACGCGATAAAACCGGAACTTTTGATTGAACTGGGTGAGGGGATGCTGCGCAGAGCGCGAAAAAGGATGCCGGATCGGGCGCTCTACGTGGGCATTGGAAGCCAGGTGACGGATATTGGAAATCTCTCAGCCAGCTACCGGAGAGCAGAGGCGGCGGCGCGGATGGCGATGCGGACAAAAACGCCGCTGCTGCAGTTTGAAAAGATGGGATTGTACAGGCTGCTGTATAGTTGTACGGATACCGGCCTGCTGGAACAGATGAAGGCGGAGAGCCTGTCGGTGTTAGAAGAACATGACAGGCGGCATCATTCCAACTATGTGGAGGTTCTGCGCTGCTATCTGGAATTTGACGGGAGCATACAGGCTATGGCACAGAGTATGTTCACGCACCGCAATACGGTCATTTACCGCATGAACAACATAAAAAAACTGCTGGGCACGGAACTTGCAACCCCTGCGGAAAGGCTGCCGTACCAGATCGCGTTCTATATTCGAGAACTGTTTTGATCATACTTTGCAAAAATAATTGAATAAAAATGAACCTCACAAAGGCTTCGCGGCTCTTAATAACAGGTGCACCAAAAAAACAAGGAGTTTTAAAAACAGTGGAAGATGAAATTCTGGTACAGCAGTTGAAAAAAGGGCGCTGCGAAGCCTTTGATCTGTTGTATGAAAAATATAAGAATCTGGTGATCCGGACGGCTTATCTGATCACAGGCAATAAACCGGACAGTGAAGATGTGGCACAGGAAACGTTTGTCAAGGTGTATCTTCACATCTCCGAGCTGAAAAATGACGCCGGGTTTAAACCGTGGATGATGCAGATTCTTGTAAGGACAGCTTACCGGACAGGTAAGAAGAGGAGCAGGGAAGTGCCGGATGACGAGATCGAACGCCTTTCAGAGAGCCAGAGTATTCTATCTCCTCTGGGACAGATGATAAAGAGGGAAGAAGCTGAGATGATCTCCCGTGCGGTGGCGGCTCTGCCGATGAAACAGCGGGCGGTGGTGGTATTGTATTATTATAACGAGCTTTCCGTAGCTGAGATCGCAAAGATGCTGGACTGTCGGGAAGGCACGGTAAAATCAAGGCTGCACACGGCAAGAAAGTACCTGAAAGGGGAACTGGAAAGTCAGATAAATATCAGGGAGGGTTTGGCATGAGGACCAGATATGAGGATAAGATTAAAATGGCACTTCAAATGCAGTGCGACAGTATTTCGGCTTCCGGAACATTGAAACAGAAAATTGACGAAGAGATCCGAAGGCAGGGAAAGATCGTTCCGATCCCCTCGCGTGAAGATCAGGGACGGACGGCGGACTTTTATCCGTCTGCCGGAATGGAGGACAATACTATGAAAAAAGAGACAGGGAAATCTGTTCGTTTTAATGCAAAGAAGCTTGTGATCGGCGTGGCGGCTGCCTGTCTGTTGCTTTCCGGAAGTATTTTTGCGGGAAAGACGGCGATGTATATCAGCGGCAGGGGGCTGGGCAGCTTTACCTATGAGGAGAAGGATAAAGCGGAGGAGAAGCTGGGCTTTGTGGTGGATCTGGTGGAGAGCTTTGGCAACGGCTACAGTTTTCAGGAGATGGATGTACAGGAAGTGAGAGGGGCAGATGAGGACGCAAATACCTTATATACTTTTCCTCAACTGGCAGCGCGGTATATCAGAGACGGCGTGAGCGACATCAGTCTGTATGTGGACCAGAAACCGGAAAAAGGTGAAACGGCGAAAGCGCCGGATCTGACAGATCAGTGCGGAGATATCGAACTGCGATATGACGTATATACCTATAAGTTTGTTCCCGTGGGATATGAGCTGACAGAGGAAGACAAGGCAAATCTGGAAAGGGATGACTATGAGATCTCCGAGGGTACGGACGAAGTGGAGATGGAACAGGTAACCCATGTGACCTGGGAGAAGGACGGCGTTTATTATAACCTGATGGGCATGGATACAGCGCTTTCCGGAGAAGAGATGTTTGAGATGGCGAAAGAGCTGATCGGCGCGGAATAAGAACGGGCAGGGAAAACAGGATATCATCCAGGTTGTTCACCCGGAAAGATAGAGAAAGACGGCTTTAGCCAGGGAGGAAACTGTGGCGGCATAACGAAAGGAGGTTATGCCGCCACAGTTTTTTGGTGGGGGAAACATATAAGACATTCAGAATGGACGAAAACTTTTAAATAATATAAAATATTGCATAATAACATTGATTATATTATTATATATAGAAATATGTTACAGGGGAAAACAGCTAAAGAAGCAAAGGTGAGATGTTTTTTATTTCTTACTGAAAGAGATTTGTTTTGAGAATCTGATATACAGAGTGATATGGCAAAGATAATTAAAAAGGGGCATCAATTAGAAGAAAAATATAGGTCGATAGAACGGGAACGGGCTGATAAAAGAGCGAAAGGTGCAAAGGAATTTGTTAAGTTTGTGTTTGCAGTTATCGTGATTTTTGGCGTATTTTTTGCAATCAGTATAGCTGTAGATATGCTTTCGATAGTATTCAAACCTTTGCTCATCGGTTTTGGAGTTTGTTTGTTCATTGTCGGGCTTGTGTGCATTAACTTTGATTTTTCCACCGATACAAATACAGACATTCTTGTTTCTGGAATAAATGGGGAAAGGACAGCTACAGAGATTCTCTTAAAACTTCCTGATGGTTATACGATATTTCAGAATGCAACAATTATTTATGGAGGTAAGACAAGCGAAATAGATAATATTGTTGTCGGCAGGAGCGGAGTGTTCATTGTGGAGGTTAAAAATCATAATGGTAATATAACAGGAGATTACAGGGATACATATTGGACACAGTATAAAGTCGGGCGGGGTGGAACACCTTATAGCAAAGAAATATACAGTCCGGTCAAACAGGTAGGAACACATATATACCGTCTGGCAAATTATTTGAGAGATAATGGTGTGAATACATACATTGAAGGAATTGTATATTTTACGAATAAAAAATGTGTGGTGAGAATTACAGGCAACAGCAGTACGATTCCTGTATATACATGTTTTGATGGGGATGAAGCTCGGCTTTTCAGGCGGATCTTGACGGGGGAGCACATTTTAAGCGGGAAAAGCATAAATCATATCTGTAAATTGCTTAATCAATTGTAATAGTGATCTAATGGCAATGATTGAAAGAGAGAATGGGCAAAGGACATGCTTTTCCATATGGTGACAGAGAATGTATGTTTGTGGTATAATCTCCTCAGAGATTATACCAGCGCCGAGCGGAGCGAGTGTAGACATAGACGGGAAAGGGAGATAATATGTCAGACACCATCGACAGATACATTTTAATGCATAAGGATAGAGCCGTGGCGGAACTTAACCTGGATAGCATTACTGGTGTTATTGCTTCTGTCGGCAGGGTATATGAGCCGCTTCATGTACCGGTCGGGATTCCGGTAAAAAAGGGGAGGATCGACAGGGCGGCTTTAAATGCCTGGTGGAAAGACCGGGCGATTCCGGCAAGCCGTATGGGAATCAGAGATGTTTTGCAAAAACTCTGCCTTTCCGATACACAGCTTTTGCCGGAAAAATGCCTGGGGCTCAGTTTATCCGATCAGTATTGGATCTGCCCTGCCGATCAAAAATTGTCCTGGCGGGAAGTCAATTTTTTTGAAAATACGATTTCTCAAGATATGGGCAATATTTTATTTGGAAAAGGAACAGGCAGTGATCAGATCAGTTTTATGTCGCCGGATAATACGTCGGACGGATGGCTGAAGAAAAAATGGGTGGTCCGGGACGGGAAAAGATATCTTGTGAAGAGTGGAAGCGGCGCATTTTGTCAGGAACCTTATAATGAGGTTTTGGCGGGGCGTATCTGTGGGCGGTTAAATATTCCCCATGTTCCTTATGATCTATGGAAAGATCCGGAGAGTGCAGATGGCTGTCCTTACAGTGTGTGTGAAGATTTTATTACGCCGGATACGGAATTGATATCGGCGTGGCGTATTGTGCAGACAGCGAAGAAGCCGAACCATATATCATGGTATCGGCACTATATGGAGTGCTGCGGGCGGCTGGGGATTCCCGGGATAAAGGAGGCGGTTGACCGGATGCTGGTTTTGGATTATCTGATCATGAATGAGGACAGGCATCTGAATAATTTCGGTGTGATACGGAACGCTGACACGTTGGAGTATCAGGGGGCGGCTCCGGTTTATGACAGCGGCACTTCCCTTTGGTTTGATACGCCGACAGGGCTGGTCCGTGCCGGAAGGAAAACAGGCAGTAAGCCTTTTAAAAGCAGTCATGAGGAGCAGATAAAACTGGTGACGGATTTTGAATGGATCTCTTTTTCGGCGCTTGCAGGAATCTGGGAGGAGTTCAGGGAGATCGTCGGCGATTCTCTTTATATCGACAGGGAAAGATGTGATGTGCTCTGTGATGCTTTGCGGGACCGATGCGGGATGTTGGAGGATATAGCGGTGTCCGCAAAGAAGACGGTTTTTGTGGACAGCACAGAGTTCGATCTGAAAGAGAATATCGCTTATAGTGGGAATACAGAAGATGAGGAATAAGAAATTAGTCACAATAGCGCTCTTTACAACAACAGCTCTGATGCTTTCCTATATTGAATCCCTGTTTCCGTTTTTCTTCGGTGTGCCGGGGATGAAGCTGGGACTGGCGAATCTGGCGGTGGTCATCACGCTGTATTTTTACGGCTGGCGGGAGGCGCTTGTCGTGAATGTCCTGCGGATCGTACTTTCGGGGCTTTTGTTTGGAAATCTTTTTTCCATTTTATTCAGTCTGGGCGGAGCGGCGATCAGTTTTATCTGTATGACGCTTATGAAAAAGCTGGGGCTTACGCTGTACGGTGTGAGTATGGCAGGCGGGGTGTTTCATAATGTGGGACAGCTTCTGATCGCGGCTTTTCTGGTGCAGACTGTGGAGATCGGATACTATGCGCCGTTTTTGCTGGCTGCTGGGCTGGTGACAGGGTTTTTGATCGGAGTGCTGGCGAGGGAATTGCTGCGGAGGATGCCGGAGGAACTGAGATAAATGTATGGATCGATACAGGGAAATTTATGGAGATAAGGATTCCTGCATGAAGATAAATGATTGATGGAAGCAGATACAGGAAAAGATATCAGGAAATGAGGAACACGATATGTATGCATATTTCAAGGGGAAAGTAGCCGCGAAGGAGCCGGATCTTGCGATCATTGAGGTGGGCGGCATCGGCTACAATATACGGATCTCCGCCGGGACGGCATCTCTTTTGCCGCCGGTGGGGGAGGAGGCGAAGCTCTATACTTATACAGCGGTGCGGGAGGATGCCATATTATTGTATGGTTTTCTGACAAAGGACGATCTGGACACATTTAAACTGTTGATCGGCGTAAACGGCATCGGTCCCAAGGGCGGGCAGAGCATTTTGTCGGTGATGAGCCCGGATGAACTGCGGTTTGCCATTTTGTCCGGGGATGCCAAAATGATTGCCAAAGCGCCCGGGATCGGCAGTAAGACCGCCCAGCGTATCATTCTGGACATGAAAGATAAAGTTTCTCTGGAGGATACTTTACATACGGATGCGGAGAATGTGCGGATCGATCCGGCTGTTTCCGATGCGGTGCGGGAGGCAGTGGAGGCGCTGACCGCGCTGGGGTATGGCGTGACGGAGGCAACCCGCGCGGTGAAAGCCGTGAAGGATGCGGAGCAGATGGAAGTGGAGGATATTCTGAAGGCATCGCTGAAGCATTTAATTTGAGATTTCGGGAGAGATAACGGATGGCAAGAACAATAGAAACAAATTTTACAGAGGAAGATGGCAAGATAGAGGGAACATTGCGCCCCCAGTCTCTGAGGGACTATATCGGGCAGGAGAGTATCAAGGAGAACCTGAAAGTCTATATTCAGGCGGCAAAACAGAGGCAGGACGCGCTGGATCATGTTCTTTTATACGGACCGCCGGGGCTGGGAAAGACGACGCTGGCGGGGGTTATCGCCAATGAGATGGGGGTGCATATGAAGGTGACTTCCGGTCCGGCGATCGAGAAGCCCGGCGATATGGCGGCTATCCTGAATAATCTGGCGGAGGGGGATCTGCTGTTTGTGGATGAGATCCACCGTCTGAACAGGCAGGTGGAGGAAGTGCTTTATCCTGCCATGGAGGATTATGTGATCGATATTATGATCGGCAAAGGACCTACTGCCCGTTCCATCCGGCTGGATCTGCCGAAGTTTACGCTGGTGGGTGCCACCACAAGGGCGGGGCTTTTGACAGCGCCTCTGCGGGACCGGTTCGGGGTGATCCACAGGCTGGAATTTTATTCGGTGGAGGAGCTGACAAAGGTGATCCTGCATTCTGCCAGGATCCTGGAGGTGGAGACGGAGCGCGAGGGTGCTGTGGAGATCGCAAAAAGGAGCCGCGGGACGCCGAGGCTTGCCAACCGGATCTTAAAAAGGGTGCGGGACTTTGCGCAGGTCAAGTATGACGGCGTCATCACCGAGGAGGTGGCGAAAACAGCGCTGGATCTGATGGATGTGGACAAGATGGGGCTGGATCATATTGACAGGAACATGCTGCTGACGATGATCGAGAAATTCAGCGGCGGCCCGGTGGGGCTTGATACGCTGGCGGCGGCGATCGGGGAGGATGCCGGTACGATCGAGGAGGTTTATGAGCCTTACCTGATCAAAAACGGGCTGATCAACCGGACACCCCGGGGACGTGTTGTTACGGAACTCGGATATTCTCATTTCGGGCTTGCAATTATACCATAACATCATGTATAATAGATGTGGTATATTTTTTTAAGGGTAGGCAGCATATTTTGTGCTTTATAAAATGAGGGAAACAATATGGACTCCAAAGTGGATGCCGAGGTTTTAATTGGCGGTAAGGTATATACGCTGAGCGGCTATGAGAGTGAAGAGTATTTTCAGAAGGTAGCCAGTTATATCAATAATAAAATGGCAGAGTACGGAAAGGTGGACAGCTTTAAAAAGCTGCCGCTTGATATGCAGAGCGTACTGATGCAGATCAATATTGCGGACGAATACTTTAAAGCCAAAAAACAGATCAGCATTCTGGAAGAGGAAGTAAAGGTAAAAGAAAAGGAATTGTACGATCTCAAGCATGAACTGATCTCCTATCAGATCAAGCTTGAAAATTCCGAGAAGAATGTGCGGAATATGAATACGGAACTGCAGGAAAATGCAAAGAAAATAGTGCGTCTGGAAACGGAACTGAAAGGGAAAAAATAGAAAGTACCAAAAAAGGCTGTCGGGGAGCGACAGCTTTTTTCTTAGGAGTGAAGCATGGAAAAACGGGTGGAACTGCTTGCGCCCTGCGGCAGTTACGAGAGCTTTCTTGCGGCGGTAAATGCCGGTGCGGATGCGGTTTATTTAGGCGGCAGGGAGTTTGGCGCGAGGGCTTATGCGGAAAATTTTTCAGAAGAAGAACTGGTGTCTGTGATCAGGCAGGCTCATCTTTTCGGCGTGAAGGTGTACCTGACCGTGAATACGCTTGTAAAAGAGCGGGAATTTATCAAAATATATGATTATATGCTGCCGCTGTATCAGGCGGGACTGGACGGGGTTATCGTGCAGGATATGGGAGTGTTTGGATTTCTGAAGCGCAATTTCCCTGAGCTGAAGTTTCATGCCAGCACTCAGATGACCATCACAGGCGCATACGGTGCCGCCTGTCTGAAGGAAGCGGGCTGTGAGAGGATCGTGCCGGCGCGGGAGCTGTCATTGCAGGAGATAAAGGATATAAAGGAGAAGGTTTCGGTGGAAATAGAAGCCTTTATCCACGGCGCCATGTGTTATTGTTACTCGGGACAGTGCCTGATGAGCAGCATGATCGGCGGCAGGAGCGGCAACCGGGGACGGTGCGCCCAGCCCTGCAGGCTGCCCTATAAAACAGCGGGAAAAGAAGGATATTTTCTGAGCCTGAAGGATATGAATACGCTGGAGCATATACCGGAGCTGATCGAGGCGGGGATCGATTCCTTTAAGATCGAGGGACGCATGAAGAAGCCGGAGTATGTGGCAGGAGTGGTATCGATATATAGGAAATATATTGATAAGTATTATGAGGAGAGTCGCACGGGCGGCAGTGCGGGAACAAATGGATCGTATGATATAAAAAATATATTAAACAGTGCGAGCCGCGCGGAAATGTATGGAGAGGACAGGGCTGAAGCTGATAGGAAAATCAAAAGAAAGCCTGTATGGAAGGTTTCTTCAAAGGACAGACAGTTGCTGGCAAACCTTTACATCAGGAGTGAGACCGGAAGCGGTTATTATTTTAAAGGCAGAGGAGCGGAGATGCTGACCCTGCAGAAGCCCGGATATAATGAGGCGGATCAGGAACTTCTGGAGCGGCTGCGGAAAACTTATGTGAGGGAACTGCCGGGGAGAGCACTGGATCTTTATGTGCGCTGCCGGGCAGGCGAACCGCTTTACGGCGAGGTGCGTTTGGTGAAGACGGCGGGAAGGCTTGCGGGGAAAGTATATCTGCCGGATGCAGGCGGAGAGCCGGATGGCGGAGGCGCTCCGGCGGGGGGAGAAAAAGAAGCAGGAATCTGTTATAAAGTATGGGGACCGGCGGCGGAACATGCCGATAAAAGGTCGGTCAGCGAGGAGGAAATCCGCGGACAGCTTGTAAAGACCGGGGGGACACCCTTTGTAGTGGAAAAATGCGAGGTGGAACTGGGGGAAAATACGTTTGTGCCGATGAAATGGGTGAAACAGCTCCGCAGGGAACTTTTGCAGAAAGTATATGAGGCGTATGGCGCGAGGGAGACGGAAAACCGGCGGAAGGAGAGAGATGAGCAGCAGGATCATGGAAAAGAGAAAGCGCCGGGGAAGATCAACGGCGGTCTGAAGGAAAAAGCGCCGGAAAAGATCAACGGTGCCTTGAAGGAAAAAAAACCAGGAGAGATCAGGGAGGGATCGGGTGATAACTGCTCTCTGACGATCATGGTGCAGACAAAGGAACAGTTTGAAACTGTTATCTCTTTCATGGAAGGTGCCGGGAGAGGAAAAGCCGGGGAGAGGCAGAGGAAGGGCATAAGAGAGATTATTATTGCGGATGCGGATCTTCTTCTGGAGGAGGAAGAGATCAGGGACAGGCTTTTTGGCGGGAAGATACACTGGGGGATAAAATGTCCGGTGATCCTGCGGAAAAGCGATGAAGGGTTTCTGAAAAAACTGCAGGCGGTGATAGAGGAAGGAAGGCCTGAAGTAATATACTGCGGTACGGTGGATGTGCTTGCCTGGGTAAAAAGTATTTCTTATCCGGGAAAGATCGCGGGGGAAGCTTCGCTTTATGCGTGGAATCATGAGGCGGTCCTGTTCTGGGAAAAGGAGCTGGATCATATCAGCATTCCATTGGAGCTGGAGAGCAGGGAGATCAGGGAGCTGTGTATGATGCGGGAGGAAAACGGCGCGGCGCGGCATACCGGAACAGATGCGCTCGAAGAAGCGGTTTCCACAGAAAAGGGGAGAGCACGATCAGGCAGGCTGGAAGCGCTCATATATGGCAGAACTCCTTTTATGGTATCCGCAAACTGCATCAAACTTTCATCAGGACACTGCGATAAAAACAGAAGAAATTATACGGAGCTGGTCGACAGGATGGGGAATAAATTTCCGGTCTATACAAACTGCGGCCATTGTTATAATATCATTTATAATCATCTGCCGACTTCATACCATGAGAATCTGTGGATGCTGCGGCAGGATGGGATCAGAGCCTTCCGGATAGAGTTTACAACGGAGAATAAAGGAGCGGCAGAGGCGGTCCTGCAAACTTTTCATATGCTTCTGGCATCTGAATTAAAGATAAAAAAAGGAAAGATTGCCGGAATGGAAACCACACAGGGACGTTTCCGCCGGCCTGTAGAATAGAGTATTTATGGAACAGTATATCGTTGCGTTATCAAAATATTTCATAGCCCTCTGTATGGCGATCTATACTTATGAAAGCTTTTCCGTATTCCGGTTCCGGGAGGAAAAACAGAGGAAGGGTATATACACAAGACAGGTGATCCTGCTGTTTTTTGTGCACTTTTCCTGCTTTCTGACGATCTGTATCAAGACAGGCGATCTGCAGTATCTGTTTTTCTATGCGTTTCAGCAGCTTGCGGTATTTACGGTGCTGGTGCTGTTTGATCTGTTTTATCCGGCTGTCAACAGGCTTGTGATCCACAATATGTGTATGCTGCTCGTGATCGGCTTTGTGATTCTGACAAGGCTGGACATGAGGCTGGCGATCCGCCAGTTCATTATCGTGCTGGTATCCATGGCAGTGGCGATGGCGATTCCCTATTTTATCCATCGGTTAAGAGAATTGAAAAATCTGAGCTGGCTTTATGCACTGATCGGTATTTTGCCGCTGGGGGTGGTACTGGTTTTGGGAAATACCACTTACGGTTCCAAGCTGTCCTATTCTATATTCGGCATCAGTTTCCAGCCATCGGAGTTTATCAAGATCATTTTTGTGTTTTTTATTGCCAGCGCGCTTTACAAAAGTACGACTTTGCTGCAGGTGGCCTATGTAACTGCAGTGGCGGGAATCCATGTGCTGCTTCTTGCGGCTTCCAGGGATCTGGGCAGCGCGCTGATCTTTTTTGTGGTATATGTGTTGATGGTCTTTCTTGCCACGAAGAATTTCTGGTATCTTTTGCTGGGAATTGCCGGCGGCTGCGGCGCTTCTGTGATCGCTTATCAGCTCTTCAGGCATGTACAGGTGAGGGTGCAGGCATGGAAAGATCCCTGGAGTGTGATAGACGGGGAGGGTTATCAGATCACCCAGTCCTTGTTTTCACTGGGCAGAGGCGGGCTTTTCGGTCTGGGGCTTTTTCAGGGTGCGCCGGAGGATATCCCCAAAGTGGAACGGGATTTTATCTTTTCCGCGGTGTCGGAGGAGATGGGGCTGATCGTTGCGATCTGCGTGATCATGGTTTCGCTGAGCTGTTTTATCATGTTTATGAATATTTCCATGCGGCTGAAGGACAGATTTTATCAGCTTGCGGCATTCGGCATGGGTGTTCTGTATATTTTTCAGGTATTTCTCACGATCGGGGGAGATACCAAGTTTATTCCCCTGACCGGGGTGACATTGCCCCTTGTCAGTTACGGGGGCAGTTCGATCATGACGACGCTGATCATGTTTTCCATTATTGAGGGGCTATATATCATCAGGCAGGATGAAGGAGCGGCACATGTTAAATATAAAAAGAAAAACAAAAATACCGGAGCAGGAAAAAGAGCAGGAGATACAGAAAACGGGGAAGCCCGGGGAGCCGGAAAGGCAGGGATCAGAACCGGGGAAAGCGGTGAGGGAGAAGAGCCGAAAGGAGAGATCTTCCGCACCGAAAGCAAAGTCCAAAAAGAAGAAGAAACCCCATAAGAACAGGGAAATTCTGCTGGTATCCTACTTTTTTGTTTTTCTGTTTCTGGGTATGATGGCGTATATCTGCGTCTATGTTTATCAGAATCAGGAGGTTATGATCAATAACAGCTACAACGCCGGACAGCAGATACTGGTGGCGCAGAACCGCCGGGGCAGTATTATGGCAAGAGGCGGGGAAGTGCTGGCGGAAACGATCACGCAGCCGGACGGTTCGGAAGTCAGGAAGTATCCTTACGACAGCCTGTTTTCTCATGTGGTGGGTTATTCCACAAAGGGAAAAACAGGGATCGAGGATAAGATGAATTATTATCTGATCCAGTCCAATGCCCCCATCAACGAGAAGATGGATAACGGGATGCAGGACAGGAAAAATCCCGGGGATAATGTCTATACAACGCTGGATGTGGGCATGCAGGAAGCGGCGAACAAGGCGCTGGGCATCTACGAGGGAGCCATCATCGCGACAGACCCGAAGACGGGGGAGGTGCTCGCCATGGTCTCGAAGCCGGATTTCAATCCCAATGAGATTTCAGAGATATGGGAGGAACTGCTGGAGGATGACGAGTCGGGGCAATTGTTAAACCGGGCGTCTCAGGGGTTATATCCGCCGGGTTCCACGTTCAAGATCGTGACGGCGCTGGAATATATCCATGAGAATCCTTCCACTTATACCAACTACAGTTTTACCTGCAACGGTTCCATTAAAATAGACGGTTCCAGAATACAGTGTTATCACGGAGCAAATCACGGGAAGGTGGATTTTGAAAAATCCTTTGCAAAATCCTGTAATTCCTCCTTTGCCAATATGGGGACAAAGGTGGACTGGGAGAGCTTCGATAGGACGCTGGATAAGCTGCTCTTCGGAAAGCCTCTGCCCTTTGATCTGGAGTCTTCTGTCAGCACGGTAAAGGCGGAGCCGGGGATGGAGGTAAAGGATCAGATGCAGACTGCCATCGGGCAGGGGGAAACGCTGGTGTCCCCGCTGCATATGAATATGATTACCTGTGCCATCGCCAACGACGGCGTTCTGCAGCACCCTTATGTGGTGGATCATGTGGAAAATTCAAACGGCGCGGTGATCAAGCGGTTTTCCTCTCCGGGGAAGACGGAGATGATGACACAGCAGGAGTCCTATATCCTGCAGGGACTGATGCGGGAAGTGGTGGAGAGCGGAACTGCCACAAGGCTGCAGGGGAAGGCCTACACGGCGGCGGGGAAGACCGGCTCCGCGGAATATAACAGTGAGAGGGATTCCCACGCATGGTTTACCGGTTTTGCGCCAGTGGAAGATCCTCAGATCTGCGTGACGGTCATTATAGAGGGCGCCGGTTCCGGCGGTGATTATGCCGTGCCTATGGCGAGGCGGGTGTTTGACGCATATTTTGATGTGGAAGAAGCGGAAAGCGAATAAATCAAAAGAGGGAGAGGAAATAAATGGAACGGGAAAAATTAGGATCAAGAATGGGCTTTATCTTATTGTCGGCGGGATGCGCCATCGGCATCGGCAATGTGTGGAGGTTTCCTTACATTACGGGAATGTACGGCGGCGGAATGTTTGTGCTGCTGTATCTGTTTTTTCTGATCGCCATGGGTGTGCCGGTGATGACCATGGAATTTGCCGTGGGGCGTGCCAGCAGAAAGAGTATCGTCAGGAGTTTTAACGAGCTGGAGGGGCCCGGGCAGAAGTGGCATCTGAACGGCTATCTGGGGCTGGCAGGGAATTACATTCTGATGATGTTTTATACGACTGTTGCAGGATGGATGCTGTACTATTTCTACCAGATGCTGCTGGGACGGTTTGCCGGGAAGGATACGGAGCAGGTGGCAGGAATGTTCCAGAGCATGCTGGAAGATCCGGTCACGCTGACGGTTGTGATGGTGATCATTGTGGCTGCGGGCATTTTAGTCTGTTCTATGGGACTGCAGAAGGGCGTTGAGAAGATCACGAAGATCATGATGGTGCTTCTTCTGTTTATCATTGTGATACTGGCAGTGCGAGGTATGACGCTGGACGGCGGGATGGAGGGACTGAAATTCTACCTTGTTCCGGACGTGCAGAAGATGAAGGAGGCGGGTGTGCTGGAGACGATCGTGGCGGCGATGAATCAGGCGTTTTTCACACTGAGCCTCGGTATCGGTGCGATGGCGATCTTCGGCAGTTATATTGATAAAAAACGCACGCTGTTGGGGGAATCTGTAAATATCGCGATTTTGGATACCTTTGTGGCAATCGTGTCGGGGCTTATCATTTTTCCCACCTGCTTTGCTTTCGGGATCAGCCCGGACAACGGGCCGAGCCTGATCTTTATCACGCTGCCCAATGTGTTTAATCATATGGCTGCGGGCAGGATCTGGGGCGCGCTCTTTTTCATGTTCATGACCTTTGCGGCGTTTTCCACGATACTGGCGGTGTTTGAAAATATTATTTCCTGCGGTATGGATCTGTTTCACTGGAGCAGAAAAAAATCCTGCCTGGTCAATTTTGTGCTGCTCATTGTTTTATCGCTGCCCTGTGTATTCGGGTATAATATATGGAGCGCCTTCCAGCCTCTGGGGGCGGGGAGCGCTGTGCTGGATCTGGAGGATTTTATCGTCAGCAATGTGATACTGCCGATCGGATCGCTGATCTATCTGCTGTTCTGCGTGACAAGGTATGGCTGGGGGTTTGATAAGTATCTGAAGGAGGCGAATACCGGCGAAGGGCTGAAGATACCGAAAGGGATCAGGATTTATGTGACTTACATCCTGCCTGTGCTGCTCATCTGGCTGATTTTGCAGGGGTGGTTCGGGTGAGGATGGAGACCGGAAACCTGTTTTTAAGAAAAGCAGTGTTTGAGGACTGGAAGCCCATGTATCATAATGTGTGGTCGAGGGTGGAGACGGCGAGGTATATGGTGTGGCAGGTGAGCGTTGATGAGAAGTCGGCGAGGGAGCGGATACAGAAAACGATCGCGCACCAGAGCGGGCATGATGCCTGGGTGATCTGCGAGAAGGGGAGCGGAGAGCCCATTGGTTTTGCGGGAGTGGAGGAGATGCAGAACCATATTTTTACAGATACCGGCATTGCCATCGGACCGGAGTATATCGGAAAGGGATACGGGAAGCAGGTTCTTTTATTATTGATGGAATACTGCCGTTCCCGGGGCGGAAAAGAGTTTGTTTATACTACAAGAAAAGAGAATGCGGCTTCCAGAGCACTGGCGCTGTCCTGTGGGTTTACTTACCGGGGATCAAAACAGAAGACGAGTCCGAAAGACGGGGAGGTATATGAACTGGAGATTTACAGTAAGGAATTAAGAATGCCGGAACATATGGGATAGGATCAGATTTTTCTTGCGGGAAGATACATACAGGCGATGGATTAAACCTGTATGTGCCTTCCTGCGTCAGTTTGTCGAATTTATATAACGGCATCTTCCGCGGAGCCGATCAGCACGGTTTTCCCCTCAAAGGCAAAGCCATAACTGCGGATGCGCTCCGAGGGAATCCCACGGGAGATGAGTTCTGCCGCATATTGTTTTTCTTCAATCTGTAAAAGAGCAGAACGCAGGGTGTCTTCCAGCGTCTTTTCCCTTCTGGAATTTTTTACTTTAAATTCCAGGATAATAGCATCGTCCTCATCTGGATTTTTCGGTTCAAGCACTACGTCGTATCTGCCAAAGCCGCTTTCATGGTTCGATGTAATAAGATAGCGCCCCTGCAGATCCACTATCAATCCAAGAATAAATCCGTGGTAGAAGCGTTCCGGTTCTGCACCGGAGGGACGCTGACCGGTGTCAAAATAGCTGAACGTGTTGAGTGCCACTCGGTTCATATATTCATTCATGGCATCTAAATCGTTTATCAGTAATGCTTTGACAAAGTCATTGTAGTCGGTCCGTCCTTCCTGAAACCATCCCCGCACCATGCTCTGAAACATACGCCTCACCTCATGGTTGGTGAGAGTCAGTTCATACATGACTTCCTCGCCGTTTTCGAGCAGTTCCTCTCTCTCGTAACTTATGACTTTCAGATAGCCGCTGGCGAGCAGCAGGCTCCAGATAGCGGACTCATTTGTGTCCAATTGGTTATAGACAATCTGTTCATCGATGGGGACATGGATCGTCTGCCCCTGAAGCAGCAGCTCAAACTGCTCTTTCACCCTGCGGGAGCCCTGCCGGAGCAGTCTGCCGACAAGAGAGTTGGAACTGGTGTTGGCCCAGTAGGTGGAAAGCTTTCCGGTATCTAAATAGTTTAAAATGGACCAGGGATTGTAAATGTCTTTATGCTGTCCGAAGACAAAGCCGTCATACCACCATTTTACTTGTTCTTTTTCTTCGGAAAGCCTGCATTCTTCCATTGCCGTGAATACCTCATCTTCCGTAAAACCAAAAGATGTAGCGTATTCGTCCGAAGTAGCTGTAACTACTTTCAGATTGTTCAGGTCAGAGAAAATAGATTCTTTGCTTACTCTGGTAATGCCCGTCATGATTCCCCGTTCCAACCAGGGGTTGGTCTTAAACGTGGCATTGAACAGATTCCGGGTAAAGGCGACAAGCTCCTTCCAGTATCCGTTCACATAAGCTTCCTGAAGAGGCGTGTCGTATTCATCGAGAAGGATGATCACTTTCTTTCCATAATAACGGCACAGATATTCGGAAAGCTGTTTTAATGTATCGGAAGCCATATTGTCTTCCATTATGGCAGATACTTCCCGGTATTCTGTTTTTTCATCTTCATTCAGATAAGAACCTTCCAGCAGAAAATCAGACTGGTTGTATAGTTTTTTTATGATCCGGCATATCTTTTTTCTTGCTTCTGCAAAGGAAGTCTCTTTTACACCGGCAAAGCTTAAAAAGATTACCGGGTAGGTGCCTTGTATTTTCCGGTACTTTTCATCTTTCCATACAGATAATTCTTCAAATAGATCTGTGCGGTTTGCATATTTCACAGAAAAGAACTGTTCTACCATACTCATGTTCAAGGTTTTCCCGAACCGGCGCGGGCGGGTGATCAGTGTTACGGCATCACCGCTTTCCCACCATTCTTTTATAAAGTGTGTTTTATCGATATAGAAATAATTGTTTTTTATTACCGTTTCAAAATCCTGTATTCCGATCGCAACTGTTCTTGCCATAACTATCTCCTTGCTATAAGCATTGGTATTTTATAGTGTATTTAGTATAACTGATTCGCAGCGAAAATACTATCTGGTTATTCAGGGATTTTTGACGGGCATTTTACAGCTGGAAAACGGAGCCGATCAGCACGGTTTTCCCCTCAAAGGCAAAGCCATAACTGCGGATGCGCTCCGAGGGAATCCCACGGGAGATGAGTTCGGCTGCATATTGTTTTTCCTCAATCTGGAGAAGAGCAGAACGCAGGGTGTCCTCCAGCGTATTTTCCCGGCGGGGATTTTTCACTTTAAATTCGAGGATGATGGCGTTGTCTTTGATAATTGTATTATCCCTGATGATGGCATCATCTTTCTGTGCAGGTTTCGGTTCGAGTATCACATCGTATCTGCCAAAACCGCTTTCCCGGTTCGAGGTGATCAGATAACGTCCCTGCAGATCTATCATCAGTCCAAGAACAAATCCGTGATAGAAACGTTCCGGTTCCTCTCCTGATGGTTTCATGCCTGTATCAAAGTAACTGAAGGTACTGAGCGCCACACGGTTCATGTATTCGTTCATAGCGTCAACATCATCCAGCAGAAGCGCTTTTATGAAATCGTTGTAATCCGAATTACTGTTTTCAAACCATCCGCGCACCATGTTCTGGAACATACGCTTTACTTCGTGGTTGGTGAGAGTCAATTCATACATGACCTCTTCACTGGATTCGATCTGCCCTGCATCATCATAGCTTAACACTTTCAGATAACCGCTGGCGAGCAGCAGGCTCCAGATAGCGGACTCATTTGCGTCCAACTGGTTATAGACGATCTGCTCGTCGATGGGGACACGGATCGTACCGTCCCGTAGCAGTATCTCAAAATGTTCCTTTACCCTGCGGGAGCCCTGCCGGAGCAGTCTGCCGACTAGAGAGTTGGAACTGGTGTTGGCCCAGTAAGTGGAAAGCTTTCCGGTATCCAAAAAGTTTAAAATAGACCATGGATTGTAAATATCTTTATGCTGTCCAAAGACAAAACCGTCATACCACCATTTTACCTGCTCCTTTTCTTCGGAAAGCCTGCATTCTTCCATTGCCGCGAATACCTCATCTTCTGTAAAACCAAAAGATGTGGCGTATTCATCCGAAGTAGTAGTAACTACTTTCAGATTGTTCAGGTCAGAGAAGATGGATTCTTTGCTTATTCTGGTAATGCCTGTCATGATCCCTCGTTCTAACCAGGGGTTGGTCTTAAACGTAGCGTTGAACAGATTCCGGGTAAAGGCGACAAGTTCCTTCCAGTATCCGTTCACATAAGCTTCCTGAAGAGGGGTGTCGTACTCATCCAGAAGGATGATCGCTTTCTTTCCGTAATATTTCGTCAGGCACCTTGACAGAACATTCAGGGAGTCCGCCGCGACATAATCGTCCATCTCAGCTGATACTTTGTCATAAAATGCTTTTTCACCCTCATTGAGTTTTTCGCTGTCCCACAAAAAATCATACTGGTCATACAGCGTTCTGATGATATGGCATATCATCTTTTTTGCGTTGGAAAAAATGGTGTCTTTTACTTTGGCAAAACTTAGAAAGATAACAGGATATGTCCCCTGCAGATTCCGGTATTTCTCATCCTTCCATATATCCAGTTCTTCAAACAGATCGCCGCGCTCCGCGTATTTTATGGAAAAAAAATCTTCCACCATGCTCATATTCAGGGTTTTTCCGAAACGGCGCGGGCGGGTAATGAGTGTCACATCATCGCCGCTTTCCCACCATTCTTTAATAAATAAAGTTTTATCAATATAAAAATAATTATTTTTTATTACTTTTTCAAAATCCTGTATTCCGATCGCAACTGTCCTTGCCATAGGTATCTCCTCAATTTATATGCAATACTGCCGATTGTCCTATTTAGTATAACTGATTTGCGGTGGAAATACAATCTGGTTATCCTTTTTTGAGTTTCTTCATTTTTCGGGAAATTCTACGGTGCGTGGGTGTACTTTGTATCATAAATCTTATATTCTTATTTCCAAAAGGAGGAAAAGTTTATGGATCAAATAAAAATCGGAAAATTTATAGCAGGCTGTCGCAAAGAAAAAAATATGACACAAAGGCAGTTGGCAGATATTCTTGAGATCAGTGATAAGACAGTCTCCAAATGGGAATGTGGTAAAGGGTTGCCGGAGGTGCAGTTTATGTTGCCGCTTTGTGATCTGTTGGGGATAAATGTAAATGAGCTTCTTTCAGGGGAAAAGCTTTCTGACGATGAATATCAACAAAAAGCGGAGGAAAATATGATGACATTGGTAAAGGAAAATGAATACGTGAAAACATATAAGCCATTGGCAGGATGGATCGTTTCATTTGTAATGTTTGCATTGTTTTTTGGATTCGGGTGGAATTCATCAGGAAATCCTCAAGTAGTATCCAAAATAGTAATTATAGTGGCAATGACATTTGTCGATGTATTGTTCACGATTATTTTTAAAGGGGAATATGTGTACTGGATCGTTTACGGACCTGATTTTGAAACGGCGAAAAACGCTGATCCTCAAAAAAGAAAAGCGTATGCGTGGAAATATTTAAGGGTGTTTCTTGCCGCCAGTTTCATACTTGTGATAGCCCTGGCAGGAAGTGCGCTGTTTCGATTGCCGTCAGGTTTTGATTTTATAGTATTTTTGGTTATAGTTATATCAGCAGGATTGGCGACTGTTCCGATAAAATTTTGAAACAAAACAGAACAGAATTGTTCCGGTCAGCGTAGATATACATATTGAAAAATAGGGTAATTAACGGTCAACATTTTCCGATAAAGGTCAACATGTTGCATTTTTTTATAGAGATTATTATGATGATCTTGAAGGGAAGGTATCGTATATGAAGGACCATATATCCAAAAGGAATTTGGGGCGATTGTACTGTCTCTTGTTGGTGAGTCTGCTTTTGAGCGGAGGGAGGCAGTCCCTGTCCGATTCGGCTTTTGGATTTTTTGACGCCGGGATCCGAGGGCAGGTGTTGGAACTTCTGGAGGAGACAGGTATTGAAATAGGATGAGAAAAGGTGGGATGAAGATGCTGCGTATTGCTGTTTTGGATGATGAAGCCGTGTATATCGACCGTATCCGCAGGATCACGGAGGAGAGCATGAAAAAGATAGGCATGGAGTATGAGATCTGTGTCTATGAAAGAGGACAGGATGTGTTGAAGGATCTGGAGGAGGAAAAATGCTTTGACATTTATCTGCTGGATGTTCAGCTGCCGGACATAGACGGCCTGGAGACAGCGAAAAGGATACGCCGGAAGTTTTCAAAGCCGATCATCATTTATATTACCAATTATGTGAGCTATGCGGTGGAGGCGTATGAGGTCAATACTTACCGCTATATTCCTAAGGAGATGCTGGAGGAGAAACTGCCTCAGGCGTATCTGTCGATGGAACCGCTGTTAAGGAAGGAAAAACGGCATGAAAGGTATTATGTGGTGGAGAAATACGGCAGGCAGGAGAAAATATTTTACCGGGACATTTATTATCTGAAAAAGTCCGGGAAATATGTGGTCTTTGTGCATAAAAACGGCAAAAGCCGTGTGCGAAAGCCGATAGGGGAGCTTCTGGAAGAACTGGGGGCGGAAGAATTTTTGATGACTGACCGCAGTTTTATCGTCAATCTGGATCATGTGCTGTCGGTGAAGGATCATCAGGTGCAGGTTAAAAACGGGGAAATGATCCCGGTGAGCAAGTCGAAATGGCCTTTTGTCAGGGATGCCTTTATGAATGGCGGGGTGTGAGATGGTACAGGTATGTTATGCGGTGATTCAGGTCGTGGAGGTACTGCTGAATGCGGTGATCCTTCACGGTGTGCTTCGGGAACACAGGAAAGAGGGCAGATGGGTCGTTTATGTGGAAGTCATCGGCAGTATATTATGCGGCATGGTGCATGTTATGGACAGCGCTGATTCCTTTGTTTCCAATATAGCCATTTTATTTTTCTCTGTGGAATTTTCATGTCTGTTTCGTATTTGCTATAAAATGAAATTCATAAAGATTTTTCTGCTGGAGAGTTTTTACAGGATAAGTATTTCGTTTTTTAAGCTTTCCCTGTTAATTTCAGAATGTATCATATATAAGAAAAGGCTGGCTGAAATAAACAGGGGAGAACGTACCATACCGGAATGCGTAGGGAGTATAATACTGATGCTGGTGGTCATATTTGTGGCAAAACGGATATCAGCTCATGAAAACTATAGAAAATTTATGTATATGTTGTTGTCGAAAAATACAGGATTGATGCTGGCGGTGGCGGGAATCGAGTGGTTTCTGCTGAGTTACAATATGCGGCTGGGGATATGGGGATTTCGCACAGGGGATTTTGTGTTTAACATAATGTTGATCTTCAGCATTTTTATATGCCTGAATTATCTGATACTCAGGGAAGCTTACAGTGAGGTGCGGCAGGATAAAGACAGGTTGAATATATCGCAGGAACTGTTGCAGAAACAGAACAGGGAGATCCATGAAATATATAAGAAAAACAGGGAAAGCATTCACGAGCAATGTCGTATTCTGGAGTATCTGTACTATTGTATCAGAGAGAAAAGGTACAGGGAAGCGGAGGCGTTTCTCTGTAAAAATCTCGATGAACTGAAGGAGGGAAGGGCGGAGGTATGGACAGGACTTCCGTTTCTGGATTTCATCATAAACTATAAGAAACAGGCGATGGATAAAGAAAACATCACATTTCAGCTGGAACTGGATGTCTATGAGTATCCCTTTGAGGAGACGGAACTGGGCGTTCTTTTGGGGAATCTTCTGGATAACGCGATCGAGGCATGTGAGAAATGTGGGCCGGGGGAGAAGAAGATATATCTGAGAATATGGAATGTTAAGTATATGTTTATGCTGAAGCTTAGAAACAGCAGTTCAGGCCTTCCGGTTATGACGGGGCAGCGCTTTATAACGGACAAGGCGGATAAAAATCTGCATGGGATGGGAGTGGAACAGGTGAAGCGCATTGTGGGAAAATATGGCGGGGATATCAGCTTTCAATACGGAGAGGAGTATTTTGAGACGAAGATCATGGTGGATGCTATGCGGGGTGATGGATTTGGAATTGACTGATTTCTCTAAGATTTCTCTGATCATAAATGGGGAAAAAGCTGATGTGAAATTCAGAAATGAGTATCTGGTGCAGGATATTAATTTGGTCCGTGCTTATGGTGTTTTATATAATTACTGCAAAAAACTGGAAAATATACGTGAGTGGTATGGGAAACTCCATGAGGATAGCTTAGGAAATGTCAGTAGAGATGAGGTTGAGATGCTTTATATTTTAGGATAAATCAAGATATTTTCTGCGAAACGCTGAAAGTATAACATATTTATGATAAAATAGAAGAGCAGAATATGTGAAGATTTGAAATATATGATATATGATATACGCCTTGGCTATATCAGTAAGGAGGTTGATCATGCAGACGATCGTAATCGTATTAAACCCAGGAAAACTGAAAAACCCGGATCTGGATCTGAGATACCGGATCCCGGAGCGCATTGAAGAAATATCCGGCGGCAAAATACAGGATAACGGATATGATTATATTGATACTGAGGAGGGAGAGCCGGGACCGCTTCTGGGATTATGGCTTGAAACGGAAAACGCTGCCGAAAGCTGGTCTGGCATAGTGGAGCTGTTCCAGAAAGAAGAATTTCTGGAAAATGATCTGTCACAGTCAGCAGAGATATACATATCAGAAAATGCGACTGAAGATTTAGAAAACTGCAGGCTTGTTTTTCCGGGCTGAGAGACGCAGATGAACGGTATATTTTTGTGCGGATGATCCCCGTTTTGCCGTCAGTCCTTCTTTTTTCTGACAGTGCTCGAAATATAAATATAGTTGTCTGTCTTAGAGTAAAATTATAGTTGGCAAAAATAAAAGGAAGAGGCCGAAACCCCT
>CANSLJ010000035.1 GCA_947647735.1 uncultured bacterium | reverse complement strand
TTACAAAATTGTTAAATCTGTTAACTAATATAACACCTTCCCCGATATTTGTCAACCGCCGGATTTATTTGGAAAACGGGATATTTTCGCTGTTTTTCATTTTGCTTTCCCTATCATTTTTCTGTAACAATTCAATATTTAGGGGCCTTTTTACACCAAAAAACTACATCTGGTATCATATTGATCAGTAAAAAAAATAGTGAATTTTCATATCTTTTTTTCTGAAAATAGATTAAAATGATAAAAAGGAGGATCGTCATGAATAAAAAAGCTCTCATCACCGGCGCTTCCCGGGGAATCGGAGAAGCCATTGCAAGAAAACTGGCACAGGAACACTATGATCTTTATCTGACCTGCCTTCATTCGGAGGAGAAACTCCACACCCTCGCCACCTATCTGGAACAGGAATACAATGTCTCCGTCGGCGCTTTTCTATGCGATATGTCTTCCTGTAAAGATGTGGACAGGCTCTTTAAGCATATCCCATCGCTGGACGTGCTGATCAACAATGCCGGCATCTCCTACATCGGGCTGCTCTCCGAAATGAGTCCCGAAAGCTGGCATCAGGTAATAGACACCAATCTCAGCAGCCTCTTCTATACCAGCAGAAGAGCCATCCCGCTGATGCTCCAGAAGCACCGCGGAAATATCATCAATATCTCCTCCGTCTGGGGAAGCTGCGGCGCCTCCATGGAAGTTGCCTATTCCGCCTCCAAGGGCGGCGTAAACAGTTTTACAAAAGCCCTGGCAAAGGAACTGGCGCCCTCCGGCATACAGGTCAACGCCATCGCCTGCGGGCTGATCAATACGGAAATGAACCTCTGCTTTTCCGACGAGGAACGCCGTTCCCTGATCGAGGAAATTCCGGCTGACCGTATGGGAAATACCGCCGAGGTTGCCCAGATGGTATGCTCTGTTCTCTCGATGCCTGCCTATGCCACAGGACAGATCCTGACAATAGACGGGGGATGGCAATAGCCATCCCCCCTTGTTTCATTCAGCAATCATTTCTGAGCCTTCTCGTAATGCCGATACCGAGGCCGTCCGGTCCGATATGGCAGGCAAGGCATAACGGCAGCGGCGCCGCATATAATTTCAGATCCGGAAACTCTTTCCGTATCCTTTCCTCCCAGTCTCCGATCACCTCTTCATCCATACAGCTGTGCGCCATCTGCAGACAGACTTCACCCTGGTCGGCATACTCCTTAAATGCTCCTTCCAGTTCTCCCCGGACCGCCTGCAGCATGATACGCTTCGCCGCCTTCATGCCTCTTGCCTTTTCCAGGGCATCCAGCTTCTGTCCCTTTAATGAAAGAACGGGTTTGATATTCAGTACTGTTCCAAGCGCCGCGGCGGTACCTGTAATGCGTCCGCCGCGCTTCAGATACTTCAGCGTGTCCACCGCGATATAAATAGCGCAGTCCAAAGCGTTCGCGGTAAGCAGTTCCTTTATCTGCAGCGCGCTTTTTCCTTCCTTCGCCAGAGCGATCGCATCCATCACCATCATTTTCTGGGGCACGGACACCCGCCTGCTGTCCACCACCTGCACTCTGCCGTCGTAGTCCTGCGCCAGTATCTGCGCTGTTTCACAGGATTTACTGAGCGCGCCCGACAGCGGTATATAGACCACCTCGTCATGCCGCTTTAACAGTTTTTCCCATCGCTCTATCACTTCCCCCGGCGCCGGCTGTGAAGTGGATACCTGTGCTCCCTCATGCAGCTTATTCAAAAATGCCTCGTGGCTTATGTCCATTCCTTCATAATAAATCTTTCCGTTTATGATGAAAGACATGGGCAGAATCTCCACGCCATATTTTTCTCCTTCTTCCTGTGTCATTCCTGCGTTGGAATCCGTCATGATAACAACATCCGGCATGGCAGCGCCTCCTTTATTGTTGAGTAGTATATGACTGTTTGAGGAATATTATAGCTCGGGTTTTTTGATTTGTCCAGTGTGGGGGACTATTGATGGAGCCTGCAGTCCGCACAAGAGGACAGTATATCCTGTTCAGGACACGCTCTCGCTTGGAGAAAAACGCAGCGGACACATAAGGCACCAAAATACGGTGCCTAAGTGCCGGCGTTTTTCTACAGTCCTTCACAGGATATACTGTCCTCTTGTGCTGGGTTATCGTATGAATGATTCATAATTCTAATTCTATGGTTTTCTCGAAAAATTGTAATTGCCATATGAATATCTTAAAGTGTTATGATCGTCATACGATTATCAGTAAGTAGCATTTTTTCTAAATCCTTATAGTACCCGCTTACTAAATTGTCCCTGTGATCGTCAGTACCGCGCTTCCGGGTACACTCGTCCAGGCGCCGGTGGTCGGGTTCTGGGTGAAGGTTGCGGCGGGTACGGTGAGGGCGCCGGCTGTTGTGGCAAATTCGCCGGTGGTCTCGTTGTAGGTGTAGCTTGCGGCGGGCAGCACGGCTCCGTTGTAGGTTACTGTGATGTTGGACAGGACAGGCTGGAACGTGTCTGTGATCTGTACGTTGTCATCCGCCGTTGCTGCGGTATTGCTCAGGTTCTGGATGTCAAAGGTGTAGGTGATCTGCCCGTTTTCCGCCACCTGTCTCGGCGCAACGCTCTTTAAGATGGTCAGATAGGGTTCCCTTCTTGCCGCCATGGTCTCCGTCACAGTGATCGGTGCCGCGAGTTCCGTTCCGTCTATGGTTGCCGTATTGGTGATCGTGCCTGTCGTACCAGGGTTCGCAAACTCGTTTACTCTCGCCTGATAGATGAGAGTGGTATTGCCGCCTGCGGGTACGCCGATGTTGCGGACCGTAAGGCCTGCTGTCTGTGTGACCGCGGGAGCCGCCTGTTCCACGCCGTTCTGATAGTAGCGGATAGAACCGTCCACATAGGTCAGCGGATAGAGCGTCCTCTCCTCACCGGTCCCGGTCTGATCCGTATAAGCCCCCAGATCATCCCTCACGCTCAGTGTTGTAAACGGGGTGCTGCCGGAATTGACAATATTGATCACATAGGTTGCCGTATCACCTGTCCCGTATTCCGGTGACAGTACATCCTTTGATGCAGATAAAACCTCAACGATCTCACCTGTTGCCACATTGGAGTTGGTAGTAATGCCGTTATAGGACAATACCGCCTGGTTTGTAAAAGTAGCCATAAAATATTTCCTCTCTGATTTGTTTTGTACTTTATCTTATGACTGTTTTTGTGAAATCGTGTCGAAATATAACTGATTTTATGTTCCGTCTTTTCTCTGTACCGAAACACATTATCCGGCGCTATCGCACTGACCGCCCGCCATTGTGCAGGTGTCATGCCGGGCAGCGGTTTCAAACCTTGACACCACATTGTACGGCTGATAAAATGTATTCATTGGATTATCTACTTATTAAATGTGGTTTTCGGCATATTTTTTAATGTGTTTTGATCCACTGCACAGGAGGATATTATGTATCATTGCCATCTTCGAATTTATTTTACCGGACATCAGCCTGAGCTGTTTGCTCCTTTAAAAGAAATGCCTCCTCTGGAAGCATTCACTCACGAATTCGAGGAAAGCGACGAACCGGAAAAAGCCCTGGCTGCAAAAGCGGACCTGATTCTCGCAAACCTGTCAGGTACAGATGCCTTTAAAACGGCACAGGCCCTCAGCATATGGAAAAAAGCGGAAGGCGAGCTGATTCTTCTTGTCGAAAAAAGCCAGGTGGAAAGCCTGACGGATATTCTGACGGAAGTTTCGGATATCTGGATCCTTCCTGTTGCTGAGACCGAGCTCCGCTTTCATTTTCTGCGCTGGCAGCAAAGCTGCAAGACCCGCAAGGACTACTGGCAGGCAGGCCATTATCTGGAAAGCGTCCTCAGCAACTCCCCGAACCTGATCTGGTATAAGGATAAAAACGGCATTCACGAAAAGGTAAATGACAGCTTCTGTACAACCGTCGGCAAGACCAAAGCTCAGGTACAGGGCCGGGGGCATGCATATATCTGGGATGTGGAGCAGGATGATCCGGCATGTATCGAATCCGAGCGTATTGTGATGGAGACAAAAGAGACCCATCTCTCCGAGGAGATCATCCAGACCGGCGAGGGCCAGAGAACCTTATCCACCTATAAATCCCCGCTCTATGATCTGGATGGAAGCGTTATGGGAACAGTGGGTATTGCCATCGATGTGACAAAGGAACGTGCCTATGCCCAGGAGCTTATCCGGAAAAATCAGGCTCTGGAAACCCTCTTTACAACGATGGACTGCGGCGTAATGTGCCATTCTCTGGACGGTACCCGCATCATCAGCGTCAATCCGGCCGCTCTGGAAATCCTGGGCTATGAATCCGAGATGGATCTGATAAAGGACGGATTTAACCTCGTAGCGCACTCCGTTCTGGATGAAGACAAGGCATCTTTGCAGGAAAAAATAAAATCCCTGAAAAAGGCAGGCGACAATGTAAGCCTGGAATACCGCGTTCTGCATCCGGATGGAAAGATCCTTCATGTTATGGGCAATGTAAAGCTCATGGAAGAAAACGGAGAACTGTTCTACCAACGTTATCTTCTGGACTGCACCGCCCAGAAAGTGCAGGAGGAAAGGGCACGCCAGGAAGCGGAACAGCGGCAGCTCGAGCTGGTCTATGCGCTTTCTGTGGAATATAATCTTGTCTGTTATTTTGATCTTGATACCGGAACGGGGGCACCGCTCCGGATCGGTGAATGTAAAAACGACATACTGGCGCCCATCTTTTCCGGAAATCTATCTCTTCAGGAATGTATAGAGCGCTACATAGAAGCCGGCGTCCATGAAGACGACCGGGATACATTCCGGCAGGCAGTCACAAGGGAGCATCTTGAACAGGTGTTATCCAGCGGACCGATCTATTCTGTAAATTACCGCACTACCTGCTGCGGAGAAATACGTTATTTCCAGATGAAGATCGCCAGAGCCGGAGACTGGGATAAAAGCCACGGCGTCGTTCTGGGGTTCCGCAGCGTGGATGAAGAGACCAGAAGCGACCGTGAAAAGAAGGCTCTCCTGGAAGACGCGCTCGCTCAGGCAAACCGCGCCAGCAAGGCAAAGAGTACCTTCCTCTCCAATATGTCCCATGATATCCGCACGCCGATGAACGCGATCATAGGCTTTACAACACTGGCGATCACACATATCGACCATACAAATCAGGTGGAGGAATACCTGAAAAAGATCATGACATCCGGAAACCACCTGCTCAGCCTGATCAATGACGTTCTGGATATGAGCCATATCGAGAGCGGCAAGATCCATCTGGAGGAAGAGCCCTGCAGCCTGCCCGACATCCTGCATGAGCTTCGCAATATCACACAGGGGGATGTCCATGCCAAACAGCTTGATCTGTATATGGACGCCATAGATATCCGCCATGAACAGATCTGCTGTGACAGGCTGCGTCTGAACCAGGTACTTCTAAACCTGCTGGGCAACGCTATAAAGTACACCGGCGCGGGCGGCATGGTCAGCCTGAAGGTCGTTGAAAAACCGGAAACTCTTGCCGGTTATGCAAACTATGAATTCCATATCAAGGATACCGGGATCGGCATGAGCAAGGAGTTTGTATCCCATATATTTGAACCCTTCGAGCGGGAACGCAATTCCACGATCAGCGGTATTCAGGGCACCGGCCTCGGCATGGCGATCACCAAGAACATTGTTGATATGATGAACGGTTCCATCACTGTAAACAGTACCCAGGGCGTCGGCACGGAATGTATCGTCTCCCTTGCCCTGCGTCTTGGCGAGGGCGAAAAGATGCCGCAGGATATACCGGAACTGAAGGGTTTCCGGGCTCTGGTAGTGGATGATGATTTCAATACCTGTGACAGTGTATCCGCCATGCTCCAGCAGATCGGGCTTCGTGCAGAATGGACGCTTTCGGGAAAGGAGGCGGTTCTCCGCACCCGTCAGGCCATCATGCGGGATGATCCCTATTTTGTCTATATCATTGACTGGCTTCTCCCCGATATGAACGGGGTGGAAGTGGCAAGGCGGATACGGCAGGAAAAAGGCGAAGACGTTCCCATCATCGTCCTCACCGCCTATGACTGGTGCGATATTGAGGATGAAGCAAGGGCCGCCGGCGTCACCGCATTCTGCAGCAAGCCCATGTTTTTCTCGGAGCTGCACAGATGCCTTCATTCCATTGTTAACGCAGATAAAGCATCCAGATCCGATTCCGACATAACCATGCAGCTTCATACAGGCTGCATCCTGCTGGCAGAGGATAACGAACTGAATCAGGAGATCGCCGTGGCGATCCTGGAGGAAGCCGGATTTTCCGTGGAGGTTGCCGGAAACGGGCAGACCGCTGTCGATATGTTGAAAAATTCCGCCCCGGGACACTATCAGGTGATCCTGATGGATATTCAGATGCCGGTGATGAACGGATATGAAGCCGCAAAAACGATCCGGGCGCTGGACGATGAGGTGCTTTCCTCCGTTCCCATTCTCGCCATGACTGCCAACGCCTTTGAGGAGGATAAAAAGGAAGCGCTTCGAAACGGAATGAACGGACATATCGCGAAGCCCATTGATATTGATATCCTGATGAAGACTCTGGATGAAGTATTGGGAAATACAGATTAACAACATAAAAACCACTCCGTTATCCGGCCAGGATCCCGGGGTGGTTTTTCCATGCGGAAAGCAAGTCACTCTGCAATATTTTCCGATCGTTGTGTCTCTTCCTCCTTCAATAAAATCTCCATCACTTTCTCTACCGCCGGAACGATCTGGACATCATATCGCTCCACGGCTTCGATCACCAGAATATCCGCCTTCCTGATCTGATCGGATACCTCATCCGCATAATCCCTGTGGGCGATGGTACTGTCTGAAAAATCCCTGACCAGGAAATCTGTCATAAAGCACCGGAAGGAATCTCCGAGGAGTACAAAGTTCTGCTTATTCGGGCTGTTCGAAACCGCATGGTAAGTCCATGTCGTATACATGTCCCCTTCTTCCTCCATAACAGAAACATCAGGTTTGTAACTGATTATATAATCATCGTCCGGCTCATACCCTGCATCGTCCAGCCCGGCCATCGCGATCAGTTCCCGTACACCCGCAGGCGCTCTCTCCGTCTCCACATCGCGCAGATCGGTGGTTTCCACATCCAGCGCGGCATAGAGTGACTGCACGCCGATAAAGGCGCCGGCATGGTTCCAGTGTGTGTCATACTGATAGTAAGTCTGCCAGTAAAGTTCTGCCTCTTTCAGTTCCTGCATCGGATAGATGATGTCCATATCCGAATTTTCATGAATATAGTCCACCAGACGATCGATCCTCTTATAGGAATCGGCTATCTCACAGGAAGGCATATACTCAGGATATATCTGCTCCTTATTGGGCAGGATCATAAACTGCAGGCGGATACCCCTCCCGTCACAGAGATCCTGAAGTTTTTGCATGGAGACAAGATACTCCTTCAGCTCCTCCTCCCCAAGAATATTTGTTCCCTCATAATAGGCGAGGCTGTCATCGCCGGTGTAAAACAGCCAGTCATGCCGCCCCAGCAGTACGCCATTGCCGACGATCGTCTCCGGGAGAAAACTGTTGTCAACAACCTTTCCCTCAAAATCCTCCCGGAATCTCCTGCCGCATCTGTCACATTCGTATTCGGTATAGCCATAAGATATGTAGGATGACTCCTGTACATAGCTCAGTTTCTTTTCATGGGGCACTACAGGGATCGGCTCCGTATAGCTGTCCTCACAGTCAACACAATCATACCGCGCTTCCCCCTCCTTGCGGCAGGTCGATTCCTTTACCACATTCTCTCTGTACCGATGCCCGTTCTTTTCTATGAACTCCTCCTCCGATATCTCCGCAAAAGCTTCCTCCGCCTCCGGTTCGGATGCCAGAAGAGCGCTGATATCCATACTCGTATCCCTGCCCTTTCCATAGATTGCCGCCGACAGCACCCCCTGGATATGATCATTATACAGGCTTTCCGAACTGCCCGTCAGTTTATGTTCCCATGAGATCAGAACGCTGCGGAAAGGAATATGGTCGTTGTAATAGTTTTCCAACTTCTGTGTATAATCCTCCTCCAGCACGGAGGAAGGCATCTCCGCCATAGCGCGGTTTTCCTTCAGATCAAAATCCCACTTCTCTATGGTCCCGGGAGACAGAAATCCTGCACCGTACCAGATGATCCCGGGTAACAGCAATATCGCCGCAAATATAATAGTTTTTATATTTCTGAACAGATCTTTCATAAACGCCCCTCACTCTGACTCTTCAACACATTAAAACTGGAAATAAATAAACGGATTGTAGGTCCCCGCCGCAAGCGAGATGATGCAGAGTATCAGCAGCAGGATCTGCCACAGCCAGACAGCGCAGCCCCATACCGCGTTGCTCCGCAGCCTGTCCATCAGCTTTTCCGTATGCTTCTGCAGAAAACCGGAACCCAGGATCCCGAACAGAAGGGCAAGCAGCACTCTCATGGAGAGATACGAAAGTATACTGTTTTTCCCTGACCCGGCCCGGAACAGCTGACCGATATACTCTCCCGCGATCAGTATATTGTCCGAACGGAATATGATCCACCCGATCATCACGATTCCCAGCACATAAATATGATTCAGCAGTTTTACCGGATTTTTTTCCAGCATCCTGCCCAGAAACAGTCTTTCCGCGATCAGAAATACGGCATACATAAGTCCCCAGAAGATAAACGTAAAGTTCGCTCCGTGCCATATGCCTGTCAGCAAAAATACAATGAAGATATTTCTGCAGGTTTTGTGCAGGCCCTTCCGGTTTCCGCCAAGCGGTATGTAGATATAGTTTTTAAACCATGAAGACAAAGATATATGCCACCTTCTCCAGAACTCCTGTATGGAGCACGAAATATACGGATAGGAAAAATTCTCCCTGAAACGAAAGCCCAGCATCTTTCCCAGCCCGATCGCCATATCAGAGTATCCTGAAAAGTCATAATAGATCTGAAGGCTGTAGGAAACCGCCCCCAGCCAGGCGATACCGGCGCCGATCGTTCCGATCTCCAGCGCCCATATCTGATCCGCCACGCCGCCCAGCGTATTGGCGATCAGCACCTTCTTCGCCAGTCCGTAACAGAATCTTGTCTGCCCTTCCTCAAAAAGAGAGGCTGACTCCTTCCTCTCCAGCAGCTGCTTTGCAATATCCGAATACTGGACGATCGGGCCGGCGATCAACTGAGGAAAAAATGCCACATATAATGCGAAATCAAACAGATTCCTCTGTACCGGCGCCGTATCTTTATAGACATCGATCACATAGGACATCGCCTGAAAGATAAAAAACGAAATGCCGATCGGAAGAACAATCTTTTCGATCCCCAGCTGCCCAGTTCCCTGCAGGGTAATAAAATTCTCCCAGAAACCGCCCTGTTCCCCCCGGCTTCCCAAAGCCATCACCGTCTCTATCATGGCGATGACCATGTTAAAATACTTAAAGAAAAATAATACGGATAAATTCAGAATAACAGTCCCTGCCAGAACCCTCTTTTTACTCCGCCCGGTTCCGCTCTTATGGATCCGGATGCCTCCGATAAAATTGACGAAGATCACGCCGAGCATGATAAAAAGGTAGTATATTCCACCCCAGGCGTAGAAAAACAGACTGCAAAATAAAAGAAAGATATTTTTATAACGGATGCGGACTGCCTGTGATGAAAAAGGGATTTTTGAGAGCAGAAAGTTCCCTGTCAGCACGATCGGCAGAAAGATCCATAGAAAGAGCATTGAACTGAAAAGCATTTCCTCTTGAACTCCTCATCTGCTTATGTTTTGGGATATTTTTTATCTGGGATTTCCCACAAAAATTCTATCATATTCCCCTGAATATCACAATCTTTATTATAAAAATCCCCGAAAACTCCACGTTTTCGGGGATTTTGACATTCTTTTGGAATTCGCTCGAATTATCTCTTGGCAAACTCGGAAACAGGTTTCCTCGTTCAGCCGATAAAAATGCCCGCAAGCGGCATTTATTATCTCTTGGAAAACTGCGGTGCACGTCTCGCTGCTTTGAGGCCGTATTTCTTTCTCTCTTTCATACGAGGGTCTCTTGTCAGATAACCGGCTTTCTTTAAAGCGGGCCTGTAGTCATTATCCACTGTCAGAAGAGCTCTTGCGATGCCGTGTCTGATCGCGCCTGCCTGACCGGTTGTACCGCCGCCCTTTACTGTTACAACTGCGTCAAACTTATCTGCTGTCTCTGTCAGTGCCAGCGGCTGACGAACGATAACCTTTAATGTCTCAAGTCCAAAATAATCATCGATGTCGCGCTTGTTAATTGTGATATTTCCTTTGCCGGGTTTCAAATAAACTCTGGCAATTGATTTTTTTCTTCTACCTGTACCGTAAAAATTATTTGCTGCTTTAGCCATTTTACTTTTCTCCTTTCAGTCCTTTTGGTTAAAATGTTAATACTTCCGGTTTCTGTGCAGCGTGTTTGTGATCCGGTCCTGCATAAACAAAAAGTTTTCTGTACATCTGTCTCCCTAAAGGTCCCTTCGGAAGCATGCCTTTCACAGCCAGTTCGATTACTTCTTCCGGCTTCTTCGCCAGTTTTTCCTTCAATGTGGTCTCTTTCATACCGCCGACATAATCGGAATGACGATAATAGATCTTCTGATCCATCTTCTTGCCGGTTACTTTGATCTTCTCAGCGTTTGTTACGATAACATAATCGCCTGTATCCATATGAGGTGTAAAGATGGGTTTGTTTTTTCCTCTCAGAATTTTTGCAACCTCAGATGCCAGACGTCCAAGTGTCATATCTGTAGCGTCCACTACATACCATTTTCTATCGATCGTAGCAGGACTTGCCATAAATGTTTTCATCATGTTTCCTCCATACAAAATCTAGTTACTTCAAAGACTTATCCTATGTCAGATACTCCCTGCTTTTCACACGGATGTCCGGGCCGCATGTTCCGCAAAAGAACTGATCTGATCCTTTTTTCTGCTGGTTCACCGGGGCTTTGGCAAACCATCAGAAAGTGTTGTCACAATTAATGATTATATAATTTCAGTTTTTATATGTCAAGCCGGATTTCCAAAAAATCTCGCAATTCTGGCACTTTTTTGCTGTTTTGGCATGGTTTTCACCTTCTGCCCCCGCCACGGTCAACTCTATCTTCCCCTTCATATAAAAGTTCCGCCAAGATCAGCCCGCATGCCGGCGCGGTAGGGCCCGCTGCCGACCGGTCCTTCGCCTCCAGGATCTTCTCCATGTCCTCCGGTCTTATCCGCCCGCATCCCGCTTCCATCAGCGTCCCCGCAATAATGCGCACCATATTATACAAAAATCCGTTTCCTGTCACACGGATAACGATCTCCTCCCCTTTTCTCTCCACTTCCAGCCCATAGATCGTCCTGACCGTTGTCTCCGCCTGGCTTCCCGCGCTGCAGAAGCTGGCAAAATCATGTTCTCCCACAAGATATTCCGCCGCCTGCCGCATTTTCTCCGCATCCAGCGACACGTACGTAAAATGGGAATAAAGCCTTTTCACCGGATCCGGAAAAGCCGCATTAAAAATGTGATATTCATAAGTCTTTCTGCTCTTACAATGTCTCGGATGAAAATCCGGAGCCGTCTCCGTCGACCTCCGCACCCGGATATCCTCCGGAAGCCTCTGGTTCAGGGCATAGGAAAACTTTTCCCCGGGAATGCGGGATGATGTGTCAAACACAGCGGTATTACACAGCCCGTGCACCCCCGCGTCCGTTCTGCTGGCGCCGATCACCTGTATTTCCTCCCCGGTCAGTTCATACAGCGCCCTGTTCAGCTCGCCTTCTATCGTTTTCCCGTTTTTCTGCACCTGCCAGCCGCAGTATGCGGTTCCGTCGTAGGCGACTGTCAGGCATATTCTCTTTTTATTCCGTACACATTTATCTGCCGATGATCTTTCCTGCATCTTTTTTGTCCATTCCCTCACGCGACATCTGCCTTCATCAATTCTTTCCGCCCCGCCTCACCGGCCCTCGCTTCTCAAACCGTCTATAAGATACTCCCCCACGGCACGACCCTTCCGACCACAATGCAGGCCGCAAGATACACCCCCAACACCAGATACGTCACATAATCCCTCTTTTCATAATGAAGAGGCTTCATCTTCGTCCTACCCTCGCCGCCCCGGTAGCAGCGCGCCTCCATCGCCATCGCCAGATCATTGGCTCTGCGGAAAGCGGAGATAAACAGAGGCACCAGCAGCGGCACCATACTCTTCGCCTTCTGGATCAGGTTCCCCTCATCAAAGGAGGCTCCTCTCGCCATCTGTGCCTTCATGATCTTATCCGTCTCCTCCAGCAGGATCGGTATAAAACGCAGCGCAATGGACATCATCATCGCCACCTCATGTACCGGCACACGAAACCTTTGCAGGGGGCGGAGGAGCTTTTCCAGCCCGTCCGTCAGATTATTCGGCGTTGTCGTCAACGTCATCACGGAGGAGCCAATGATCAGCAGCGATAACCGGACCGCCATCTTCACGGCAAGGGTGATCCCCTCCTCTGTGACCGTCAGTTTCCAGAGGCTGAAGACGGCTTCGCCCGGCGTGAGAAACAGATTGAAGAAAAAAGTTATCAGTAGCAAAAACAGGATGGCGCGCATTCCCCGCATCATAAACCGAAAAGGCACATGGGATGCCCTGATCACAGCCGCCAGAAAAAGAACAGCCGCAACATACCCTGCCGCCTGTTCCACCACAAACAGAGAACAGATAAACACAAGCGTCGCCACGATCTTTACCCGCGGATCAAGCCTGTGCACTATGGAATCTGTCTGATAATATTGTCCTAATGTGATATCTCTTATCATTTCTCATTTCTTCCCTGTGTCAACTCTGTTTTCAGATCTCACCGCAGCTCTCTATCCCTTCCTCAGCTGCCGCAGGATCTCTTTCTTCGCCTCTTCTATCGTGATCACGCTGGTATCCGCAGACCACCATCCCGCCTTTTTCAGCGCATGCATGATATCCGTCACCTGCGGCACGGAGAGCCCTATCGCCTCCAGCTCCTCCTTATGGGCAAAAACCTGTTTCGGCTCATCGTCATAGCAGACGCTGCCCTTATTCATCACCACGATCCTGTCCACATACTCCGCCACATCGTCCATGCTGTGGGATACCAGGATCACCGTCATACCGTTTTCTTTTCTGAGGGATGCCACCAGATCCAGAATCTCATCTCTCCCTTTAGGGTCCAGCCCCGCTGTCGGCTCATCCAGGATCAGCACCTCCGGCTTCATGGCAAGCACACCTGCGATCGCCGCCCGGCGCTTCTGTCCTCCGGATAAGTCAAAGGGCGGCTGATAAAAACAATCATCCGGCAGCCCCACCTGCTTTAACGCCTGAAAAGCCCGCAGCTGTACCTCCTTTTTATCCAGCCCCAGATTCTTTGGCCCGAAACAGACGTCCGTAAAAACATCTGTCTCAAACAACTGGTGCTCCGGATACTGAAATACCAGTCCCACCTTGCTCCGCAGCCTTTTTTTGCTGAAATCCCTGTCATGGATATCTTCTCCATTATAGTAGATATTCCCGGATGTCGGTTTCAGCAGCCCGTTCAAGTGCTGTACCAGCGTGGACTTGCCGGAACCCGTATGCCCGATCAGGCCGATAAACTGCCCGTCCGGTATCACAAGGGAAACATCGTTCAGCGCACGCACTAAAAGTTCTGTTCCGTTTCCGTATTCATATGTTACATGATCCAAAATCAGCGCCATCTGTCCTCTCCCGTCCGCAGTGCATCCAGCGTATCCACCAGCTCCTTTACCGTCAGTATCCCCTCCGGAAGCGGCAAGCCTTCCTTTTTCAGCTCATGGGCAAGAAGCGTCACCTTGGGCACATCCAGACGAAGCTCCTTTAACTTTTCCACCTGCGAAAAGATTTCCCGGGGCGTCCCCTGCATGGCGATCCTACCTCCGTCCATCACGAACACCTTATCCGCATGAATGATCTCTTCCATATAATGGGTGATCAGGATCACCGTCACCCGCTCCACGTCGTTCAGCGCACGCACCGCCCGTATCACTTCTTTCCTGCCGCCCGGATCCAGCATCGCCGTCGGTTCATCCAGCACGATACATTTCGGATGCATCGCCAGCACCCCCGCAATGGAAACCCGCTGCTTCTGGCCGCCGGAAAGCTTATTGGGCGCAAACTTGCGATACCTGTACATACCTACCGCCTTCAGGCTCTCCTCCACTCTCTCCCAGATCTCCTTTGTGGGCACGCCCATGTTCTCCGGTCCAAACCCCACGTCCTCCTCCACCACCTGTCCGATGATCTGGTTATCCGGATTTTGAAACACCATCCCAGCTCTCTGCCGGATATCCCAGATCTTCTCCTGATCTTCCGTCTCCATGCCGTCCACCCATACCGTCCCCTCGGTGGGTGTCAGGATCGCGTTGAAATGCTTCGCCAGCGTGGATTTTCCCGAGCCGTTATGCCCTAAAACGGCAATGAAATCCCCGGGGTTCACATCCAGATCAACATGATCCACCGCCGTTGTGATCCCCTCCACATTTCCTTCTTCATCACGCCGTATATATTCAAAAACAAGATCTTTTGTCTTTATGATCTTCACTTGCCTATCCTCTTTCTCCGCTATGGCCGCCGCATAGGCCGGATGAAAATGAAGCTTTTATCCGACCGTTCGACATCTTCATTGATTATACAGGATATCATTTCTGATTACAAGCGGGGAAAAATGTGATACAATCTACTTATGAGCAAAAATTTTTTGAATAAAAACCAGAAAAGAATACTATATAGAAATATGGGCATCCTGCTTGCTCTGACCGTTTTCTGTGCCGTGTTTGTCAGATGCGGCTCTCTGGACGGCGGGGAGACACTGGAGGATATCGCCAAAAGACAGGAGGCGGCATCCTCCTCACCGGAAAATGAAGATACGGATATTCCGGAAACCGCCGTCTCTGACAATACTCTGTCTGCCAAAGAGGCTGCCTCGCCGTCACAGGAATCCGCTTCTCTGCCCGAAGGCGGATCTGATGTGATCACAGACGGAAATCCGCAGACAGCTTCATCATCCGAAAGCCCGCAGGATCCGTCCGAAAACGAATCTGACGCATCACAGCCCGCACAGGAGGAACAGCCTATGGAAGACAGAAACACTTATCAGGAAGGATTTTATTATGAGTCATTGAGCGATACCGTAAAAGCAAGGATCACCGGCATTTCCTATCCCGCCGATGACAGCAGCGCCGCCATATCCTACGATACCATCCGCTATGTCTGCGTTCAGTATTATGATTTTAACGGGGAATCCCAAAGCGGAGAACTGATCTGCCATAAAGCCATTGCCCAGGACCTTGTTGAAATTTTTTATGCATTGTATGAAGCGCGCTATCCCATAGAAAAAATATGTCTTGTGGAAGAATATCAGGGAGATGATGAATCATCCATGCAGGATAACAATACATCCTGCTTCAATTATCGCGCTCTCCCCTCCGGCAGGCTCTCCAACCATGCCTACGGCCTTGCCATTGACCTTAATCCGTTTTACAACCCCTATGTCGTTCCCCGCAAGGACGGCACTGTCAGGATCTCCCCCGCCGGAAGCGAAGCATACGCTGACCGTGAGCAGGATTTTGCCTACAAGATCGACAGGGAAGACCTTGCCTACCGGCTTTTTATAGAACACGGCTTTACCTGGGGCGGAAGCTGGCGCTCCAGCAAAGACTATCAGCATTTTGAAAAAGCAATTTAATCTATGTGAACAATTAATTTACAAAAACGCTATCCTATATACCGCTTGTTATGATAGAATCAAAAAGAATACCAAAGTATTTCCACAGCCAAGGAGAAAAATATGGATAAAAAACGCCCACTAGACACAAAATTTATTGCAGAAAGAATCACAAAATTGCGCTTAGATCATAATATTTCCGAATATCAGCTCAGTCTGGATCTAGGCTTCAGCAAAGGTTATATTCAGGCCATTTCTTCTGGAAATATACTGCCCTCCTTAAGCGCTCTCTACAAAATCTGCGAATACTTTGAAATTACCCCCGAGCAGTTCTTCTCTGGCAATAACAGTGATACCAGACTGCTGAATGATTTACTGGATGCGCTCCGTGAGATGACTCCGGAAGAGCAGTATACTCTTTATCATTTTCTGAAAGGCGGAAAACTACCTGAACTGAAAAAACGGAGAAAACTTAATCCGGCACCACAGGCAAAGCCCCCTCAGGAATCGGACAGGTAAATCCTTCCTTTGTCCGTTTTTCAAATTCCGCTCTTGCTTCCTTCAGCAATTCCGGATCACAAAACAGATCGATCGCCCCTGCCGCCAGCACCTTGCCTGCCTGCAGGGCCGCTTTATGCCCGATATCCGTTCTGTTGCAGGAAACGATCTGCCAACTGTGGCCGGGGCAGCCGTTGGGCCATGCAGCCACATGGATCTGGGCCGTGGGCGTAAGCCAGCTTACATCTCCCACATCCGTGGAACCAGGTTCAAAAGCTTCTCCTGTATAAAGCGGCGCCAGAAAAGCGTTCATGGCATGCCCGCACTTTTTCTGCTCCGCCTCCACCAGTTCCTTTGCTTCCATATCATACTTCGCAGCCACGCCGGGACAGTAATTCAGTGTATCATAACCTGACGCGAGACTGTCCGCATAAGCGTTCTCTTCTTCCGTGTATGCAGGAACACCCAACTCCCTGAAATTATCATAGAGCACCTTCTCCAGCACGTGATTGCACACCGTATCCGCGCAGCCGTCAATAAACTTTCTCTCAAAGGTTGTCTCCGTCATCAGCGCCGCGCCCTCGGCGATCTTGTCAACTCTCTTCTGTAATTCCACGGCCTCCGCCACATGATTGGAACGCACCATATAAAGCACGCTGGCTCTTGGCTGTACCACATTGGCGCTGCACCCGCCGGCGTCCGTGATCGCATAGTGGATCCTCGCCTTATCGCTCATATGCTCCCGCAGAAACTGCACGCCGATATTCATCAGTTCCACCGCATCCAGCGCACTCCTGCCCTTCTCCGGCGCGCCCGCCGCATGGGAAGCAATGCCCGTAAATTTATACTGTACCTGAATGCAGGAATTCGACGAGCCTGTTGTCACCTCGTTCACATCCTCCGGATGCCAGGTGAGCGCCGCATCCAGCGTCTTCCAGACGCCGTCCCTCGCCATAAAAGCCTTTGCCGCGCCGCCCTCCTCACCGGGACAGCCATATAAGATAACGGTTCCCTGCATTTTGTTTTTTTCCAGATAAGCCTTCACACCGATCGCCGCCGCAAGCGCCCCTGCTCCGAGCAGATTGTGCCCGCAGCCATGTCCGTTTCCGCCGCAGACCACCTCTTCCCGCTCTGTCGCGCCGGCTTTCTGGGACAGCCCTGAAAGCGCATCATACTCCGCGAGAATACCGATCACCGGCGTGCCGCTTCCGAAGCTTGCCGAAAAAGCGGTCTCAATACCGCAGATGCCCTTTTCCACCTGAAAGCCTTCCTGTTCCAGTACCTCACAGTACAACTCGCAGGATCTATATTCCTGCAGTGACAGTTCCGCATACTCCCAGATACTGTCCGCCACATGGATGATCGTATCCTTTTTCTCTTCTATTGCGGCAAGCGCCGCCTGTTTTTCCGGTGTCATATTACTTTCTATCCTTTCTCATTTTCCACATTCTAATGATCACTACAGGGCAAACAGACATACTTATACATCCATTTGCCCCTGACCAAAATCAAGCTATATCCTGTTTACAGCACCTTTGACAAAAACTCCTGCAATCTCGGGCTCTGGGGACGCTCGAAAATATCCTCCGGGCTTCCCTGCTCCACCAGCAGGCCGTCCGCCATAAACAGCACCCTGTTACCCACTTCCCTGGCAAATCCCATCTCATGGGTGACAACCACCATCGTCATTCCCTCTCTTGCCAGTTCTTTCATAACATCCAGCACTTCACCCACCATCTCCGGATCCAGCGCCGAAGTAGGCTCATCAAACAGCATCACATCGGGCTCCATCGCCAGCGCCCGGACGATCGCCACACGCTGTTTCTGCCCGCCGGAAAGCTGGATCGGATAGTCGTTTGCACGATCCCTTAAGCCGACTCTGTCAAGCAGCGCCAGCGCTTTTTCCTCCGCTTCCGCTTTTTTCATCTTTTTTACCCTGATCGGCGCAAGCGTCATATTTTCCAGGATCGTCATATGGGGAAACAGATTAAAATGCTGGAATACCATGCCCATTTTCTGGCGCAGGGAATCAATGTCCAGTTTTACTGTCTTACCGTTTTCATCTTTGTACTTCTTTTTTGTGATATCGACTCCTTCAAAGAGGATCTCACCCCCGGTGGGTTCTTCTAAAAGGTTCAGGCTCCGCAGGAAGGTGGACTTCCCTGAACCGGAAGGCCCGATCACAACCATCACATCCCCGAACTCGATATCCACGCTCACGCCGTCCAGCGCTTTTATCTTATCGCCGTGATAATGCTTTTTCAGATCTTTTACCTGTATCAGATGATCATCTCTTATCGCCATGGCTCATCCTCCTTTCAAAATATGCGATCAGCTTGGAAGTCGGGAAGCAGAGACAGAAGTAGATCGCCGTCGCCACAAGCAGCGGCTCTATGATCACAAAAGTCGCCCCCTTCACCGCGTTCACCGCGGACATGATATCCTGTACGCCGATGGTATATGTAATCGCCGACTCCTTGATGATAACGACAAACTCATTTGCGATCGCGGGCAGGATGTTTTTCAGTGCCTGAGGCAGGATGATATGGCGCAGGTTCTGTGTCTGGGATAAGCCCAGAGACCTCGCCGCCTCGGTCTGCCCACCGTCTATGGACTGAATACCCGCACGGATGATCTCACAGAGATAAGCGCCGGAGTTCATGCCCAGCGCCACAACGCCGGGGAAGAATCTGCCAAACTTGATAAATCCGAACAACTGAAAATTCGGAAGTTCGATAACGCTGAACACCCCAAAATAAATGATAAAGATCTGTACGATCACAGGCGTGGAACGCAGGATCTCCACATACGCTGTCGCCAGAAAATCCAGCGGATTAAATTTGCTGATCACCGCAAGAACGCCGCTCTCTTTCTGATGACCGTTCTTGTCAATCCCCAGAAAACGCAATGGCCTGAAATTCGACATGCGCATCAGCGCCAAAATCAAAGCAAGACAGAAACCGATGATGACCGTAAATAAGGATAACAAAACGGTAACCAGAAGTCCCTGCCTGAACAATTCTGCATATGGCGCTATCTTTGAAAAATTGGATAGCTTGAATAATTGATCCATAAGATACCTTTCCCTTCTCTTTTTTATTTTTCATACCGAAAGTCCTCCCCATTCCGGAGAGGACTTTATCGTTTTTTATCATACGGGAAATTTCATGATCTGCTCACGCAGCCTGCCCTTTACTCCTGTACATTTCCCTCTTCGTCCAGCAGTCCTTCGTATTTCTCGCCTGCTGCCAGTTCGTTTGCTTCCGCCACAAACTGATCCATGGAACCGTCTGCAACTGCTGCCGCGATCGCTTCATTTACTGCCGCAAGAAGTCCCGCATTGCCTTTGCTCACACCGATGGAAGAACCTGCCACATCATAGGGAACATCCAGAACGATCTCCAGATCAGGATAGTTCTTCTGATAGCTTTCTGCCACAGCGGTCTCAATATATGCCGCATCCAGCTTTCCGCCCAGCAGTTCGCTGATGATATCCGTCACCTTGGGCAGCGCAACAATGTCAGCTTCCGGTGAAAACTCATTGGCAAGATCCATCTGGATGGAACCGATCTGAGCACCTACGGAAACATCGGATTTATTGCATGCCTCAAAGCTGTTCAGCGTATCCGCATTTGCCTTTACCGTAACAAGGGACTGACCTCCAAGATAATAGATATCGGAAAAATCCATGGCATCTTCACGGGCAGGATCCGGTGAAAGGCCTGCCATGCCAAGATCAACGTTCTTCATCTGCAGTTCACTGAGTACACCGTCGAAATCCATGGGAACCACTTCCAGTTCCAGTCCCATGTAATCTGCCACATACTGCGCCAGAGCCATATCAAACCCTGCAAGCATCGGGTTTCCGTCCTCACCGATCGCATAGAACTCATAAGGTGCAAAGTCCGGGCTCGTTGCCACTGTCAGTACGCCTGCCGTCACTGTGGTTACTTCTGCGTCAGCATCCGCTGCGGATTCTTCTGCCGCTTCCTCCGCCGGAGCCTCGCTCTCCTCTGCCGCTTCTTCTGTTTCCGCTGCAGGTTCAGCTGTCTCGCCTGCCGCGTCACTGCCTCCGCATGCCACAAGTCCTGCTGTCATGACTGTCGCCATCAGAACTGCCAATACTTTCTTTTTCATAATAGTTCCTCCTTCTGTCAAATGCATATCCCAAAACCGTTTTCCCGGCAATGCTCTGGTATCGCCCCGGTTTTATGCATTTTTATGTATAAATATTAATTTCTCGTACCTTTATACATTATAGCCGTTTTTTTCCGTTTGGCAAGAGGAAATTTAATTTTTTTCTTATATTCTGTTTCGACCGCGCCATAAAAAGCGCATCCCCGCCGCAAAATGCCTTTTATTGGATAAATATGCATATTCTTCCTGCATATCGTATTGCAGTATTACATCACCGTATCATCCCGCAGAACGTCTGCCAGATCAGCCTGCAATATCTTTTTTCCGCCGAGATAATAGGCAAGCCCTGTAAAGCCGGATACGACCAGAATGAAGAGCAGGATCGGCACCACCGGCGCTTCTTTTATAAATTCCATCGGATCCATATAACTGATCTTTATCATATATGCCACAGCTATGGCAGTCAGGGCAAGCGTGATCAGCACCGGACGCCCTACCACGATGACCGCTTCAATACAGAATATCCTGCGCATTCCTTCGGGTGTCAGTCCCACGGACATATAGCGGGCAAATTCCCGTTTTCTCTGACGCAGGAAGCCGAGCGTGCCGGAAAATACATGGGCGATGCCGATCGTGGCAAAGAGTACACAGAACGCTCCCAGTATCATTTTATAGCCCCATATCATCCTGTCATTGTCCAGTTTTTCCTGAAGGCGGTTCTCGCTCTCTGTTATGAACGTTTCTCCGATCGTCCGCAGAACGGTATTTTCCAGAATCTCCAGTGTTTCAAGGGAATCTCGCTCCTCTGCCAATACCCTGATAAAAAGATCCTTGTCCGCCCCTTCTATCTGTCCTTCTATTTCTTTCCACAGGGACAGGGCCATAAACTGCACCAGTGCATAATCCTCGTATTCCTCCCGCAGAACCGGGCACTCCTGCGTACAGGCGAGTACCGGAACATCTATCCGGGAACCTTCTTTCTTTGAAGCCTTCCCCTCCGGAACTTCCAAAATCTCTCCGTCAGCGACAAAGCTCTGTAGTGTGATCGTTCGGATATCTTCATTAATATAAGGAACATATTCCGGATGACGGAAATTGCTGTTTATGCTGTCCCAGATCTGATTTAATAGAACAACCCCGTCTTTATCCGGCGTTGCCCCGATCTGCCTGCAGTAATCCTCAAAACTTTTATCATCCAGAATGACGAGAGGCGCTTTTATCATGTACGCATCTCCCTCCGCTGCCTTTGCACATCCCGCCAGCTTCTCCGGTCCGCCCAGCGCAAGCAGTTCCGGACTTATACTTTCGGCGGAAATGATACTTACCGCCTCCGCCTTCTGGTAAATGACACAGTTGACGATGCCGCATTCTTCCTCTGGCCCCGACTTCCGCACCGCTGTCTCCAATACAGCCTCCTGCACTTCCCGCATCTTCCCTGTCGCCTCAAACTCCTCCATCTTTGTGTCTCTCACCGTCACCATAACATCCCATGCATCCTGATAAGCCTCAAAATAAGTATGCCTCGTACTGATGGATGAAATCGTAAAAAAGCATTGCATCAGCATAAATCCCAGAAAGGCAAAGATCAGAGACAAAGTGGTGGTGCGCAGCGCCTTTCTCTGTGCTTTCAGCGCATTTCCCGCCAGTTCCCCCTCCACGCCGAACAGTGCCGATAAAATACGGGATTGCTTTTTCCTTGCAAGCTGTAATTCTCCGGTTCCGCGGATAGCCTCCAGCGGTGTCAGCCGGGAAAGCTTTCCCGCCGGGATCCGGGCGGAAAGAAATATTGTAAAAAAAGATAAAAACAAAATAAACAGCAGAATAGCCGGATGCAGCGCAAAATCCATTTCTCTTCCTCCCGCCAGTCCTGCCGCAAAAGCGCTCATTCCGCTGACCGCCCCGAAACTCAACAAAATCCCTGATAAGATTCCCAGCAGTACAGGAACCAATGTCAGCGCAAAGGCCTCCTGTATCAGACAGATCCTGATCTGCCCCGGCGTAGCTCCTATACTGGAAAAAATGCCGAACTGATGGATCCTGTTGTTCATAGATACCGCAAAGGAATTATGGATCACAAGGATCAGGGAAACACACAGGAACATCAACACGATCAGATAAAACCACACCAGCACCCACGGGGTTTCCTTCCCTGTTTCCCTCATGCCATCCAGCCAGAAATTGTAAAACAGACTGCCCAGAAAAGATAGAAATAACGCCGCTATAAAAGCCGCAACCATAATAGAATAACCGCCGGCGCGGTTATGTCTGATATAATCCATCGAATAATCTTTCCACATATTATCATCCCTGCTGCTCTTTCAGCAAAGCCCCTCCTCCCCTCTTTTCGTCACCGACGATCCGCCCGTCCTCTATCGTCACGATCCGATCCGCCTCCAGCGCGATCCGCTCATCATGAGTGATCAGAAGGATCGTCTGATTCAGATTGCGGTTGGAAAGCTTCAGCATATCTATGATCTCCCCTGAATTTTTCTGATCCAAATTACCGGTTGGCTCGTCCGCCAGAAGAATTGCCGGACGGTAAATTAAGGACCGGGCGATCGCCGCCCTCTGCTGCTGCCCGCCGGATAACTGGTTCGGCAGCGCCTCCAGTTTATCAGTGATCCCCAGTGCGCCTGTCACCCTGTCAAAATATTCCTGATTCGGCTTTCTCTTATCCAGCAAAAGCGGCATCAGGATATTTTTCCGCACGGTCAGAGTCGGAATCAGATTATAGAACTGGTAGACCAGCCCCACCTTCCGCCGCCGGAAGATAGCCGCCTCCGTCCGGTTCAACGTGGAAATATCCGTCCCCCCGACAATGACCTTTCCCTCCGAAGGCTTATCCACACCGCCTAAAATATGCAGCAATGTGGATTTTCCGGAGCCGGAAGCCCCCACGATCGCAACAAACTCTCCTTTTTCCACCGACAGGTCGACCTGATTCAAAGCGATCACCCGATTGTCACCGCTGCCGTATATCCTGCTGACTTTTTCACATCTTAAAATTTCCATACGACCTCCTATTCCAGTTCCGCATAGATCTGTACGGTGCACGAAGTAATTTACAGCCGATCAATGCCCGTCTGTAAATCACTTCGTGCACCGTACAGATCTATGCTGTTATTAATCATTATAGCAGGTGAAAGTGACAGCTCAGTGACTGTAGAAATGAATTTCAAAGCAGGCTCCGCCCTCCGGCAGATTCCGTGCCGTGATCGTCCCGTTCTGACTCTCGATGATCGCTTTGGAAAGGGCAAGGCCGATGCCGATACCATCCTTTTTCGCATGCTTCCCACGATAGAAACGTTCAAACAGCCGGGGAATATCTTCCTTTGCAAAACCCGTGCCGGTATCGGTGATCCTGATCTGTGTATAGAGCGGGTTCTGCTCATAGCGGCAGCAGACCGTACCGCCCGGCGGCGTATGCTCCATACAGTTCTTTAGAAGATTCATAACCGCTTCCATCGTCCAGTCCATATCCGCCTGTATGCCCACCTCTCCGGCTTCCTCTATCTCCAGCAAAACGCCGCTCTCCTGAAATAATTCCCGCAGACTGTCCGCCGAAAGCTCCAAAAGCGTAAAGATATCAATTTTCTTTCTCTCCAGAGACAAAGTTCCCGCATCAATGCGGGACAATAACAGCAGTGCCTCCTCCAGATGTGTCAGCCTTGAAAGCTGCAAGCGTATATGTTCCGCATATATGGATATCTCCTTTATCCCGAACGGCGCAAAACAGCGTGCTTCGCCCACATCGTGGAATCCGCTTTGCGAACCTGTAGGTACGGAGCGCTTTTCTGTATAATACTCCTGCATCATCTGCAGAGAAAGGGAAATAGAAGTGATCGGTGTTTTGATCTGATGTGCAATATTAGAAAGATTTGCCGCAAAATTATTTTTCGCGGCAACCGCCATATCCCTTGTCTGATACAACTCCGTCACCGTCTTATAGATCTCATCCTGCAGTCTGGAAAAATCATCCTCCCTCTCCTGAAAAAGAGCCCCTGTATCTCCGGTGTTCACCTTTTCCAGATATGCCGTCAGCTCCTCTATGCGCTTTCCCTCCCTCTTTCTCCACAGGAAAAACGCCAGAGTAAATGCCAGCATACCTGCCAGACAGCCTGCAACCAACGCAATGCCTATCCATACGGCTTTTTCACTCATTCCCCGTCCTCCATCCGATAACCGATACTCCTGATCGTTTTCAGGCACGCTGGATCGTGCAGTTTTTCCCGCAGGCGTTTCATCGTGACAGTAAGCGTATTATCATTCACAAAATTTCCGTTGCTGTCCCAGACCTTGTCAAGCAGCCTCTCCCTCGTCAGCGTTCTACCCTTATTCTCCAGTAAATACAAAAGAAGCCAATACTCAGAAGCACTCAGAACGATCTCCTCCCCCTCACAAAACACAAGCATCTTTTCCCGATCCAGCGATATTTTGCCGCAGGACAGATATTGTCCGGAAACGTCTCCGCACCTCCGGAGCACAGCCCTGATGCGCGATGACAGAACACTCAGTTCAAAAGGCTTTACCACATAATCATCCGCACCGCTCTGGAACGCCGAAACGATATCCCCGGGATCATCCCGGACTGTCAGCAGGATAACCGGCAGATCTTTCCTGCCGGCGCGGATCCACCCGCAGAGATCCCTCCCGCTGCCATCCGGCATATTCCAGTCCACCAGCACCAGTGCGGGACAAGAACTCCGCAAAGCCTGCTCTGCCGATGCAATAGTGGAAAAAATCTGAATCTTATAATCCTGCTGTTCCAGATATTCCTTTACAACACAGGATATACTTTCATCATCCTCTACATAATAAATAATGCTCATTTTATTGTTCCGCCTTTGTTTTTCTATATGCCCGTTTTTTTATTTACCTTAAATACATGCTGTCAGATTTATCAGAACCCTCCTTATTTTTTATTCACGACAGCTTCCCCTGATTTTCTCACATGGCTTTCGATTTTCATTATACAATTCTTTTATATATCCGGTAAATATTGTTTTTTATTTCTTTCATTTAATATGATAACTTCCTTCAGCTCCTCCGCCGCCTGCCGGATATCCCGCTGTGAAAGGATCGCCGAAACAACAGCCAGCCCGTCTGCCCCCTGCCTGAGAAAATCCGCCGCATTCTCCCTGTTGATACCGCCAATCACGACAACAGGAATTCCGACTGCCGCTCTGATCGCACACAGTTCACTTACAGGGACAATCTTTGCATCCGGTTTCGTCTTTGTCGGCAGCATCGCTCCCACGCCCAGATAATCTGCGCCGTCCGCCTGTGCCTTCAAAGCCTCCGACACCGAAGTGACGGAAACGCCGACCAGACGCCCCTTCCCCACAATATTCCTGACCGCCGATGCCGGTATATCGCTCTGACCGATATGTATGCCTGCCGCATCCACAGCCAGCGCTATATCCGCCCTGTTATTGATGATCAGCGGAACATCGTACCTGTCTGTGATCTTTTTTATTTCTCTCGCAGCATGATAGAAATCTGCAGATGTTATATTGCTCTCCCGCAGCTGCACCATAGAACAGCCTCCCAGAACCGCCTGTTCCACTGCTTCTGCCAGCCCTTCCAGGCTCTCATTTTCCACATATCTGCGGTCTGTGACCAGATATAATGCGTAATCATATTTCATTTTTCCCCTGCTCCTCCTTATATATTTTTCACAAAAAAGCCTTCTTTTCACCCCTTACGCAATGGTTCTCATCATACAACCCATTTTTATACAGCTCATAAAAATGATGTGTCGGCCCATTTCCCTTTCCGATAGCAAGCGAATGTCTGATTGCCATCGTCACATAAGCCTTCGCGTTCTCCACCGCCTCCGGTATGCTCCTTCCCACGGCAAGTTCGGAAGCGATCGCCGATGAGAACGTACAGCCTGTCCCATGCGTATTTTTTGTCGGAATCCTCTCCTCCTCAAAGCGGTAAAACGCCTTCCCGTCAAACAAAACATCCAGAGCACTCCCTGTCGCATGTCCGCCCTTAACGACCACCGCCCCGGCTCCCATACCATATATTTTGCGGGCGGCACTTTCCATATCACTGACCGATCCGATCCTCATACCCGCTATTTTTTCCGCCTCGGGAATATTCGGCGTCAAAACATCCGCAAGCGGAATGATCTCTCGGATCAATGTCCCGACCGCCTCCACCTCCATAAGCGGACAACCGTTTTTCGCATACATCACTGGATCGATCACAATATTTTCCGGTTGATAATATATCATCCTTTCCGCCACAGCTTCCATGCACGCCGAGGAGGACAACATCCCAATCTTAACCGCATCAGCGCCGATATCCTCAAACACAGCGTCTATCTGTTTCCCGACCATCTCCGGCGCTATATCCTGCCTGTCGATAACCCTGCATGTATTTTCCGCCACAACAGAAACAATAACACTCATTCCGAAAACACCATGAGCGGAAAATGTTTTCAGATCCGCCTGTACTCCTGCCCCGCCGCTGCAATCGGAACCCGCTATACTCAACACTTTTTTCATCGCCTTGTTTTCTCCTTTCCCTGCAGGCCTTCTTTCAATCTTCTATCTTTTGTTAAACGTTCTCTGTTCTGCAGACAACAATATTTACTCAACAGTATAATATTATTATCTCATATATGTTCCCCTAAAACATGTCATCCCCGGAAAATAACAGTCTTTCTCACAAATACGCCATCTCCCAGAAGGAAAGTTCCAACAGACTTGCCCTCTCAAAAATATCACTCAACTTTACTTTCTCTTCTTCAGGCAGATTTCCGCATTTCTCCTCCGCAAACTCACACCACCCTCTACAGCTTTCAAAGTAAGCATCCTCCGCATAATCCTCAATAAAATCAGAATATTCCGAATCCGCAGTTCCGGGCAGTACCGCTATCTTCCGAAATATATAACTGTAACTCAGCATACAGGGCAGTACCGCCATCAGTATCCCCGGAATATCTCCCCCCTCCGCCACCTCCATCAGAAAATCAATATACCTCTGATTTTCCGGCAATGCCTCCATGTCCTCTATATCCGCATCTGTCAGGCCAAACTTCTTCAGATAAGACAGCCTCACCAGAGACTCCTCCTCCGTGACCATACTCAAAATAGAATAATATACCTGAATATCCTTTAAATTCGTGGAATGATAAATAGCCTTTCCGTAAACACGGGCATAGTTTTTCAGGTATATACTGTCCTGTATCATGTATCGCCGGAATTTTTCCGCCGGAAGCACCCCCGCCTGTAATTCCCTGATAAACGGTGTTTTTGCACATGCATCCCAGATCGGAATGTTCTTTCTTACAATCTCCTCCATAAATGACATCTCCACTTTCTCCTTTTCTTCTTCCCTTTTATAAATTTCATCTTTCTGAAAATTCCTGTCCCTCCTCTTCTCTGTTTCTCCCATAAATGTTCCGGCTCTTTAATTTACACTTTAAAAAAAGAACTCCCGATCATTCAGAAGCTCTTTCAAGACGCAAAACGGCGTAAGAAATTGCTTCCCTACGCCGGTATTAGCCGACAGGTCCAGAGGTCAGGTCTTAACCTTTTTCAACTTGTTCAGTTCCCTCGCAAACACATATCATACAATATTCAGTTACTCACTTTTTCGGTTTTCCGCCAGAAAACGTATATTTTATCGCATTGTCCTAAAAATTTCCCCGGAATAAATTCTCTAATTCAGAAGTTTTTCCGCCCACTCTGCTTCTCTGAACCCCACAAGCACTATATCTTCCCCGACAATGATCGGACGTTTTACAAGCATTCCATTCGTTGCAAGAAGCCTCAGTTGCTCCTCCTCACTCATTACAGGCAGCTTGTCCTTCAGCTGCATATCTTTGTACAGCAATCCGCTCGTATTAAAAAACTTCTTAAGCGGCAGTCCGCTTTTTTCATACCACTGTTTTAACTCCTCGTAAGAAGGATTAGCTTCCGCGATATGACGGTCCGTATAGGTGATATTATGTGCCTCCAGCCACTTCTTTGCCTTCTGACAGGTGGAACATTTTGGATATTGTATAAACAGCATAGTCTGACTCCTCCTATAAATATATAATACTCCTTTTTGGTGAAGAAAGCATTATATATCATAAAAAAACAACAAAATTTTTGCGTTTTTCTTAACGATTTTGCATTTATTTGAAAAAGGCTTCCGAGAAACCTCTCGGAGGACTTGATCTTACTACATAAATTACAATTATTCAATGATAGTAGCCACACGACCTGAACCAACAGTTCTACCACCCTCACGGATTAGGTTGGGAGAACCTTGTGTGGCAAATGGCTTGTTTTTGGGCTTTTTTGTTATCACATTTTCTGAAATTGTTGATTTTCTCTGTGTTTTCAAAATTTTTGTAGCCAATATGTAGCTATGCATAACTTCCCTCATCAAACTCTCATACATTATTCTTTCTACAGGAAAAGCAACTTGGGTAATTTTATATATGATCTTTTCCAAATCTCGCAGAAGTCTTTGCTATTTTCACTTCGTGCTCTGCAAACATTTTCTTCTCATATTCATAAACTTTTCCTTTGTCAAATTCTAAATATTCCTGAATTCTTTTATTAAACTCCCTTTTTTCTTCTTGCTGATATTTTCTTACTTTTCCCAATTCAATGGTTCCCACAATTATATCATCTCTATCTCCACCTTTTATCTGCATAACATTTCTATCATTTCTGCCATAAGGTCCTGTTATTCTTGAGTCACCATAAATTGATGTGTTTGCTTGCGCAATAAACACATGTAAATCTCTGGCAGTGGTTTCAATGATATTTGCAAAATAAGAGGTATCCCTATTATGCTCTGGCGTAAAAATTATATCCACATTATCCTTATATAGACTCCTAGCTACAATATCTGTAAATTCATAGCATAAAAAAATACCATATCTTATTCCATTACTATTAATTACTTGATAAACCGGCTTCATTTGGTCATTACATTTGTACTTTTCTATTGCTAGCAATTCACATTCCATAGGGGCATAGTCGTTTTTTTCTCTCACCATTAATACTGCATTGGAATAGCGTCCCGTTTTAACAGGCGCAAATAATGCCACATTATTATGTGCCTGCTCATTATATGTAACATATTGCAATCCAGAAATTACTGTAATTCCGCTTTTTCTCACAAATGCCAAAACATCTGATATCCATTGCAATGGCATATAAAATTCGGGAAACACCAAGAAATCTACTTTCTCCTTCCCCTCTGCATATGCTCTATCCATGAATGCAATTAAATCTAATCTATTTAATGTTACATCTTCAGCGCATTTTAAGCCAAAGCAACATCTTTTTGTATCTAATTTAATATTTGCAATAGCGATTTTCACTTTTTCTTTTGTTTCACACATATCGCCTAATTCAATATTTTGCAAAATATACCCATTCTTTTCTTTATTATTGATCGAGATTGCTATATGACCCGCTGTACTTTTATTAATGTGATTAACTTCATAAAAATAATCTTCTATAAAATATAATTTATCACTTACTGTCATATTTTCTGTATTCTGATAATAGTTTCCACCCTTAGTACACTGTCTTAAGAATACAAATTGGTATATTTCATCCAAATTAATAAACCTTGGAGAATATTTTGACTTATTGCTTTGTTGTATTTTCAGCCCTGTTTTACGTATTTGTTCTGGAGATATACTTGTCAAATCACAACTTTCATCTAAATCATCAGCATAATTAACCAAGGGAAATGATACTAAATAATGATTAAATAAATTTGCTTTTCTTAATTGAACAGCAAGTTTAATAACCTCTTTCTTCTCTTTTTTACTAAACTGTGGATATAATGCTAAAACCGTTGCTGTACATATATCAAAATGCGATTCCAAATTTCTTTTTAATTTCGCCACAACTGTTCTTTTTTTCCCTTGTTTTAAGTCTTCAATCTGACGGCTTGCAGTTAATCCCTTAATTGCACTTCGTATATTTTTTTCAAATTGTTTCCATGCGTTTCGATTTGTGTCTGCCGTTAATAAAAAATAATACATTGCATTTATCCAATTACTTGAGTACTCCAATGCTTTACTTCCTGTAAAAAACCTGAGAATACTGTCTCCCTCATTTTGCCTTTGTACTTTTTCCTCTCTTGTAATATAGCGTTTCTTAATTCTATTATTCATGACAATTTGCGACATATGCCACCCTAATTGGAATTTATCAATTTCCATATTTCCAATATCCCTTATTTTTGTTTCAGTACCAATCCCTGTTTTTGCATACGCTGCTTCTTCAAACTCTGTCAAACTCAATTCAGTATTCGGTATAACATTCATCTGGCTCGGATATGTAATAGCCTTTTTCATCTGACTAATCAATACTGCTGAATCATTTTTATCAAAATAAATCATTTTAACTTTTTCTTTTTGAATAAATAAAGTCGAATAATTACAGAGTGCAAACTTGTCATCTTTTACATGCTCCAAAATACGATTATCTTTAACTAAGCATTTCTCAAATGCGGTTTTTTCATTAATTTCCTTTTCTTTCCCTGATACATCTATAACAATAATAATATCATCAACGTATCGACCATAATGTACTACATTATCATTACTCTTTATCATTTTATCAAAGTCGACCATGTATACATTTGCTAAAATCATTGAGCTAAATAGTCCTATTGGCAAAATATACTCTTTCTTTACTGTTTCTTGATTAACTACACGATAATCCCTCACAATGTCTGTATATTGTTCAAATATTCTTTGAATAATATCTGTTAAAATCCTTAATTCCTTATAACGAGGATCCTCTCCAAATACATTATCCAATATATCGAACCTCCAAAAAACAGAATAATAAAATCCCTTAATATCAAGCGAAAACATAACTTGACTTATTTTAGAACGATTTAGTGTTTCTATTCTCTTTATTGCATCATTTTTCCATTTACAATATTGAGAAAAATATATTTTAAACAGTTTATTTTTACTAAAATTAATGGATAACAAGTAGTCTTCTTGTCCATTATATAAAACATAGTTATCAATGCAATTTCCATAACTCTCTTGAGATATTAAGCCTTTTTCAAATATAAATTTTCCTATCAAAACTGTCCAAAGCGTATCTAACAAATGAAGCTCTATTGGCATATCAATAAAAAAATTCACTTTATTCATAGCTTTATTTTCTCTCAAATCACCCGAGATAAACAAATCATTACTATTTTCATTCTTAGCAAAGGATTTAGGCATAACGTAAAAGTTTATTTTCTTAATCCATGCATTTAATGCTTCATTATTATTTGCTTCATTAGGGAACGCTAATATTTGCGACAATTCATCCATAATTTGCGACATCTTCTGATAATCATATTCCACCTCTGCAATCTTTTGCTTCATAAAAATAAAGTTTTTATTATAATGGTAATAACTTTTTAGTTTCTTATATGCACCTAACAACATTTCTCGGTTTTTATCTAAATTTGTAAACATTATAAGTCCTCTCTTTTATCAAAAGTTCTTCTATGTATTATTTGTTTCGTAAATAATATTCCACCCTGCCTGTTACAATATATACTCCTTGTGCATTATTGTTAGCTGAATATTTATAGCTCTAAATTTTACTCTTTCCGTAAGGCAATCCGAAAGTACATTTTCGAATATTTTTTGCAATTCATACAAAATCTTTCCACTATTATCAGCAATCATTTTCACATATTTGTTTTATATAATATAAGGCAAAAGTATCACTAACTAAATGTTGTATTTCTCTAGCATTTCTACATTTAATTGCCGCTGTTTTTAAATTATCCAAATAATGTTCTGGCATTTCCATGCCTTTTTCCTCTTTATATTTCATCTTTACCTCTGATATGGATACTTCTGTAATTTTTAATTTTGCGTCTTCACCTAACTCATTAAATCCTATAACAACATCAAATCTATTAAAAATTGCATCTCCTAACTCTTTTCTAATTTCATCTTCATCTCTATAATTGGATGTACAAACAATAACTGATTTCTTTAGCTGCACTATATAGTTCTGATCCTCAAAAATCCCCTCGTCAAACAACTGATAGAACGCACTATGAAAAACAGGATGCGCCTTATCAAACTCGTCTAACAAAATCACATTAGATTCCCGATCCAACAAATCTTTTGCAAAACTCTTTTCATAATGTGCCCCTCCAAACAAATATGTAGAAAACTGATTATTTTGAAACATTGAAAATTGTTTCCTGAAAATTTTCTCTTTTAAACATGTGCTAATAAAATTAGCTGTTTCTGTTTTTCCTATTCCAGAACTCCCATAAAATAGCATCACTACTGGCTTTTCTCTATCATTCAATGTTAATGGTAATAACGCCTTCAATAACTGTGTTTTTACACTATTTTGTCCAATAACTATATCATTATAGTTTTCATTAATAATCTTTATTGTTTCTTCTGTCACTGTTTTATACTTATGAACTTCCACTATTGTCTTCGGATATAAGCGCTTTATCTGCTCACTAATTTGAAGTGGCGGATTATGTAAATATATATTTTCAACATCCAGTTTCGCAAGGAAATTAGCAAAATTCAATATCACATGCTCCCTCACACCCGCATATTCCTGAGAACCAGCTACAAAATTTTCTACTTTTACTTTCTCTACACCATTTTCCTTATGTTCTTGCCCCTCTATCTGCACTAACATTTTACTAACATCCAGTTCCATTACTAGATCTGTTAATGTTCTATAATCTTCTGGTATCTTCTTTTGAAATTCTACTTTAGGGCCATAAAAAATATAACTATTCATGTGACACTCCTGCGATTATTACATCATATACTGTACATTTTTCATCTGTCTCTTCTATTGTATCTCCTAATACCATTTCTGCCGAAACTTTTTCAGTCTTATTCATGTACTTAAATTCATTCTCTATTTTCAGATTCTCCAAATTTAATGTCCCAACTGGTACACAATAATATGTCAATTTCATTTTTAGAAAATCTGCCAAATTATAATTATTTCTAAAAGCATTAATGTTAAAACGTAAAATAGACTTTTCATTTCCATCATCGGCAATCATTTCATAGTAACCTCTTTCTCCCAAAATCGCCTGATTTAACTTTTCCATATCAATAGGCATTTGTTCTTTAGGAACAATTGTCAAATAGGAACTAAACATTTTATACATAGTAAAGGAATTAGGATACGGAGCCACAGTGATGCCTTCAAACTTATAAACATTATCGTCTTTATTTGCTCTTGCAAGATAATCTGTCAACAAAGTATTCTGCAATTTACTATCAACAACTTTAGAGATTATAGAAGAATACCCCATTTCGCCTTTACCTTGAAAAGCTGCTTTTAGCATCGCTAAAACATTAATACCGCCTCCAACCTCAGCCTCAATCTCTCCAATTATCTTCCCTAATCGTTCTTTATTTTCATCTGTAGACCAGTCAAGATGCCCTCCGTTACACATATCCAAATAATCCTGTGCAGCTTCTTCATCAAAATATGGAATTTTAACCAAATTGTCCGTCCTAAGTTCTTTAACCTTGTTCTTATCCATCATACAAATTATCCTCCACCATTTCGTAATTCCTATGGATCACAGGTCTGTTTGCCACGCAAATATAGATTTTCCAAATATTCATGGAAACTACACAAGTGCAAAACTCCATCCAGAATTATACTATTTATGTTCTTCTCTATCTCCATATGGTGCTGGGGTTTCCGCCACCATAGACAAATTTTGCGGTTCATCATAAATATATGCCACTGATTCCTCCGAAGTCTTAGTCGCTTTCTTCCTCATCTCCCGATACACCACCTCTGCCAGCGCACTCATTATCGCATTATACTTCGCCGTATCCTCAAACAAACTCTGATATGATTCCTGTGCTTCTACATATCCATCTTGAGCCGCCGCACCAAACGCTTTAGGAAAAATACTTTCAACAAAAATCTGCGGTTCAGAAGATTGTGCCATCTTTGTCAATTTCTTATCAGAAAGCAACTTATCTCTGAGCGCTGACAGAATAACCTTATCCCCTTCAGTAAAATTACCCTTGAACTTTTCATTGATTTTGGCAATCACCTCATCCAAAGGTGCTTTTTCATCCACCCCCTTGACACCCTTGTGTTTTGCCGGAACATATACAGTCTTTGCTTCTTCCAAAGCAATTTCACCTTGAAATGTCTTTTGCAGCTTATAATATTCCAGCTTTAGCTTACCCTCTAAATCAATTGGTTCTTCCACATCTTTCGGCAATAAACCAATCAGATACGAACAGAATACATACTCCTTCTGCAGCTCTTTATCAAACATTCTAAGAATCTGCGATATATAGCTGTACCATTTAATCAAGTTTCGCACCTGTCTTCGGAACTGATATCTCTCGTTCTGTGTCTTTTTGTTGTAACGATTGGAAATAGGAAGTAAAATACTGCTCATTCTTCCCATTGCTCTCTCATCCTGCCTGCCCTTTTTGTAATACTCCTTGGTAAAAGCTTCAATATCCTCATCCGAGTAAATACCATATCCCCGCAATTCCCTCTGTGTCTGATACAATAAATCCGCATTTACTTCTTCCTGCAGGAAGGTTTCCTGATAGAATGGTTGAAATGCGTCCTTTATATCCTCCGCCTTATTTACAAAGTCCAACACAAAAGTATCGGTCTTGCCCTCACAAGTCCGATTTAGTCTGGATAAAGTCTGCACGGCTTTCACATTCTTTAACTTTTTATCAACAATCATGGTATGTAAAAGCGGTTCATCGAATCCAGTCTGATATTTCTCCGCCACAATCAGTACATTAAAATTATCGTGAAACTCTGTTTTGGTCTGGTTCTCCGAAATATGAGAACCGTCCTTACGTACATTCAATTTTGACTCTGTGTATTCTTCGCCTTTATCATCAATCGCACCGGAGAAAGCCACTAAAATATCTACATCATCATATTTCTTTTCTTCAATATAGCACTTGATTTCATGGTAATAACGGACAGCCGCCAATCTGGACGATGTAATGACCATCATCTTACCTTTGCCATCAATCTTATACCTTGTAGTATCTCTGAATGTTTCCACGATAATCTGCGATTTTTGACTGATATTATAGGGATGCAATTCCTGATATTTACGGATGACCTTTGCCGTCCTACTGGAAGGAACATCCGGATTTTCCGTCATGGTCTTTGCAATTCGGAAACAGGTATTGTAAGTCATATAATTTTGAAGGACATCAAGAATAAACTTCTCTTCAATCGCCTGTCTCATGCTGTATACATGAAACGGATGAAAAGAGCCGTCCTCCTGCTCCTGTCCGAACATTTCCAGTGTAGTTGCCTTTGGCGTCGCAGTAAAAGCAAAGAAAGATAAATTTTTATGTTTGCCCTGCGAAATCATTTCTTTTACAAGCCTGTCCTCCGGATCAACTTCTTCCTCTGCCAATCCTTCACGCTCTGCATACTCCCGCAAGGCTTCCTCTGTATCTGCCAGCGCAGTCTTTAATTTTAATGCAGAGCTACCCGTCTGTGAAGAATGTGCTTCATCCACAATAACCGCAAAACATCTGCCATTTGCCTTATCAACTTCTGTGTAAATCACAGGAAACTTTTGTAAAGTTGTAACAATAACACGCACACCATCATTAATTGCACTTTTTAAGTCTTGGGAGTTTTTATCTTCTCCTATGGTTTCTATAGCGCCTAACTTATGATCAAATCCCGAAATTGTATCCTGAAGCTGTGCATCTAATACAGTACGGTCTGTCACAACAATCACACTGGAAA
>CANSLJ010000034.1 GCA_947647735.1 uncultured bacterium | reverse complement strand
TGAAAAGGAGAACAGTTATGAAGGGAAATGTTGTAGTTGGACAGTCCGGCGGCCCCACCGCGGTGATCAATTCTTCTGTTGCAGGCGTATATGCGGCAGCAAAGAAACTTGGCGTGAACAAAGTATATGGTATGGTTCATGGTATCGAAGGCTTTTTGCAGGATAAGATCTGTGATCTGGACGAGTATCTTGCAGATGAGACAGGTATTGAGTTATTAAAGAGAACTCCCTCTGCATTCCTCGGTTCCTGCCGGTTTAAAATGCCGAAGATCGAGGGACATGAGGATGTTTATGAGAAGATTTTTGAGATCATGGAGAAACATGATATCGAATGCCTTTTCTACTGCGGCGGCAATGACTCTATGGATACCGTAAAGATGCTTTCCGATTATGCGGCTGCACACGGTAAGAACCAGAGATTTGTGGGCGTACCGAAAACAGTTGACAATGATCTTCCTATTACAGACCATTGCCCGGGTTACGGTTCTGCCGCAAAATATATCGCAACATCCATGAAGGAGATCATCCGTGATAATTCTTCCTTCGGTGTTCAGAAACCTACCGTATGTATCGTGGAGATCATGGGACGTAACGCAGGCTGGCTGACAGCAGCTGCCGCTTTATCCAGAGGAAGCGATTGTGAAGGTCCTGACGCGATCTATCTGCCGGAGAGAGTATTTGACATGGATGCGTTCATGGAGAAAGTAAAAGAGCTGGCAGCAAAGAAATCTTCTGTTGTTATCGCAGTATCTGAGGGTGTTCAGATCGCAGACGGCAGATTCGTATGCGAACTGGGCAGAGAAGTGGCTGTGGATGCATTCGGCCATAAGCAGATGTCCGGTACGGCAGTGATCCTTGCACAGAAGGTTGCTGAGGAGACAGGCCTTAAGACAAGAGCGATCGAGTTCTCCACACTGCAGAGAGCCGCTACGCATATCGCTTCCCTGACAGATATCAACGAGGCATTCCAGGTAGGCCATGACGCAGTAGTTGCCGCAAACGAAGGCAAGACCGGCATGATGATCACTCTGGACAGAAACGGTGATGATCCTTATCAGTGCGGTACAAGCGCTTACGATATCCACGCTATTGCAAATGTGGAAAGAAAAGTTCCCGATGAGTGGATCACAGCAGACGGCACAGACCTGACAGATGACTTTGAAAAATACGGCAGGCCCCTGATCATGGGCGAACTGATGCCGCTTTATGTGAATGGTACACCGAGACATCTGGTGAGAAAATAGGAAGAGTTTTTAGGATAATAGAATAGATTGATAAAAAGAGATGCTAATGCATCTCTTTTTTGTTGTAATAGTTTTTGGTAAAAAATTACAAAAATGGGTGAATTATTGCGTTGACAGTCATATGATATGATGATATAATTGAAAATAATTTATCAACCTAAAAAAAAATTATCATCATATACACCAAAAGCAAAAATAAAACAGGAAAGGAGAGGTGAAAATGGATGGAATAAGAGAAGAATTGCTTACCATTGCCCATACTGCAGATGAATATAATAAATATTTGAATGCAGTTGTCCCACCGGTGTTTCTGAATTCACTGCATTTATATGACAGTTTTGAGGAATACTTAGAGGCGGCTTCAGATCCCTGTCAGGAAGAGAAGTTTGTCTATGGGCGCGATCAAAATCCTACGGTTCATATTTTAGAGAGGAAGATCGCAGAGTTGGAACATGGTGCGAGGGCGGTAGTGTTTGCTTCCGGGATGGGGGCGGCAGCGGCAGCGATTATGACTACTTGCAGTGCCGGAAGCCATGTTATCTGTATGAGGGATGTGTACCAGCCGGTGAAGCGCTTTTTGGACAATTTCTGCGTTCCCAAGTTTGGTATGACTGTAACATATGTGTCAGGGAATGATCTGGATGAGATCGAACTGGCAATGAAAAAGCCTGATACGACGTTGATGATTCTGGAAAGTCCGGCTACTTTTGTGTTTCGCGTAGTGGATCTTGAGGCTATTGCTAAATTAGCACATCAGTATGAGGTAAAGACCTACATCGATAATACCTGTATGACCCCTTTATTTCAAAAACCATTAGATCTGGGGATTGATATCTGTATGCATACGATGTCGAAGTACATAGGAGGGCACAGTGATATTCTGGGTGGTGTACTGGTATCAAAAGATGAAGAATTGATGTGCAATATGATCAAGACTGTTCGGGAATGGTATGCCAGTGTGATGGGGCCTATGGAGGCATGGCTTGCGATCCGGGGCCTGCGGACGCTCCCTGTACGTGTGGAAGAGCATCAGCGTATCGGTATGGCGGTTGCCGAATGGTTAGAAAAGAACGAAAAAGTAAAGAAGGTATATTATACAGGACTTGCGTCACATCCTCAGGCGGATCTGATCAAACGACAGCAGAAGGGGCACACCAGTCTGATGAGTATAGAATTGGATACGACACCGGAGGAGGCGATAAAGTTTATTAACAGGCTGCACTTATTTGGAAAAGGCTGTTCCTGGGGTGGGTTTGAGAGTCTGGCTATCATGCCGCTGTATAGGGCGGAGCAGAAAGAATTAGATTTCCTGCAGACAGACAGAGGATTGATCCGGCTGTACTGTGGCCTGGAAGGAAGTGAAAATCTGATTGAAGATCTGGAGAGAGCTTTTGCCGGAATGTAATCCGGAAGCGATAAAAACAAAGGAGGAATATTTTATGAGGAAAAAGAAAATAATGGCATTGATGCTCAGTGCGGCATTGGCATTGACGACCATTGGATGTGGGGGTGGAAATAATGGCACCACAGGCGAGAGCAGCAGTGATGCGACGCAGTCCGGTTCGCAGACGGCTGATGCTGGTGCGGAGCAGTCAGGAGTGACGCTGCGGTTTCTGGATGTATCACCAAGTGAAACACGCCAGAAGTATTACGAAGGGGTTTTTGAAAAATTTAAGGAAGAGACAGGGATCAGCGTTGTATATGAGAGCGTTCCCTGGGATGATGCGGCGAATAAGATCACCGTACTTGGAGCATCTGATCAGTTACCGGATGTTTTAACAACACATTCCGGATGGCTTGGGCAGCTTACCAGTTCAGAATGGATCATTCCGCTCACAGATTATTTGGGGGACAGTACGGAAGATTATACTGTGGCGGTAAATAAATTATTCTGGCAAAGTGAAATCGATCGGTTTGGCGACATTTATACAATTCCCGATGGTATGATGGTAAAAGGTATTTTTGTGCGTAAAGATTGGTGCGAGGAACTTGGAATTGAGTTAGATCCCGCTAAAGGCTGGACTTATGATGAATACTTTGAGGTGGTAGAAAAATTAACGGATGTGGAAAAGAAACATTACGGTGTTTCATATCGTGGAGCCAGAGGGGCATTTGATCCGCTGATGACTTATCTGCAAAATTATACGGGTGGTAATACATATGACAGCGAGGGGAATATTCTTATAAAGTCAGATGAGTGCAGAGAGGCATTTCAAAAGTGGACAGATCTATACCGGAATGGTTACGCGCCGGAGGATTCCATTAACTGGGGATTCACCGAGATGGTGGACAACTTTGTGGGCGGCCTTACGGGTACTTTGATGAATGATTCTGAGGTTGCGCCGACCTGTATGGAAAATATGGAAGACGATCAGTGGATGGTAATGCCTGTACCTAAAAGCGAAAAAGACGGAAAACTGTATAATTTGATCAATGGTTCCTACTCTCTTTCCATATCATCAGATTCAGAGAATCCTGACGCGGCATGGCAGTTGATCGAGTTCCTTGCAAGAACAGAGAACAGCAGTAATTATTGCCGTCTTTCCGGTCTGATCCCGATTAAAAAGGATGCGGCTGAAGATGAACTGTATGGAGAAGGAGGACCGTATTATACATTCACAATGCAGTTAAATGATCCGGATTTGGTTGTTCCGGCGACAATAGGGGCATTTGATTATACGGATATGCATCAGGGTGTTATGCATGAGGAAATACAGAAATATCTATTGGGAGATATCGATGCTGATACAGCATTAGATACCATAGCAGATGAACTGGAAATCAGAATGAAAAAATATTTGGAAGAACATCCGGAGACGAGCGTGGAAAAAGCACTTGTGATGCAATAAAAGTGTGGATCGGTAAAACTGCCGCTGCTTTACAGAGCGGCAGTTTTTCATAGAGGCCTTTTGAAGTTATGATACAGGCGCTATGGAAAGTATATGATCCATAACTGATAGAAAGGGGTAGCTGCTATATGAGTAAAAGGGCAAATGATGAAAAAAGGGCAATGGGAGCGCTCAGTCGGAGAAGAAAGAATATGCCATATTATTTCATGCTTCCAGTATTGCTTCCGCTTGTACTGCTGTTTGGGTATCCGTTGATTAAGAGCTGCATTATTGCTTTCCAGAATTATAAACTGGGAAATCCGGATATATATTTTAATGATTTCGAGAATTTCAGAAAACTATTTGCAGATAGAGACTTTTTCCTGATTCTAAAAAATTCTCTGATTTATGTGATCGGTTCTGTCGCCGGACAGTTTTTTCTGGGACTTGGCCTGGCATTGGCGTTAAAGAAGAAATTTCCGGGGCGTGGAATTTATCAATCTATTGTATTTCTTCCGTGGGCTTTTTCAGCTTTTGTAGTGGGGTTGTTATTTCGATGGTCTTTCAATGGAGAATACGGTGTAGTGAACGACTTGCTGTTAAAGCTTAATATCGTGGAAAAAGGACCGGCATGGCTTGGAACTCCGGGACTTTCTCTTCTGGTTGTTACGATAGCGATGATATGGATAGGTATTCCGTTTTTTGGCATTATGATTTTGGCGGCGCTTCAATCCATTCCAAATGATGTTTTTGAGGCGGCGGATATTGATGGATGCGGGATTTTCCGTAAATTTTTCTCTATCACAGTACCATATATTAAGCCAACCATCATTATTACGATTCTTTTACGAACAATTTGGATTTTTAATTCATTTGATCTGATTATTATTATGACGGAAGGGGGACCGGCAAACTATTCTCAGACTCTGCCGTCCTATATCTATACAAAGGCATTTTCCGCTTATGATTTTGGCCTTGCAGGGGCTTTTGGATTGATGCTTATGCTGATTTTGGGCATGTATGCGGTAGTTTTTCTGAAAATAAGTAATTATGAGGAGGCAGGTGATTTTTAGATGAAAAGAACAACATCAAGAAGAATTGAAACAGTGATACGCGTAATTGTCCTTACATTTTATGGACTGCTCGTAGTGTTGCCTATTTATTGGATGGTGATAACTTCTTTTAAAACGAATCCGGAAATTGTCAATACACAGCATATAACCTATTTTCCGGAGACTTTTACGCTGGAAAATTACCAGTCTTTGTTTCGTATGCTGTCCTACAGTACCTATTTGAAAAACAGTATAATTGTGACATTAGTGTCAGCAATTGTTATCGTATTTTTATCAATTCTCGGTGGTTATGGACTTGCAAGATTTAAGTTTAAAGGGAAGGGAGGCGTACTGATCTTCTTCATGCTGACGCAAATGATCCCCTGTATTCTTGTGATCATACCGCTTTATATAGTGTTTTCTAAAATGGGATTGATCAATACGAGAATTGCATTGTTTATTTACTATGTAATTACAAACTGTCCTTTCTGTGTGGTAACGATGAGAAGCTTTTTTGAACGGATACCGTATGAATTGGAAGAAGCTGCCTATGTGGATGGCTGTGGCAGGCTGGAGACACTTTGGAGAGTGGTGCTTCCAGTGATGTTTTCCGGTATTGTCGCAGTGTTTGTGTTTGCGTTCATCGGGGCGTGGAACGAATTGATCGCAGGTACAATATTCCTCAATACGCCGGATATGTGGACGATACCGGTTGGATTGAAATCTTTGATCGGAAAATATAGTGTTCAATGGGGAGCGCTTATGGCAGGCGGGGTTTTGGCCTTGTTACCCACAGCAATCATGTTTATGTTTGTGCAAAGATATGTGGTGGAAGGTATGACAGCCGGAGCAGTAAAAGGTTAATACAAACCGTAGAAGAAATGATAAGGGCAAAAAAATCTCCTCAGAAAATACTGAAGAGATTTTTTGTCTTTATTTTTCGGCAATCACTTCTATTTCACAGAGAACATTTTTGGGTAAGTCTCTGACAGCGACGCAGCTCCTTGCCGGTTTTGAAACAAAATATTTTGCGTAAACTTCATTAAATGCAGCAAAATCGTTGATATCATGTAAAAAGCAGGTCGTTTTTAAGACTTTTTCAAAGTTGCTGTCGGCACACTCTAAGATGGCGCCCACATTTTTACAGCTTTGTTCTGTCTGGGCGGTAATGCCTTCTGGAATTTCCCCATTTATGGGGTTTATAGGAATCTGGCCGGATATGAAAATGAGGTGACCGCTTTCGTATCCCTGAGAATAAGGACCTATTGCCTGTGGAGCATTTGTTGTAGAAATAATTTTCATAATTAATATCCTTTCTATATTAAATTTAGAAATCTTTTGTGATTCAAGTATACTATTATAACAATGAAAAAGCAATAAATTATTATCGGAAAAATAAATAATTATTAATACGATGTAAAAGTTCACAGCAAATATAGGTGAGCACAAATTTATAATGTTTCCTTGCGGATTATCGGAAATATGTTTATGATAAAAGTATCAAAATTGAAAAGAGGTTTTCAGACATGACAAATCAGGAAATTTTAAGTGTTTTTCGCCCGTTTGTAGATTTTTTAGGCAGTGCGTTAGGAGAAAATGTCGAAGTGGTGTTACATGATTTTTCCGATCCTGAGCACTCTATCATTGCCATCGCTCATGGACACCATTCCGGTAGAAAGATAGGTGATCCTATGACTGACTTTGCAGTGGAAGTGAAAAATGAGAAACTTTATATGACAGCGGATTTTAAAGCTAATTACCGGGCGGTATCTAAGGAGAAGGAGTATTTGTCGTCATCCTATTATATTAAAAATAACGGAGAACTTATTGGTATGCTGTGTTTGAATTCCAATACGCATTCAGCAAATCAATTTGCGGAGGCGGTGAAGAGACTGTTCCAGGATATGAATTTTGGATTTATCATTAGTGGAGAGAAGGAAAGAGATAAGATTGAAGAATCACTGGATGTTCCGATAGTGTCATTGGCAAAATCTATCATTGAGACAACGATCATGAACTATGATATAGCACCGGAACGAATGTCGCGGGATGAAAAAATGCAGATAGTCTGGGAATTAGATGATCAGGGGGTAACGCAGATGAAGGGAGCTGTTTTTGAGATAGCGAAGCAGTTAAAGATATCAGAATCTACAATTTATAGATATATTAGTAAAAGAAAGAAATGATGTTCAGAAAGAGGGAGGTAACAGGTTTGAACAGAGTAAAAAAACTGCCGGTCGGCATTGAAAATTTTAAAGAGATCCGAACAAAGGGATTTTATTATATAGATAAAACGGGGCTGATCGGAGAACTGCTGCATAACTGGGGGAAAGTAAATCTGTTCACCCGCCCCAGAAGGTTTGGGAAATCTCTGAATATGAGTATGTTCAAAACATTTTTTGAATATGGGTCTGACAGCGCCCTATTTGACGGGCTTGCGATCGCAGAAGAAAAAGAATTGTGTCAGGAGTATATGGGAAAGTTTCCGGTAATATCCATCACATTAAAAGATATAGACGCCGGAACGTTCGAGGGTGCAAAGGCGGCGATGTGTTCTGTGGTTGGCGATGAGGCGCTCAGATTTCGGTTTTTGCTGGAGAGTGAAAAGCTTAATGATGAAGAAAAATTTCGCTACAGTCAGTTGATAAAAGTTGATCAGAATGGTGAGTATGGATTTTTCATGCCAAATGAAGTTCTGGAAGGAAGCTTGCGCACATTGTCCCAATTGCTTTACCGGCATTATGGGCAGAAAGTGATTTTGCTGATCGATGAATATGATGTACCTTTAGATAAAGCACATCGGAGTGGATACTATGATGAGATGACAGAGCTGATACGGGGAGTGTTCAGCAGATGCCTTAAAAGTAATGACAGTCTTCAATTTGCGGTATTGACAGGGTGTCTGAGAATTGCGAAGGAGAGTATTTTTACGGGGTTAAATAATTTTAAAATATACTCGGTCTCCAACGCCAGGTTTGATGAATATTTTGGATTTTCTGACGACGAAGTAAAGGAGATGCTGGAATATTATGATCTGACAGATTCCTACCCGGTGATCAGGGAGTGGTATGATGGTTTTCATATCGGCAATACGGATATTTATTGTCCCTGGGATGTGATCAATTATATTGATCTGCTGCGGGATGAACCGGATGCCGGGCCAAAAGCTTTCTGGATCAATACCAGCGGAAATGATATTATCAGAAAATTTCTCAGGATGGCAAAGGCGAGTACCAGAAGAGAGATTGAGCTGCTGATAGACGGGGAGAGTATCAGGAAGGAGATAAAAGAGGAACTTACTTATCGGGAGTTGTATCAGAATATTGAGAATATCTGGAGTGTGCTATTTACAACGGGTTATCTGACAAAGCAGGGGAAAATGGAGGGAAATGCCTGCCGGCTTGTGATACCGAATCGGGAGATCCGCCAGATCTTTGTGGAGCAGATCCGGGAATGGTTTCAGGAGGAGGCAAGGAAAGATGAGGTAAAGCTGGACGCCTTCTGTGAGGCATTTGCCAGTGGAGATGCGGAACTGGCAGAGCGGCAGTTTAACGCGTATCTGAAAAAAACGATCAGTATCCGGGATACGGCTGTGAGGAAAGAGAAAAAAGAAAATTTTTATCATGGTATTTTACTTGGATTGCTTAGCCATCGCGGGGATTGGGATGTCAGTTCCAATGCAGAATCGGGGACAGGTTACAGCGATATTCTTGTGGAAACGGAGGATGATCTGGGAATTGTCATAGAAATAAAATATGCATCCGACGGCAATCTTGAGGCAGGATGCAGGGAAGCTTTGGAGCAGATTCGGGATAAGGATTATGCGGCAAGGCTTGTGGAAGACGGGATGGAGAGAATCGTGAAATATGGAATTGCCTGCTGGAAAAAGAAATGTAAAGTGGAATTGATGCGGGAGGCAGAATGATCCCGTATGCGGGAAAGATTCTGCCGGCATTTAAGAAAGAAAATATTCCATATTCCCGCTCATCACGATCTCCAGCTTGGAATACCAGGTATCCTTTTCAATCTTCTGTCCATAGCACATATATTCGAATAGAAGCCGGCAGGCGAGGAACGTCTGGGCTTTCAGGTTCTGGAAGATAACGGCGTCAATGGTCTGGCATGCCAGATCATTTTCTATTTCCGGGAATAAGTCCATGCCGACCAGAAGGATATCCGTGCGTTTTTCTCTGGTCAGGATGTCTGAAATAATGTCCAGGCGGTAGGTTAGATCAAGGATTCCATGAATCTGCCGGGTTTTCAGGGCTTCGGTCAGAGAGGCATCGATGGATGCGCGTCCGTCCAGTTCATTCAGGATGGGCAGAAGTGAGATGCCCGAAAAAGAGGAGGAAATCTGGTCAAGAAATCCCTGAAATTTTGCTGTGGTAGCGGCGTAGTTGGAAAGGGATTTTTTTGCCACAAGGAGCTGCAGGTTTCCGCCGGAGGGAAGCATTTTGCCGAGGAGCTGGGCGGCGAGCCTGCCGCTCTTATAATCGTCGATGCCGATAAAGGCGTCCGCCGGAGCATCGGGAATAGCCTTGCTGAGCAGGATGACGATACAGTTCTTTGCTTTCAGATCTTTTATGACAGGAAGGAGCAGATCGGGATCTGCTGCGGAAATGATAAAATGGCGGATCCCTGCATCGTAAGCATTTTTGATATCTGTGATCTGTTTTTCCGGCTGGTTGACAGGAGAAGTATAACGGTTAACGACAAGCCCGTGGTCGCCGTAGCTTTCTATTGCCTGCAGAACGCCCTGTTCTATCGTTGAGGAAAAATAGATGGCGTCGGTGGAGATGTAATTGATCAGGGCGATCACATAACTGCGGTTCATCGCCAGATTCCGTGCATTATTATTTGGCGTATAGTGATATTTTTCGAGGGCGGAGAGAACGGCTTCTCTTGTTTTTTCGCTCACGGTGCCCTTGTTGTTTATCACTTTATAGATCGTGGTTCTGGAAATATTGATCTCTTTGGCAATGTCTTCCAATGTCAGTCTTGCGTATCTTTTTTCCATATCAATTGTTTCCTTTTCAGAAATTTTACTGACAGTATATGTTATGGGTGTTCAAATTAATTTTATAGGTTTCTGCTCTTTATAATTGAAGTTTTTGGATATCTGTCAAACAGGAAAGCAGGAGCAATATACTGCTTACTGAGTATAACATATAACCATGAAAAAAGAAATTGATTTTTTAACACGTGAAAACTAGACAAATCTAAAGGCCTGAAATTGTCTAAAACGCTGAAATTTTAACACGTGTTAAAAATATGGGTTAAAACCATTGACATTTGAGGAAAGAATTGTTATCTTGTGTTTAACACGTGTTAAATATAAAACAAGGAGGGGTACAAAGTAATTGGTTTATCAAAAAGATGGAAAACTTTATCGAAGATACGATAAAGAACTTCTGTGCCTGGAACCTTTTGGTCCGAATGGGCTGAGGGTGCGGGCGACACAGCTGAACGGATTTACCGATGAAGGACTGAGCGCGCTGCTGGAAGATGCGGAGGGCGGTGAAAATGCCAGGATCTGTATCGAAGACGATACGGCGGTGATCAGTAACGGTAAGATTCGATGTGAAGTGCTGTGTACAGGAAAACTGAAATTTTATGATCAAAAAGGCAGGCTTCTTTTGGAGGAATACGACAAAAACCGTTTCCGCAGAAAGAGCGCCCCGGGGGAGGCTGACAATGCGCTGGAGATTGCGCCAAGGACCTTTATACCGTATCATGGGACAAACTACTATCGTTTGAAGGTCCGTTTCGAGGCGAGAGAGGGAGAGCGGTTCTACGGGATGGGTCAGTATTCACAACCCTTTCTGAATCTGAAGGGATGTGTGCTGGAACTCTCCCAGCGAAATTCTCAGATCTCAGTGCCATTTACGATCTCCAGCAGGGGATACGGCTTTTTCTGGAATAATCCGGCGATCGGAAAGGCGTCCTTTGGCAGGAATATTACGGAGTGGGAGGCGGATTCCACAAGGCAGATGGATTACTGGATCACGGCGGGAGATTCGCCGGCGGAGATTCTGGAAAGCTATGCGGCAGTGACAGGAAAGGTACCGATGATGCCGGAGTACGGAACAGGTTTCTGGCAGAGTAAGCTGCGGTACCGCACGCAGGAGGAAGTGCTGCAGGTGGCGAGGGAGTATAAACGCCGGGGATTGAAGGTCTCCGTTATGGTCATTGACTTTTTCCACTGGTCGGCACAGGGAGATTTCCAGTTTGACGAGAGGTTGTGGCCGGACCCGGAGGCGATGGTAAAAGAACTTTCGGAGATGGGTATTCAGCTTATGGTTTCGGTCTGGCCTACGGTGGAAGAGGAAAGCGAGAACTTCCTGCATATGGAGGAGATGGGGTACCTGATCCGGACGGAGATGGGGCCGAGAATGGGTATTAAAAACAAGGATACCTATATGGATGCAACGAACCCGGAGGCGAGAGAGTTTGTATGGCGGAAGCTGAAACAGAACTATTATGACAAGGGTATCAGGCTTTTCTGGCTGGACGAATGTGAGCCGGAAGTGACAAAATATGAGTATGAGAACTACAGAACCTATGCGGGGAGCCACAAGGAGGCAGGCAATATCTACCCGAAGGAATTTGCCCGGATGGTGTATGAGGGCAGAGAGCGAGAGGGTGAGGAGGATATCTTAAGCCTTGTGCGGTGTGCCTGGGCGGGTTCTCAGCGCTATGGCGCGCTGGTCTGGACGGGAGATGTGGCTTCGGAGTTCAGCAGTCTTAAGAATCAGGTGACTGCCGGTATGAATATCGGATTGTCGGGGCTGCCCTGGTGGACCACAGATATCGGCGGATTTCACGGAGGAGATATCCGGACAGAGGAATTCAGGGAACTTTTTATCAGGTGGTTTGAGTTTGGAACGTTCTGTCCGGTGTTCCGGCTTCACGGTTTCCGTAAGCCCCTTGTGATCGCTGAGGAAGGGAAGGAATTCATTCCGGGTAATGCGAAAAGCTGGGATCACACCAGCGGTTCACCGAATGAGGTGTGGTCTTTCGGGGAGGATGTATATGAAATATGCAGAAGGTATATGGAGCTGCGGGAGAGAATGCGCCCGTATCTGATGGAGCAGATGAGACAGGCACACGAAAAGGGAACACCTGTTATGCGGCCGCTGTTTTATGATTATCCGGAGGACGCGGAAGCCTGGGAACAGGAAGATGAGTATATGCTGGGACCGGATATTCTGGCGGCGCCGGTGACGGAAGAGGGCAGCAGGGAGAGGAAGGTATATCTGCCGGAGAGAGACTGGATAGATCTGCACACCGGGGAAGTTTTGAAGGGCGGCAGGGAGATCCTTGTCAGGGCGGAGCTTGATACCATTCCAATCTATATAAAACAAAAGGAACTTTATGAGAAATTAAGTCATTGTGTTAACAAATGAAGAGGGAGATAAATAATGGGTAATTTTGGAGTAGCAAACTGGATCGTATTGATCATTTATTTTGTGGCAATGCTGTATCTGGGAACAAAAGTGGGTAAGAGCAACAACAGTACGGAATCTTTTTTCTCGGGAGCCGTAAGATTCCCTGGTGGGCGATCGGGCTGTCGGTTATGGCGACGCAGTGTTCAGCGGTATCTTTCATCGGCATGCCGGGATGGGGTTATACCAGCGGTCTGATGAGGCTGACCTACACGTTCCAGTTTCCGCTTGTTATGGTAATTTTAATGACAACATTTGTACCGTTCTTTTATAATACAAAGGTTGTCAGCATCTATGAATATCTGGAAAAGAGGTTCGGCAGCAAATCCAGAACATTTATGTCGATCATTTTCCTGTTATCCCGCGGACTGCAGACAGCGGTTGTGCTGTTTGGTCCGGCGCTGGCGCTGTCTATGATCACCGGGCTTGACCCGAAGATCACGATCCTGATCATGGGCGTGTTCTCCATCGCCTACACGGTGTTCGGCGGTATCGCGGCGGTTATCTGGACCGATGTGGTGCAGATGTTCATCATCTGGCTGGGGGTTATTCTGGCGATCGTATTCCCCATCGTTACGGCTGACGGCGGCCTTTCCGCGATCTGGAACAATGCGGTTTCCAACAATATGATCACCGGACTGGATTTCAGTTTTTCCCTGAGCAATCCTTACTCTTTCTGGGGCGGACTGCTGGGTTCGGGATTTTTGTATATCACATATCTCGGTACGGATCAGAGCCAGGTTCAGCGTGTGCTGACGGCAAAGTCCATCAGGGAGACAAAACTGTCTTTATCTCTGGCAGGTTTTATCGTTCCGGTACAGACATTCTTGTTCCTGATCGCAGGTATCTGTCTGTTTACGGCGTTCGGCGGAGCAGCGTTTGAAAATTCGGATTATGTTATGCTGACATTCATCACACAGTATCTGCCGGCAGGTATTGCAGGGCTGGTAACAGCGGGTGTTTTTGCGGCAGGAATGTCCAGCGTGGACTCTGCGCTCAATGCCCTTGCGACAGTGGCAACCAATGATTTTTATAAGAGATGGAAACCGGAGGCGGATGATCAGCAGTGTCTGAAGGCTTCCAGGTATCTGACGTTATTCTTTGGTATTTTTGCAACAGTGGCGGCGCTGTTTTTAGGCGGCCTGGGAAGCGTTCTGGATCTGATCAATGTGATCGGACCGTTATTCTACCCTTGTATGTTAAGTGCCTTCACGCTGGCTGTGTTCTGTAAGAAGGGCAATGAGAAGGGCTGTATCACGGCGATCGTGACTGGCCTTGTGGTGGATGTGATCATGTGGAAGTGCACGAGCATCGGTTCTCTGTGGTGGAACTTCTTTGGTTTTGTCATTGCGTTTGCGGCAGGTTATATTGTGAGCATCCTGACAAACAAGGAGAAGGCGATTGTTTCCGGCGGTGACTTTGATTATGAGACGGCGGCGGGAAGCGAGCTGACCATTCAGAATGTGGTGAAGCTGGCTGTAGCTGGAAAAATCCAGGAGAAGGATGAAGATGGGTATTATGTGGTGCCGGGTAAGTTAGATAAGATCGGGTATGCGCTGATCGCGTTCTTCGTGGTACAGTGTGTTGTGCTGGCACTGATCTAAAGAGGGAGTTTATCATGATGGAAATTGTATGTATCGGTCACAGGGAAAATATAAATGCGCGGGATATTCTGGCGGATTTTCTGAAAGGATTTGCGGCGGTGACAAAGTACGGGCGGACCGTGATCTATGAAGGGGAAGCCTATTATCTGCCTTACAGCATGCTGGTTTATGAGGTGGAGGAGACGGGAGAAAAATACGGATTCCTGGCGGGGGAGTTATGCGAGGATATTGCGGTCTTCAAATTGGGAGGGGATACGGATATCGAGATATGCCGGGAGGAGGTTCCTGAAAGCCATGTGCTGGAGGGAAGGAAAGCAGAGGCGGCAGTCCGGGAGGAGATCACGCGGAAGATCAAGCTGAACAAGAGGCTGAGAAAAATGTTCATACGTTTCCACATGAGGGAGCTTTCTTTACAGACGGTTTTTCTGCGGGAGCAGACATTTTATGTAAAGGGAAAGAGCATGAATCTGTTTCTGGTGGACTCATTTTTACGGAAGGTGGATTTTAAGAATATAGCGGAAGTGGAAAAGAGGTTTGTGGAAAACTGCAGGATGCAGGTGAGTGCGGTATAGAGAAGGGTTTATTATATAGAAAATGGAACATACGATAATGTAATATAAAAATGCCTGCAGGATAGAAAATTATTCTTGCGTAAAGGTTGTTTTCTGTGTATACTGAGCATATTCAAAGATGGTTTTCAGGCTGTCTTTGGATATGCTTTTTATTCTATAGGAATGTGCTCCGGATTTACGAGAGCCTTTCTGCATTTCAAAAGCATTTCTGAAAATCTGGCCAGTCGGTCAAAATTAAAGTACCTGTCAAATTGTTACCGGAAATTTGGGATTTTGGAAGGAGTTTTGTTCAAAGGGGGCTTACAGGGTGTCTGCTTTCATTTCAAAATTTTCCGGCACGATTAACACAATATCTGGAAAGGAAAATTTACGGATGAAAAAAGAAGAAGAGAACACAAAAAACTATTTATCTCTGGAACAGAGAACGGGGAAGCTTCCCTACACGCTTCAAAATGACTATCTTTTTAAAATTGTCATGGAGTCGGATGAAAGGATTCTGCGTGCATTGCTGTGCAGTCTGCTGAATCTGAAGGAGGAGGAGATCATATCGATAAGGATTATGAATCCGATCATGTTTGGCAGTAAAAATGATGACAAGATGACCATGCTGGATATCAGAATCATTTTGAATAACAGGAATGTTATCAATATTGAGATGCAGAACGTTGACCGTCATGACTGGCCGGAACGTTCACTTATATATCTGTGCCGGTGTTTCGATAATTTGAAAAAAGGTGAAGAATATTTTGATGTAACACCGGCTCATCATATCGGAATTCTGGATTTTTCACTGCCTCATTTGTCAGAAGAATTTTACAGTCATTTTTACATGATGAACCCTAAAACCCAGGAGATATATAGTGACAAATTATATTTATCCGTGTTAAACTTAAAGCATCGGGAACTGGCAACGAAAGAGGATAAGCAGCGGGGGCTTGATAAATGGGCAGCTGCTTTTCTGGCTGAAACGTGGGAGGAATTTCAGATGCTGGCAGCAGAGGATTCTATTTATAAAGAGATTTCAGATGAGATGTATAATGCACTGGTGGATGAATGCAAAAGAGAGGCCTGCAGGCGGTATGAGGAGCAGAAAGCGGTGGAGGCGCGGTTTATCAGGGAGCGGGATGAGGCGTTGAGGGTGATAGAGGAGAAGGATCGTGATATTGCTGAGAAAGAACGCCGCATTGCCGAACTGGAAAAAGCGTTGGCTGAGGCAGATAAGAAGCAGGGGTAGGCAGTTTTCATAAGGAGATTCCATGCGGATAAAAGTTTTAATAGATAATATTTCGAAAGATGAACTTAAGGCTGAATGGGGCTTAGCGCTTTATATAGAATATGCAGGGCACAAAATACTGCTGGATGCCGGGACAACGGGTATATTTGCTGAAAATGCCAGAATGTTGGGGATTAATCCGGAGGAAATTGAGCTGGCGGTGCTTTCCCATGCCCACTATGACCATGCGGACGGGCTGGAGCGGTTCTTTCAGGAGAATAGAAAAGCAAAGTGCTATATCAGAAGCTGCTGCGGGGAAGACTGTTATGACAGGATAAAGGATAAGTATATCGGCATAAAAAGGGGAATGCTGGAGGCCTATGATGACAGGTTTGTCAGAATAGAGGGGGATTATGAGCTGCTGCCGGGCGCGGTGCTTCTGCCCCATAAGAGGGAAGGACTTGATAAGCTGGGCGAGAAGGTGGGTATGTACCGTTATTGCGGCGGTGTGTGGACAGCAGATGATTTTTCCCATGAACAGAGCCTCGTGTTTGAGACAGAGAAAGGACTGGTTATCTGCAACAGCTGTTGTCATGGCAGCGGTGATCGTATCATAGAAGAGGTACAGCAGACTTACCCGGATAAAAAAGTATATGCGCTGATCGGAGGACTGCATCTGTTTAAGTCTTCGGATGAGGAAGTGTTGAAGATGGCGGAAAATATCCGGAAGACGGGGGTAGAAAAGGTATATACCGGACACTGCACCGGGGAGCGGGCGATGGAGCTGCTGAAACAGGAGCTTGGCAGTATGGCGGAGCATATTTATACGGGGATGGAAATTGAAATATAAACGAACGGAACTGAAAACAGCATCTGCCCGGACGGTGCCCCAGAGGAAATATTGGCTGAGAAGCAGACAAGATTTCCTCTGCGGTGTATTGGGCACCGGAAGGGCGGATGCGGAACTGGAATAGAACTGGAAACAGCAGAAAGGCGTACAGTGCACAAGACGATTTACAGATGCAGAGCAGCTGGAAATCTGTCTTCCGCTATGGTGTACTGGGGGCCTTTCTGCGGAACTGGAAATAGAAACATAAAGGAGAGAAGATCATGGCAAAAGTAACATTAGGAAAAACAGGATTCTGTGTAGAAAAGAACGCGTTCGGCGCACTTCCGATCCAGCGGATCAGTAAAGCGGAGGCAGTCAAGCTGTTGCGAAAAGCATATGACAGCGGTGTCACTTTCTTTGACACGGCAAGATTCTATACGGACAGCGAGGAAAAAGTCGGGGAAGCTTTTGCGGGCATGCGGAACAAGGTTATTATCGCGACAAAGACCGGTGCCGTGACTGCGGAAGGTTTCTGGAAAGATATTGAAGTTTCTCTGCGCAATCTGCAGACGGACTACATCGACCTGTACCAGTTCCATAATCCGGCATTCTGCCCGAAACCGGGAGATGGGAGCGGGCTTTATGAGGCGATGCTGGAGGCAAAGGAAAAAGGCATGGTCCGGCATATCGGTATCACGAACCACAGGTTGAACGTGGCGAAGGAAGCTATCGAGAGCGGGCTTTATGAGACGCTACAGTTTCCGTTCTGTTATCTGGCAGCGGAAAAGGATCTGGAGCTGGTGGAAGCATGTAAAAAGGCAGATATGGGATTTATCGCGATGAAGGCTCTCTCCGGCGGCCTGATCACAAATTCTGCGGCGGCGTATGCTTATTTGGCACAGTTTGACAATGTGCTGCCGATCTGGGGCGTGCAGAGGGAGAGCGAGCTGGATGAATTTTTATCCTACATAGAAAACCCGCCGGTGATGACGGAGGAGATCAGGGCGGTGATCGATAAGGACAGAGAGGAGCTGCTCGGTGAGTTCTGTCGGGGCTGCGGTTATTGTATGCCCTGTCCGGTGGGAATTGAGATCAACAACAGCGCGCGCATGAGCCTGATGCTGCGAAGGGCTCCATCCGAAGCATGGCTGACCGAGGAGTGGCAGGAGAAGATGAAACTGATCGAGAAGTGCCTGCACTGCGGAAGGTGCAAGTCAAAGTGTCCTTACGGGCTGGATACACCGACATTGCTGCAGAAGAACTATGAGGATTATCAGGAGATTCTGGCGGCGAGGCAGCAAGGTTAAAAATAGTGTGAAAGCTTTATATCATAGCGGGGCGTTCCGGGAAGAGCCGGATAATAAAAAACAGAATAAGCCTATGGCAGGGGAGAAAACGGTGTGGCTGAAAAGTCATGCCGTTTTTTAGAAAAACCTCTTGACACCATATGGCATTTGTACTATAGTATCGATGGAAAACGTTTTCTAAAAAATAAGCGGAACTGGAATAAAAATATGGTTTCAATAAAAGATGTGGCAAAACAGGCGGATGTGGCGATATCCACGGTATCCAAAGTACTGAACGGTTATCCGGGCGTCAGCGAGAAGACAAAGAGGAAAGTGCAGGAGGCGATAGAGGAACTGCATTTTGTGCCCAATTCCATTGCGGCAGCGCTTTCTTCCAAGCAGGCGGGGCGGATCGCACTGCTCATGAATTTAAATACACAGACCAAGGCGATCGATGAGATCGATATGCAGTATATGGTCGGCGCCATCCAGAAGGCTCAGGAGATGAGGCTGGATCTGATCACCGTATTTTTTTCCATGCTGAAAGGAAAGTCGGCGGGGGAGATCATCCGGTATTTCAAGGCACAGAGCATTGAGGGGATTATTGTTTTCGGCATTTCAGGAAATGATAAAGTGCTCTGGGAGCTGGTGGAAGCAGGCACCTTTAAAATGGTGCTGGTGGATGTTTCTTTTCACGGGACATCAGTCTCCTGTATCGGGATCAACCACCGGCAGGCGCAGATAGATGTGGCGCGGAAGACGATCCTGGAGAATAAATCTAAAAAGATATTTTATATCGCCGGGAAAAAGAATTCCTATCCCGGGGCGGAGCGGCTGAAAGGGATGGAGGAACTGGCGAAGGAGCTCTCCTGCAGGCTTTTTGTCCGATATGGGGATTTCAGTGAGCTAAAGGCGCGGAATCTGACTTTTCAATATGCCAGGAGCAGGGATGTGATTGTCTGCGGGTCGGATCTGATGGCGATCGGCGCCATGCGGGCGCTGATCGAGATGGATATTTTCCGCCCGGTCTGCGGGTTTGACGGGCTTGTGCTGATGGGCTATGCGGGAAAGCAGATGAACACGGTGCAGCAGAATTTCGCCGGGGTTTCTTCGGCGGCCGTGGAAGAGCTGCGCTATCTCCTGCAGGGCGGAGAGGGGAGAGAGGTTGTTTTGCCGCATACGATCGTGCGGATGAAATATTTGGATATTATTGCGTGAGAGGATAACAAGCGGACGCCAGAACAGAGCATATATATCCTGTTCAGACGCGTTCTCACTTGGAGAAAAACGTAGCAGTACTAAGCTCGAAAATACCTCGCTAAGTACTGACGTTTTTCTACAGCCTTCACAGGATATATATGCTCTGTTCTGTCTGGATTGTGGCAAATAGCAATTGGTGAGTAGATGAATTGTTCTGTTGGGGCATGGCAGAAATTCTAAGCAGCATAGATTTAGATTAAGATATGGCAACGATATATAGAATGAAATAGAAATCAGGAGGATGGTACGATGACAGAATTACAGATGCCAAGGAAAGTATTACAGCTTAACATGGAGACGCAGCTTGCCATGCTGGCGGAGAAGAAGTATGGGAAGGGGCTTTCAGAGTGTACGGATGAGCAGCTTTATTATTCCATTCTGGAGCTGACGAAGGAAATGACAGAGGTGACGGAGGAGATCACCGGGGATAAAAAGCTTTACTATATTTCAGCTGAGTTTCTGATCGGAAAGCTTTTGTCCAATAATCTGATCAATCTGGGGATTTATGAGGAGCTGGAGAAGATCCTGAAGAAGTATGGGAAAGAATTGTCTAAGATTGAGGAAGTGGAGCCGGAACCTTCTCTCGGAAACGGCGGGCTTGGCCGTCTGGCTGCATGTTTTCTGGATTCTATCGCAACGCTTGGGCTGCCCGGCGACGGGATCGGATTGAACTATCATTTCGGGTTGTTCAAGCAGGTATTCAAGGATAAGCTGCAGGAGGCGGAGCCGAATGCATGGATCGAGAAGGATAGCTGGCTGAATAAGACGGAGACTACCTTCGATGTGGAATTCGGAAATATGACAGTGAAGTCCAGGCTGTATGACATTGATGTGGTTGGATATGACAGTGGTGTCAATAAACTGCATCTGTTTGATATCGAGTCCGTGGATGAGAGCATTGTAAAAGACGGCATTGATTTTGATAAGGAAGAGATCGAGAAGAACCTGACACTGTTTTTATATCCGGATGATTCTGATGAAGCGGGAAATCTTCTGCGGATCTATCAGCAGTATTTTATGGTGAGCAACGGGGCGCAGCTTGTTTTACAGGAGATGAAGGAGAAGAAGCAGGATCTGAGAAAGCTCTATGATCATTGCGTGATCCAGATCAACGATACCCATCCGACCATGGTGATCCCGGAGCTGATCCGGATTCTGGTGGAGGATAAGGCGTTCACAATGGATGAGGCCATCGATGTGATAAGTAAGACATGCGCCTATACGAATCATACGATCCTGGCGGAGGCATTGGAGAAATGGCCGCTGGAATATCTGGAGAAAGTAGTGCCTCAGCTTGTGCCGATCATCAAAGAGCTGGATAAGCGGGTGCGGGAGAAATATCCGAAGAACAAAAATGTATGGATCATCGATAAGGATGATAAAGTACATATGGCGCATATCGATATTCATTACGGTTTTTCCGTGAACGGTGTGGCGGCGATCCATACGGAAATTTTGAAGAATACGGAACTGAATGATTTTTATAAACTGTATCCTGAGAAATTTAATAACAAGACAAACGGGATAACGTTCAGACGCTGGCTTTTATCCTGTAACAGAGAACTTTCTGCATACATAACCGGGCTGATCGGCAAGGGGTATAAAAAGGATGCGGATGAGCTGGAAAAACTGCTTGCGTATGAAACGGACGGGGCAGTGCTGGATAAGCTGGCGGAGATCAAGCGGATCAAGAAGCAGGAACTTGTTGCGTATGTAAAAGAGATGGAAGGAGTGGAACTGAATCCGGATTCTATTTTCGATATTCAGGTGAAACGTCTGCATGAGTACAAGAGGCAGCAGATGAATGCGCTGTATATTATTCATAAATATCTGGAGATCAAGGGAGGCAAAAAACCCAAGAGGCCGCTTACCTTTATTTTCGGTGCGAAGGCTGCACCTGCCTATGTGATCGCGAAGGATATCATCCATCTTCTGCTGGTGCTGGAGGAGATCGTGAATAATGACAAGGATGTCAGTCCTTATATGACAGTGCTGATGGTGGAAAACTACAATGTCAGCTATGCGGAGAAGATCATTCCGGCATGTGACATCTCCGAGCAGATTTCCCTTGCATCCAAGGAGGCTTCCGGCACGGGCAATATGAAGTTTATGCTGAACGGCGCGGTGACGCTGGGAACAGCGGACGGTGCCAATGTGGAGATCCATGAACTGGTGGGCGATGATAATATCTACATATTCGGTGAGGATTCTGATACAGTTATCGGATACTATGAGGAGAAGAAAAAAGGAAAACCTGGATATGTCTCCAAAAAGTATTATGAGAAGAGCAAAGTGATCAAAGAGGCAGTGGACTTTATTGTCGGAAAACAGGCGATGGCAGTGGGAAACAAGGAGAATCTGAAACGGCTTCATGACGAACTGCTGAATAAGGACTGGTTTATGACACTGCTGGATTTGGAGGATTATATCCGGGTGAAGGATCAGGCGTTTGCGGATTACGAGGATCGGACAAAGTGGAAGAAGATGATGCTGCATAATATTGCGCGGGCAGGATTCTTCTCATCCGACAGGACGATCGAGGAATATAACAGGGATATCTGGCATCTTACTAAAATGTAAACCGAACGGGTTTGAGAGGGAGAGTTATGAGGCGAAGCGGCGTGTTATTACCGATCACGAGTATTCCGTCGAAGTACGGGATCGGGGGATTTTCAAAGGAATGCTATGAGTTTGTGGATTTTCTGGAGAAAGCAGGGCAGTCCCTGTGGCAGATCCTGCCGCTGGGGCCTACCGGATACGGGGATTCTCCGTATCAGTCTTTTTCCACCTATGCGGGAAACCCTTACTTTATTGATCTGGAAAAGCTGGTCGAGGCGGGCTGGATCACGGAGGAGGACTGCGGAGAGGACAGATCTTCAGGGGAAGATCGCGGGATAGAAGGAACCGCTGAGGCAGATCGTGAAGCGAGAGAGCATATGAGGAGGACCGGCAGAGAACAGCATTCGGAGACAGCGGAAGCCTCTGTGTTCGGGCGGTATGTGGATTATGGGAAGATCTATGAGACACGGTTTCTTATTTTAAAAAAGGCTTATAAAAACAGTCATATTGAAGCGAATGCAGCGTTTCAGGCATTCTGTGAGGAAAATGCATACTGGCTCGATGATTATGCGCTGTACATGGCTGTCAAAAATTCTTTCGGTGGAAAGAGTTTTTGTGAGTGGGACGAGGATATCAGGTTTAGGGAGCCTCAGGCATTAAAATATTATCAGGAGAAGTATGCGGAGGAGATCGGCTTTATCCGGTTCCAGCAGTTTTTATTTGAGGAGCAGTGGTTTGCGCTGAAGGCTTATGCCAATGAGAAAGGCATCCGGATCATCGGGGATATCCCGATCTATGTGGCTTATGATTCAGCGGATGTGTGGGCTTCGCCGGAGTTGTTTCAGCTGGATGAAGATCTGCTGCCGACGGGTGTAGCAGGCTGTCCCCCTGATCTGTTTTCTGCGACAGGCCAGCTCTGGGGAAATCCGCTGTACCGCTGGGAGTATCATAAGGAGACAGAATATGACTGGTGGATGAAGCGGATATCCAGATGTTATGAGCTGTATGATATTCTGCGCATCGACCATTTCCGGGGATTTGATGAGTATTATTCCATTCCTTTCGGTGATCCGACAGCGGAATTCGGAAGCTGGAAGAAGGGACCCGGGTATGATATTTTCCAGGTGATGAAGAAAAAGCTGGGAAAACGGGAAGTGATCGCGGAGGACTTAGGGCTTCTTACGCCTTCGGTGGTGAGGCTTGTGAAAAAGAGCGGCTACCCGGGGATGAAGGTGCTGTTATTTGCCTTCAATGCAGGGGAACCCAGCGAGTATCTGCCGCATAATTATGAGAAAAATGCCGTGGTCTATACGGGAACCCATGACAACGATACGATCGAGGGCTGGCTGGAGAGCGCGAAGAGGGCGGACGTTTCTTATGCCATGAAATATCTGAACGTAAAGCGGAAAAAGGATATCCGCTGGGGGATGATCCGGGCGGCGCTGGCGTCCACAGCAGATACGGCAGTGATCCCGATGCAGGATTATCTGGGGCTTGATAACAGCGCCAGGATGAATCTGCCTTCCACACTGGGGGATAACTGGAAGTGGAGGCTTCTGCCCGGCGAGCTTACCGATGAGCTGGCGGAGAAGATGGCGGAACTGGCGGGGCTGTATGGCAGGACACGGAGAGCGGAAAAGAACTGACTGCTATGATAAAGAGCTGGCATAAAACCGGAAATACATAAGGAATGTCAGAAAGGATTTTGCAGCGGAGGTAAATAGGATGTCTTACGGAAAAATAGCAGACGCGAGGCAGAGCGGAAGTGAGATTTTGGTGACATTTGAGAACGGGGAGCTGGAAGTGACAGCATATACCGATTCTATTATCAGGGTATTTTCTGATCTTTCAGGCGTGCGCCCTGTATCCCATGCGATAGAGGGGAATAAAAGAACTGACACAGATGTCACAATGAGTCTGACGGAAGGGTGTGTGACGGTTTCTACAAAAGAATTGACGGTTAAGATTCTGGATGAAGGTAAGATTGATTTTTATGATAAAAACGGAAAAGCACTTTGTCAGGATTATCGGGGGGAGAGGAAAACGGCGAAAGAACTTTCTCTCGAGATGAAGCAGTTCGTGGAACAGGAAGGGCATATGCTGACGGAAAAGAGCACGGATCATAAAATACAGGTCGTGAAAAAACTGGACCCGGAAGACTGCTTTTACGGTATGGGGGACAAGACAGGCTTTATGAACAAACGGGGCTATGAGTACGTCTCCTGGAATACCGATGATCCTTTTCCCCATGTGGATTCCTACAAATCCTTATATAAGAGCATTCCCTTTTTTATCACATTGAAAAAAGAGGGTGTGTTTGGCATTTTTTATGACAATACATTCCGGACTTATTTCGATTTCGGAAAAGAATCAGATGATTATTATTTCTTTGCGGCGGACGAGGGAAACCTGAATTATTATTTTATCGGCGGGAATTCTATACAGGATGTTGTAAAAGGATATACTTATCTGACAGGTACGGCGCCGCTGCCTCAGCTTTGGACTTTAGGGTATCATCAGTCACGCTGGGGGTATCGCTGTGAGGCGGATATCCGGGAAATTGCGGAAAATATGAAAAAGTATGATCTTCCCTGTGATGCCGTCCATATGGATATCGATTATATGCGGGGCTATCGGGTGTTTACGGTGGATGAGGAAAAATTTCCGGATATAGGGGCGCTGACGGATGAAATACACCGGAAGGGGATGCATCTTGTAACGATCATCGATCCCGGTGTGAAAAAGGATGCAGAATATTCTGTTTATAAGGAAGGCATGGAAAAGGGATATTTTGCAGTAACGCCGGAGGGCGGGGTCTATGAAAATGCAGTCTGGCCTGGGACGGCAGTATATCCTGATTTTGGCAGGAGAGAAGTGCGGAAGTGGTGGGGCGAAAACCACAGGATGCTGATGGAAAAGGGCATTGACGGAATCTGGAATGACATGAATGAGCCGGCAAGCTTCGAGGGCGAACTGCCGGAAGACGTGGTGTTTTATGCGGAGGAGCGGAAGAGCTGTCACAGTGAAATGCACAATGTCTATGGACATAATATGGCAAGGGCGGCTTATGAAGGGTTAAAGGAACTGACAGGAAAAAGACCCTTTGTCATAACAAGGGCCTGCTACAGCGGTTCTCAGAAATATGCGATGGCATGGACAGGGGATAATCAGAGCCTGTGGGCACATCTGCAGATGGCGATTCCCCAGCTCTGCAATCTGGGGCTGAGCGGTATGCCCTATGTGGGGACGGATATCGGCGGTTTCGGGGCGGATGCCACAAAGGAACTGATGTGCCGCTGGATAGAGCTGGGCTGCCTTTCTCCTTTCTGCAGAAATCATAATGCCATCTCCAGCAGAGAGCAGGAACCCTGGACTTTTGATGAAGAGACGATAGAGATCTATCGGAAATATCTGAAATTGAGATATGCACTTCTGCCGTATCTGTACGATCTGTTCCGACAGGAGGAGGAAAACGGCCTGCCGCTGATGCGTCCGATGGTGCTGCAGTATGAAAAGGATCCGGAAACCCGGAATATGAACGGACAGTTTATGCTGGGAGAGAGCCTTCTTGCGGCGCCCGTTGTGGAGCAGGGGGCAGCCCGGAAGATGGTTTATCTGCCGGAGGGTATCTGGTACGATTACTGGACCGGGGAAAAGCTGGAGGGCGGACGGTATGTGATCAGAAAAGCGGCTTTGGATGAATGCCCGCTGTTTGTGAAGGCAGGGAGTATTCTGCCCCATTATCCGGAGATGGATCATGTGTCGAAGGAAAAAGATAAGGAACTGATCCTGCGGGTTTATCCCGGAGAGGGTGAATATTTTCACTATCAGGATAACGGAGAGGATTTTGCTTACCGGGATGGGGAGTATAATCTGTACCATATTGTTTCGAGAGAGGGGCAGGTTTCGGTAGATCTTGCGCATCAGGGGTATGAGGCTGCATATGAAAAAGTTCTGGTGCAGGATGGAACAAAGGTGCCGGACAGGGAGTAAAGGCGGTAAATATCCGGAGAGCGTTCCGGGGGCCGGCAGGAAATCGAAAAGGGAGACACGTATATGAAACTGGATAAGCAGACAATGAAAAGCATCCGCCATATCATTTTATTTATTGCAGTGGTGGTGCTCTGTGTGATAAAGATCAGGGAAATATTGGGGATAGTCCAATTTGTTCTCAGCGTTTCGCGGCCTTTCATATGGGGCGGCGCGATTGCCTTTGTGATGAACATTCCGCTGAATGGGATCGAAAGGCGTCTTTTGAAGAGCTGGAGGGGAAAGCGCGCTGAAAAGCTGAAAAGGCCGGTAAGCATTATACTGTCACTGCTTTTGATACTGTTCGTTATTGTGTTTGTGGTCATGACTGTGGTTCCGCAGCTTGGCAGGACGATCGTGGATCTCGGGAACAAACTGCCGGCATTTTTGGAGGATCTGGCGGAAGAACTGGAAAAACTCTGTGCTTCCAATCCGCAGATCGTTGCATATCTGGAACAGATGGAGAATATTTCCTTTGACTGGGATATGATCTTAAACGGCGCGATACACTTTTTGCAGAATGGAATGGGAAGCATGGTGACCTCTACGGTATCTGTCGCCGGTACGATCATCAGCGGTATAGTCAATGCTGTTGTGGCGGTCATTTTTTCCCTCTATATACTTTCCCAAAAGGAAAAACTCGGCGATCAGGGAAAGCGTATTTTAAAGGCGTATGTGCCGGAGAAGATGAATGGGCAGATACGCAGGGTGCTTGGGCTTTTAAGTGATAATTTTAACAGTTTTATTTCGGGGCAGTGTCTGGAGGCAGTCATATTGGGAACGATGTTTGTGGTTGTACTGACTGTTTTCGGAATTCCCTATGCGCTTTTGATCGGCGTGCTTATCGCGTTTACGTCACTGATACCGATCGTAGGCGCTTTTATCGGCTGTATTGTAGGTGCGTTTTTGATCCTGGTCGACGATCCCGCAAAAGCGGTTGTTTTTGTGATCATTTTCCTGGTGCTGCAGCAGATAGAAGGGAATCTGATCTATCCTCATGTTGTGGGGAATTCAGTGGGACTTCCTTCGATGTGGGTACTGGCGGCGGTAACCTTAGGCGGAAGCCTGCTGGGAGTGGCAGGAATGCTGTTGTTTATTCCTCTGTTTTCTACGGCATATACGCTGCTGAGGGATGATGTGAACGCAAGAAATGGAATAAAAAATGAAATAAGAAATGTTTCGGAATAACTGTTTACCCCTGCCATGTTTCTGGATCGACCGGCAGGGGGATTTATTTAGCCGATAATCTGCCTGGACATATAAGAATTATGGTACCTGACATCCTGTGTCACGTCCTCAGAAAACCAGTCCGGCATCTGAAAAGCCTCAGCAGCCTCTTCGGTGGGAAATTCGACTTCAGCGAGAAGAAGCGGCGCAAAAGGCGGAGCGAATTCATCCAGCTCGATTGTGAGGGGAGTGCCGTTTAAAAGTGACAGGCATTCCGGATTGATCTCATCATCTGACAAAGGTATCAGATATCTTTTCTTAGATATGACATTACCGTCAGCCTTTGGCAGCAGATGCTCATATGCTTCTTTCGTCAAAGGAAGATTATACTCTTCCCTGCTCATCATACCGCTCCCCTTATAAGTCATATAATACTCATCATCCTGTCTGCGAACACGAACCACCGGTTCCGTGCACAGATAGGCCTGTTCAATGAGATGATAAGAATAACTATCCAAATCCTCCGGTACTTCTTTCAATAAAAATTTACGCTCGATTTCCATAAACACACCTCTTTTTGATGATATCCCGCATCTGCCTGTATCAAATTTATTTAAACACAGGCAGATAAAAAAGACTAAGTTAATGATACCCCAGTTAACATACATTTACTATATAAGAAAAGAAAAATTTCCGCAACTCAATTTATGAAGTGAATTTGATTAAAACCGGAGCCGGAAGCAGGGCAATATCCTGTGAAGGCTGTAGAAAAGCGTCGGTACTTAGTGAGGTATTTCACGAACTTAGTACCGCTGCGCTTTTCTCCAAGCGAGAGCGTGCCTGAACAGGATATTGCCCTGCTTCCGGCGTATTCTATCAAAACCCAAATTATTCACAAAATTTTAACACCAAACCCATTGGACAATCCCGCATAAAATGGTACACTAATCATATCAGAAATAAAACTGCATAAAGAGAGGGTAACAGCAATGAACGATATTTGTGTATTTTTCGGTGAGGGTTACGAGGAAATAGAAGCGCTTACGGTAGTCGATATTTTACGAAGAGCTTCGATCCCGGTAAAAATGGTATCCATCACCGGCGAAAGGGAAGTGACCAGTTCCCACCAGATCACGGTAAAGATGGACTGCCTGTTATCGGAGGTGGATTTTGATCAGGTGGAAATGATCGTTCTGCCGGGCGGCATGCCGGGAACGAAGAATTTAGAAGCCTGTGAACCGTTGATGGAACAGGTGGATGCATTTGTGAGAGCAGACCGCCCTGTCAGCGCTATCTGTGCGGCACCGAGTATTTTGGGCCACAGGGGACATTTAAAGGGCCGGGCAGCCTGCAGCTTTCCGTCCTTTGAAGACCACTTGGAGGGGGCGGATGTATTAAAAACACCCAGTGTGGTTTCCGGGAATATTACGACAGGGCGCGGTATGGGGGCTGCGATTCCCTTTGCGCTTTCTATTTTAGAGCGGTATCAGGGAAAAGAAGCGGCTGATGCCATGGCAGAAAAAATTGTTTATCAGAAATAACATAAAAATCAGGATAAAAAATCAGAGGATGGAATAGGATAAGAAGATAGTATGAATATATTGTTTTTTTTAAAGCCTAAAGGGGAATGTGTATACGTATATGACGATGATTCCCTGCGTCAGGTGCTGGATGTGATGGAAACCCACAGATTCGCGTCGATTCCGATGATATCCCGGACAACGGGAGCCTACAAGGGAACGATCACCGAGGGAGATCTGCTCTGGGATATCAAGAACCGCTGTAATCTGAATCTGCAGAACGCGGAGGATATCCGTATCAAAGAGATCAGGCGCCATCGGGACAACCAGCCGGTGAGCGTGGGCGCAAAGATGGAAGATCTTTTTTCAAAAGTCATTCAGCAGAATTTTGTGCCGGTGATCGACGGGCAGAAATGCTTTATCGGCATTATCACAAGAAAGAATGTCATTGAGTATTTATGTGAAAAAACGGAGAAAAAGTAATACCATTCATTACCAACATATTTTGAAGAAGGCTGTCAATAATAACTACAGGATAAGTCGCAAGGGCTTATCTGAAAACTGAAAACAGTACGAAAAATATGGAGGTATGAAAAAATGGCTAATAGCAAAAATTCTTCTACTATGGCAGTACCTGAAGCAAAGGCTGCTATGGACCGTTTCAAAACTGAGGTTGCATCTGAGATGGGTATTAACCTGAAAGAGGGATATAACGGTGACTTAACTTCTCGTGAAGCTGGTTCCATCGGCGGCGAAATGGTTAAGAGAATGGTAAAGAACTACGAACAGAACCTGAAATAAGGGGACCCCACGTAGCTGAAAAATGAAAAGAAGAGAGCTGTCCCGCAATGATGCGTGGCAGCTCTTTTTCTGTCATATCTTCAATCATCCTTTTACCATATTTTTCTCTTTCGTTCGCACCCGGCCTGCCGGTTCGGCAGCTTTGAGAACAGGGCTGAGTTTTTTATACACAAGCAGCGTGATAACGGAAACGGTGGTACCTTTTAACACATTCAACGGCGCCACAGCCAGAATGACAAGGCTTGCAACGCTGTTGATCGCCGGATTGATGGCTGTTCCCATACCGATAATGGCATCTAGGGGCATGCCGTAAAGCTGTGCAAACTTTGGCAGAAGATATACCGCGTTGAAGGCGGTTCCGAACACTGTCATCACAAGAGTGCCCGCGATACAACCGATCACCGCATTTTTTCTGGTCTTTTTAAACAGGTAGATAATGGATGCCGGCAGCAGATAGCTGCAGCCGATGACAAAGTTGGCAAGATCGCCTACGAAGGCGGTGCTGGTACCTTTCATCAATAATTTTAAAATAATCTTGCAGAGCTCTATCATGACCCCGGCTACAGGCCCGTAGGCGAAGGTTCCGATCAGCGCCGGCAGCTCCGAAAAATCAATCTCATAAAAAGGCGGCGCGAAGGGTACCGGAAACTCAAACAGCATCAGTATCGCTGAGATTGCCGAAAGGACTCCGATCACGGCAATCTTTCTTGTGCTCAGTATCCGCTGCGTATCGCCGGATGCTTTCTTTGCCCATTTCTCCGCACCATAGGCAGCCAGAAACAGGGCGCAGACCAGTGCCAGAAACTCCAGTAAAAACACTACATTTTCCTGAATACTTTGTAACAGTTCGCTCATTTTTTTCTCCTCCGATCTTCTTAAGGAGTTCTTCCAGTTTGTGCGGGAAACAGAGCGTCTGCCTGTTATCTGCACAAAAAAATCCCCGTATCACAGGTACGGGGCATCGCTGCAAAATCATCATCGCACGCCGATCCTATCCATGATCATCTCAGCGTCCGATATATTATTTTTACAGTTTCTTCTTTCATCCAGACTTTACTGTCGGTTTTGGATTCTCACCAAATCAGCCATTTGCATGGGTCGTGGACCTGCCGTATTTTCGCTGCTTTTTCCGAAAAACGTATCACCACCGGTAGGGAATTGCACCCAACCCCGAAGAACTTCTTTATTATTGTTTACCTAGACAGGATATCACTAAATGGCAGAGAATGCAAGAGTGTTTGAGAAGAAAATGGGCTTTACACCTTTGGAATCTTCTATTATAATAACAACATAAGAGGAGTAGTGAAAGGCGCCTGCGATGTAGGCGCTTTTTAGTCATGAAGAAAGCGGAGATGCCAAAATGGAGATGGAATTTGATATACAGATCACAAAAAAGGATTTATATGACTATCAGCTGCACCATGCCTATACCTCACCGTCGGGCCTGTTCGGGACGATCGTAGGCTGCCTTTTTATTGTAGGCTTTTTTAATACGGGCGCGCCTCTGTATCTGGTCATCGGCGCCTTTGTGATCCTGTATTTTCCCTGGACGCTGCATATCCGGGCGGCAAGCCAGGCTGCCTCCCCTGTTTTTAAAAAGCCTTTACATTATAAGTTATCGGAGGAGGGACTGGAGATTTCCACCGAGGAGGAAAAGCAGCTTGTTTCCTGGGAGAGCATCACGAAAGCTTCCGCTACGGGAAAGACGATCATGCTGTATACGTCCAGGGTAAACGCGTTTCTGTTTCCGAAGCGGGCGCTGGGGGAGAGAAGCGGTGAACTGGTACAGGTGATCTCCAGATATGTGGCGCCGGAGAAGGTGAAGATCAGGATGGCGTGATATTTTTGAGCGGATAAGGGAAAGATCAGATGAGAGCAGAGATGATATATGAAAGTTATAGTCCGGAAGATACCTTTGCGGCAGGGGAAAAGATCGGGCGGGAAGCGAAGCCCGGCATGCTCTGTACGCTGACCGGCGATCTGGGCGTCGGCAAGACGGTACTGACCCAGGGTGTTGCAAAAGGGCTTGATATAAAAGAATATGTGAACAGTCCTACGTTCACGATCGTACAGGTTTATGAAAGCGGAAGGCTGCCGCTTTACCATCTGGATGTGTACCGCATCGGTGATATCGAAGAGATGGAAGAGATCGGGTATGAGGATTATTTTTACGGGGAAGGGCTGTGTATCGTCGAGTGGGCGGATCTGATCAGTGAACTGATACCGGAGGAACATACACAGATCATCATAGAAAAAGACCTGGAAAAAGGCTTTGATTACAGAAAGATCACGGTAAGGCAGGCAGGGCCAGCCTGAAAGGCTGGTATGATATACAGGGATTTGTGTTCGAGGCATTGCGCCCGGGCTATGGAAAGGCATAGGTTATTGTAATGAGAATACTTGCGATTGACAGTTCGGGACAGACGGCGTCCGTGGCTGTTTGGGAAGATGATCTGACGCTGGCGGAGTTTTCCATCCATGCGAAAAAGACGCACTCCCAGACGCTTCTGCCGATGTTGGAGGCTGTCCGGGAGAAAACAGAACTGGCGATGGAAACGATAGACGCCATTGCGGTCACATCGGGCCCCGGTTCTTTTACAGGACTGCGGATCGGTTCCGCCACCGCGAAAGGGTTTGGGTTTGCGCTGGATAGACCGATCATTCCGGTGCCGACGCTGGAAGGGCTGGCTTATAATCTGTATGGAACAGACAAGATCGTCTGTCCGCTGATGGATGCCAGAAGAAATCAGACTTATACAGGGCTGTATGAGTTTGTGAAAAAAGATGATGGGGACAAATATGACATGAATGTCATAAAAGAACAGTGTGCTGTCGCGATAGAAGAAATTCTGGAGGCGTGTAATGAACAGGCATGTAGGAATTCTGACAGGAGCGTCATATTTTTGGGCGACGGTGTTCCGGTTTTCCGGGAAGAGATAAAACGCCGGGTGAGGGTGCCTTACAGCTTTGCGCCCGCACATATGAACAGGCAGCGGGCGGCGGCGGTGGCAGCGCTGGCGGCGAAGTATTATGAGCAGGGAAGGCTGCAGAGCGCAGCGGAATATGCGCCGGAATATCTGCGGCTCTCTCAGGCGGAGCGGGAGAAGAAGGAGCAGGAAGCGGCAAATGCAGCAAAGATGGCAGATTAGAACAGGGAAGAAGCAGAGCGGCGAAAAGGCGGATCAGATATGAGCGAAACGGAAGACGTAAAAAAGGCAGAAATAAAGATTCGCAGGATGACACAAGAGGATGTGCCGGCGGCGGCAGCTCTGGAACGCGCCTGTTTTTCCGAGCCCTGGTCAGAAAATGCCTATCTGCGCACACTGGCAGATGAAAATGCTTTATATCTGGCGGCAGAACTGGAAGGCGGAGAAATAGCCGGGATCTGCGGACTGCTGGATATTCTCGGAGAGGGAGATATCAGCAATGTGGCGGTGGCGGAGGGCTTTCGCCGACAGAAGATCGCGGAGCGCATGCTGGAGGAACTGCTGAAACTGGGAAAAGAGCGGGGGATCACGGCGTTTACGCTGGAAGTCCGCGCCTCCAATGAGGCGGCGATCCGGCTCTATGAAAAGTTCGGTTTTGTCTCCGAGGGGCGTCGAAAGAATTTTTATGAAAAGCCGAGGGAAGATGCGCTTATATTGTGGCGTTATGAACAGGGAGGAGAAGATAGATGATAGATGTTTGTTTGCTTGGGACAGGAGGAATGATGCCTCTGCCCTACAGGTGGCTCACCTCCCTGATGGTGAGGTATAACGGCCACAGTATTTTGATCGACTGCGGGGAGGGAACCCAGATCGCGCTGAAGGAAAAGGGGTGGAGCCCTAATCCCATTGATATGATCTGTTTTACCCATTATCATGCGGACCACATCAGCGGACTGCCGGGAATGCTTCTGACAATGGGGAACGCGGAGCGGAAAGAGCCGCTGACTCTTGTGGGGCCGAAGGGACTGACAAGAGTGGTTACCGCGCTCAGGAGCATTGCGCCGGAGCTGCCTTTCGAGATCCGCTATCTGGAACTCTCGGAGCCTCAGGAGAGTTTTGAACTGGAAGAACTTAAGCTGCAGGCTTTTCGGGTAAACCATAATGTGGTATGCTATGGATATAGTATTTCGCTTGACAGGATCGGACGGTTTCAGGTCGAGAAGGCGAAGGAGCTGGGCATCGAGATGAAGTACTGGAGCAGGCTGCAGAAGGGCGAGCGGATCGAAACGGAAAAAGGCGTTCTGACACCGGAGATGGTGCTCGGCCCTGCCAGAAAGGGATTGAAACTGACCTACTGCACGGATACCAGGCCGACCGAGAGTATTGTAGAAAATGCGGCGGGCTCCGATCTGTTTATCTGTGAGGGAATGTACGGCGAGGCGGATAAACAGGAGAAAGCCAGAGAACATAAACATATGACATTTCAGGAGGCGGCGAAGCTGGCAAGGAAAGCGGATGTGGGACAGATGTGGCTTACCCATTACAGTCCTTCCCTGACCAGGCCGGAGCCTTTTATGGATGAAGTGAGAAAAATATTTCCCAGATCCTATGCGGGAAAAGACGGAAAGAGCATGGAACTTCAGTTTAAAGAGGAGTAAAAAAATGAGAAAAGGTCCGAAATCAGCAGCGGTGCTGGCAGTTATGGTGATCACGGTACTGGCGCTTTATTATTATCTGACAAACAAGGTGGAGCGGTCGTCACCGGAAGTGGAGACATCGGCGATACAGGATGTGCTCCTGAAAAATCTGGAGAACGATTATCCGCCCACTGTCCGGGAAGTGATCAAATACTATAATGAGATCATGAACTGTTATTACAGTGAGAAGCCGACGGATGAAGAACTGAAGGAACTGGCGGATAAGGCATATGAGCTGTATGATGCGGAACTTGTGGCTTATCAGACAGAAGAGATGTATATGGAAGACCTGAAAGCGGAAATTGACAGCTATGCGGCAACAGGTACCGTGTTGTCCCATATAGCGCTTTCCTCCAGCACGGCGGTGGATTATTATACGCATAACGGACGGGAGTGCGCGCAGATCAGGTGCATCTACACCATGCGGCAGAAGACCAGCCTGATGACGATAAAAGAGGTTTACGTATTGCGTAAGGATGACGCCGGAAGATGGAAGATTCTGGGCTGGACTCCTGCGGATGATGAGACGGAAGCGGCGGGATGAGTATGCAGGGAAGAATGGAAGAAGAAAAAGAAGTGTGGATTCTGGCAATAGAGAGCTCTTGCGATGAGACGGCGGCGGCGGTGATAAAAGACGGCAGAGAGGTGCTGTCCAATGTCATTTATTCACAGATAGAACTGCATACGGTCTATGGCGGCGTCGTGCCGGAGATCGCCTCGCGGAAGCATATCGAGAAGATCAATCAGGTTGTGCAGGCGGCGCTGGATCAGGCGGAGAAAAAACTGACAGATATGTCAGCAATAGCGGTCACCTACGGTCCGGGGCTGGTAGGGCCTCTTTTGATCGGCGTTTCTTTCGCAAAGGCGCTCAGTTTTGCCAGCGGTATTCCTCTGATCGGGGTACATCATATCGAGGGGCATATCAGCGCCAACTATATTGAACATAAAGAACTTCAGCCGCCCTTTGCCTGTCTGGTCGCTTCCGGCGGGCATTCCCATCTGGTGGTGGTGAAGGATTACGGGGAATATGAGGTGATCGGCAGGACCAGGGACGACGCGGCGGGAGAGGCGTTTGACAAGGTGGCGAGGGCGATCGGACTGGGATACCCGGGCGGGCCGAAGATCGATAAAGTATCAAGGCAGGGAAATCCGGATGCGATCCACTTTCCCCGGGCGAAAGTCGGGGAATCGACCTATGATTTCAGCTTCAGCGGATTAAAGTCGGCGGTGCTGAATTATTTAAACGGCTGCAGGATGAAGGGAGAGGAGATCAACCAGGCGGATGTGGCGGCATCCTTCCAGAAAGCGGTGGTGGATGTGCTGGTGGAGCACTCTATGGCGGCGGTCAGGGAGTACGGATTTACGAAGTTTGCCATAGCGGGCGGCGTGGCATCCAACTCTGCGCTGCGGGAGGCTTTGGCGGAGGCATGTAATAAAGAAGGGATAGAATTTTACCATCCCTCCCCTGTTCTCTGTACGGATAATGCGGCGATGATAGGGGCTGCGGGATATTATGAGTACCTGAAAGGCGTGCGGCACGGATATGATCTGAATGCGGTGCCGAATCTGAGGCTCGGGGAGTGAGCGGGAGATCATATGGAAAGAAAACGATGTACTGCGGTCATCCTGGCGGCGGGAAGCGGCAGCAGGATGAAAAGCGATACGGCGAAGCAGTTTATGATGTTGCAGGGAAAACCCCTGATCTGCTACGCGCTGGAGGCGGTGGAAAGATCAAAGATCATCGATGACTGTATCCTTGTGACCGGCGTAAAGGATATTTCGTGGGTCACAGAAGAGATCGTTCTGAAAAATCATTATCGCAAAGTGGATACCGTGATCGCGGGCGGCTCTGAGCGGTATGCTTCCGTGGCGAGCGCCATGCGCCTGATCAGATCGGAAGATATGGCAGTGCCGAACAGGGATGGTTTTGTATTTGTACATGACGGGGCAAGGCCTTTCCTGACGGAAAAGATCCTGCAGGACACCTATGAGGCGGTACAGAAATACGGCGCCTGCGTCAGTGCCGTGCGCAGCAAGGACACGATCAAGATAGCGGATGAGGAGGGCTTTGTACGGGAAACGCCGGACAGAAATCTCATCTGGAACATGCATACGCCGCAGGTTTTTGAGACCGGGCTCATTACAGACGCCTATGCGGCGCTGGAAGAAAATCTGCAGGAACTGAAACAGAAGGGCATCCATATCACGGATGATGCGATGGTGGTGGAATATTTTACGAACCGCAGGGTAAAACTGGTAGAGGGTTCCTACGAAAATATTAAATTGACTACGCCGGAGGATCTGATCGTCGCTGAGCAGATATTAAATAAGGACAACAGAAAATCTTTGCAAAAACTTAAAAAAATGTGTTGACAGGATAAACCATTTTTGTTAATATATTTCTTGCACTGATTTGAAGTGGAATACTTTGGAGAGGTATCGAAGTGGTCATAAC